>CAUTRF010000043.1:0-16241 GCA_963540795.1 uncultured Actinomyces sp.
CGACCACGGGAATAATCGTGTGCTGCCCCGTCGACAGGTCCCACCGCTGGAGAACCAGCGTTCGCTGCCGCTCGTTCGTCGCACCGTTGCTCGAGGCACCGGCCTCCTCCTCCCTCACGCTCGGCACCGTCACGACATCCCCCTCACAGTCGAACATGTGCTGCCGCGGGGATACGTCGTCGATCATGGGCGCTACCGCGAGGACTGGCGACGCCTCACCGTCATGATCATTGAGCTGAACAACAGCCGCGAGGGCGGTCGGCAGCTCCTCGTCACCCGATCGAGCAGCCTGCGCCGCGAACGCGGCGGCACTGATGCCAGGAGACTCCTTCGTGTCGGTGATCGCCAAGATTCGCGACCCACACTGCCCGACAGAGCCTCTCGTCTTGTCATTCTCGGCGCTCGTCACACGCCCATCGACGTCGACGGTCTCAACCTGAAACCCAAACTCTTCGCCGTGCACGACCGCAAGCGCGCCATCAGGGAGCACGTAGCGTTGATGCTCATCACTGAAGCGTTCTCGTCCGATTCGCCGGGTCTCCTCCCCCGTCGTGAGGTAGTCAAAAGACGGCGACCCGTAGAAGACACCCCGTTCATCCCACAGCACATCGCCGTTAAACACATTGTCGACGGCAACGACCTGACCGTGCCCATCGGCGTCGAGAAGCACAACCCAGCCGTCATAATCGTCATACCGGAAATCCTCGGCCACCGTGGACCATCCGGACCCCAGGCGCAGAGCAATCACCGCATCGTTCGTCGTGAGGAAACCGATCGGCTTTCGGGTTAATGTCCCGTGAAAAACGCAGCTCCACGCCAGCGCGGCAACCGAGAGCACGACAACGAGGAGCGCCCATCGGCGGGCGTGCCTCGACGTCCTGGAGCTACCGCGTGTTTGCGTGTCGACACCCGTTTCATTGCGCTCCTCGAGGCGGTCCGGCACGCGTCTCATTCCTTTCGTCGCGATAAAGGGCACGGTCGCGCCCACCCCCAGAGTCTAGGGCACGAGGGGCGCGCGGCCCCGGCCTCGTCCCCACCAACCGCGCGAGACAGCGGCACTGCACCCCTGCCTCGTCCCCCTTCCGATCAGGCCTCGGGATGCCGATAGGATGAGGGCATGACGATTACGGCGGCGGCAGACGGTTCTTCCCTCGGCAATCCCGGGCCCGCGGGATGGGCCTGGTACGTGGACGAGGACACGTGGGACGCGGGCGGCTGGCCGCAGGGCACCAACAACCTCGGTGAGCTGACCGCTATTCTGCGTCTGCTCGAGGCCACGGCCGAGACCGGCGAGGAGCTGCACATCCTCGCCGACTCGCAGTACGCGATCAACGTCGTGTCCAAGTGGCGGCTCGGCTGGAAGAAGCGCGGCTGGACGAAAGCCGACAAGAAGCCCATCAAGAACCTGGAGCTCATCCAGGAGATCGACCGCGCCATGGAAGGGCGCCACGTCACCTTCGAATGGGTCAAGGGCCACGCCGGGCACCGCATGAACGAGCGCGCCGACGACCTCGCGCGCGCGTGCGCCGAGGCCTACCAGGCGGGACGCACGCCCGAGCCAGGCCCCGGGTTCGGGGGCGGCGGTGGTTTACGCGACGCTGCGTCCGCATCGGTTGAGACGCACGACGCTGTGGAGCACGGCGCGAGCACGCCTGCTGGGCAGGAGCACACCGAGGCCGCCACGACCACCGCTACGCCCGCTTCACGCGACGGCACCACAAACGAGTCCACCACATCGACTTTCCGTTCGCATCCCAGCGTTTTCTCCGCGTCCACCAAGGCGAGCGAACCCGCCCAGGCGGCCCCGGCCTCGTCCGTGAGCGCGGCGACCACTAAGGACGCGATCGCCCGCGAGCGCGAGTTCATCCTGGCGTGGACCGGCGGTGACGAGGAGGCGCTGGCGGGCATGACCGACGAGCGCACGACGCGCATCTGGCCGGGCGGCGGCGCGACCACGACGCTGGCGGGGCCCTCGCCCGCTTCCCCGGCGATCGGCCGCATCGACGCACACGATCTGGGTGGAGCGTTCCTGACCCGCTACCGGGTGCGCTGGGAGGGCGGTGCTTCACTGGAATCCAGCGTGTGGGCGCCGGCGACCTCCGGCGAGGCGCGCCTGATCATGGTGCACCACCAGTCGACGCTGATCTCCTGAGCCGGGGTTCTGTCGGAGAGGAGCTCGGCGGGCGAACTCCAGGTGCGCCGAGTGATCGCGCGGAGCACCGGGCCGCGGCGCTGAGAAGTTACGTCTTGACAACCAGTCGCACGCGTCCCGGTCCGCCCCAGCCCCTTACGCGGATAGGTTGTGCACATGCGGATAGGTTATGCGCATGTGGATAGGTTATTAAGGTATCCGCATCCTCGTAACCTATCCGCATACCCGTTTCCTATCCGCAAGCCCCGGCGGCACATACGCGACACTGCACCAGTTAGGGAGGATTACACCATTTAGGGAGCATTACACCCCCTGGGAAGTGGTGTAATACCCCGCTAAGTGGTGTTACACCACTTAGCAACAAGCCAGAACGCGGAAGGTGCCGGGCCGGCACACTGCTGATCCAGGCTGCGGCGCCCGTGGGCGGCGGCAAGGCCTGGCTGGGCTTCGAGATCGATCACTCCGAGTCGAAGGCTCGCGTGTGGCTTTTCGAGCGGGCGGGCCGCCGCCCACGGGTGCACCAAGCAGCCGGCCCAGCAAGGTCAATCCCTCCGGCACCCGGAAAGCGGCAGGGGCGCGCAGCAACAAAAACCACAACGGGGGCGCAGACCCCTCTGCGAGGAGCCATGTCGCGCTTACAGCTTGGCGCCCTCGAAGCTGAAGATGTCAAGGAACTTGCGCGCGCGATCCGAGGAAGGATCGGCGAAGAACTTGCGCGGCGGGTCGACCTCGACGATGCGCCCCTCGTCCATGAAGACGATGCGGTCGGCGATCGCGCGGGCGAAGCCCATCTCGTGCGTGACGATGAGCATCGTCATGCCGGTGCGAGCCAGCTCGAGGACGACGTCGAGGACCTCGCGCACCATCTCCGGGTCAAGGGAGGCCGTGACCTCGTCGAGGAGGAGGATCTCGGGGTCCATCATGAGGGCGCGCACGATGGCGACGCGCTGGCGCTGGCCGCCGGAGAGCTGACGCGGGTAGTCGTCGGCGCGGTCCGCCAGTCCGACGCGCTCGAGCAGTTTCAGTGCCCGCGCGCTCGCGTCGGCGCGCGCTTCTCCCGCGACGAGGCCGGGGGCGAGCGTCAGATTCCCCATGACGGTCAGGTGGGGGAAGAGCTCGTAGGACTGGAAGACCATGCCGATGCGGCGGCGAACCTCGGGCCAGGAAACGCCGGGAGCGGCCAGGTCTGTCCCGTCGAAGAGGATCTGCCCGGAGTTGATGGGCTCGAGGCCGTTGATCGTGCGCAGGAGCGTGGACTTGCCGCAGCCGGAGGGGCCGATGATGACGACGACTTCACCGTCGGCGACGTCGAGGGAAACGCCGCGCAGGGCGTGGTGGCCGCCGGGGTAGGTCTTGTCGAGGTCGACGAGGCGCAGCTGCGGGTCGGAGGTCAGTTCTGCCATGTTTTCTCCATGTGGCGTGAGAGGAGCGAGATGGGCCAGCAGATGAGGAAGTACAGCGCAAAGATCAGGCCATAGATCCACAGCGAGGCGGTCGGGTAGTTGAAGCGGTTGGCGTCGATGATCTGCTGTCCGACTTTGAGGACTTCGACGACGCCGATGAGGACGACGAGAGAGGTCGTCTTCACCATGCGGGTGATGAGGTTGACGGCCGGGGGCGCGAGAGCGCGCAGAGTTTGCGGCAGGATGACGCGGCGCATGGTCTGCCTCGGGGTGAGTCCCAGAGCGTAGGCGGACTCGTACTGGTGGCGCGGGATCGCGATGAGCGCGCCTCGCACGAGGTCACCCATTTCGGCGCCGCCCCACAGGGTGAAGACGAGGACGGAGGCGGTAATGCCGTCCAGGTTGATCCCCGCGACGCGCGTGAGCCCGAAATAGGCCACGAACAGGAGGACGAGCTGAGGCATGATGCGCACGAACTCGAGATAGAGCTGCATGAGCCAGCGCAGGGCTCGCCACCGCGAGCGCATGCCGAGGCCGACGAACACGCCGAGCACCAGCGACAACACGACGGACAGAGCGGAGATGCCGACGGTGACGCCCAGGCCCTCGAGAATGCGCACGAGGTTGCGGCCCTCGAAGATGACGTTAATTCCCAAATCCGCCACGGCGCACCTTCTTTTCGATGAGTCGGGCCGCGATGGACACGGGCAGGAGGATCACCAGGTAGGCGACGACCAGGAGGATCAGCGCCTCGGAGGTGTTGTAGGACATGCCGATGAGGTCTTTCGCGACGTACACGAGGTCGGGCAGCGCGACCACGGAGACGACGGATGTTTCCTTGATGAGGAAGATGACGTTGGCGGCGAGCGGCGGCACGGAGGTCGCAATCGCCTGCGGGAGGGCGACGTGGCGCAGCGTCTGGGTGCGCGTGAGACCGAGCGCGGACGCCGACTCCCACTGGATGGTGGCGACCGAGTCGAGGCCGGAGCGCAGGGCCTCGGCCATGTAGGCACCGCCCAGGAAGATGAGTCCGACGATCGCGCAGGTCTCGCCGCTCCACTTGATGCCCACGCGCGGCAGGCCAAAGTAGATGAAGAAGAGCTGCACGAGCAGCGGCGTGTTGCGCGACAGTTCGACGTAGGCAGCGGCGATCTGGGCGGCGACGGGGATCCGGTACTGCCGGATCGCGGCCACGAGCAGGCCCACCGCGAGGGAGCCGACGATGCCGATGGCCGCGATCCTTAAGGTCAGGATGGCGGCGTCGACGTACAGGGGCGCATATCGCGCCAGGATGTCGAGATTCATAGGAAAAATCTGGGACGAGGCCGTGGCCGGTCCGGGCGATCACCCGCGGCGGGCGGACCCGGGAGGGGCCACGGCCTCGTACCTGTCAGTTGGTGGAGGTGGTGTCCACGCCGCCTTCGACGACGAGGTCGTCGGGGGTCGCGGCGTCACCGTAGACGGGGGCGAGGGTCTGCTCGTAGTTCTTGTGGAAGAAGTTCTCCTTGCCGAGCTCGACGAGCTGGTTGTTCAGCCAGTCGAGGAGGGCGGTGTTGCCCTTCTTGACGGCGGCCGCGATGTAGCTGGTCTCGCCCAGGCTCTTGATGCCGACGCTGAACCCGGGGTGCTGGATCGCCCAGGCGATGACCTCGGTGTTATCGGTGGAGAAGGCGTCGCCGCGGCCGTCCTCGAGGGCCTGGTAGGCGTCGGAGTACTGGTCGAACTTGAGGAGCTTGACCTCGGGGTGGTTGGCCTCGAAGTAGGCCTCGGCGGTCGTGCCCTTGGTGACGATGAGGGTCTTACCGTCCAGCTGGCTCACGTCCGTAATTTCCGCCGAGGTGGGCGAGACGACGCCGAGGGAGACCTTGAAGTACGGGTTCGCGAAGTCGACCTTCTCGGCGCGCTCGGGCGTGACGGTGAAGTTCGCCAGGGTGATGTCGACCTTGTTGGAGGCGAGGACCTCGGTGCGAGCGGCGGCATCGACGGGGACGTACTTGGCGGTGACGCCCAGGTCGGCGGCGATGCGGTCGCCGTAGACGACGTCGTATCCGGCGGGCTTGCCGTCGGCGTCGATGTAGCCGAAGGGAGCCTTGTCGGAGAAGATGCCGATGACGATCTCGCCGGCTTCCTTGATCTGCTCGGGGCTGCGGTCGCCGACCTGCGCGCTCGACGAGGAGGACGAGGAGGTGGACGCGCCACCGGAGCATGCGGCCATGCCGAGGGCTGCGACCATGGCGACAGCGGCCGTGGCGAGTCGAAGGAATGGCTTCTTGCGTGCGTGAGTGGCGCTCATGTGGGCTCCTGATCTGCGTTTTTCATGGAAGCGCCGAGGTTTGCTCCTCGGCGATGAAAACGATATTTCCACCGGAGGGTTTATTGCGCGAGGGCTATTTCCCGTTGTGAAACTATGTGACAGGTCTGTGACGAGGCTCCTTCCCGCTTCGCGGAACACTGTCGCCGCGAGAGCGTGCAAGTCGTCACGCGTGGCCCCGCCAGCGCGCACACCCGCCGCCTCACACGCCACAATTGCACCCATGCCCAAGCTACCGCGCACCGTGAACCTCCCCGTGCCGGCTAGCCCTACCCGCAGCGAGATCCTCGAAGGCCTGCGCATGACGGCGCCCGTGGCCGCGGGTTACATCCCGCTGGGCCTGGCATACGGCGTTCTCGTCATCCAATTGGGACTGCCGTGGTGGTTGGCTCCAGCGCTGTCCCTGACCGCCTACTCGGGGTCGGCCGAGCTGCTCGTCGTGACCCTGGCCTCGCAAAATACGCCGCTGGCAGTCATCGCGGTGACGATGCTGCTGATGAACCTCCGCCTTCTGTTTTACGCATTCTCGTTCCCATTGCACGTCATTGAGGGGCGTGTCGCGCGCCTCTTCTCGATGTACGCCCTCGTGGACGAGGCCTACGCGCTGACCACCGCCCGCCCAAACGGCTGGACGAAGCCTCGGCTGCTGGCGGCGCAGGTCGTCTTTAACCTAACGTGGGTGCTCTCGAGCCTCGTGGGCGTATCGGCGGGATCGTTGATCCCCACGCAGATCGAGGGCCTGGACTTCGCGCTGACGGCCATGTTCATCACGCTGACCCTGGACGCGGCGCGCACGAGACGCGAGTTGCCCTCGGTCCTCCTGGCTGGCACCTCCTTCGCGGTGGCGATGGTGGTGGCGCCAGGCCAGCGCCTCCTGGTCGCGCTACTGCTGTTTGTCGCGTGCCTGGTGGTCCGCCACGTCCTTCATCGCCGAGGCGTCCTGCGCTCCGCAGATGAGGCGGCCGAAGGGGGCACACAGTGACTCCGACGCTGGGCTACCTGCTGGCGCTTCTGGCGATTACCTTCGTCATTGACTTTACGTTGCGCGCTCTGCCGTTCAAGATTCTGGAGCCGCTGCGCGATTCGCGTTTCGTCTCCAACATGGCAGTGTGGATGCCGCCGGGCATCATGCTGATCCTCGTGCTTTCGACGCTAACTCAGGGCGCGCAGGAGGCGGGCCGCTGGTGGGCGGCGCTGGTGGCGACGGGCGTGACGGTCGCGGTGCACCTGCTGAGCGGCCGTAAGCTCCTGTGGAGTGTCGGCATCGGAACGGTCTGCTACATCGCTCTGCTGAACTGGCTCTGATCCTGCAAGACGCTGCCGCGTGGCGGCGCCCGGTGGTGCGGCGTCGCCCGGTGGTGCGGCTGCGGTGCCCGTGGGCGGCGACGACACCACTGCCAGAAAGAAGTCGCATGCAATTCCCCCGCGACACAAATCGTCACAAGCTCAAAAACCGCAGAATATCAACGATTAGACACCAAACCTCAACATGTACTCACGGGAATTGCATGCGACATTGCTTTGGTTCGTCGCCGTTGTCGACCGCGCGCTCGTTACCGCGCACGTTAACCCGATAGGTGGCGGCCTGGGCCCTTTGATGCGCGCGTGGGCCCTTGAACTCGCACGTTAACCCGATGAGATGCGCGTGGGCAGCCCCGCCCAGGTGCATATCTAGGGGTTTACGCGCGCATCAAGGGGTTAACGTGCGATCTATCGGGTGAGCACTCGGAATGCTGGGCTCACCTGCGAGCATGCACGCCATGATAGACACCGTTGTGCCCAAAACGCAGACCACTTCGCCCGTAACACCCCGTTTTCAGCGTTTTTCGCCGAGGTGGTCTGCACTTTGGGCACCACACCACCTCAAGCCGCGGCCTCACCACCACCAAACGGGGGAAATTGCACGACATGAGGCTCCGACACGCCGACGACACGCCCCCAAACAGCGTCATGTCGCGCAAAACCCCCACCGCGCCACATTGACGACCGTTGCACGGGGCACACATCCCGACGCCGCTCATGCAGCGAACGCGCGAGGACCACACCTGCGCCTACGCGGATAGGTTGTCCGGATGCGGATAGGTTATCGGCATACGCGCCGTTTCGTCGGCATGGAAGGCAGACATGCACGGCACGGCAACGTCCGCCCAGCACGCCCCGTTCGGCAACTCTTCCGCGAAAGAACTCGCCCAGCACACCACAAATCGCCCATTTTGAGCCATTTTTCGTTCGTAGGGCGAACTTTTTCGCGCTCGCACCCACACACGGCCGAGCAGGGCGACAAATAACGCGCACAGGACGCAGAAACATGGCGACGCTGAAACCAACGACACCACTGCTCACCCCCAACAAGGGGCCGCTGAAACCGCCATCACCTCTGCGCCCGAAAACTGCGCCAAAAACGCTCATTTCTTACCCGCAAAGGCGATGGCGGTGTCACTCCCACACAGGCACCAGCGAGCAAAGGCGACAGGGGTTTCACACCACCGGGCCACCTGGTCGACAGAACCAGGCTGCGGCACCCGCGGGCTGCGACGACACCACCGCCAACCAAATTTCGCACGTAATTTAACGCGGTCATTTTTCGAGACCACTCGAAAACGTTGCAATTCCAACGACACGAATTCAAAATTTGAACTAATCGCAGGGGAATTACGTGCGAAATCAATGAGGTGGCGGCAGGGCCTGGCCGGACAACGAGGCGACGAGCCAGCCACACGCCAGCACACCAGGCCCCACAGGTGTGGAGGGCGCCGGAGGGACCGGAGGGCACGGGCGGGCTTCGAGATCGACCACTCCGAGCGAAGCTCGCGTGTGGCGATCTCGCGGGCGGCCAGGCTCGCCGGTGCCCGGAACACCCGTGGGCCACAAGCAGCACAAGCAGGAAGGCCGCCGCCCACGGCGCAGCCCGGCCCGCCAGCACAGCACGCGCAGCGCCCGCAACACCCGTGGAGCCACAAGCGGCCAGACCCTACGGCACCCAGAACACCCGTGGAACAGCAGCCCAACAACACACGGGCACAACGGCACCGCCACAAAACCGCTACCATTGTGTCCATGCACACAGAGTCGTACCTGCACCATGGTCACACCGTTTACGAGCACCGTCTGGACATTCCGCTTGATCACCTGCGCCCCGCCGGCGAGGACAATCCGACGATTCAGCTTTTCGCGCGCGAGGTCGTACGCAAGGGCCGCGAGGACGCGCCTTACGCGGTGTTCCTGCAGGGCGGCCCGGGCTACTCGAGCCCGCGTTTCGGCACGTTTACCGGCGGGTGGATGAATCGTCTCCTGCAGGATTACCGCGTGGTGCTCCTCGATCAGCGAGGCACGGGCCAGTCAACCCGCATGGACGCCCAGGCGCTCTCCCACTTGGATACGGACGAGGAGAAGGCCTCGTACCTGCGCCACTTCCGCCAGGACCAGATCGTGTACGACGCGGAGGCGCTGCGCCGCGAGCTGTGCGGGGATGACCCGTGGACGACGCTCGGCCAGTCTTTCGGTGGTTTCATCACGACCTCGTACCTGTCGCTGGCTCCCCAGGGCCTGAAGGCGAGCCTGATCACGGGAGGCCTGCCCGGCCTCGTCCATGTGGACGACATCTACCGCCTGACGTATGAGCGCACGGCGGCGCGCAACCGCACGTACTTCCAGCGCCATCCGGGCGACGAGCGCACGGTGCGCGAGCTGTGCGCGCACCTGGCGGACACGGAGGAGACGCTGCCGACGGGTGAGCGTCTCTCCCCCGCGCGCCTGCGCATGATCGGCATGATGCTGGGCGGCCAGGGCAACACGGATCAGCTGCACTACCTGCTGGAGGGCCCGTGGACGTCCGTTCGAGGCCAGCGCAGGCTCTCGTCGCAGTTCCTGGCGGCGATCGGCTCGCAGGTGGATGTTGCGCCGATTTACGGCGTGTTCCAGGAGTACATCTACGCGTGCGCGACGCCGGACCTGGTGGGCACGGCGACGGGTTGGGCGGCGGACCGCCTGGCCGAGGAGATCCCGGGCTTCGCGAAGGACGCGAACCCACTGGACGAGAGCGAGCCTTTCTACCTGACGGGCGAGCACTTCATGCGGCGCGTGTTCGACGAGGACCCGGGCTTGGCGACGCTGAAGGGCGTCGCGGAGATTCTTGCGTCGACGACGGAGGCAACCCCCGTGTATCTGCCGGACGTGCTGGCGCAGAACACGGTGCCGGTGGCTGCGGCCGTGTACTACGACGACATGTTCGTGCCGCGCGAGCTGTCCCTGGACACCGGCAACTTGATCGGTGCTCGCCACTACATCACGAACGAGTACCAGCACGACGGCTCCGCCTATTCGGGCGGAAAGGTCGTCTCTCACCTGCTTGACCTGCTCGCGGATTGATCCGCGCGCTCCCGATTGAAAGGACTGGCCATGGCCGCCTCATCTACCTGTTCTTGTCCGTGTGCTGGCTCGGTGGACCCGACGCGGGTCGCGGGATTTGCGGCGGGCGTGGGCGCGACCGTCGCCTGGTACGCCCTGCCTGATTACGTGCGCTCGCGTCCGTTGCGCGGTCTCGTGAAGGCGGGCCTGCTGGGGGTGCTCGGCTGGTCGATGGTAGCGCAGCTGCCGGAGCCTGCGGAGCTTCCGCCATACGACGATGAGGACGCGGATTGTTCGGAGTCGTCCCCCGTGGCGGGCGAGGATCCGCTCGAGGGCGTCACGGAGGCGAACCCGGCGGAGCTGGCGGTTCTGGCGGGTGCGGCGCTGGGTTCGGCGATGATCACGGTCGGCGTGGAGCGCTGGCTGTTCCGCCGCGGTGAGGCTCGCCGCGCGCAGGGCGTTCGTTTTGCCCACACGAGGCAGGGGCTGGCCCTGGGCGGTCTGGAGGCGGCCTTGACCGCGCTGACGTTCGGCGCGGGCGCTGTGCGCGAGAGGCTCTCGAAGGGCTGACGTTTCTCTATCGTCCCGCGCCGACGAGGCCGGGGTGAAGCATTCGGGTCCGTGCGCGTGAGCGTGCGGGCCCGACGTGCGTCAACTGCCCGGCGCGCGTCGCCGGATCTGGCGCGTGTCAGAGGGTTCGCGCGGTGATGCGGCGCAGCGCTTGGTAGGAGCGCCAGGAGTTGAGGAGCCCCATGGCGAGGGGTAGGGAGACGAGGGCGGCGAGGAGCGCGGATTCGGTGGCGACGGCGATGCCACCGACGGCGAGGAAGCCGATGAACCAGGCCAGCTGCATGCGCGCGCAGGCGGTCATGATGGCGCCGTCTTGCCGGGCGGCGTGCAGGGCTGCGTGGAATTCGGAGAAGATGACGAGGTCTTCGTTGCCGTTCCATTCGCGGTGCCAGCGGCGGGCCGCGACGAGGAGTGCGGCGAGGAGTGCGAGGAGGATGAGCCCTCCTCCGAGGATGAGGGCCAGCGCGAGGGCTGCGAGCGTTTCGAGGGTCGTGTCGGGCATGGAGGAGAGCTCGACGACGGCGACGATGGCGCTGACGGAGACGATCAGGAGGACGGTGACGACGTCGATCACGATGTTGACGCGGCCTTGCGTCCGCTGGCCGGCGCGCACGCGGTTGTAGCGGCGCAGCTGGTCGTTCCCCAGGCGGTAGGGCCGGGGTGCGGCATCGAATTGCAAGGGCTGATAGGTCACGCCCTCACAATAGCGCTATCCGTTAATTTTTCGCGCCTTACAAAGCAACCGTCAGACACCCAGTTGGACACTTTTTCGATGGTCAGAATATGAGAATTTCTCGTTATTATCACTGAAACTGCGCGGCGGCACTGCGCCGCGACAGCGATCAGCGGGTGAGCGCCATCAGTCCGAAGAGAATGAGCCCCGTCAGCACGATCATGCGGACGAAGTCCATGACGGAGCTCCCCAGGTCCGGAAAGCGCTTGCGCAGGATCCTGAACGTCAGGCGCACGCCTCGCGGGAGGACGCGGTTGAAGAGCGCGATCTGCGCGAACGTCATGAGGTAGCCGCTCAGCGACATGACGGCGTACAGGAGGAAGAAGAAGAGCGCGAGCTCATCCGTCATCACACGCAGGGTCGCGACGTAGCCGATTCCGCAGCCGAAGCCCGCAAAAATGGCGAAAATCCAGGCTTTGTCGAGGGCGAAGGTCACGCGCTTGAGCATCCGCCCGTAGGCCTCGGCGACGGCCGGCTCCATCTCGATGGCGTACGAGGAGCGCCCCGCTCCCTTGAGCGGGTGGGCCAGGGAGTCGTAGGCGAACTTCGCCTCGGCTAGGTCAGGAGCGTTTGCGGTGGCGCGCCCGAAGGCCCACTGGGCGCCGTTGGGTTCGACGGGTGCCCACAGGCGTCCGTACGCCATGAGGAGCTCGACGTCGTTGGGAAGGCCGTCGGTGGCGATCTCGGAGACGGGCAGCGCCTCCTCGTAGCGTCCCAGGTCGACGAGGCAGAGGGTCAGTTCGCGCGCGATCTCCGCGGATCGGGGGTGCAGGCGCATGCCGGACGAGGCCGTGGCCTCCGCGTCCTCAACGAGGCCTTGGCGGCGCTGGGCGCGGGCGATGAGCGCGAAGGGCTCGGCCATGTCGTCGCCGTAGGCGCGTGCGCGCGTCGCATATTCCTCGCACAGGGGGTACATGCCGAGGCGGTCGGCGCAGGCGGCGGCCTGAATGTCGCGACGGTAGCAGGCGTCCTCACCCACGACCTCGAGGGATTCGAGGAGGGACAGGGCCGCGCGGTAGTCATCTCGGGCGAGGGCCTCGTCAACGTCGGCGAAGGTGGGCGTCGTCATGGCGCATACGATACCGCCCCCACCCCCACCGAGGTGACCTCGTCCACGGCACACGGCATCTCAGAACGCATCCTGATCACACCGCCTCTGACCTGGCACTACGCCAAGACAACGCACCCTTGAGCCGAATCGCGCTGCGGATTGTGAAGTAACGGGAGTACCCTGACGATTAAGTGACGCGCAACATGCGTGCCGCCCGATTGTCCCAACGGAGTGAAGCGATGCCCCCCCCTTCCAGCTACCTCAACGGTTCCCGAATCGGCAGGAACCGTAGAATTCGCCGAGTCCTTTTCGTGGGATTTTCCGGTGAAGGTAGACGAGATCCTGTCGCTGAAGGACCAGTGCGATAAACCGATCGCAGCACTCGACGAGGCGATAGGCGAAGCGACGGCCGCCCGCGGGATGGTCGAACATCAGAGAGCCGCGCTGGTGAACACGGTCGTCGAGCACCTGACGAATGTCATCTCCGCGAGCGAGCACGCGCTGTCATGTTTCCGCTCGCTAAAATCCGCCCTGGAGGACTACGGGGGTGCCATGAAGCCCATCAGGACAGAGTTTCAGGGCATCATCACCGACGCCACGGAGGCGGGACTGGCGGTTTCACAAGACGGCACGACAGTCACCGTGAGCCACCCAGCAAACATCCCGGGCGGCCTTGGTGCCTTCTTTGCATCGCTGCGCTCACGCTGCGAGACCAATCAGACGAAGTTCGCCTACGCGGAAATGCTGTTCGGCGATGACCTCGCGGGTATCGACCCCGCCCTCTGGGAGTCGACGCTCCTCCCCGTCTTCAATAGATTCGTCGGCACGTATGGATTTCCCACGGGATTGAACGCGTCCACTCGCCTGCCCGGCTGGGTGGACACGATGCGCAATACCGTCGGCGACGCAACCGAGGCAATCTACCTACAGGCGAAGGGCGCCAAGTACCAGGCACCGCCCGGAATCAAAGACGCATCCCTCTGGAAGCAGATCAGCGAGCGAGGAAACCTCAAGAACTGGAAAGTCCCGGGGGTGGACGCCGTCAAGGGCGGCAGTCGAGCGATCAAAACAGCCGACGCACTTCGCGTAGGAGGCAAAGTCGCAGGCCGCGCTTGCGCAGTCCTCGACGGAGTCGTCAGCGCCTACGACAGCTACCAGTCGGACTCCTACCGCCACCCGGAGATGGGACAGGGCGAGAAGGTAGCACGGGCTGGCGTGATGGGCGCTGCCAGCGCTGCAGCCGGTTACGGTGGCGCTGTCCTCGGGGCTAAAGTCGGCGCAGCCATCGGCGCATTCGGAGGCCCCGTCGGCATTCTTGCAGGAGGAATTATCGGAGGGGTAGTTGGCGGACTTATTGGAAGCGCCGCTGGACAAAAAATTGCCTCCACAATTAACGACGGTGTAATCAGCAAACATTAGGCAATCGAAGGATTCGCTACCATGACATTCATCTGGTATCTAATTGGAATTTTGATCGGGCTATTTGGAATAGGATCATGGATCCTTGAGACGTATACCGACTCACCAATCGCCGCATTATGGCGAGAAATGGGAGGAAGAAACACGCGCGAAACAAGTAGCTCATCCCTTGCATCTCCTATAATTTCAACCGGACTACTCCTTTTAGCACTATGCGCACTAATAAGTGCATCATTTTCACAGAACTCCACACTTCGAATGTTTCTCCTATTTGTAGTTGCGCTTGGGTGTCTACTCGTCATCATTGGCTTCATTTGCTTCTTCCCATTCCCTGTTCCCCGTTGGGCCGACGCTCGGTACCAGTACATGAAGCGCCACGGCATGCTGGATGAGAACGGCGATCCCCTCCCTCAGTTCGAGCCTTCGGAGGACGGCGAGGAGTCTGCTGACAACGATCAGGGCTGGGGCATGCCATGAGCCTGTCAACCTATTGGCTGATGCCTCCCCGCTGGTCGTCGTGCCCACAGGAGGAGATCTCCTCGATCCTCAACCAGGCTTTCGGGAGCGCCGACGACGCGCAGGACCGAACGCCAGACAGCGATCAGCATCCGGCCGAAGGGGGCGTCATCGTCCTCGCCGTCGGTCCCATCGATACCGACTACGATTTCACACCCACCCTCCTCGTGCTCGCATCCCCCATCCCCGCAAGCACGACGCCCGCTCAGGCCCTCGCCGACTCGGCACGGTCTATGTCCGATCAGGTTCCCGGCTTCCGTATGCTGGAGGATTGCGAGTGGCCGGCGCGTCCCGAATCGTCGCGGCTGCGCACGGGGATCTACATTCAGGACACCGTTCCCATCACCGCCTGCCAGTGGGCATGGATTCATTCCGACGGCGCGAATGACTTCCTCCTCACGGCGACCGCAACGATGACGACCCCGACTTTCGGCGACCTGAACGAAGACGTTCTCGCGATCATTATGAGCCTGGAGGTGCGCAATGCCTGACCATCCTCACATCACAATTCCGGGCGACGTCACCTCGAGCTTCGCCGCCTCCGAGGGACTCACCGGCGACGCGGCGCATCTCGCGGATCTCATGAGCACGGCTCGCTCGCGAATGGTCATCGCCACCACATCTCCGGACGCTTCCCAGTGCCGCCAGGCTCGCATCTGGATGCAGCCGGGCCCCTGCGTCGTCGCCCGGACTGCGACTACCCCCGACGGCGGCACTGAGACCCACATTTTTCAGATCGATAACGAGGAAATCCCCCACGTCGCGGCGGCGATATCTCCCCTCACGCCAAACCCCGCCGTCTTCGACGGGCCTCCCGTCCTGCCGACGGCCATCGTGTACGCCGCACAGCAGGGCATGGCCGAACAGACGGCACAGCTCCTCGAGAACTATTCCTCCTACGGCCCGTCTGATTCTGCCTTCGCGCAGGCTCTCGTGGCCCAACGGTGGGCATACACAACCTGGATCCGGGAAGAGCGCACAGACAAGGAATCCTTCGTCCCGACCAACACCCTCTCCACCTTCATAACGCCAGCCGCCGCCTACAGGGTTGAGGCTCCGCTTTTCGCGCCCAGCACCGGACCTCACATCCCTATCCACCCCATCTACAACACGCAGCTGTGGGCGCTCATCACATATTTCTTCGCCCTGTCACCCGAGAGGAGCCTGCCATGACTTACGTCGTTCTCGAATGGAACTACGACGAAGTAAATTCGATCATTGCGAAGCTCAGCAACGCCTGCCTGGAACTCAGGCATACGCCAGCCCTCAGCACGTCCGACACGGGCAGCGCACACCACGCAACATTGAGCGAACACGTCACGACCCTGAACTCAACACTCAGCCACACGGCATGGATCCTGAACGGCATCTACTTGGGCCTGGCGGCCGCGACGGAGGACTTCCAGTGCACGGACGACGCGGTCGCGGACGTCATGCGCGAGATCCAACGCTACAACGACGAATACAACCACAAATACACGCCCCCTCTTCCAACGGGGAACACACAGATCACAGCAGTGACTCCCTCATCAAGCTGACCTCGCCAAAGAAACGGGGAACACCGCGGTTTGGTTCGAAGTAAGTCCGGCCGGCCAACCAGGCACATTCAGGCCTTTCAGCATGTGACGATGCAGGTGTTGTCGAGGCTGAATGGGCAGAACGGCAGGCAGTCAGAGACGGGAGTACACACCATGATTGCGATAGTGGGACTGATTCTCATCGGCCCTTTTGGTCTGTAC
>CAUTRF010000044.1:0-16205 GCA_963540795.1 uncultured Actinomyces sp.
AAACCCCTCAACATGCGTCTGGGCGACGGTGCCCACGTGCAGGTCATCGGGCCCACGTGCGGGTTGTAGGACCCACGTGCGGATTGTAGGGCCCAAGTGCAGGTCATCGGGTCAACGTGCGAGTGAAAGGACTCGCGTGCGCAGGATGCGTTCACAGAAACAGAAGAAGGACTCACGGCTCGCAGACCTCCCGACGCTCTCTATACGCCCAGGGATACGACGGAGGCGGGACCCCGAAGGATCCCGCCCCTCGTTGCGTACGGTCGCCGCGCCGTCGGTGCCGAAAAGTCGCGCTACCAGCAACACGTAGAGTCCTATAACCCACAACCTGAGAGGCTCACGTGCAACACAAGGGGCCGCCGCGCAACCGTCGTTGGTTGTGCGGCGGCCCTGTGTCTGCCGTTTAGCGGATCGCCTCCATGATGCGCACGCCGTCGAGCACGCTCACGTAGGGCAGGGGGTCCACGTCGGACTCGAGGACGTACTCGGTGAGCTGGTCGCGCACAGCGGCTCGCAGCTCATCGGGGTCCCACGGCTTGCCGATGTAGTAGTCCAGGCCCGCCTGGTTGACCGCGCGGATCGTGTCGGACTGGTCCGCCTGGCCGGTGACCAGGACCGTGCGGGTCGCCCCGAAACGCTCATCCTTCATGAGCTCCACGAGGAAATCCACGCCCGACTTTCCGGGCAGGCGGTGGTCGGACAGGACGAGGGCCAGCTCGTCCCCGTCTTCGACGATCTCGTCGATGACGGCCCACGCGTCGTCAACATCCTCGGCGACTTCGAGCCGGATCTTGTCCCAGAACTGTTCAAGATCGCGCTCGAGTGCGTCGCGCACGTCTGCTTCGTCCTCAAGGGACAGGATTGTCAGGGTCATGATTCCTCCTCGTGTGATTGGGTGGGCAGCGAGATCCGCATGGTCGTGGATCCCGGGTGAGAGTCGATCGTGAGGGTGCCCCCATGATCGGCAATGATGCTTCGGACGATGGACATGCCCATGCCCAGGCCAAATCGGACGCGCCCCGCCTTAGTGGTGAAGTGGGGCTCCATAATCTTGTCGACGATTCCCGGATCGATGCCCGGGCCGTTGTCGCAGATGGTGACGCTCACGCCCTCGGGCGTGGGACGCACGGTGATGCGGATGAGGGCCTCGGCCTCGCCGCGGGCGGGCAGCTCGGGCACGCCACCCGAGGCCTCGGCGGCCGCGACCAGGTCGGCGTTCTCGTCCTCGATGGCCTCGGCCGCGTTGATGATGAGGTTCGTCCACACCTGCTGCAGCTTCGCCGGGTGTGCGCGCACGGGCGGCACGTCCTCGTAGTCGCAGTCGATGCGGATGCCGCGCACCCTGTGGGCGGTCAGCCGCAGGACGTCATCGATGCCCTCGCGCACGTCCACGGGCTTGAGATCCTCGGCGTCCGGGCGCGCGTAGCCCTTCAGGGACTGGGTCAGCTCGATGACGCGGTCGCCCGCGGCGAGCACCGAGCGCAGGGACCCGCCCAGGCGCGCCCCCGCCTCGTACGCGTCGATGCCACCCGGGATCTGCGCGAGAGAGCGCGCACCGTCCGCACCCTGGATCCCCGCGCGCACGAGGCGACGCGCGAGCGTGCGGTCGCCGACGACGGGCAGGAGCTCCTTCATGAGGGCGCGCTCGACCGACGTGGAGCGCGGGGGCGCGGTCAGCGCCCGGGCCATCGCCTCCCTCGACGAGGCCGTGGCCGGTGCCGCGAGCGCCGCATCCACGTCCTCGTGCAGGTGCTTGGCGGCGCGCACGAGGGCGGTCACTGGATTGTTGAGCTCGTGGGCGATGCCGGCGCTCAGCTCGCCCAGCATCGCGAAGCGCGCGCGTTCGACCAGCTCGGCGCGGGTGGCGCGCAGGTCCTCGAGCGTGGCGGCCAGAGCCTCCTTCTGGGCCTCGAGATCCTCGGCGAGCATCGCATTCTCCAAGTGCAGATCCTCAGCGCGCATGAGCCGGCGGGTCAGCGATCGGATCGCGAGTGCCGTCAGAGTCGCGCCAATCGAGGGGTCCTCCGAGATGACGATCTGAAGCTGCTCGGTTGTCAGGCGCACGAGCGTCGCCTCAGTCGCAGTCTCGCCCGTGAAGAACGCGTCCTCCGCGCGGGCCAGCGACACGAGGCCGATGAGCGGACCCGACGAGGCCAGGTGCGCCAGGACCTCGCCCTGCGGCGAATCCCTGTGCAGCGACACTTGGCCACCCAGCACCAGGTAGACGGCACCCACCGGCTCACCCTGGGTCACCAGCTGCGTCCCCTCGGGGACAATCAGCCGAGGCCTCTGGCCGAGCACGCGCTCGACGCCGGCGAGGAGCTCCATGACGACCTCGTGCTCGTCGCGGTCCAGGCCCTCCAGGAGCGGGCCCTGCACGGCGAAGGGCGGCGGATCGGCGATGAGCGAGCGGATCTGCCTGTCCGAGTAGCCGCATCCGTGCAGGTAGCGCACCATCGTCGAATACGCCTGGCCTGCCAGCAGCGGCACCGTCCACGGGGACTTCAGGACCGAGGCGAGCGCGCACGACTGCATGCACCGGGCCAGGTCGCGGTGCTCGGACTTATCCGTCACCACCACCCACTGCATGCGCTGCATCACCGGGAAGGTCGTCGCACGGTCGATGAGCGCGTCAATGTCGTCGACCTCGGAGGTCACCAGGCCCATCAGCACGTGGTCGCCCGGCTTCAGGCTGGCCTCGTAGCCGGCCAGGTCCTCGATCCCGTCGATGCGATCCAGGCACAGACCCGGGAAGGCGTGCGCCAAGTCCCTCGTGACCGGCGCGGCAATCGAGCGCGAGTCGTCGCCCACGACCAGCATATGAATCGGGTAGCCGGCTCGGTGTCCGCCGCTGCGCACGTCCGTGCGAGCCAGCACCGAGGCGTCCTCCGCCGCAGGCCCCTGCGTCCACCCGTGGGCCAGCCCCGGCCGGGGGCACCCCGCCCCCGAACCGACCACTGCCTCGTCCCCGGACACGTCACATCACCCCGATGAATCCCCAGGTCAGCGGCGCGATAAATGCCAGGAGGATGATGCCCACGACGCCCACCACGATGCCGACGATCGCCATCTCGCGGGTCGGGGTCGTGCCCGTCGAGTACGCGATCGCGTTCGGCGGGGTCGAGATCGGCAGGCACATGCCGAGCGAGCAGCCCAGGGCGATGACGATGGCGATCTCGGCGGCGCTCGTCGAGACCGTCGTCGCCAGGCCCATGCCCATCGGGATCAGGAGGTTCGCCGACGCGGAGTGCGAAATGACGTTCGAGGTCACCCAGCCCACGAGGGCCAGCACGAAGATCAGGAGGACGCCGGGGATCGAGGCCCACTGGATCGAGCCGAGCATCCACTTGTCGAGGCCCGTGGCGGACACGCCCGAGCCCAGCGCGATACCGCCCGCGACGAGCCACAGGACCGGCCAGTCCAGGGCGCGCAGGTCGTCGCCGCTCATCACCTTCGTCATCAGGAGGACCACGACCGGCAGGAAGCCCACGACGTTGGCGGAAATGTGGTGCAGGGACTCCGTCATCCACAGAAGGATCGTCAAACCCGCGACCAAGTAGAAGATGATCGCGCTGCGCGACTTCTCGAAGCGCGCCGACGTGTCGATGTCGAACTTGGCGTCGGTGGGAATGTAACGCCACGCGATGAACGCCCAAGACAGCGCCAGGAGCACGAGCATGAGCGGGACGGCCGCGAGCATCCACTGCAGGAAGGTCACCTTGATACCCGCGTTCTCCAGGGCGCCGAGCGCGATCGCGTTCGGCGGCGTGCCGACCGGCGTGCCCATGCCGCCGACGTTCGCGGCGACCGGGATCGACAGGGCGATACCGGTGCGCGCCTTGCCCTCGGGCAGGGCCATGATGACGGGCATCATGACGGCGAACATCGTCGCCGTGGTCGCCGTGTTCGACATGAACATACTCATGATCGCGGTGATCAGCATGACGCCCATGACGGTCAGGCGCGGCTTGCCCATGAAGGGCTTGAGCAGGACGGCCGACAGGGCGCGGTCCAGCTTGTACTTGGCGGCACCGTCGGCCACCATGAAGCCGCCCAGGAACAGGATGATGACCGGGTTGGCCAGGGCACCGAAGAACTTCGTGTAGGCCGGGGCACCCTCACCCACGCTCAGCAGCGCATGATCCGAAATAAACAGGACCTCCAGGAAAATGACGAGGACGGCCGTGCCCGCGAGCGGCACCGCCTCCGTCACCCACAGCAGAATCGCCGCCAGGAAGATGCCGAACATGCGCGAACCGGCCACATCCAGGCCCGGTAGCTGCACGAACAGGCAGGTCACGATACATGCCAGCGCCCCCACGGCGCCGAATATCTTAACCGGGCTGATTGATTGCTTCTTCTTCGAGAAATCTGCCGGTCGCGTGGACATATTCTGAGCGGAGCGCGGATTGATTGACACCGCGCCCTTGGAGCGTCGAGCCATTATGAGAAGACCTCATCGTCTTGCGTGGATAGTGTCCAACTAGTGTATGCCAGCGCACACTAAAAGGGAAACCGGGGTGGGGCTTTCCGATGCCCCACCCCGGTTTGACGCTGACTTCGTCAGTCGGTCCTCGCGTGACCTCCTACTCGGCCACTGCCTCGTCGATGTCGTAGCCCGTCGGGAGGACGCCCGGACGCGCCGGCTCCCACCCGAGCGCGGGGGCCACATACTCCGCGAAGTTGCGGATGATCGACCAGTTTTCCTCGAATCCGAGCTGATTGGGGATCGTCAGCAGGAGGGTGTCGGCTTCCGCGAGGGCGCGGTCCTGGCTCAGCTGCTTGATGAGCGTCGACGGGTCGGCCGCGTACGTGCGCCCGAAGGTCGCGATGCCCGAGTCGATGTGGCCGACCTGGTCTCCCGATGCGCTCAGGCCATACAGGCCGCGGTCGCGCTCGGACAGGAGCGGGAAGATCGAACGGGACACGGACACGCGCGGCGTCCAGTCGTGGCCGGCCTCGGCCCACGCCTGGCGGTAGGCGCGCAGCTGCTCGGCCTGGATGTCACCGAAAGGCTTGTCCCCGTGCTCGAAGACCAGGGTCGAGCTCATGAGGTTGACACCGTCGCGGGCCGCCTGGATCGCCGAGGCGTTCGATCCCGCGCCGTACCAGATCCGGGATCGCAGGCCGGGCGAATGCGGGAGGACCGGCAGGGGCGTGCCCGGGTTCATCTGCGTCGGGTACTGCTCGTGCAGGGGCGCGGCCTCGGCCATGGGGCGGCCGTCGATGGCCTCGAGGAAGCGCTCATAGTGGGCGCGGGCGAGGTCGGCGCCGTTTCGCTCCTCCGAGTGATAGCCGAAGGATTCCCATCCCTTGTTGGCGATCTCGGGGGCACCGCGCGAGACTCCAAGGGCGGTACGGCCGTTCGCGATCAGGTCCAGGGCGGCGGCCTCCTCGGCGAGGTAGAGGGGGTTCTCGTAGCGCATATCGATGACGCCGGTGCCGACCTCGATGGCCTTCGTGCGCGAGGCAATGGCCGAGAGGAGCGGCATGGGTGCGGCCGCCTGCGGGGCGAAGTGGTGGACGCGGAAGAAGGCGCCGTTGACGCCGAGCTCGTCGGCGGCGACGGACAGGTCGATCGCCTGGTGAAGGGACTCGGCGGCGGTGATGCCGTGGCGTCCACCGTTCGAGTAGTGGCCGAAGCTCAGGAATCCAAAGTATTTCATGGCTCTAGGTTACGGGCCTTCTATTGAATCTTCAACTATATAGCGTGTGTGATACGAGACAGGTCGGTTGCCAGGGACTGCGGCTGGCATGGGCTGGCGGAGGACTAACCGGGCCTGACGGAGGCGCATCAAGTCGGACTCAGACCCCTCCTGCGCACGTTAACCCGACAGGTGGTGGCCTGGACCCGGCAGGTGGACACCTGGGCCCTTTGATGCGCACGTTAACCCGATAGGTGGTGGCCCGGGCGGGCTGCCCACCGTGCCACCAATAGGGTTTAGCTGCGCATTGAAGGGTTAACACTGCCAGTAGAAGGGTCCGGCTGCCAGGCACACGGCGCAACACAACTCGCCTGGCGGGGTCCCACGACTGCTGGTCCGCGAAAATACTCGCCCGCACGGGGCTTCCGGCGGCCTATCCGCGAAATAACTCGCCCAGCACGCCTTCAAACGCCAATTTTTGGCCATTGTGAGCACGCTGGGCGAACTATTTCGCGCTCGCATGCACACCAGAACGAGCAGGGCGACGAATGTCGCGCACGAGACGCGACAACATGGCGACGTTGAAACCACCAACACCACCGCTCACGCACAACAAGGGGCCGCTGAAACCACCATCACCTCTGCGCCCGAAAACTGCACCAAAAACGCCCATTTCTCACCCGCAGAGGCGATGGTGGTTTCAATCCCACACAGGCACAAGCGAGCAAAGGCGACAGAGGTTTCAGACCACCGGGCCACCGAGTCGACAGGACTAGGCCACGGCGCCCACGGGCGGCGGCGGAGCCTAACCGAGCTACAGGTGGCCGGCCGACGTTACAAACGTCGTCAAACCAGCGCAATTTAAATCACCTTGCAAGGACTTCTGTTACAAACGTCGTCAATCTAAGCCAAAAAACCACCATTTTCAGCCAAAAAGCCATCAGATTGACGACGTTTGTAACAACCGATTAGAAATCCACACGAAAACCACCTCCGATTGACGACGTTTGTAACAACACACATCGAAAGGACCGGAGGCCAGGCTGTGGCGCACGTGGGCGGCAGGGCCTGGCCTTCCTCAAAAGTCGCATGCAATTCGATTGGACGAAGATTCAATTAGGCCTAAAAACGTTGCGATTTCAACTCTGTGAATTCAGAGCTTGAGATAGTCGCAGGGGAATTGCATGCGAGATTGGTGAGGCAGGTCTGACGGGCGGCGGCGGGGCCTGGCCGGAGTTCGAGGCGACGCACCGAACAACATCAGCCACGAAAGCCCCACTGGTGTGAAGGGCACCGGAGGGACCGGAGGGGCCAGGCCGCGGTGCCCGTGGGCGGCGGCAGGGCCAGGGCGGGCCTCGAGATCGACCACTCCGAGCCGCAGGCTCGCGTGTGGCGATCTCGCGGGCGGGCCGCCGCCCACGGGCACACACAGCGGCCCGGCCCATCAAGGCAGGCCACGCGGCGCCCGGAACACCAGCGGGGCCACAAGCAGCCCAGCAGGGCGGCAGCAACACAAGAAAACAGGTACGGCAACACCGCCGCCATAACGAGGGAAAACAAAAACCGCAGACCCTCAAAGGATCTGCGGTTTCATCGTGCGCGAGGGGGGAGTTGAACCCCCACTCCATCACTGGAACACGGACCTGAACCGTGCGCGTCTGCCTATTCCGCCACTCGCGCGTACCCAGAAAGAATAGGGGCATCACACCCCCCGCGTCAAATCAGCGCCGTATGGCCCAGGGCACAAAAATCAGCGCAACATGGATGACACCCGCCACCGCAACGAAAGATGTGACCGGCACGCTACAGCACCAACCTGCACGCAACAATGCCTGCGACGCCCAACAGGCTCGCAACGATCACAGCAACATCCACCCACCCGAGTCGCACACGCGCCCCACGAATCGCACCCCCCTGGGACTCGACCGCTCCGCGCATAGACATCGCACGCCCTGTTTCGGCCGCGCCGCGCGAGGTGGCGGACAGGATCGCAGTAATGACGTCGACGCTCAGGCGCGCATAACCGCGCAGCGACAGCGTGGCCATGTCCTGACCGAGGCGCAGCTTGGCGGTGTCGAGCACCGCCTGCGCCTGGTCGCGCAGCATCGGCAGACCTCGCAGGGCGGAGGCCATGACGAGCGACCACTGATCGACCGGCGCCCCCACGAGCCGCAGTGGTGTGAGGAAGAAACGCAGAGCCGCCGCGAGGGAGGCAGTCGGCGTCACCCACGCGATAAGCCCGGACCCCCACAGGACGACGAACGCCAGAGCGGAGACGCGCAGGAAGAGCTCGAGCCCATCCCCCAGCCAGGCACCGATGCAGCCGCCGACGAAGCCGGAGACGAACCACACGGGCGGACGCGGAGCAACGCTGAGCGGGAGGCGGACGACCAGCGAGGCAACAAGGAGGAGGCCGCCCACGATCGCAAGCGTCGACCACCGCGGCGAGAAGATCACGCAGGTGGTGAGCACGGTCCAGCAGGCGATGAGCGTGCCCGGCCAGGCGCGCGATAGCGGCGTCGACCACGGCAGGGGTCGAGGCAGGGTGAAGCCCGGGCTTCGCCGTGGCTTCGGGCGTGGGGTCCCTTCGCCGAGGCCGGAAGGGGTCCGCGAGAATCGGCCCTCGCTGGTGCCGCCGCCGGGGCCGGTAGCCCCGCAAGCAGAGTGGGGTTCGATCATGAGAGCACCCCCTCGGCAAGGTGTCCGTGAGTGTCGCACAGGGAGTCCATGCCCTCGAGGTCGTGGGAGATGACGAGGATGGACAGTCCCGCGCGCCGCCGCTCGTCAAGGACGGAGATGAGCAGGTCGCGCGAGGCCGCGTCGAGGCCCGCCATGGGTTCGTCGAGAATGAGGACGCTGGGGTGGGAAGCGAGCAGGCCTGCGAGGGCGACGCGGCGCATCTGCCCGCCGGAGAGGTCATCGATGCCGCGCGAGGCGAGGGCCGGGTCGAGGCCGACGAGTCCCATGGCCTCGGCGACGATGCGGTCGCCTTCCTCGCGACTGATGGCTCCCTTGCGGTACGCAGATCCGGTGCCGATGCGCGGCCCGTGTCCGGCGGCGGCGAGGATGTCGGAGCGCACGGAGGGGCGCTGGAGCTGGAGGCGCGCGAATTGCATGGAAAGGGCGACGTCGCCGACGCAGCGCTCCATGGGGCGCCCGCCGAGGGTGACCCGCCCCCAGGTGGGGACAAGCAGGCCGGTGAGGACGCGCGAGAGCGTCGTCTTGCCCGATCCGTTGTCCCCGGTGATGAGCATGGCCTGGCCGGGGTCGAGGATGAGGCTCACATCGCGCAGGACGGGCTTCTCCCAGGGGGTGCCGAGGTCGTAGGTGTGGGCGACGCGGTCGGCCCACAGGTGGTCGGCATTAATGAGCGCGGGCGCACCCGCCCCAGAAGACACAGAAGACACAGCCGACGCACCGGGGTCGGGGGAAGCGGGAGGGTTCCCTGCCTCGTCGATGAGGGGAGCGCCCTCCCCCGCGCGCCGGTCGGAGACGATGCGCCCACCGTCAATCATGATGACGCGGTCGGCGCGCGCGCTTTCGGCGGGGTCGTGGGTGATGTGGACGACGGCGATACCGCGCGCGGGCAGGGAGGCGAGGAGGTCGAGCATGTCGGCGCGGCCAGCCCGGTCGATCATGGCGGTGGATTCGTCGGAGATGAGCAGGCGCGGGGAGCGTGCAAGCGCGCCCGCGAGCGCGAGGCGCTGGAGCTGCCCGCCGGACAGGGAGCGCGGGTCGGCATCCGCGAGGCCGGCGAGGCCGACGCGCTCGAGCAGCTCCTCGAGGTCAAGGTCGGCGCTTTGCTGTGCGCTCATGCCCCAGGTGACATCTTCTGCGACACTCTGTCCGAGAACAAGGAGTTCTGAGCGCTGCCCCACGAGCGCGGTCCCACCGACGGCCCCGAGGACGCCGCCGCCCTGACGCGTCCCAGAGCCGGGTTCGGCACCCGCGAGGAGGAGGGCGAGGGTGGACTTGCCCGAGCCGTTGCGCCCAACGATGACGGTGAACTCGGGGCGCTCGAAGCTCAGCGTGACGCCGCACAGGGCGGGGTGGTCGGCGCCCGGGTAGGTGAAGTCGACGTCGGTGAGGGTCAGGGGCAGGGGGGACGAGGCCTCGGACCCATCACGCGGGCTCATCGAGCGGGCGGCCGCGTCCAGGAGCGGATCCCAGCCCGCGTCCAGGGAGATTCTGCTGAGGATGGCGCCGAGGAGCCACCGGGCAGCGAGGACCAGGAAGGCCACGCCGATGAAGCGGGTGATGGGGATCCAGATCCACCACCAGTCGACGAACCATTGGCCGAGCTGGTGCCCCGCGTCGACGAAGCCGCCGGAGTGGGGGATGTGTCCGACCAACTTGAGGAAGCCGTCGAGGGCCTTGCGGATACTTTCGAGGCCGAGGGTGCGCAGGTCGGACAGGATCCAGAACACGAGGCCGGTGCCGACGCCCCAGACGAGGCCGAGGCCGGCGGCGACGCCGCAGACGGGCAGCCAGGAGGCGCGTTTCTTGTGGAGGAAGCCGATGACGAGGCCGACGAGGGCTGCCTGGAAGGAGCGGCCGGCCGTGGCGACACCGCCGACAGCGACGGCGAGGAGGATCGTCGAGGCGAAGGCTGCAGCCGCGGCTCGGGGTCGTAGCTTGAGCGAGACCATCGCGAGGGGGACGGCCGTGGCGACCTGGAAGAAGAGCTGGAAGACGGGGGTGACCGCGGCGATGAGACCGAAGGTGACTGCCAGGCCCGATAGCGCGCCAGCGGTCGCCACCTCGACGGGGGTGAGGCGGCGGGCATCGCGCGCGGATGAGCTCATGAGCCTAGTCTCCCAGGCCCCGCCCACATCTGCGACCGCCGGGCCGGGATCGCGGCACAGCAGGATCGACGACGAGCGACCGATACACGCCCCAACACCTACTCCCGGTTGATTTCTCCGAAGGGGATGTGGACGCTCGGGGTGGTGAGCGACGCGCCTTCCACGTGGCGACGCTGATCGTCGAAGAAGATGTGCGGCTGCAACACTTCCAGGATGGGCCCCTTGTCGATCCCGCCCAGGAAGAAGGCGTCGTTGACGCGCAGGCCCCACCCTCGGATCGAGTTGATCGCCCGCTCGTGGGCGGGGGCGCTCCGGGCGGTCACGACGGCGACATGCACCCGACGCCGATAACCCCGCGGATCACCCGCACTTTTCGACTCCTCAATCCGCTGAATCCGATTGATCTTCTCCAGGAAATCGGCCATCGGACCACGGGAGAGAGGGACCTCGGCCAGGGCACTCTCGCTCTCCTGATACCCGTCCAGCCCCTCGCTCTGGAACACGCGCTCTGCCGAATCGTCGGCCAGGACGCCGTCGAAGTCGAAGGCGATGCGCAGGTCGGTGTCCCCGTCATCCGCCGCGGCGCGCCCCACGACGTGGCCCGCGGCGAAACCCAGGCTGATCGCCTCGCGCACGTCGGCCTCGTTCGCGGAAAGGAACAGGGACATGCGCAGCGGCTCCATGAAGCGATACGGAGCACGGCCCTGCATGAAGATCGCGCGCGTGATGTCCAGGCCGTGACGCGCGACAGAACGCATGACGCGCATGCCCGTCTCCGGATCGTTGCGCGAGAGGATCACAACCTCCACCAGGCGCTGCTCGTCCGACAGGTCGTTCAGCGCCAGGAGGCGCCGGATGAAGGGAAAGGCGACCCCGGGTTCGAGCACGTCGTCCAGGTGTTCGCGCTGATACTCCCGATACCGCTCTTCCCCCTGCTCGCGGAACACCGCGTCCGACTCCGCCAGGTCGAACAGGGCGCTGGACGCGACCCCGATAACGAGCGCCCGCTCCAGGTCAAGCGTGTCACCCATCTGCCACTCCTTCCACTCGCGCCGGACCCCTCGCCCAACACCGTTAGGCTACGCGGGGGCATGCACATCTGCGTCCTATCCCCCGCAAGATGATCGACGAGGCCGGGGCCGCCTCTCGCGCACCGACAGTACTCTCGAGAAACCAAGGAAAAAACACCGTGTCATAATGCCGCACTCACCCTTGTGAGTAACACCTAATTTTGTGTAGCATCTCCCTCGTAATCCCAAAACACGAGAGGACCCAATGAAAACCCGCCTCGCCACCCTGACCGCAATCCTGGCCACCGCCACCCTGGCCCTCACCGCCTGCGCGGGCGGCTCCGGCTCCACCTCCGCCCAGTCAGAGCAGACCACTCAGGAGGCCTCGGCCTCGCCCGTGCGCACGATCACCGACCACGCGGGCAACGAGGTCGTCCTGCCCGCCACGATCACCCGCGTCGCCATCGACCAGATCCCCATCGAATCCACCTACCTGGCCTACTTCGACGGCAAGGCACCCTACCTGGTGGGCATGAGCGCCGCCCGCGTCAAGGCCATGAGCCAGACGATCGCCGCCGAGATGGCGCCCGAAATGATGCAGGTGGACACCAGCTACTACGACAAGGGCGAACTCAACGCCGAGGCCCTGCTGAACCTGAACGTCGACGTCGTCTTCTACAACGCTTTCAACAAGGAACACGGCGAAATGTTCCGCAAGGCCGGCATCCCCGCCGTCGGCTTCACGACAATGGGCAACCCCTCGGAGACCTACACGGAATGGATGGAGCTCCTCGAGGACGTCTTCAACGAGGACGGCCACATGGCCGACAAGATCGCGCTCGGCAAGGACCTGGTCGCCGACGCCCGTGCGCGCACCGCGAAGGTCCCCGAGGACCAGAAGGTCTCGACGATGGTGCTCATGGGCGCGGCCGACGGCCAGCTCGCGGTCGCGGGCGGCAAGGACGGCTGGTTCACGAACGAGTGGGCCGACTCGCTCAACTACACGAACGTCACGCGCGACACCGACACCTCGCACACGCCCGTCACCTTCGAGCAGGTCCTCGCGTGGGACCCCCAGGTCCTCCTCGTCACCGGCAAGGGAATGTCGAACATGACGGCGAACACCGTGTTGACGAACTCGGTCGAGGGCGTGGACCTGTCCACCCTCAGCTCCGTGAAGTCCGGCCGCGTCTACTCCACCGGCCTGGGCATGTGGAACTGGTTCACCCCCAACCCGGATTCCCCGATCGTGGCGAACTGGATCGGCGCCTCCCTGTACCCGGAGCAGTTCTCCGACGTTGACCTCGTGTCGATGACGAAGGACTACTACCAGAAGATGTACAACTTCACGCTCACGGACGAGCAGGCCCGCACCATCATCAACCCGGACTCCGCGTCCTGATACCTGGCCCCGGCCTCGTCTCCCCTATCGACGAGGCCGGGGTCCCTTATGCGTTTAACTCCCGGCGTGCGTCGGGGAGAGGACATCATGAAGTCTGTGCTGACCAGGAACGGGCGGCTGCGAGTGTGGGTGGTTCCCATGCTGGTCGCCCTCATCGTCGTGTGCGCGGTGGCAGCTATGCTGATCGGCCGTTTTTCCGTGTCCCTGGAGGACGTGGTCGCGGCGCTGCGCGCGAGGTTCTGGGGAGGGGCGGCAGTGCCCCCGCGCGTCAACTCCGTCGTGTTTGACCTGCGGGCACCGCGCATCATCGTGGCGATCCTGATCGGCGGGGGCCTGTCGGTCGCCGGCGCCTCGTTCCAGTCACTCTTCTCCAACCCTCTGGCCACGCCGGACACGTTGGGCGTCGCGGCGGGCACGTGCGTCGGCGCGGTGATCGCCCTGCTGCTGGATTGGAACCTGATCGGCGTGCAGGCCGCGGCACTGGTCGCGGGCCTGGCGACGATGGCTTTTACGACGGCGATTTCACGCACGCGAACGGGTGCCTTCAACGTCATCACTCTGGTACTCGGCGGCGTCATCGTCTCCGCCCTGGCCAACGCGGTCCTCTCGCTCCTCAAGCTCACCGCCGACCCCACGAGCCAGCTCCCAGAGATCACCTACTGGCTGATGGGCTCGCTCGCCGCGGTCACCTACCACCAGATCGCGCTGGGCGCCCCCTTCATCATCGCGGGCGTCGTCGTCATCGTGGCGCTGCGCTGGCAGCTCAACATCCTCTCCCTCTCAGAGGACGAGGCCCGCTCCGCCGGCGTCAACGTCTCCCTCATGCGCGCCATCCTCATCGTCGCATCGACGGTCATCACGGCCTCGGTCATTTCGATGTGCGGCCAGGTCGGCTGGGTCGGCCTGCTCGTGCCGCACTGCGCGCGCATGCTGTGCGGACAGAACAACCGCGCGGTCATCCCGGTGTCTCTGCTGCTCGGGTCGGCGCTCATGATCGTCATCGATACGCTCGCGCGCTCCCTGTCGGCCTCGGAGATCCCCATTTCGATTCTGACGGCCATCATCGGCGCACCCTTCTTTATCGTGCTGCTGCGCCGGACGGGGGGAGCGCGATGATCAGCGTCGAAAACGCAACCTTCACCTATCCGGGCGCGCCCTCCCCGATCCTGACGAACGTGTCCTTCGAGGTGCCCGAACGCTCGCTCCTGGCGATCCTGGGTCCCAACGGCGCCGGCAAGACGACGCTGCTGCGCACCATGATCGGCCTGCAGAAGTGGGACAGCGGGCGCACGCTCATCGACGGCACCCCCATTTCATCGATGTCGACCCGGGCGTTGGGCCGCGTCTTGTCCTACGTGCCGCAGGCGCGCAACGCATCCAACGTGGCGCTCACCGGCCTCGAGATGGTGATGGTCGGGCGAGCCCCGCACATGCGCACCCTCGCACAGCCCGGCGCGCGCGAGGAGCGCATGGCCCGCGACGTCCTCGACGAGGTCGGCGCCTCCCACCTGGCCGAGATGCCCTGCGCGACCATGTCGGGCGGCCAATTCCAGATGATCCTCATCGCCCGCGCGCTCGTCGCCGACCCGCGCGTCCTCGTTCTCGACGAGCCGGAAACCGGCCTCGACTTCCGCAACCAGCTCATCGTCCTGGGACTCCTTGAGCGCCTCGTGAAGGACCGAGGCCTCGCGGTCATCATGAACACGCACTACCCGGCGCACGCCCTGCGCGTCGCGGACCAGGTCGCGCTCTTCTCCTCCACGCACGAGGCCGTGGTCGGCCCGGCGTCCTCCGTCATGAACGCGGACACCCTCGCGAGCGTCTTCGGGGTCGACGTGGCGATCGGGAGCGTGGCCTTCGAGGGCGAGGAGGTGCAGGCGATCGTTCCGGTTCGGCTGAGTGGGGATAAGTAGCGCCTTCACGCGGAAAACTTCTTCGTCGCAATTGTGCAGGTCAGCCACATTTTCGCCGCGAGTGCGGTACCGTATAAGTGTGATTCCGCACGCCCAGTCCGGGGGCATCGATGCCGGGCAGGGGCGACGGAACCATGTCGACTCCGCAGACGGGGCCGAACGGTGCCCCAGCGTTGGGGCGAACACGAAGGAGGGCCCATGGCTACCGGGACCATCAAGTGGTTCAACGACGCCAAAGGCTTCGGATTCATCACTCCTGATGACGAATCTGGCGACGTCTTCGTGCACTATTCAAACATCATCGGCCAATCTGGGCGCCGTACTCTTCTAGAGGGCGAGAAGGTCGAATATGAGGCGATTGAAGGACCGAAGGGCCTCCAAGCTATGAATGTGGCACGAGCCGAGTGACACTGTGTGCCCGGGTGGAGTCCCCACTCGGGCACACTTGCACGAACAAGCACGTTCTCCACTGATCTTCACACATGTCTTTTTCGTTGATAAAACAGTGCTTTAACAGCTTTTTACGATGCCTGTGCCATGCCTTACAAGCGCTTGTGCGGTATAGACCGAGCGGTGGAATCCGCGTAGAATTGGTACTGCACCAAGGGGGGCGACCGCGAGTCACCTCCCTTTTTTGATACCGCTGCCCACCCGGGCGGCACGGACCAACAGGTCCACACACACGCTGGCGTGCGGGGCGCGCTTCGTGCTTCCGCGCGAAGACACTCACAAGGAGAACCCCATGAACCAGATCGTCAAGGCTGAAACCGCCCCCACCATGTCCCAGGCCACCGCCTCGGCTTCCGTTCTCATCGCTCTGATCGTTGTCCTCGCGGGCCTCGGCGTGTTCGCCGCCCTGCAGGTCGCTTCCATCGCGTCGGTCGTCTTCGCGGTCGTCATCGCTCTGACCGCCCTGATCGTCTCCCCCGCTCTTCTCTCGATCGCTCGCACTCGCGCCTGAGCTTATGCGGGGCGCGTGAGCATCGCGCGCCCCACCCCGCCAGCGTGACACCACGAAGGTGTCACGCTTTTTCGTTGCCTTCTTGGCTCCTTTGTTTCCTCATCCTTGCGGCACCTCCCGTTGTCATCGACCTCAGCACCCCCATCCGGGCACCGTCGCCGGGTTAGGGTTATAGGACACTACGCGTTGCTGGAAGGGTGACTTTTCGGCTTTCTGGTGCGGGAAAGTCGGTACTTTAGTTGATTGGGACCTACGTGGAGGTTGGACAAATCGCGTTGCTGGAGGGGTGACTTTTCGGCTTTGTGGTGCGGGAAAGTCAGTATTTTAGACGGTTGTGTTTGCCTCGTTCCTGTGAATACTGCATTGTGCCCTGTGCGTGGTTGCCCCATGATCCGTAACGGTAGGACTTCATCGAGCCTGTCAATTTTTCTTGGGCCCCTTCATGCGCACGCGGGCCCGTGAGGTGGCA
>CAUTRF010000045.1:0-15998 GCA_963540795.1 uncultured Actinomyces sp.
TCTACCCGCAACCCCCGACCAACACCCGGTCACCCACACTCAACTCGGAAGAGCCCCCAATCCTGAGGTATATTCCTCAGTAAGTGATCGGGATGCTGCGTCGCATTCCGATGGTCCGAAGAAGGAGATAAAACGACGATGAGCAATCTCGGGGCGTATCAGATGGTCACTACTGGAATCAAGGCAATGGGTGGGCCAGCTAAAGCTGGTGTTATTGCAATTAGCTGTGTTGTGGGTCTTGTGAGTTCTGCCTACCGCTTTGGTGTTAATCGTGGTGCCAATATGGGTGACCGTCAGACTGTCGAGGTGAAGGTTACTGAATGGGTGCGTTCAAGATTTTCCCAATCCAGCGCTCATGAGCTTTCTGATGTGTATACCGTCTCTGCTGACTTTGAGTGTGGCGGTGGCCTGGTGTTGCACGCAGGTGATCGGTTTCGTGCGGGCAAGGTTATTGATGACATGGTCTATATTGAGGTTGAAGGCAGTGATGAAAACCCATTTGTCGTGTCTGTCGACCATTTGGGTCAGTGCTCTAACTACCCCGTACCTATTGAGAAAGAGATCGATTTGCCGACTCGCGATTGATGACTGAGTGCTAGCAACATGCCTCCCATATCCTTCGGGCGGTCCTGAGGGGCTGGTCCTACTTCTTCCCATGGGTGAGTATGGACCGGTCTCTGTCGTTGGATCGACCTGTTGTGCGAGAGGTGGACGCAGATGAGCATGCCCCTCCTTACCGTGTTGCTTGTCGACCACGGCGGTCGGCAATCTGACCCAAAGGAGGGGACAGGATGTCTCAGAAAATCGCCAATAAGGGAGATGGCAATCAGATCGCTCAGTTCGGTGGCGACCTGAATGGAACGCTCAATCAGATCAACGGCACGCGGACATTGGCGTCCCTGACACTGCCTGAACTAGGCGAAGAGTATCTGTTGGCCAGTTCGATTGTCTCAAGGGAGCGGAAGTCAAGGCTCAAGACAGCAGCAATCGCGGCGTTGGTATTTCTGCTGTGCCTTGGCATCACGGTCGTCATGTATTGGCTGTTTGGACAGCCGTCTCTCAGGGAAATCGTCTTCCGCCCGACAGAAGGATCGAAACTCGAGTTGAGCGTGAACCTCACGCTAGCGATCCCCATGGTTGCGGCTGCTCTTGCGGGAGCACGGGTATATGGCAAAGTAAAATACCCGAGTGAGCTCGAGGTAGATCGGAAAGAGCATCGAAGGGCGGCCTTCATGGTGGCACGTCAGAGGGGCCTCACCGTGCGAGAGTGGCACAAGGTCGTCAAAGCCATTAAGCAGAGCTAGACGTCGGTAGGCGCAGGAGGATGTGCGTGCCCACGCCCTGCACATCCTCCCGTGCCCGCACACATAAACGCACAGATGTGCAGTTATGATCCACATCACCGCACGAGTGTGCGACGCTCTAGGAAGCAACGGATCGGTCTATATCAATCCATATTGAACGGTATTTGTCTGGACTAACGCCCTCACCCATACGTCTGACAAATCGCCCCACAAACAGCCCACACACACCCAAAAAGCCAGCTATGACCTCGTCCCAAACGGACCCGGAAAGTGAACGTCACCACCCGTGTGGCCTAGGATTGGGGGCACGCCGACGCGCCCCCAAGGACGGGAGCAACCGGCACGCAGCAGCACCGCACATGCGGCAGCGCAGGGCAGGTCCAGCAACGAAGTCGGACACGCCAGGCACTACCGCACCCCAGCAGAGCCGCCGCACAACCACAACCTCAACACCGACGTTGACCCACACAGAGGAGACTCCTATGAAGCCCTGCCTCGCCGCTACAGCCCTCGTTGCCGCATCCGCATGCGCCCTCGCCCTCGGCGCCTGCACCCCCGGCGACACCGCACAATCCTCGTCCAGCCCCGCCGCAAAGGGCGGCGGAGACGGCAACTACACGATCGCCGTCGTCCCCAAGGACGCCACCAACCCCTGGTTCGTCCGCATGGAAACCGGCGTCAAGAAGTACGCCGAAGACACCGGCATGAACGCCTTCCAGAAGGGCCCCGCTGAAACCGACGCCACCATGCAGGCCCAGGTCATCCAAGACCTCATCGCCCAAGGCGTCGACGCCATCTGCGTCGTCCCCGTCGACCCCGGTGCCATCGAACCCGTCCTCAAGCAGGCCATGGACGCCGGCATTGTCGTCGTCACCCACGAAGGCGCCTCCCAGGAAAACACGATGTACGACATCGAAGCCTTCAACAACACGGAATACGGCGCGTTCATCATGGACAACCTCGCCGAAGCCATGGGTGAAGAAGGCGTCTACACCACCATGGTCGGACACGTCACCAACGCCTCCCACAACGAATGGGCGGACGGCGCAGTCGCCCACCAGAAGGAGAAGTACCCCAAGATGACGCTGCTCGAAGCCGAGCCCCGCGTCGAATCCCAGGACAACGGTGAAACCGCCTACCAGACCGCCAAGGAAGTCCTCAAGAAGTACCCCGAAGTCAAGGGCATCCTCGGCACCTCCTCCTTCGACGCGCCCGGCACCGCCCGCGCCATCGAAGAACTCGGCCTCAAGGGCAAAGTCTTCACGGCCGGCACCGGCATGCCCGCCGCCAACGCCCAGATCCTCAAGGACGGCTCCGTCTCCACCCTGACCCTCTGGGACCCCGCGGACGCCGGCTACGCCATGGCATCCCTGGCCACCAAGATCCTCAACGGTGAAAAGATCGAAGACGGCGTCAACCTCGGCGTCAAGGGCTACGAATCCATGCACTTCTCGCAGGGCTCCACCAAGGTCCTCGAAGGCAACGGCTGGATCCAGATCACCAAGGACAACGTCGACTCCCTCGGCTTCTAACCGATTCACCGAACACGACCGCCCGCGCGCCACGGCCTCGTCCCAATGAACGAGGCCGTGGCCGGGCCGCCCCAGCGCGTGCACTGACGCTCGCGCACCATCACCCCCCCGAGCGCACCATGCAGCCGCGTGAGGGGAGGCCCCGGGTCGGTGCCACGCGTCGGAAAGGACACCACATGGACACCCCAGTGCTGGCGGTACGACACGTCAGCAAATCCTTCGCAGGCGTGCGAGCCCTGGTCGACATCGACCTCGACATCGCACCCGGAGAAATCCACTGCCTCGCCGGAGAAAACGGGTCGGGCAAATCCACCCTCATCAAAGTCATCTCCGGAGTCCACACCCCCGAAGCGGGCACGGTCTCCATCGGGGGCCGCGACTTCACGCGACTGACACCCGCCGACGCCATCGACGCGGGCGTACGCGTCATCTACCAGGACTTCTCCATCTTCCCCAACCTCTCCGTCATGGAGAACATCGCGCTCGGCAGCGAAGTCGCCGCCGGACGCCGCCTCGTCAACCGCTCGCGCATGCGCGAAGTCGCCCGCGAAGCCGTCGCCAAAATCGGCTTCCAGGTCGACCTCGACGAACTCGTCGGCAACCTCTCCGTCGCCGACAAACAGCTCGTCGCCATCAGCCGCGCACTCATGGGCGACGCGAAACTCATCATCATGGACGAGCCCACGACCGCCCTCACCAAGAAGGAAGTGCGCGCCCTCTTCGACATCGTCTCCGACCTGCAATCGCGCGGCATCGCGATCCTCTTCGTGTCCCACAAGCTCGAAGAAGTCTTCGAAATCGCGCAGCGCTTCACCATCCTGCGCAGCGGACACAAGGTCATCACCTGCCCGAAGGAAGAACTCGACCGCGCCAGCTTCGCCCGCCACATGACCGGGCGCGACTTCGACGAGGAGCGCTACCAGCCCGGCGACATCACCGACGCCCCGATCCTCCAGGTCGAGGGCGCAACCGTTGCCGGTGCCTTCGCCGACGCCTCCCTGAGCGTGCGACCCGGCGAAATCCTCGGCATCACCGGCCTGCTGGGCTCCGGACGCACCGAACTCGCCATGTCCCTCTTCGGGATGCTCCCCCTCGACTCCGGGCGCATCCGCGTCAAAGGCCAAGACGTCACCCTGCGAGGCGTGCGCGACGCGATCGCAGCCGGCATCGCATACGTCCCCGAAGACCGACTCACCGAAGGCCTCTTCCTCTCGCGCTCGATCGGCGAAAACATCACGATCTCCGAGATGGAATCCTTCACCAAGGCACTCGGATTCATCGACAAGAAAGCCATCCGCGACGAACAAAAGAAGTGGGTGAAGCGCCTCGACGTCGTCACCCCCGACCCCGCCAACGCCGTCAACACCCTGTCGGGCGGCAACCAGCAAAAGGTCGTCCTGGCCAAGTGGCTCGCCACCAAGCCCTCCGTCCTCATCCTCAACGGACCCACCGTCGGCGTCGACATCGGCTCCAAATTCACGATCCACTCGATCCTGCGCGAACTCGCCGCGCAAGGCATGGCCGTCATCATCATCTCCGACGACATCGCCGAAGTGCTCACCAACTGCTCGACCATCGCCATCATGCGAGCCGGCTACCTGAGCGATCCGATCAACCCCGACACCCTCACCGAGGCCGAACTGACCCGGCTCCTATCCGAAGACCAGACCCCGGCCTCGTCGACCGAAGGGGGAGAGAACTAATGCCCCGACTCATCACGAAAGTCCTGCGCGCCAACGAATTCTGGGTGTTCCTGGTCATCGCCGCGCTCACCCTCGTCATCCAGGCGAGATCCGGACAGTTCTACACGGCGAACAACCTCGTCGATCTGGCTGGCGCGATGGTGGTCCCCGGCCTCTTCGCCGTCGCCGCGCACCTCGTCCTCGTCTCCGGCGGCATCGACGTGTCCTTCCCGGCGCTGGCCTCCCTCGCGGTCTACGTGACCACGAAAGTCCTCGTCGACAACGGGTGGAACGGGCCCGTCATCGTGCCCTTCCTGATCGCCGCCGCCCTCGGAGCGATCCTCGGCGCATTCAACGGCATCTTCACCTCCAGGCTGACCGTGCCGACGCTGATCATCACCCTGGGCACCGCCAACGTCTTCAACGGCGTCATGCAGGGCGCGCTCAAATCCGTGCAGATCAACACGATCCCCGAGTCCATGCGCTCCTTCGGATCCGCGTCCCTCTTCGTCGCCCGCAACGAAAGCTCCGGCCTGCAGTCCTCCATGCCCGTATCCTTCCTGATCCTCGTCGCGGTCGTCGCGGTGGCCTTCTTCGTCACCCGCTACACGATGTTCGGACGCTCCCTCTTCGCCCTCGGCGGCGACGAGTCCGCGGCCGCCCGCGTCGGCTTCAAGGTGCGTGCCACCAAGTTCTGGCTCTACGTCCTCGTCGGCGTCATCGCCGCCCTGGCCGGCATGGTCCGCACCTGCTCCATGGGACAGATGCACCCAACCAACCTGCTCGGCATGGAAATGATGGTCATCGCGGCCGTCGTCCTGGGCGGCACCGCGATCACCGGCGGCAAGGGCTCGCTGACGGGCGTCATGCTCGGCACGCTGCTCATCGTCATCGTCCAAAACTCCATGATCCTCATGGGAATCCCGACGTTCTGGCAGGGCTTCGCCCTGGGCCTGCTCATCATCGTGGGAACCGGCGTCTCCGCGCTTCAGGTCATGCGCGCCCGCCGCAACGCACACTAGGAGGACCACATGTCAACGCTTCTCGCCTCCCCGCGCCTCGCTTTCCTCAAAAAGGACAGCTACATGACGCGACTGATCATCGTCTTCCTCCTCCTGCTCATCTTCTTCGCCGCCGTGCGTCCCGGCCCCTTCTTCGCCGTGCGCACCTGGCAGTCGATGGCCGTCCAATTCCCCGAATTCGGCCTCATGAGCCTGGGCGTCATGTTCACCATGTTCACCGCAGGCATCGACCTGTCCGTCGTCGCCATCGCCAACGTCACCTCGATCTGCGCGGCCCTCACGCTGCGCTCCATGCTCGGCACGGCCGTCACCCCCTCGGCGATGGGCATGGCCACCCTCATCGCGCTGGGCGTCGCCCTGGTGGTCGGGGTCGTGTGCGGACTCATCAACGGCACGCTCGTCGCGGTCCTCAAGATCCCACCCATCCTGGCCACCCTTGGTACCCTCGAGCTCTTCGGTGGCGTCGCCCTCATCCTCACCCAAGGCAAACCCGTCTCCGGCGTTCCCGCAGCGTTCGGAGCCGTGTTCACGGGGAAGGTGGCCGGCCTCGTCCCCATCCCCCTCGTCGTGTTCCTCGTGTGCGCGGCCGTCGCGGGAATCATCGTCGCCTTCACGGGCTTTGGGACCACGATCCTCATGCTCGGCACGAACGACACCGCGGCGCGCTTCTCGGGCCTGAAAGTGAAGAGCCTGCTGATTCGCACCTACGTGCTGTCCGGCATCATGGCCGCGATGGCCGGCATCGTCATGCTCGCGAACTACAACTCCGCGAAAGCCGACTACGGCGCCTCCTACACGCTGCTCACCGTCCTCATCGTCGTCCTCGGCGGCGTCAACCCCAACGGCGGATCCGGGCGCCTGGGAGGCGTACTCCTGTCCATCCTCATGCTCCAGGTCCTCTCCTCCGGCCTGAACATGTTCCCCAACATCTCCAACTTCTACAGGCCCCTCATCTGGGGTGGCGTGCTGCTGCTCGTCATCTGCATGAACGAGGGCCTCTTCTCCTTTACCAAACTGCGCAAACTCAGGAAAGGAAACGCGCATGCTGACAGCTAAAGACAAGCACGTCGTCGTCGGCGCCGACTTCGCCGGGCACCCACTCAAGGAAGCCGTCAAAGCCCACCTCGAGGAGCGCGGCTGGACCGTCACCGACCTGACACCCGACGCCGACACCGCACCCATGTACCACCGCGTCGGCTTCATGCTCGGCGCGCAGATCGCCGAAGGCAAGTTCGAACGCGCCCTCGCGTTCTGCGGCACCGGCATGGGCATCCACATCGCCGCCTCCAAGTGCCCCCACGTACACGCCGCCGTGTGCGAGTCCGTTCCCGCCGCACGCCGCTGCGCCGCCGCCAACAACGCGAACCTGCTCGCCATGGGCGCCTTCTACGTCGCCCCGCGCACCGGGATGGCCATGGCCGACGCGTTCCTCGAGTCGTCGCTCGGGTCCGGATACGAGGACTGGGACGGCTTCTACGAGTACCACCGCATCGGGTACGACGAATGCGAGAACTTCGACTACGAGGCATACAAGGCCAACGGGTTTGAGGTTGTTGACCCGGGGTTTGCTGTTTTGGCGGAGCAGCCCAAGGGGTTGGCGTACTGAGGTTGTGTAGCGGGCATCCGCCAGCCCGTCTCAAAAAGTCTGGGTCCGGATCTTTGATCCGGACCCAGACTTTTGTCGTTTGACATCTATTGCTGCAGGTCATGGGCAGGTGGGGGAGTGGGTGTGTGATACGCAACGAAAGGCCTCTACCACATGGTTGGGGTGTGTTGGGTAGATTTGTGTTCCTGTGCACAAAAGTGCGCATGTTCGGACAAACAAAAAATGCAGCAAAAAGGGGGAAATACGCGAACGTGCACGGATGTAAGTGGGCGTGCGACGCTCGCCACAATGGATCTATCGCCTTTCGGCGACCAGGAGCAGCGCAGCTTCTGAACGATCAAGGATGGGATACCACAGTGGGTTTTACAATCGTTGTCGCCGCGGACAGTGCTGGCGTTGAATACAAAGAGATCCTCAAACGTGATCTCGAAGCCGACCCCAGGGTCGACAAAGTCATCGATGTTGGCTTGAGTGCCGGTCAGGATATCGACTACCCGCACGTCGCCGTCGCTGGCGCTCGCCTCATCGCAGAGGGCAAGGCCGACCGTGGCCTGTTCGTCTGCGGCACCGGCATGGGCGTCGCCATGGCAGCCAACAAGGTGCCCGGAATCCGCGCCTCCGTCGCGCACGATTCCTTCTCCGTTGAGCGTCTGATCCTGTCGAACGATGCCCAGGTGCTGACCTTCGGACAGCGAATCATTGGCATCGAACTCGCCAGGCGCCTCGCGAAGGAATGGCTGGGATACGTATTCGATCCCTCCAGCCACTCCGCGCCCAAGGTCGCCGCGCTTGAGGCCTACGACCAGGATCCCGAGCACGAACTGCCAGAGGCACTCGAAGCCTGCTGACTCCCCGAGGAACGACTCATCCTCAACACAGAGCCTCACAGATTAGGCACCCCGAGCAACCGGGGATTGTGTCAGTGAGCATGCGCAATCCCCGGTGTCACTTTCCACCCCACCTCCTTCAAGGACGAAGACCATGACTCCAGATGCAGTTTTCACTTTCGCCAATATGGACTTGTTCTGGCTCCTGCTCGCCTTCGCAGGCGGAGCCTTCGCAGCCATGATTGGCCCCAACTTCGCGTTCGCATTTACGGGCGTGTCGATTCTTGTCGGCTTCTCCGTGACTGCGGCGACGGGCAACACGATGTTCCTTGACTACATTTCTTTCGGACCCGTGTTTGGCCCCCATGTTGCATTCGCGGGTGGCGTTGGCGCCTCGACATATGCGGCCAAGAAGGGCTTGCTACCGGACGGAGCGAGGGATATTAACTCTCCTCTGGCGGGCCTCAACCGCCCGGACGTCCTCCTCGTTGGTGCACTCTACGGTGCTGGCGGCTACGTGCTGCACAAGCTGATCGTGCTGATCCCCTGGTTCGGCACCCACACCGACTCGGTGGCCCTCACGGTTGTCACCTCCGGCATCGTCGCACGCCTCATGTTCGGCAAGACCCCCGTCTTCCACCTGCCTACCCGTCCTGAGGGCTCCACCCGTTGGCTCGACTGGCAGGAGAAGCCCCTCCAGCTGCTGACCATCTCCGGCTTCGCCTCCCTCATGGCCGCCGGCATCGCAACGATCATCGTCGGCCACATCGCGCCGGTCTCGGCAGATCCTCAGGACATCATCAACAATGCCCAGGTCGTGCCCTTCGCGATCTCCGCGCTGTGCATTTTCTTCGTTGCCGCGGGCAAGCGTTGGCCCGTCACCCACCACATGACGATCACGGCCGGCCTCGCCGCCGTCCTGTTCTTCCCCATCACCGGATCGGGCCTCCTGGCAGTCCTGATCGGCACCGTTTTCGGCATCATCGCCGGCTTTGGTGGCGAGCTGGTCGCACGAGTTGTCTACGCACACGGCGACACTCACATTGATCCCCCGGCCGGCATCATCTGGTTCATGAACACCCTGGTCGTCGTCTGCGCCGGCCTGTTCGCCTGAGCGAGTCAACGAGACAAGCAACGGAGAATCCTATGACTGCCGAACCGAGCCGCTGGGCAACGCGCCTCTACGACGCCTACGTCTTCGACATGGATGGCACGATCTACCTCGGTGACCATCTTCTGCCGGGCGCGCGCAGGCTCATCGAAGAGCTGCGTGAGCGCAACATTCCGGTCCGCTTCCTCACCAACAACCCGACGAAAGACCTGCACCAGTACGCGGATAAACTCACCGCTCTGGGGCTGCCGACACCCGTCGAGGACATCGTTGGAACAGTCGCCACCACGACGAGCTGGCTCCTCGAGCACAAGCCCGGCCAGGTCGTGTTCCCGATTGCGGAAGAGCCGCTCATCGCGGCCTTTGAACGTGCGGGAATTCCGATGAGTGACGATCCGGAGAAGATCGACGTCGTCGTTGCTTCCTACGATCGAACCTTCGATTACAGGAAACTGCAGATCGCGTTTGACGCCATCTGGTTCCACCGTCGCGCGACCCTCGTTGGTACGAACCCGGATCGTTTCTGCCCCTTCCCGGGAGGCAAAGGTCAGCCCGACTGCGCGGCCGTCGTTGCAGCAATCGAAGCGTGCACGAACACGAAGGCCGAGATCGTCCTGGGCAAGCCGAACGCCGAAATGGCGCGCGTCGCCCTCGCGGGCCTCGATCTGGAACTCAAGGACTGCCTCATGGTGGGCGACCGTCTGATGACGGACATCCAACTCGCCGTCAACGCGGGCATGGCCTCGGCGATGCCCCTGACCGGTGAATCCACGCTGGACGAGGCCATGGCCCGCCCCGAGGAGAGCCGTCCCACCTACGTCGTTGATCGCATCGATCACCTACTGCCGCCTCAGGTGTGGGAAGAGCGCGGCTGGGCCCTCGAATAGGAGCCCACTGGCGAGGCCGTAGCCCTCACCCCGCTACGGCCTCGCCTCACAGATTTTCATCATTTCCACTAAGGCGTGGAAGACAAGAAAGAGAGAACATCATGGTTGCACCCGGATACGAAGGCCCCTTCCTCATGGGAATCGACTTCGGTACAGAGTCGTGTAGGGCTGCGCTTTTCGACCTGCGAGGCACCCCGATCGCCTTCGCCGCAACGCCCTACAAGACCTATCACCCTCATCCCGGATGGGCCGAGCAGAGCCCCGAAGACTGGTGGAACGCTCTCGTCGCATCGGTGCGCCGCGTCATGGGAGACACCGGCATCCCCGCCCGCCACATCGCCGGCATCTCCTACGACGCGACGACAATGACCGTCGTCCCGATGGACGATAACGGCCGCGAACTGTGCAACGCGATCATGTGGATGGACGTGCGCGCCACCGAACAGAGCGCACGCGCCGAAACGATTGACCACTGGGCACGCCACTACAACGGCGGCGGCACCATGCCGGCGACCGCAGAGTGGTACCCCTTCAAGGCCGCCTGGCTGCGCGCCAACCAGCCCGACATCTACAAGAACGCCTACCGACTCGTGGACGCGCCGGATTGGCTGACGTACAAGCTCACCGGCGAGTGGACCCTCAACATCAACTCCGCCGCCCTGCGCATGTACTACAACCGCGACGAAGGCGGATGGCCCGTCGAGTTCTACGAGCACATCGGCTGTGGTGACGTCTTCGAGAAGATCCCGGAGAAGATCCTCGACCTCGGCACCCCCGTCGGCGGCCTGCTCCCCTCGGTCGCGCAGGAACTCGGCCTCCTCCCGGGCACCCCCGTCGCCCAGGGCTGCCCCGACGCATGGGCCGGCCAGATCGGTCTCGGCGTCGTGTCGCCCGGCAAGACCGCCATCATCACGGGCTCCTCGCACGTCATCACCGGCCAGAGCGCAACCCCGCTCCACGGCGAAGGCTTCTTCGGCGGCTACACCGACGGCGTTATGCCGGGCCAGTACACCTGCGAAGGCGGCCTCGTCTCCTCGGGCTCCGTCCTGAAGTGGTTCAAGGACAACTTCTGCCGCGACCTGACCTCCGCCGCGGAACGCCTCGGAATGAACCCCTACAAGATCCTCGACGAGCGCGTCTCCGACATGCCCCCCGGCTCCGGTGGCCTCATCATCAACGAGTACTTCCAGGGCAACCGCACCCCCTACACCGACTCCAGGGCACGCGGCATCATGTGGGGCTTCAGCCTCTCCACCACCCCGGAGCAGGTCTACCACGCCATCGAAGAGGCCGTTTGCTTCGGCACCGCTCACGTGCTCAAGGCCTTCAAGGACGCCGGCTTCGAAACCACCGAGCTGGTCGCCTGCGGCGGTGCGACGAAGTCCCGCGACTGGATGCAGATGCACGCTGACGTCACGGGCGTTCCGATCACGCTCACCGAAGTCGGCGACGCGGTCGTCCTCGGCTCGTGCATCCTCGCCGCGGTTGGCTCCGGCCAGTACCAGTCGATCGAGGACGCAGCCCGCAACATGGTCCACGAAACCGAGCGCATCGAACCTCGCCCGGACGTGCACGAGGCCTACCAGTTCTACTTCGAAAAGTACATGGAGACCTACCCGCGCCTGTCCGATCTCAGCCACGACCTCGTCGACCACCTCGCCTGAGTCGGTCGGAATCGAAAGAAGCACAAGCTATGTCAACTTCGCTCATTCAAACCGCCCTTGAGAGCGCGACGGACACCAAAGACATCGTCTTTGGCCATGGAGTTCTCGACCAGACGGGCCCGATGTTTGCCCGCATTTTCCCGGGCAAAGAGGTGCTCGTCGTCGCCGACGAGAACACCTTCGCTGCAGCAGGGGAAGGCGTCGTTCAGTCGCTGAAGGACGCGGGAGTGCCCTTCGCTCAGGAACCCTACGTGTTCCCGGGCACGCCGACACTGTACGCCGGCTACGAGAACGTCGAAATCCTGCGCGAGTACATTCGACCCCTCGACAACGCGATCGTGTGCTCGATTGCCTCGGGAACCCTGAACGACATCGCGAAGCTCGCCTCCGGTGAGCTCGGACGTCCCTACATGAACGTGTGCACCGCGCCCTCCGTCGATGGATACGCCGCGTTTGGCGCATCCATCTCCAAGGACGGCTTCAAGATCACGCGTAACTGCCCGGCTCCCGTCGGCCTCGTCGCTGACACGGAGGTGATCGCCGCTGCTCCTCGTCGCCTGCTCTTCACCGGATACGGCGACCTCATCGAGAAGATCCCCGCGGGTGCCGACTGGATCGTCGCCGACGAGCTTGGCATCGAACCCATCGACCCGTACGTGTGGTCCCTCGTCCAGGGTCCGCTGCGCGCCTCCCTCGATAATCCCGCTGCCATCGGCAACGGTGACGAAGAGGCCATCACCGGTCTCGCCGAAGGCAACATTATGAGTGGCCTCGCGATGCAGGCCGCACAGTCCTCGCGCCCCGCCTCCGGTGCGGGCCACCAGTTCTCCCACACGTGGGAAATGGAGGGCCACGGCCTCGACTGGGAACCCCCGCTCTCGCACGGCATGAAGGTCGGCGTCGGAACCGTCGCCTCCCTCGCCATCTGGGAAGAGGCTCTCAGAATCGATATGGACGCCCTCGACGTGGAGGCGATCGTCGCAGCCGCGAAGACGGACGAACAGATCGAAGAACGCGTTCGCTCCCTTCTCATCCCGACCATCGCGGACGAGGCCGTGGGGCACGCCGTCTTCAAGAACCTCCAGGGCGATGAGCTGCGCCAGCGCATCCACGACATCCAGCGCGTCTGGCCGTCCGTGCGAGCGCGCGTCGAAAGCCAACTCATGAGCCCGGAGGAAGCCGCCGAACGCCTCGACGCAGTCGGTGGCCCCTCGCACCCCGAGCAGATCGGCGTCGACATGGATCGCTTCCGCGAAACCCACTTCAAGGCCCAGATGATCCGCTCGAGGTACACCATCCTCGACGTCCTGACCGATATTGGAAAGCTCGACGACGTCGTCGACAAGCTGTTTGCGCCCGACGGCTACTGGGGCAAGCACTTCCACGCTGACAAGGAGATCTCCAATGTCTGATCGTTACGTTCTCGGCCTCGATTTTGGCACCCTGTCGGTGCGCGCTGCCGTCATCAACACGGCAGACGGAAGCACACTCGGCGAGAAAGTCAGCGAATACGCGACCCCCATCATGGACCGCGCGCTCGTCACAACGGGAGAACCCCTCCCCGCCGACTTTGCGCTCCAGGTACCCGGCGACTACCTCGTCTCGATGACCGAAGCGGTACGAGGAGCGCTCGCGGACTCGGGCGTCGATCCCTCCGCCGTCGTGGGCATCGGCCTGGACTGTACGAGTGCAACGGTCGTCCTCACCGACGAGGCCGGGGTGCCCATGTGCGAACGCGAGGAATTCGCGGGCGAACCGCAGGCATACCTCAAGCTGTGGAAGCACCACGGTGCGACTGCGCAGGCTCGACGCATCGTCGACGTCGCGCGAGAGCGCGGCGAGACCTGGCTGTCCCGCTACGGCGGCGTGCTCTCTCCCGAGATGCTGCTGCCGAAGGCCCTCGAGCTCTTCGAGCGTGCCCCGCGCCTGTACGCTCAGACCGCCGAGATCCTCGACATCGTCGATTGGCTGACCTGGAAGCTCACGGGCAACCTCGCCTACGCTGCGGGCGACTCGGGATACAAGCGCATGTACCAGGACGGCGCATACCCGTCTCGCGAGTACCTCGAGGCGGTCGCACCCGGATTCGGCAACGTATTCGACGAGAAGATGAACCATCCGATCGTTCCTCTGGGCGCATCCGTCGGCGGGCTGACTGAGTTCTACGCGAAGGAATTTGGCCTTCCTGAGGGCATCGCGGTCGCCTCGGGCAACATCGATGCGCACGTGCAGTGCGTGTCGGTGGGGGCGACCCAGCCCGGTCAGCTGACCGGAATCCTCGGCACCTCGTCCTGCTGGATTCTCCCCTCTGCGACGCTCGAAGACGTCCCGGGTGTCTTCGGCGTGGTCGACGGAGGCGTGTCCCCCGGCGCATGGGCCTACGAGGCTGGACAAAGCGCAGTCGGCGATATCTTCGCGTGGTACGTCGACACTCAGGCGCCTCGGGAATACGTCGAGGAAGCCAATGCTGCTGGCGTCTCCGTGCACGATCTCCTGTCGACCAAGGCGAGCTCCCTCAAGGTCGGCCAAAACGGCCTGATCGCACTGGACTGGTGGAACGGAAACCGATCCACCCTGGTGGATGCTGACCTGTCGGGTCTGATCGTCGGCCTGCGACTGACGACCACTCCGGAGGAAATCTACCGAGCTCTCCTCGAATCGACAGCATTCGGTGCTCGCATGATCATCGAGAATTTCGAAGAGCATGGCGTGCCCGTCAACGAGATCCGCATCGCCGGAGGTCTGCTCAAGAACCCCTTCCTGATGCAGATGTACGCCGACGTCACCAAGCGTCCGCTGAGAACCGCCCGCACTCTGCAGGCTGGCGCCCACGGCAGTGCGATCTTCGCGGCGCTCGCGGCCGGAATCTACAGCGACGTCGAAGAAGCGTGCGCATCGATGGCCGGTATTTCCGACGAGGTCTACACGCCCAACGAGGAGGCGAGCGCGATCTACGACCGCATGTTCGCCATGTATGCACACCTGTACAACACCCTCGGACGGGACCCCAAGTTCATGCATGACCTGCATGAACTGCGTGTCGAGCAGATGTGAGAGACGGGAGGGGTGGGTCCACTCCTGCGTCGTGAGCCCACCCCTCCACATCGCCGCTTCGTGCGTATACCAATTCGTACAATTGTTTATTGATAAAGTATTTTCTTTTTGGACGACTACCGCCTGTTTCAGTCGCTTTTGTTAAGCTCTGAAACCCGTTAGTTCGTTGACCAATGGAGGCTGACGTGAACGTTGATCGTGAGGCGCAGATGTTGCGAGCTGCGCAGCTGTATTACTACGACAACTTGACGCAGGGTGCCATTGCGGATCGACTGAACTGCACCCGTTGGACCGTCGGGCGTCTGCTTGAAGAAGCGCGTGAGACCGGCATCGTGACCATCTCCGTGAATCACCCGCGTGCGCGTATCCCTAATCTGGAAAAGGCTCTCATCAAAACGTTTGGCTTAACCGACGCTATCGTCGTCAAGCGCCAATCGAGCGCCGAAGGGGCGCTGAACCTCGTCGCCTCGATGGCGGCCGATTACGTGACCGAGATGCGCCCCGTTCCCCAGTCGATGGGCATCGCGTGGGGCAGGACCCTCACCGCAGTCGCCCGAGCAATGCCGGAGTCGTGGACCTACGGGCTGCAGGTCTATCAGACCTATGGTGGGCTCACTCGTTCGAATGACGACGTCGTCGCCGACTCAATCGGTCTGATGGCGCGGCGCGGGCGCGGCGTCGGCCACATGCTTCCCGCACCCGCGATCGTGTCCGACGTGGACCTCGGAAGGCGCCTGCGTCGTGAGCGTTCCGTTGCCGACACACTGTCGGCGGCGCCCTCCTCGGACATGCTGATTTTCTCGCCCGGTGTCCTCGAGGTCGGTTCGGTTCTCGTGCGTTCAGGCTTCCTCACCGAACGAGGCCTCAGTCGCCTCCAAGAGATGGGGGCTGTCACCGATATCTTCTCGCGTTTCCTGGACTGCGACGGAAACCCCGTGTCGCACGAACTCGAAGAGCGGACGATCGCAATTTCCCTTGATTCCGTGCGCAAAGCAAAGATGTCCATCGCAGTCGCTGCTGGAGCCGTGAAGGCAGTGCCCCTCTACGTCGCCCTCAAATCGAAGCTCGCTAGCGTAGCGATTATTGACGAGGTGCTGGCGGAAGCCGTCCTCGAGCAGACTGAATGCCAGTGAAACAATGATTGTGTCGACGGCGTTCACCGAGGCTACTCCTTAGTCAGAGAGGGGGTGGGGTTCCCGGTTGGAACCCGACCCCCTTCCTGTGGGTCTGGCCCAGGCCTCGCCTCACCAGTTGCCCAAGCCCAGGTAGTACAGCGGGTGCTCGAAGAAAGAGGCGATGGCCTCGCGGT
>CAUTRF010000046.1:0-15693 GCA_963540795.1 uncultured Actinomyces sp.
CTCGCTCAGACGCAACCGGCCCCGGCCTCGCTCAGACGCAACCGGCCCCGGCCTCATACGAGACCGGGGCCGAAGCGTCAGTGCGACGGGCGAATCACTCGTCGGCGGCGCTGGGGTGCGTCATGTCGGCGGGAACGACCCACGCGTCGAACTCCTCGGCGCTCAGGAAGCCGAGCTCGAGGGCGGACTCGCGCAGCGACAGGCCCTTGTGATGCGCGTTCTTCGCGATCTTCGAGGCCTTGTCGTAGCCGATGTGGCGGTTCAGGGCCGTCACCTGCATGAGGTTGATGTCCAGGTTGTGCTTGATCTTCTCGTAGTTGGGCTCAATGCCATACGCGCAGTGCGTATCGAAGGACACGCAGGCGTCGCCCAGCAGGCGGATGGACTCCAGGACGTTCCAGGCCATGACGGGCTTGAAGACGTTGAGCTGGAAGTTGCCCTGCGAGCCGGCGAAGCCGACCGTCGCGTCGTTGCCGAACACCTGGGTGGCGACCATGGTCATGGCCTCGCACTGGGTCGGGTTGACCTTGCCAGGCATGATGGACGAGCCCGGCTCGTTCTCGGGGATGATCAGCTCGCCGATGCCGTTACGCGGGCCGGAGGCGTACCAGCGCACGTCGTTCGCGATCTTCATGAGGGCGTCGGCCAGGACGCGCAGCGCGCCCGAGACCAGCACCAGCGCGTCGTGCGCACTCAGGGAGGCGAACAGGTTGTCGGCCTGCTTGAACTCGATGCCGGTCTCCTCGGAGATCTTCTTGGCGGTGAGCTCGCCGAACTTTGGGTGAGCGTTCAGGCCGGTGCCCACTGCGGTACCGCCGATGGCCAGCTCGCGCGCACGGGTGTCCGCGTACTCGATGCCGTCGAGGGCGAAGTCGATCTGAGCAACCCAGCCGGAGATGACCTGTCCCAGGCGGATCGGGGTCGCGTCCTGCAGGTGGGTGCGGCCCACCATGATGACGTGCTCGAACTCCTTGGCCTTCTTGTCCAGGGTGTCGCGCAGCTGGCGCACGCGCGGGTACATGTCGTGCAGCTCGGAGACGACCGCGATGTGCATGGCGGTGGGGAACGTGTCGTTCGAGGACTGGCCGCGGTTCACGTGGTCGTTGGGGTGCACGGGGGACTTGGTGCCCATGGTGCCGCCCGCGATCTCGATGGCGCGGTTGGAGATGACCTCGTTGGCGTTCATGTTCGACTGAGTGCCCGAACCGGTCTGGAACACGACGAGCGGGAAGTTGTCGTCGAGCTTGCCGGAGATGACCTCGTCGCCGGCCTGCGCGATGTAGTTCGCGATGTCGGCGGGCAGCTCGCCCAGCTCGGCGTTGGCCAAGGCCGCGGACTTCTTCAGGATGCCAAGGGCGCGCACCATCGGGCGGCCCCACACGAAGGTGTTGCGTCCAATGTCGAAGTTGTGCAGCGAACGCTCAGTCTGAGCGCCCCAGTAGCGGTTCGCGGGGACCTCAACGGCGCCCATCGAGTCGGTTTCGGTACGGGTTTCTTGTGCCACAGGTGGCTCCTTCGCGTAGGGCTTACGTACCCCTCTAGGATAGCGCCGCGCGCACTGTGAGGCGTGGGGCACTCGTCCTAGTCGCGTCCTAGTCGCGCGCGCGGGCCTCGATGTCCGCTCGGTGCAGGAGCCACCAGGCGCACGCACACGACAGGGCGACCAGTGAGAGTGCCAGCAGGAAGGGTGACAGCGGCATCCAGCCGTACAGGGCCGTGGCGCTCACGGGTGCCACGATCCAGGTGATCGCGCCGGTCGCGTTGATGACGCCGGCAATGCCGCCCTGCTCGCGTGCGCTCACCGCCAGGGATGCGCCCGCCGAGTAACCGGGGGAGGCCATGCCCGAGGCGACGCCCATCGCGAACGTCGAGGCGGCCAGCGCCCACAGCGACGGCGCGATCGTCAGGCACGTGAGGGCCACGAGGGCGAGCGTCATGCCGGCGCGCAGCAGTCTGCGCGGGCTCCACCCCAGGCGGGGCACGACGATCAGCTGCATGAGCATGGCACCAGCAGCGTTGGCCAGCAGCATGAGGGCGGTCACGGAAACGGCGGGCGCGGGCTGAAGTCCGCCGCGGTCCTGGACGAGGAACCCCATCGTGATCTGAACGACGCCGTTCGCAAAGTAGATGCCGAACACCGAAGCGATCCACGGGGCGATGCGCCGGTCGGTCCACCGCACGCGCGGGGGCAATTCGGCGGTGGCCGTCGCACCGCTCGCGGTGTCTTGCTGCGTCGATTCCGTCGTATTCGTCGACGAGGCCGGGGCCGCCTGCTCGGGATCCGTGTCCCTGGCCGTCAGGCGGGGAATGCGCCTCCTCGGGCGCGTCGATGCTCCGTCGCGGGGCAGCCAGATCAGGGCGATGGCCAGGGCGATGAGGACGAAGATCGGGGTGGCGTGCACGGGTCCGAAGATCCACCAGGCACCCAGCGCCGAGGAGACGAGGGATCCGACCATGACGGACAGGTTGATCGCGCCGGAGAACGCGGACGTGCCGCGCACGCGCGAGGCCTCGTCGGGGGTCACCTCAGCGACGAGGGCCTGGCCCGTCGGCGGGATCGCCGCGACGGCAGCGCCAAAGAAGGGGCCGCGCGCCGCCATGATGGCGCCCGCCGCGAGGAAAGCGCCGATGTAACCGGCTGCTCGCGCCCACACGGCCGCAGAAAAGAGCGTGCCCGCCGTGAGTGCCAAGAACAATGCCAGCAGGATGACGCGCCTGCGCCCCCAGGCGATCGAGCGGCGCCCCCAGAACTGGCTGAGCGCCGTCACCGCAGCGGCCGCCAACGACACGGCCGCGCCCACGATCCACTCGGGCAGATCAAGGGCACGCGACAGGGGAGCGATCGACACGTTGAGCATGTTCTGCGCCGTATACGTAAACAGCGCGATCGCCACGAGCGCGCGCAGCGTCGGATTCGTCAGCAAAGGTGATGAGGGCACAGTGCATCCTACGACGAAGGCCCCGCGCGATGCGCGGGGCCTTGCCGGACAGACGTCACAACGGGGGAGCGTCGCTTAGCGCTGCACCCAGGTGCTCACCTTCCAGCGAGCATCCCCGGAACGCTCACGCCACTGCGCGTCGCTGCGCTCCTCGTCCCTGCGCCACAGCGCCGGATCCAGCGGCGGCGCGTATACGAAGGTCGATCCCTCGGGAGCGCTCGCGGCCACATCCAGGTCCAGGTCGGTCACCACGGCCTCGTCCAGGAGGGGAAGGGTCTGGGCGTACAGCTGAGCCCCGCCCGTGATCCAGATGTAGGGGGCGTCCGTACGCGCCGTTTCCTCGCGCGCGATCTGAAGCGCCTCATCGACGGAGGAGACGACGAGAGCGCCCTCGGCCTCGTACCCGGGGGTGCGGGTGATGACGATGTTCGTGCGGCCCGGCAAGGCGCGCCCGAGAGCCTCCCACGAGCGGCGGCCCATGATGATCGGGCAGCCCATCGTGGAGGCCTTGAAGTGCCGGAAATCAGCGGGAACATGCCAGGACATGGCCGTGCCAGTCCCGATGATCCCGTTGCAATCCTGCGCCCAAATCGCTCCCAGCTTCGTCATACCGCGACCGGAGCCTTGATCGTGGGGTGATGCTGGTAGTCCGTCACCGCAATATCGTCGAAGGAGTACTCGAACATCGAGGGGGCCTTCTTAAGGTCCAGGCGCGGGAATGGGTACGGCTCGCGGCTCAGCTGCTCTTTCACCTGCTCCGTGTGGTTGGAGTAGATGTGGCAGTCCCCGCCCGTCCAAATGAAGTCGCCGACTTCCAGGCCCGCCTGCTGGGCGAACATGTGGGTGAGCAGCGAGTAGGACGCGATGTTGAAGGGCACGCCCAGGAACATGTCCGCGCTGCGCTGGTAGAGCTGCAGCGACAGGCGGCCGTCAGCCACGTACAGCTGGAAGAACGCGTGGCAGGGCTCCAGCGCCATCTCGGGCAGGTCGCCAACGTTCCACGCGGACACCACCATGCGGCGCGAATCCGGGTTCGTCTTGAGCGTCTCGAGCACCTGGGAGATCTGGTCGATGTGGCGGCCATCCCCGGCGTTCCACGAACGCCACTGGACGCCGTACACCGGACCCAGCTCGCCGTCTTCGTCCGCCCACTCGTTCCAGATGCGGATCCCGTTGTCCTGGAGCCAGGACACGTTCGACGACCCCGACAGGAACCACAGGAGCTCGCCGACCACCGATTTGAAGTGCACGCGCTTCGTCGTGATCAGCGGGAAGCCCTTGGACAGGTCGTAGCGCAGCTGCGCCCCGAACAAGGAACGCGTGCCCGTGCCGGTACGGTCACCCTTGGGGGTGCCCTCGCGCATAATGCGCGCCAGCAGGTCCTCGTACTGGCGGTCGACGGCGCTCACGTCAGTCGATCCGCTCGTTGGTCCAGGTGCGCGAGGCCGGCAGGGCCTGGTCGACGACCGAGTGCTCGATCGTGCAGTTGCGCCCGATGGCGGACTCTGCGCGTCGCAGCAGGTCAGCGATCTCGTCCTCACTCAGCGCGGACATGTCCTGGACCAGCTCAACGTCCACGTGCGTGAAGCGGTCGCCCGCCTGGTCGTAGTCAGCGGACACGCCGACGAACTGCTCGAAGTCATCGCCGAGGCGGGCAGCCAGGCGCGCGTCCGAGCTCATTGCGTTGCAGCCCGCGATCGCGAGCTTGAGCAGGTCGCCGGGGGAGAAGAGGCCGGGGCCGTGGACGATACGGATCTCGGCGCCGTCCTGGTTGCGGGCGACGTACTGACGCACGCCCGTACGCTGCATGTACAGAGACTTAGGGGTATCACTCATGGGACCCATTGTGTCGCGAAAAGACCCCGCCCGCCTGAAATGCAACGCCAGGTGGGCGGGGTTCCTCGCAGAGCGTAGCGCCTTCTCAGCGATGCTCCTCCAGCCACTGCGCCGCCAGCGCCTGCTCGCGCTCCACGACGCGGCCCAGGCGCGCCACCGCCTCCTTCTCGATGCCCCCGCCCAGCAGCGGCACGCGCACCGACACGTTGCCGGTCACGTCGCGGGTGCAGCCCGCATCGGCAGGAGCCAGCGTGGAGGTGGCCTCGACGGACACCGGGGCGCCGTCCACGGTCACGGACGTGCGCGAGGTCGCCCCGGCCTCGTCCGTCGCCCACTCCTCGGTGAAAGAGATGCGCAGATCGGACTTGACAAAGCGCGCGGCCGCCGCCGGGATCAGCTCGGGGCGCACGGTGCCCGCAAAGGACACGCGCTCGCCCTCCACCGACACGGTCTGGGAACCCTCCACGACAAACTGGCCGAAGCGTCGCTCGAGGTAGGCGGGGGTCAAGTACATGGCGACGACCTCGTCGACCGTGCCCGGGTAAGAAATGGACTGCGTGAACTGCATGGCTCTCCTGACGAAAGAAGCGGCGCCGAAGCGTGTCCCGGCGCTCATTTACAACTAAGGTCCGCCCTCGCGGCCCCTCTCCCTTTAGAGTAGATGCATGCGTAGTCTCATGCAGTTAGCTGAAGAAGCCTCTTCGACGCCGTTGTCGGAGCAGGACATCGATTGGCTACACCTCCTCCTCGCGGACTGGCAGGTGCTCGCCGACCTGGCGGCCGCCGACCTGGTTTTGTGGCTGCCCGCCGACGACGGACGATTCATTGCGGCCGCCCACTGCCGCCCCGCGACCTCGACGACCGTTCACGTGGACGACATCATCGGCCTCCACCTGCCCGCCGCCCGCGAAATCGACCTGCGGCGCGCCCTGCAGACCGGGCAGGTTGTGCGCTCGCCCGCAGCCCGCTGGGCCGGCACCTACTCGATGATGGAAACGTGCGTGCCCGTGTGCCATGACGGGCGCATCATCGCCGTCGTCACGCGCGAGGCTAACCTGTCGAGTCCGCGTCTGTCCCTCGGCTTCGAGGGGTGGACCGTTGCTGCGGCCGACACCCTGTGCCAGATGATGGCGCGCGGCGAATACCCCTACGATTCGACCCCGCAGGTCACCTCCCACGGCGTCCCGCGAGTCCTCGACGGCGCCGTCCTACTGGATGCGGAGGGCCGCGTCCAGCACGCGACCCCCAACGCCGTGTCGTGCCTGCGCCGCCTCGGCATCCGCACGCACGTGACCGGCAAGGTCCTCGCCCAGGAGATCACCGAGGTCATCGGCGATGGCACCCTCATCGAGGAATCCATGGCGGTCGTCGTCATGGGCCGCGCCTCCTGGCGCGTCGAGATCGCCGCGCGCGCGTCCACCGTCAGCATGCGCGCCCTGCCCCTCGTCAACGGGCGTAAGCGCCTGGGTGCCGTCATCCTGACGCGCGACGTGTCCGAGGTCCACCGCCACGAGCAGGAACTCATGACGAAGGACGCGACGATCCGCGAGATCCACCACCGCGTCAAGAACAACCTGCAGACCGTGTCCGCCCTGCTGCGCCTCCAATCGCGCCGCTCCTCCGAGGAGGCGGTCAAGGTGGCGCTCGCGGAGGCCGAGCGGCGCGTGCAGGCCATCGCGACCGTGCACGCGGCTCTGTCGCAGAACGTGGACGAGTCGGTCGACTTCGACGAGGTCGCACGCACGATCGTGCGTATGGCCGGCGCGATCGCGTCCACGGACCACGGCGTCGAAGTCATCACAACCGGCAGCTTTGGCACCATTCAAGCCGATCAGGCTCAGGCCCTGGCGACCGTCCTCAACGAGCTGGTCGCCAACTCGGTCGAGCACGGCCTCGCGGATCGCGACGGTCTCATCGAGGTGCGCGCCGAGCGCGAGGGATCGTCCATGACGGTGACCGTCGCAGATGATGGCGTGGGCTTTGTGCCGGGCACGCCCATGAGCGGCCTGGGCACGCAGATCGTGCATCAGATGGTGCGCGGTGAGCTGAAGGGCTCGATCGAGTGGGCGCCTCGCGAGGGCGGCGGCACGCTCGTGACGCTCCACGCCAACCTGGACCCCGCCTGATCGGGGCCCTGCGCGGGCGGAGTGAACGATCAACGAACGAGGCCGGGGATCCAGCGTGGATCCTCGGCCTTGATCGTTGGTGCGGCTCGTGCGAGCGCGGTGGTGTGTCAGCAGCCTGCGCGGCGTGCGCGCGCGGCGCGGCGCTTGAGGGCGCGGCGTTCTTCTTCACTCATTCCACCCCACACGCCGGAGTCCTGGTTGTTGTCGATGGCCCACTGCAGGCACACGCCCACGACCTCGCACTCGCGGCACACGGCCTTGGCCTCGGCGACCTGCGTAATAGCCGGACCGGTGTTCCCGATGGGGAAGAAAAGCTCCGGGTCTACGGTCAGGCATGCTGCCTTACTGCGCCAATCCATGATCTGTCTTTCGCTCCTCGCGTCCTGTGCGCCTGGGTCTCTTGTGCTCTTTTTCAGTGTCCGCTAGGTCATCTTAGTCGCGCAAGGTCGCGTCAACAGTGAAATGGGGATGTCACTATGCGTCTGCTCACGACCGGCCAATTAGGTGGGACTTAGGTATTAACTGACCTCGCGGTTAGTTGGACAGTGGTTACGGTATCACCCTCGCTGATCACGCCGCAGGTCGACTCCCATCGTCGTGCCGTCAGGGCGAGTGGGGGAGTGTGGCTGTGCTGAATTAATGCGCGAATAACGTTGTGTGTGGGGTTGAGCGCGAGGACCCTGTGCTTGTCCCATCTGATGATACGAGTCCAGGCTTCTTGCGGAATTACGTCAGAGATCTTTGGTGTTTCCCACCCGAGATAGGCGTGGATGGCCTCGACGACCCGGGCGTCGTCCCTGCGTCCGATGATGATCCACGGCAGTGAGCGAGCCCAGGTGGGGGCGCTGTAGGAGGGGCCGATCAAGATGGGGGAGCGCGTATTTCTGACCAAGGCTGCGACCTGCGACGGGGAGGGGATGTGCCAATCGCCCCCGGCAGCCAGATGGTCGCCGTGCAGGTGAACGGCCTGCCGAGGGATGCAGGCGAGGCGCGGCTTCTCTCCCGGTCGCACGACGAGCGCCTGTCCCTCTCCGAGAGCGCGAAGCTCCCCGGGGGTGATCCCCGCGTGAACGGCCTCGTCCGCGTCCCTGGCGCGCACAATGCGCGTCGAGAATGCGCCTAAGGCCGCGCTCGACGGGGTGAATCTGCCGGCGAAGGCGGCGACGATGACGACGCCGGAGCGCCTGGCTATGGCCAGGAGTGAGGTCCACAGCGCCTCCCCCTGAGGAGCCGCAAGCACGTGAGACAGATATGAGCGCAGCTGCGGAGCATCCGTGAGCGCCAGGACCGCGGGCCCGTGCTCGCAGATGCCTTCCAGCAGGTCGATGACGCCGGACGCGTCCACAGGCAGCTGGGAGGCCGCGCCTTCGACGCCCTCCTCGCCGATCACGTGGAGAGGGCTGCGGGTACGGCGGGCGATTCGCGTCGCGAGGGACAGCGCCCATTGCGCGGCGATATGCGCCTCGTGCGCGCTGGTCTGAATCTGGATGCTTCCTCCGTCCCAGGCGATGGGGGCGTGACTCGTGATGCCTTCCGCCAGGCCGAGAGACACGGCGGTGCCAGGGAGTACGTCGCGGGCCTTGTCCCCCTGCGCGGCGCGATCGGGAAGCCGCTGTGCGGCAGCGTCGACGTCCTCCCAGCTCAGTGCCTCGGGCAGAGGCGGTGCCCACAGGGGTTCGGTTCCCGTGCGAGGCCACGCGGCGTTGCAGCGTGCGACCACCGACGCGATGTTGGCGAGGTAGGTCAGCTGGATCGTGCCCGCGTCCGCCAGGATGGCGCGGCCGGGGATGCGCGGCAGCGAGGCGGCGCGTCCATCCCCGAGGATGTCGGTGGAGTCCGAGGCACTCACGCAGCGCAGACACAGTCGAATGTCCATGTTTGCGCGCATCTGTGCGCTCACCGCTCCCGAGGGGCGTTGGGTGGCCGCGATGAGATGCAAACCGAGGCTGCGTCCCTGCGCGGCGAGGCGGAGTAAGACCTCCATCGAATCGGGGTGGGCCTGGGCGAGAACGCGAAACTCGTCGATCGCGACGACGAGACGAGGCGGGGGAGCGGTCACGCTGAGCGGATCGGACTCGTGAGCGCTCTCCCACGTGGCGAGGTCGGGGAAGCCGAGTGCCCCGAGTGTTTCCTCGCGTTGTTGGAGTATCGACGCGATTCCGTCCAGCGCTCGGGTCGTGGCGCCGGCGTCGAGGTCGGTGAGGAGCGCCTGAGTGTGTGGGAGCGCCTCGAGCCGGGCGAAGGTCGCCCCGCCCTTATAGTCGATGAGGATGAAGCGGACCTGTTCGGGGCTGTAGCAGTGCGCGATAGCGGCGAGCCACCCGAGGAGTGCCTCTGACTTACCCGATCCGGTGCACCCGGCGACGAGGGCGTGCGGCCCGTCGGCGACCAGGTCCAGGTCGACGGGCCCCTCCTCTCCGACACCGATCCGCACGCTGAGCCCGCCGCCGCGTCCCCTCGCCGAGGACGGGTCCCAGTCGAGCCGCGCAGGCAGGCTGTCGCGCGCGTCTGCCCGTGTGACGGTCCACCACCAGTGCGAGCTCACGGGCTCGTCATCGGTGACGCATACCTGTGCGCACCAGGCCGGAAGGAGCGATAGCGAGGAGGCGTATCCGATGTGGAGTGTCGGGCGGGCGGAGCCGCGCGTGCAGTGCGGGCAGGAATCGCGGTCGCTGACGTGGATATCCACACCCGCGTGCCCAATCAGCACGGGAGCGGCGCTGTTCCACCACACGCGCGCCCCGCCAAGCTGAGCGGCGATCTGGCCGGCGCACCACAGCGCGCACTGGGACGCGTGGGCACCGACGATGCCGATCGCCTCGCACTCACCCGGCTCTCTACCGTCAGCGGAGGCCGACAGGCGCACGCGTCGACCCAGCCGCGTGGGCCGACCCGGCCACACGGCAGCCCGCACGACGCGCGGGGGAGCGGACGAGGCCGGAAGCCCCGCGAGGATCAGGGCGAGCGCCCCGCCATCCCATCCCCGGCGACGCCGGCGCGCCCGCCACGCCAGGACGAGAGCGGCGACGATCACGGCCAGCACAACGCTGGCGCAAACCGGCGCGAGCACGGAGGGCGCCGAGACGCTCGAGCGCAGTCTCCACAGAACAAACCCGGCCATAACGAGCACGGAGACCAGGGGAGCTCCCCGCAGGAGAGACGATCCCGTCAGTGATCCCCTGCCTCGTCCGGAAGCTGAGGGCCAGGCCAAACGCCTAGGCCGCTCCCGCACCTCGAAGACGTCCTCGCCGAGGCGGATGCGGGCACCCGCAGGGAGAGGTCGAACCTCCCGATAACGACGCCACAGGGGAAGTCTCGAGCGCACGCGCACGGGGGAAGCACCGGGCGATACTCGCAAAACGGCCCGACCGTCCCGCGTCGACAAACGGAGGTGCTCTCTGGCGACGGAGGCGCACGTCAGCGGCACATCCCCCGCGCGCCCGACCATGCCGGGAGCAACCACGATGCCGACGTCCGGGCCCGCGACGCAGGCCAGGTGAACGTCTGCGCGCAAGGCTGATCGGGCGAGGCAACCGGAATCCTTCATACGTCAACGATCCCGCCGCGCTCGCGGCCGCTCAAGCCGCGCGAGAAGCCCTGTGGATAACCCGAGACTCCAGGAAACCTCTGTGGATAACTGCGCCAGGCGCCCGTGTGGCTATGGCCACCTCCGTCGGCCAAGCGCCCCGCCCGCCGGTCCGTCAGCCTCGTCGAATGCAAGAATGGACCCCATGGCTGACTCCACGTTCGAGACCACACGCGACCGCTACAACGACCTCGTTGACCGCATCAACGAGGCCCGCGCCGCCTACTACGACCGTGATTCACCGACCCTCGCGGACGCGGACTACGACCGCATGTACCGCGAGGTTGAGGAGATCGAGGAACGCTACCCGCAGCTGCGTGGCGCCGACTCGCCCACAATGAGCGTGGGCGGCAGCGTCGACTCCGGGTTCTCCGAAGTGCGCCACCTGGCCCAGATGATGTCCCTCGACGACGTGTTCTCCCTCGAGGAGCTCGCCGGCTGGGAGACCCGCATGGCCGAGGCCACCGGCATCTCCGACCTCGAGATGACGACCGAGGTCAAGGTCGACGGCCTGTCCATCAACCTCCTGTACGAGAACGGCCGCCTCGAGCGCGCCGCGACCCGAGGCGACGGCTACGTCGGCGAAGACGTGACCGCCAACGCGCGAACCATCGCCTCGATCCCGCAGACCCTGACCGGCACCGTCCCCGCCCGCATCGAGGTGCGCGGCGAGGTCTACTTCCCGGTCGCCGACTTCGCCGCCTTCAACGAAGCCCGCGTCCAGGCCGGGGAAAAGACTTTCGTCAACGCGCGCAACGCGGCCGCCGGATCCCTGCGCCAAAAGGACCCGGCAGAGACCGCCAAGCGCCCCCTCGCGATGGTCGCCCACGGCATCGGCTTCGTCGAGGCCGGGGAGAACTTCACCGAGCCGACCACCCAGATGGGCTGGTACGAGCAGCTGCGGGACTGGGGACTGCCTGTCTCGCCCTACACGCGCCTGCTGACGGGCCGGGAGGCTATCGAAGAGCGGATCGCCGAGATCGGCGCGCAGCGCCACAGCCTCGTCCACGAGATCGACGGCGTCGTCGTCAAGATCAACGACCTGGACCTGCAGCGTTCGCTCGGCTCCACCTCACGCACCCCGCGCTGGGCGGCCGCCTACAAGTTCCCGCCCGAGGAGGTCCACACGCGCCTGCTCGACATCCGCGTCCAGGTGGGCCGCACGGGCCGCGTCACCCCGTACGGCGTCATGGAATCCGTGCTGGTCGCGGGCTCGAACGTCGCGCGCGCGACCCTGCACAACGCGCAGGAGGTCGCCCGTAAGGGCGTCCTCATCGGCGACCTCGTCGTCCTGCGCAAGGCCGGGGATGTCATCCCCGAGATCGTCGCTCCCGTCGAGGACGCGCGTAACGGCTCCGAGCGCCCCTTCGTGATGCCCGAGCAGTGCCCCTCCTGCGGGACGGCGCTCGTCCAGGAGAAGGAGGGCGACGTCGACCTGCGCTGCCCGAACAAGGGGGCGTGCCCCGCGCAGATCACCGAACGCCTCGCCCACGTCGGTGCCAGAAGCGCCCTGGACGTGGAGGGCCTCGGCGACGAGTCTGCGCTCGCCATGACGCAGCCCGAAAACGACCGTGACGAGGTGGCTGCCGCCCTGGTCGCCGGCCACAGCGTCACCCTGGAGGACGGCACCGTCCTCACCCTCGAGGGCGGCCGCGAGCTGCCCCACGGCGAGCAGATCACCCGCGCCGAGGAACTCCTGCCCGCCCCGCAGGCCCCCGCACTGTGCACCGAGGCCGAGCTCTTCGACCTGCGCGCGCAGGATCTGCGCGACGTCATGGTGTGGAAGCCCGTCAAGAAGAAGGGCGAGGAAACCGGGGATTGGAAGCAGGTCCGCTACTTTTGGACGAAGGCCTACAAGCCCCGCAAGCTGCGCGGGCAGACCGTCTTCGAGCCGATCGAGCCTGCCGCCTCCAAGGGCACCGAGAAGATGCTCGCCGAGCTGGACAAAGCCAAGAGCCAGCCCCTCGCGCGCGTCCTCGTCGCTCTGTCCATTCGCCACGTCGGCCCCACGGCGGCCCGCGCGCTCGCAGAGAAGTTCCACTCGATGGACGCCCTGCGCGCCGCCTCGGTCGAGGAGCTTTCCGCCGTCGAGGGCGTGGGCGAGGAGATCGGCCGCTCCCTGCGTGACTGGTTCACGGTCGATTGGCACCTGGAGGTGCTGGAGGCCTGGGCGCGCGCGGGCGTCCGCATGGCCGACGAGACACCGGAGCCGACCTCGGACGTGCTCGCTGGTCTGACGATCGTCGTCTCGGGGGCGATGCCCGGTTACGACCGCGAGGGCGCCAAGGAGGCGATCACCTCGCGCGGCGGCAAGGCGGCGGGCTCGGTCTCGAAGAAGACCTCCCTCGTGGTCGCCGGCCCGGGTGCGGGATCGAAGGCCGCCAAGGCCGAGGCCCTGGGTGTCCCCGTCATTACCGAGCAGCAGTTCGCTGACCTCCTCGAGGGAGGCCTGGCGGGAGTCGGCCTGTAACGAGGCCGGGGCTCAGACGAAGGGCTCGAAGGGGCCGAGCAGCACCTCGCCGACGCGGGTGATCATCGAGCGCTTCTCCCACTCGTCGATCGTCAGGCGGCGTGCCGTCGTCAGGTCGTTCGCGAAAATCTCCTCCATGCGCGCGGCGAGGGGACGCGAGAAGAACTGCAGGCACACCTCGTAGTTGCCTCGCATCGACAGGCGATCGATGTTCGCCGTGCCGATCGTCGACCAGCGGCCGTCCACCGTCATCGTCTTCGAGTGCACCATCGCGTGACGGTAGAGCCAGATCTCCACGCCCTCGCGCAGCAGCTCGCCGTAGTAGGGGCGCGCCACCCAGTCCGCCAGGATGTGGTTGGAATACTCAGGGATCAGCACCTGCACGCGCACACCCCGTCGGGCGGCGCCGATCAGGGAGCCGAGGACTTCGCGGTCGGGAATGAAGTACGCCGTAGTGATGAGAACGCGGTCGGTCGCACGCTCGATCGCGTCGATGTACATGCCGCGGATCGGGTACAGCAGGTCGTGCGGCAGGTTGAATTGCGCGGTCACGTCCGCGCTCCACGCGCGCGCCCCCTGATCGGGCAGCTCCGGAGAGGTTGCGGGGCGGAAATGGTTCCAGAAGCCGACGAAGCCGTTTTCCAGCTCCCACACGGCCTCGCCCGTGATGCGCACGTGGGTGTCGCGCCACTCGTTCGCGAACGGATCGCCGATGTTGTAGCCACCCACGAATCCGACCTCGCCGTCGACCACGAGGATCTTTCGGTGATCCTGTCCCGTGCGACGAATGTTCAGGGTGAAGAAGCCCGAGCGCAGCGTCGGGAACTTGCGCACGTGCAGATGCGGCATCACGGGGAACTTGTAGAAGCGCGGATCCTGGTTGAGGACGCCGAAGCCGTCCCACACGCAGAACACTTCGACACCGCGCGCGGCGGCGGCGATGAGTGCGTCCTTAAAGCGCTGACCCCAGCGGTCCGAGCGCCAAATGAAGGTCTCGAAATAAATGTGATGCGTTGCCCCTTCGATGGCCTCCAGCATGTCCGCGTACAGGGAGGTTCCCTCCGTGTACGTGCGCGCCACGGTGTTGCCGATCTGCGTGTCGGCGGGAGGTAGGGTGGGGAAACCGTGCACGCCACCGGGGATACGGGCGGTTCGCATGCGGTCGATCGCGTGCACGGTCACGACTGCCCCCGCCTGGGCGGCGAGCAGCGCGATTCCCGCTTTTTTGACGATCGACCACGTCTGCCTGGTGAGTTGGCGTCGCTGTGAAAAGGCCATACGGGTAGGATGCCACACATGTCACGCATTAGTACTGACGAGGTCGCCCGCGTCGCGGGCCTGGCCCATATCGCATTGACCGACGAGGAAATTACGCGTTTCGCGGGTGAGCTCGACGCGATCGCCGACGCCGTCTCCAAGGTGTCCGAGGTCGCCACCCCCGAGGTGCCCGCCACCTCCCACCCGATTCCGCTGACCAACGTGTGGCGCGAGGACGTGGTGGGCGAAACCGTCGACCGCGACGAGGTGCTCGCTCAGGCGCCCGCCGCCCAGGACGGCATGTTCCTGGTTCCGCAGATTCTGGGGGAGGACTGATGAACGAGCTGCTGAAGAAGAGCGCCCTCGAGCTGGCCGACATGCTGGCCGCCGGCCAGATCACCTCCGTCGAGCTGACGCAGGCGTGCCTGGACCGCATCGACGCCATTGATGATCGCGTGAACGCATTCATCACCGTTGATCGCGAGGGTGCCCTGGCGACCGCGGCCGACGTGGACGCGCGCCGCGCGGCGGGGGAGACCCTGCACCGCCTGGCGGGCGTGCCGATCGCCGTGAAGGACAACGTGGTGACGCGCGGCCTGCGCACCACCTGCGCCTCGAAGATCCTGGGCGACTGGGAGCCTCCCTACGACGCGACCGTCACCGCCAAGATCAAGGAAGCCGGCCTGCCCATCGTCGGCAAGACCAACATGGATGAGTTCGCCATGGGTTCGTCCACCGAGCACTCCGCCTTCGGTGCGACCAAGAACCCGTGGGACACCGAGCGCATCCCCGGCGGCTCCGGCGGCGGCTCCGCCGCGGCTGTCGCGGCCTATATGGTGCCCCTGGCCCTCGGTTCCGACACGGGCGGCTCGATCCGCCAGCCCGCGTTCGTGACTGGCACGGTCGGCGCCAAGCCCACCTACGGCGCGGTGTCGCGTTTCGGCCTGGTAGCCATGGCCTCGTCCCTGGACCAGATCGGCCCCGTCACCCGCACGGTCGCCGACGCGGCCGCCCTGACCGAGCTGATCGGTGGCTACGACCCCAACGATTCGACCTCCCTGAACGAGCCGGTCCCCGCGCTCACGCAGGCCGTCGAGTCCGTCGCCGCGCAGGGTTCCATGAAGGGCCTGAAGGTCGGCGTCGTCAAGGAGCTGAGCGGCGAGGGCTACCAGAAGGACGTCATCGACGCCTTCAACGCGACCGTCGAGAAGCTGCGCGAGGCCGGCGCCGAGATCGTCGAGGTCTCCTGCCCGCACCTGGAGTACTCGCTGGGCGCCTACTACCTGATCATGCCCGCCGAGGTCTCCTCGAACCTGGCGCGCTTCGACGGTATGCGCTACGGCATCCGCGTCGAGCCCACCGAGGGTCCCGTGACCGCCGAGCGCGTCATGGCCGCCACCCGAGAGGCCGGCTTCGGCGACGAAGTCAAGCGCCGCATCATCCTGGGCACGCACGTGCTCTCGGCCGGCTACTACGACG
>CAUTRF010000047.1:0-15090 GCA_963540795.1 uncultured Actinomyces sp.
TTGAAGCCAAGAAGCGTCAGCTTCGGCGCGATCGCGCTGGGCAGGAACCAGACGCAGAAGGCCAGGATCAGCGAGTAGGTCGTGATCCACAGCGTGCGCCACGCGAGCTTCGAGTCCCACTTGGATTCGTCATTGGGGTTCCAGTCAGTGAGCAGGTAGCGGCTCTTCTTGGCCGCGGGTTCGGTCGCGCTCATGGCTCTCCTCGTGTCTGAAGGGAGTCCGGGCGCGGGCATGCGCCGGACATTCTTTAACACGGAGGCTACCAATTGAAATGACGTAACCCACAGGAACGTGTTGGGACGTACATCACCCTTGTCAGCACTGGGAAAAATCCTCCGGCCAGAGACGTTCCACCCGACGCTCAGCAGCCAATCGACCGCCGTTAGAAAACATCAGCGTCACGAAATTAGTGGGAGGTTACCCGCCAATACGGCTCATGGTGCGCGACGCGCGAGCAAAGGTGTCGATATTGAGCCCGTGCGCGGCCGGCTTGGCCCACATCGCGTCGGCCCATCGGGCGGCGATCTGAGCATCGTCCCCGCCGCCGCGTAGCAGGTCGCGCAGCGAGGTCTCCTCGGTGGAGAACAGGCAGGAGCGCACCATGCCGTCCGAGGTCAGGCGGGTGCGGTCGCACGCGCTGCAGAAGGGGTCGGACACCGAGGCGATGACTCCGAGGTGCTTCGTCGGGTCACCGTCGACGATCCAGCGTCCCGCCGGCGAGTGTGGATCCTCGCGGGGCGCGGGGGCCAGCGTGTGGCGAGTGCCCATGATGTGCAGGATCTCGTCGGCCGTCATGATGTTTTGGCGATCCCACGTGTCCGGGGGACCAATCGGCATCTGCTCGATGACGCGCAGCTCGATACCCCGGTCCAGGCAGTAGTCGACCAGGTCGGGCAGGTCGGCCTCGTTCATGCCGCGCAGGACCAGGGCGTTGACCTTGATGGGGCTCAGGCCCACGCGGGCGGCGGCCTCGATGCCCTCCAGGACGTCGCCGAGGCGGTCGCGGCGGGTGATCGCCGCGAAGTGCTCGGGATCCAAGGAATCAAGCGAAATATTGACGCGGTTCAGGCCCGCATCTTTGAGGGCCTGGGCGCGCTTGGCCAGGCCGAGAGCGTTCGTCGTAAGGGCCAGATCGAGAGGATTCCCCTCATCGGTGCGCAGGTGGGAGCAGGCTTCGATGATCTCCTCGAGGCCTCGGCGCAGGAGGGGCTCCCCGCCGGTGAAGCGGACCTGGCGGATCCCGAGTCGCTCGACGCCGATGCGCACGAGGCGCACGACCTCATCGTCCGTCAGGGTTTCCTCGGTGGGCAGCCAGTCCAGGCCTTCGGGGGGCATGCAGTAGGAACAGCGCAGGTTGCAGCGGTCGGTGAGCGACACGCGCAGGTCTCGGGCGACGCGCCCGAAGGTGTCGACGAGCCGCAGCGGCGCGTCACACGCCACTGCATCTGCCGCCTGAGAGGCGGAAACGAACTCGACAGACATGGCGCAACCCTACCGCGATTTGCCCGGTGTTCGCCCCTCGAAAATACAAGCGTGAACGGCTACACGCAGCCCCTGCCTCGTCGCTGAGAGAAAGGAAACAGTCGGAACCGCCGCCCAATCAGCGTCATCGAGCGAGGATTATGCAGCCACCACCCACCAAAGCGGCGAGAATCCAGTTCACTGCATCCATTGGTGACGGCCACAGTCGCATTGGCCCCAGCATCGCTCACCGGGAATCTGAATGCGTCCCACCGTCCCAATCCGACGGTCGGCGAGCGCCAGGAGCCGAAATGTGCCCCACCACCAACAACGGCTCACCATGCCGCCCGACCGGGGGTTTTACTACCATAGGTGCCCCGCCACGGCGTGTCGTCGGCGTGTCGCACCCCTATGGTCGCAATTCCCCCCAGCTCCCACACCCAGGCCGTTGAAACGAGCCACAACCGCACAACCCGACCCGCTCCTCATCATGCCATGCGAGAACGCCACCTCCATGCACCCCTGCCCACACCTCATCGCACCACACGAGGACACCTCGGCAATCAATCAATCAAAATTCTCAAACCGTAACGAACTGATAGCTATCGCACTAGAATTCACTCATGAGCCACGAAGTCAGGGGCAACGACGCTCCTTTCATCCTCGACGCCGTTGAACGGGCGATCATTCGCGCGCCGCGCTCCAACCACCATGGCCTCACAAAGGTGCCGACGGCGGTGAAAATTGCCGGCCGGACCTACCTTGACGTGGCGCGGCTAGGAAACATCGGTGCCATACAGTTACCGGAGGTCGTACTCGCCGCACGCCTCTACCACCTCGCACACACCCACCGGTCCATGGTCACCACCGGTCAATGTGCACTGTGGGCGAATGGCCGTGCCAGCGACCCACCTGTCCCTCCCATTACCATCGCCACACCAACGCCAACGCACCCAATCAAGCTCCCCGCAGTGACAATCGGATCTCACATGTTTCCCCCAGTCACAGTGAAGCCCCGTCATGTCCGTCTTCCAATGCACGTCGACAATGCTCGCGGCCTCCTGATCGAAAACCTCGAGTCAGCCCAGATTACCGTCGCGAGAACATCGAACAACCCCCGAGCCGCATTCACGCAGCTCTGCATGCTCGGACACGACTACACGCACTTCGACAACTTCCACATGAAAGCGTCACGCAGCAACGAGGAAGCCTGGAAATTTTTGCTCAAACGTGAACTGAAAGCTCTCGGAAGCCGAGCGCACGGGCGCGCCCAAGCTCGCTGGATCATCGACCACGTGGACGCCGGATGCGCCTCCCCCGGAGAAGCGCGCGTGCTGTACGAGCTGTGCGCCGCGGGCCTGACAGGGATGCGCACACAGGTCGAGGTACACACGCGGGGTCGTCGCTATTTCATTGATTGCGCGTTCACGGCCGAAAAAGTCGGCATCGAGTTCGACGGCCGAGCCAAATACGGGGACGACGCCCGCAGCATCCACGCGTCACTATCCCGCGAGCGCGAACGCCAACGCCACCTCGAGGCCGAAGGCTGGCACATCATCCGGGTCGGCTGGCACGATCTGGACCATCCAGACGAGCTTGTTGCGCAGATTCGCGCTGCACTTGCCGCGCGCCTGGGGTGATCCCACGACACCCGACGAACACCGTCAGCGTCAGCTTCCTCTCTGCCAACAACGGCTCACCATGCCGCCCGACCGGGGGTTTTACTACCATAGGTGCCCCGCCACGGCGTGTCGCCGGCGTGTCACACCCCTATGGTCGCAATTCCCCCCGGCCGCCCATGTCCAGGCCGCCGAAACGAGCTGCAACCACCCAACCCAGCCCACGCCTCGAGACGCCAGGTGAGAACGCCCCGCCCACCAACCCACCAACAACGGCTCACCATGCCGGCCAACCGGGGGTTTTACTACCATAGGCACCTCACCACGGCGTGTCGCCGGCGTGTCACACCCCTATGGTCGCAATTCCCCCGGGCCGCCCATGTCCAGGCCGCCGAAACGAGCTGCAACCACCCAACCCAGCCCACGCCTCGTGCAACGGGCGCGAGGCAGACGGCGACGCCCAGCCACCCAAACAACAGCCCTACAACACAATGAGCGAAGCCGCCCCACACGTATGCCCCACCCCACGTGGCCCTACACTGGTGGCATGCACGATCCCGCCCTGTCTACCGCGCAGCATCGCGAGCTGATCGAGGCGCTGGCGCTCAGCCACGTCCTCCCCCACGAGACACTCCCCATCGAGGAGTGCTTGGGTCGCCGCCTGGCGGTCGACATCTTTTCTCTGATTCCCCTGCCGCCCTTCACGAACTCGGCGATGGACGGGTTTGCGGTGCGCCGCGAGGACCTGGAGGGTGAGGGCCCGTGGACTCTGCCCGTTGCGGGTGACATTCCGGCGGGCGACACCCGCGACAACCGCCTCGAGAAGGGGCAGGCCTGGCGCATCATGACGGGCGCTCCGATCCCGCAGGGCGCGGACACCGTCGTGAAGGTCGAGCACACGGACCACGCGGCGGGCATCGCGCAGGCGCCCGACACCGTCGAGATCCGCGTCGCCCCGAAGCTGGGCGAGAATGTGCGCGTGGCGGGCGAGGCCCTCGAGGCCGGCTCCCCGGTCCTGGAGGCGGGCCGCATCCTGGACGGGACGGCCCTGTCGGCCGCCGCCTCGGTCGGGCACGGCGCCCTCACGGTCCTGCCCCGCCCGCGCGTCATCGTCGTCTCGACGGGCACGGAGCTCAAGCACGCCGGCGAGGCCCTTGAGCGCGGACAGATTCCGGACTCGAACGGCATTCTGCTGCGTGGCCTCGTCGAGGAGGCCGGCGGGCAGGTCGTCGCTCACCTGCGCACGGGGGACACCCCGGCGGAGCTGCGCGCGGCCCTCGATGAGGCCCCGGAGGCCGACCTGGTCCTCACGGCCGGCGGCATCTCGGCGGGGGCCTTCGAGGTCGTGCGCCTGACGCTTGGTACGGACGCAGGCTTCCACCACGTCGCTCAGCAGCCCGGCGGCCCGCAGGGCATCGGCTCGACGCGGGTGGGCGCGGGCGGCCGCGAGACGCCGGTGATCTGCCTGCCCGGAAACCCCGTGTCGGTCTTTACGACGTTCCACATGTACGTCGCGGGCGCGCTGGCGGTCATGTCCGGCCTCGTCGCCCCCGAGCACGGCGCAACGGTCCCGAGCGGCATCGTCGCCCGCGCGCGCGTGGGCTGGGACTGCCCGCCCGAAAAGACGCAGTTCATCCCGCTTCGTTTCGTCTCCGGAGAGGGGGACGAGGCCGGGGCCCGCTGGGTGGAACCGGTGCACCCGCTGGGGTCGAAGTCGCACCTGGTGGCCTCGCTCGCGACCGCGGAGGCGATCGGCGTGGTCGCGCCGGACGTCGAGGCGGTCGAGGCCGGCCAGGAGCTGGCGGTCGTCCCGCTCGTGGGCTGATCCCACATTTAAGAATTAACGAGAGGCAAACCGTGAAATTTACGCATTTGAACGAGGACGGCGCCGCCTACATGGTGGACGTGACCGCGAAGAATCCGACGGTACGCCAGGCGAGCGCCGTGTGCCGCGTGGATTGCTCGCCCGAGGTCATGCGGGCCCTGCGTGAGGGCACCGTGCCGAAGGGCGACGTGCTGGCGGTGGCGCGCGTGGCCGGCATTTCGGCGGCGAAGCGCGTCCCCGAGCTGCTGCCCCTCGCGCACACGATCGGCGTGCACGGCTGCGCGGTGGACCTGAGCCTTCAGGACGATCACGTGGCGATCCGCGCGACCGTGCGCACGGCTGACCGCACGGGCGTGGAGATGGAGGCGCTGACCTCGGTGACGGTTGCGGCTCTCGCCATCGTGGACATGGTCAAGGGCGTGGACCGCTCCGCCCGCATCCGCGAGGCGAAGATCGTGGCGAAGTCGGGCGGCCGCAGCGGCGACTGGGTGCGCCCGGAGGATCCGCAGGACTGACGCCCCACCTACGAGGAGGCCGCCCGCAGCGTGTACGCCGGGCGGCCTTTTCGTTGCATTCTCAGGCTTTTACGCGCGCGGATGGTCGCCGCCCGCGAGCTGGTCGATGATGTGCGCGACGAGCGGGCCGATGACGGCCACGGCGTCGGTGACGCCGCCGCGCGAGCCGGGCGCGTTGACGACGAGGGCACCCTCGGGGGATCGCGCGGTCACGCCGACGAGGCCTCGCGACAGGGCTGCGGAGGCGACCTTTTCCTCGCCTCGACGCCGAATCGCGTCGGCGAGGCCGTCGATGCGGGTGACGAGGAGAGGCTCGGTGGCCTCGGGCGTGACGTCGCGGGGCGCGAGACCGGTCCCGCCGGTCGTGAACACGAAGCGGGCGCCATCCTCGACAGCCGCGGTGATCGCAGCGCGGATGGCATCGACCTCGTCGGGAACGATCGCGACCGAGGCCTCAACGCCGTGATCGGCGAGAAGACGAGCGGCGAGGGGCCCGGAGAGGTCCTCGGCGAGGCCGGCTGAGCAGCGGTCCGAGACCGTAATGACGCGCGCGGGGATCATGTCAGTGACGAGCGTTGCCGCGGCGGCGCGCAGAGCGGCGCACGCGAATCCCGGAGGTGATGGGGTCGACGTCGTTGAACTGCCGGGGGGACAGTTCGTAGTCGACGCGGCGCGCGGGCTCGGGTTCGAAAGCCTGCGGGAGGGGGCGCTGCGGGCGCGCGCTCTGGCGCGACGTGGCGCGCTGCGGGAACGCGGGCGGTGCGGGGATCGGCGCGGTCGGCTCCTCGACGGGGGCGGGTGAAGCCTGCACGACGGGGGCCGGCGGCTCCGTGGGCGCGGGTGCGACGACGGGCTCGCCAGCACGAGGCCGGGGCGCGCTATCGCGCAGCGGCTGAGCCACGGGACGGCCGGGCTGAGCGGGCGTGTAGAGGCCTTCGGGCACGGACGCGGAGGGGCGCACGTGGACGGGTCGAATCTGGGGGACGGAGCGCGTGATGGGACCGCGCGTCGTGTTCGGCGAAACTGCCGGCAGAACGGGGGCGGCGCTGCGGTAGGGCGGCTGCGAGACGGGAGCCGCCGCGGCGGCACCGGGTTGGATCGACTCGCCCGCGGGGATGTCGGCGGGGTTGTCGGCGTTGCCGGAGACGCGCTCGGAGAAGGGGCGGCCCACTCGACGAGGCAGGGGCGAGGCCTCGGTACCACGGTGGCTGACTCGGCCGTGCTGGGGAGGCACGGGGAAGGCCCCGGAGCGGTGGTTCTCGCCGGAAGGAGCGGGAACTGCGGGAACTGCGGGTGCGGCGGGCACCTCGGGGGTAACGAGCTGCGCGGGAACGCCCTCATGGCGGGGGACTTCCTCGCGGGGAGCTTCTTCGCGGACCGGCTCGGGTGCCTCGTCCCCCTCGTAGGGGACGACGATGGGCGCGACCAGGTCGCTGGGCTCGTGAACGGGAGCCTGGACGACGGGCATCTCGTCGGGCGTGCGGCAGCCGAGGAAGAAGGAGCGCAGCTGCATGGCGGCCTCTCGGGCGAGGACGCCGCCGATGACCTCGGTCGGGTGGGGCATGCGGGCGTCGCGCAGGACGTCACGCAGGGATCCGGCGGCACCGGCCTTAGGATCCCAGGCGCCAAAGACGACGCGGTCGATGCGAGAGGCGAGAATCGCGCCCGCACACATCGTGCAGGGTTCCAGGGTGACGATCAGCGTGCAGCCGGTCAGGCGCCAGGTGCCCCTGGCGCGGCCTGCCTCGCGCAGTGCGACGATTTCGGCGTGACCTACGGGGTCGTGGTTGGCCTCGCGGCAGTTCCACCCGCGTCCGATGATGCGGCCGTTTTCGTCGACGACGACGGCTCCGACGGGGACGTCTCCCGTCTCGCGGGCGCGGTTGGCCAGGAAGAGGGCCTTCCCCATTGCTTCGCGGTACTGCTCATTCACGGTCACCCTACTAGCTTACCGGCCAAATCACTGTTGGGGTAGTTGGAGTCCGCAGTGACTCATGATGCTCGTGTGACGGATGAGCTTGACACGACGCCCAACACGCCGCTGATCCTGGCCACCACCGAGCGCGGCGTCGGCGTGCAGGAGACCCTCGCTTCGCGTTCGACACACTGGATGCGCGCCAGCGGACGAACAAGGTAGCCTATAACCATGCGCCTCCACGTTGCTAATCACCCCCTGATCACCCACAAGCTCACCGTCCTGCGCGATCGCGAAACGCCGTCGGCGACGTTCCGACAGCTCGTGGACGAACTGGTCACCCTGCTCGCCTACGAGGCGACGCGCGAGGTGGCAGTCACCGAGACCCCCATCCAGACCCCGGTTGCACCCACCGTCGGGCTGAAGCTCTCCGAGCCTCGCCCGATCGTGGTCCCCGTCCTGCGCGCCGGCCTGGGCATGCTCGAGGGCATGACCCGCATGCTGCCCACCGCCGAGGTCGGCTTCCTGGGCATGCGTCGCGACGACGACACCCTGGAGATCGAGACCTACGCAAACCGCCTGCCGGACGACCTGTCGGGCCGCCAGTGCTTCGTGCTGGACCCGATGCTGGCCACCGGCCACACCATGGTCGCCGCCACCAACTACCTCTTCGAGCGCGGTGCCAAGGACGTCACCTGCGTGTGCATCCTGGCCGCCCCGGAGGGCATCAAGACCCTTGAGGACGCGATCGGCGATCGCGCCGACGTGAACGTCGTTGTCGCCGCCGTCGACGATCACCTCAACGAGAAGTCTTATATCGTCCCCGGCCTGGGCGACGCGGGCGACCGTCTGTACGGCATCGTCGACTGACGAGGCGCGCACTCCTCGCGCATCGCAGCGCCGAGGGATGCGACGCAGTTAACGCCACACGAGGGGTGGGCGCGGGATGAAAGTCCCGCGCCCACCCCTCGCATTTACTCACCAATAAAGGCACAAATTAACCACATTGGCTATTTGTGGCCCATTTTCCCTGATCACACTCCCGTGTGACCTTGAGCGCTAAGCGCCCCGAGGCCTCGAAAATACCCTGCGCGCGTTTCATGCTTGTCACATGGCACTGATTCAGACCAATCCCAAGCGCCGCCGCTACGGCGTCGCAGCACTCGCAGGTGTTCTCGGCGGAATCGTCTCCGCCATCGTGAAGTTCGGTTGGGAGGTCCCGCTGCCTCCGCGTACGCCCGAGCGCAACGCGACCAACCCGCCCCAGGAGCTGCTCCAGCAGCTGGGCATCCCGGAGAGCGTCACCCACCTGTCCTACACCTACAACGGTAACGAAGGACTCCCCTGGGTCTCCTTCATCGTCCACTTCGCGTTCTCGATCGGCTTCGCGGTCCTCTACTGCGTGCTGGCCGAGCGCTTCCCGCAGATCAAGCTCTGGCAGGGTGCCGCCTTCGGCATCTTCGTCTACGTGGCCTTCCACGTCGTCCTCATGCCGCTGATGGGCACGGTCCCGGCACCGTGGAACCAGCCCTTCGCGGAGCACTTCTCCGAGTTCTTCGGCCACATCATCTGGCTGTGGGTCATCGAAGTCTTCCGCCGCGACATGCGTAACCGCATCACGCACGAGCCGGACGCCGAGTTCCCGCTCGAGTCTCGCACCAACTGATCGCACCGCTTGCGCGGATACGGGTGGGCCCCGGAACCTTACGGTTCCGGGGCCCACCCGTTATCTTATGCGAGAGCGCCAGCCCTGCGATCCGTCAGCCTCGGCGCCAGCGCGCCACGGCCTCGCGGGTCAGAACGCCGGGATGACCGAGCCGTCCGGCCAGGTCTGCTCAATGTACTGCCTGACCTCATCGGAGTGCAGGAGCTTCTCAAGCTTCGCGATGGCGTCGATCTTCTTGGAGTCACCCTTCCACACGAGGACGTTCACGGCCGGGTTGTCCACGGGGGACTCGACGACGAGGGCATCACCGGAGATGGACTTACCACCCTCCTGGGCGAAGTTGCCGTTGATGACCGCGTAGTCGAAGTCGTCGAGCGAGCGGACCAGCTGCGGGCCCTCGACCTCACGGAAGTCGAAGTTCTTCAGCTTGGTGACAGTGTTGATGTTGACGTCGCCGTCGCCCTCGGGGATCGAGACGAGACCCTGGGTGGCCAACAGCTCGAGCGCGCGCGACTGGTTGGCCGTGTCGGAGATGATGCCGATCGTGCCGCCGTCGGGCAGCTCGTCGAGGGACTTGTGCTTGTTGGAGAACACGCCGAGGGGCTCCAGGTGGATGCCCTCGCCGGCCTCGAAGTCATAGCCGAACTGCTTCTCGGCGTTCTCCAGGTAGGGAACGGTCTGGTAGAAGTTGGCGTCCAGGTCGCCGTCGTTCAGCGCGGTGTTGGGCTGGACGTAGTCGGTGTACTCAACGATGTCGAGCTTGATGCCCTCGGCCGCGGCCAGGTTGTCGTTGATGTAGGTGAGGATCTTCGCATGGGGCGAGGGGGTCGCGCCCACGGTCAGGGTGACGACGTCCGAGGAAGAGTCGGAAGCATCCGAGGAGGTGGAGCCGCCGCCGCAGGCCGCCAGGCCCAGGGTGGCAACGGCCGCCAGGCCGATAGCTGCGAGAGAGCGATGACGCATGGTGGTTCTCTTTTCTTCTGCGTATTAGATGGGATGGGTCGAGGCCGGGGTGGCCTGACCGAATCGGTCAGCGCGCGCGGTGGTCGACCAGGCGCGAGAGGATATCGCCGATCAGCTGGATGATCTGCACGATGACGATAATGGCGACGACGGTGGAGATCATGACGTCGGTCTGCCAGCGGTTGTAGCCGTAGTTAATGGCCATCTGCCCCAGGCCTCCGCCGCCCACGGCACCCGCCATCGCGGAGTAGCCGATCAGGGTGATCGCCAGGGTCGTGATGGACTGGATGAGGGCCGGCATGGCCTCGCGGATGAGGACGCCCCAGCGGATCTGACGGTTGGAGGCACCCATCATCTGGGCGGCCTCGATCTTTCCGGGGTCGACGGCCAGCAGGTTCGTCTCCACGAGGCGCGCGAAGAAGGGCGCGGACAGGATGACGAGGGGCACAACCGTAGCCATGGAGCCGGTCGAGCGACCAACGATCGCCTTCGTGACGGGAATCAACACGATGATGCCGATGATGAAGGGCAGGGAACGCACGATGTTCACGACGAAGGAGACGGCCTGGTAGATGCCCTTGTTCGGGGTGAGGCCGCCCTTGCCGGTCTGGACCAGGACGAGGCCGATGAGCGTACCGATGATAACCGCGAAGAGGGTGGACAGACCCACCATCTGCAGCGTCTCAAAAATCGCTGGGATGAATTGCTTCCTCAGGGCATCATTCTCCAGCCACGTCGGATCACCCTTACCCGCGGGCAGGAGCGCCAGCGCGTGAGCGGCGGCGAGGTATGCGGTGGTCATTGGTCCCTCACTTCCGCGTGGACGTTGTTCTTGCGCAGCTGCTCAATGATCTTGTCAGCGTGGTACGCGGGCACGGTCAGGGCCAGGCGCCCCACCTGCACATTCCCGAGGGACTCGAAGGTTCCGGCAGTGACGTCGGCACCCATCGACGAGGCCAGGTGCAGGACGGTCGCGCCGGTCGGGACGCCCGGGTGCGACGTAAAGACGACATCGAGGAGGACGGTACCCACCGCATTCGGATCGAAGCGGCCGTCGGCGGAGTCCGTCGGAACCGACTCGACGACGGGCATGGGGACTAGCTCGCGGGCGAGCGGGGTCGAGGGGTCCGCCACGACCTCTTCGAGAGAGCCGGTCTGCAGGACCTGGCCGTGGCCGAGGAGGGTCACGGAGTCGCAGATCTCGCGGACGACGGCCATCTCGTGGGTGATGACGACGACGGTGACATCTGAGACGTCGCGTACGTGGCGCAGCAGCGACAGGATCTGAGCGGTCGACTCGGTGTCAAGTGCGCTGGTCGGCTCGTCACACAGGAGTACGGCGGGATTATCGGCCAGGGCGCGGGCGATGCCGACGCGCTGACGCTGGCCGCCCGACAGCTGGGACGGGTAGGAGTCGCCGCGGCCTTCGAGGCCAACGAGCTCGAGGAGTTCCTCGACGCGCTCACGACGCTTCGCGGCGGGCACGCCCGCCAGCTTGAGCGGGTAGCCGATGTTGTCGGCGGCAGTGCGAGCGTCCAGGAGGTTCGCGGCCTGGAACACCATGCCGATACGGCGGCGCGCGGCGCGCAGCGCAGAACCCGACAGGGTCGCCAGGTCGAGGCCGTCAACGACGATGTGGCCCTCGGTGGGCTTCTCCAGGGCCGTCAAACACCGGATGAGGGTGGACTTACCGGCGCCGGAGCGGCCGACGATCCCGTGGATCGAGCCGCGATCGACGTGCAGGTTCACCCCATCGAGCGCAACGACTTGGCCGCCGTTTTTCACGGGGTAGACCTTGGACACCCCGGTGAGGTCAATCATGTGCATCTCCGTTACTGGGCCGCACGGCCCGCAACATCAGCATATGAGGGCCAGCGGCGCGAGCGCTCGGAATGCTGTTACAAAACTCCGTATCGTGGCTAAACCCTCACCCATCAGCCCACATAGCGGCTAGTTGCGCGACAAACCCCTATCCAGCAACGGCGATGCCCGCGAGCGCCGCGACCCACGAGGCCGCCCACGTGCCAAGCGCGAGGGCGAGGCTGCGACCTCGGAATCCATCGGCCCACAGCGTCACCGCGTCCACGAGCGCGGTAGAGAACGTCGTGAAGCCTCCCAGGAAGCCGATCGAGACAATCGGCGTGAGATCAGCGGGCACCAGCTGGGTGGCCGCGCCGGCCAGGAAAGACCCAATCACATTGACGACCAGGATGCCGAGCTTCGCTCCCGCCGGGTCACCCCACGAGTCCAGAGCACGCTGCACGCCCCTGTCCAGCCAGAACCGCGCGCACGCGCCCACACCGCCGACCAGCGCCACGAACAGGAAGGTCGCGCCACTCATGCCTGGTCCCCCTCGCTGGTGACGGGAAGCGCGCCAAAGCGGCCACACGACCACTCCCCCACGCGCATCCCCGCCCAGGCGCAGGCACCACCCAGGGCCAGGAGACCGAGGGACTGGCAGACGGCCTCGGCAATTCCATTGAGCGACGCGTACCCGACCGACGCGACAATGTACGTCCCGTACGTCGTAAACGCACCCGCGAAACCAGTGCCGACCAAGAGCTTCAGGGTTTTCAGCGAGGACGCATCACCCACTCCTCGCGCCAGGCGCCCCGCAACCCACGCGGCCAGCGCGCCGAGGAGGAACGCGCCCACGGCGTTCACCGTCAGCGTCGACCACGACAGGAAGAGGCCGCGCACAGGCGAGGCCTTCGCGACCTCATCCAAGCCGGCGCGCACCGCCGTCCCCACGACCCCACCCACGAAGACCGCCAACCAGTCGGGCACCCGCATTCTCACCATGCACCCCACTGTACGCCTACGCCGCTACCACCCCGGGGAGGCGGATCCCGGGAGGCGGCCACGGCCTCGTACACTGGGCGCATGACGAACACAGGACGATTCGCGCCCTCCCCCACGGGCGACTTCCACCTGGGCAACCTGCGCACCGCGATCCTCGCGTGGGCGTGGGCGCGCACGACCGGGCGACGATTCGTCCTGCGCATCGAGGACATCGACCGCGAGCGCGCCGGCTCCGCGCAGCGTCAGATCGACGACCTGGCCGCGATCGGGGTCGATTGGGACGGCGAGCCCCTCATCCAAACCGAGCGGGCCGACGCACACGAGGCCGCCCTGGCGTCGCTGTCCGAGCGCGGCCTCATCTTCGAATGCTATTGCACCCGCCGCGACATCCGCGAAGCCGCCTCCGCGCCGCACGTGCCGCCCGGCCACTACCCGGGCACCTGCCTGGCTTTGAGCGAATCCGAGCGCGAGGAAAAGCGCGCTGCTCTGGCCGCGTTGGGGCGCGCCCCCGCGCTGCGCCTGGCCGCCCCCTCGCCCGAGTGGACCGTGTTCGACGAGCTGCACGGCTCCTACACCGGCCCTGTCGACCACTTCGTCGTGCGCCGCGCGGACGGCGTGCCCGCCTACAACCTGGCGGTCGTCGTCGACGACGCGTTCCAGGGCGTCGACCAGGTCGTGCGCGGCTTCGACCTGCTCTCCCAGGCACCCGCGCAGGCGCAGCTCGCCCACCTGCTCGGGGCACCTGAGCCGACCTACGCGCACGTGCCCCTGGCGCTCGCGCCCTCGGGGGCGCGCCTGGCCAAGCGCGACGGCGCCGTCACGCTCTCTGACCTACGAGGCCTGGGCTGGACCACCGAGGACGTCGTGTCGTTTATCGGGGCATCTCTTGGCGTGCCCGGGGCGCGCTGCGCCTCCGACATTGCGGATGCCTTGGGGATTTCAGGATTGCGTGCCTTGCCGACCGAGCCGTGGGTCGTGACGCCGCCCAGTTCCTGAGGTTGTGGTGCGCCCGGTCGGGCGCGGCTGCTCGGTGCGCCCTGCTGGGCCGGGCTGCTGTGTGCGCCCTGCTGGTGTTCTGGGCGCCGCGCGTGCTGTCCTGCGGGGCCGGGCTGCTTGCTGTGCCCGCGGGCGGCCCGCCCGCGAGCCGTCCGCGCCGCAAGCTTGGCTCGGCGCGTCGACTCGTTGTCCGGCCAGGCCCCGCCACCGCCCACGGGCGCAGCCAGGCCCTCCGGCACCTCCGCACCCGTGGGGCCCGTTGTGCTGATGAAGATCCACATCATTACTGAGTCCACACCCAATTTCGCACGTAATTCCCCCACGATCCTTTCAAATCCTGAAATCAGATCGTTGGAATTGCAACGTTTCTAGGCCGTATCGAAAAATGACCGCGATAAATTACGTGCGAAATGTGGCTGGCGGAGGTGTCGTCGCTGCCCACGGGCGCAGCCAGGCCCTACGAACCCTCCGGCACCCTCCACACCGGTGGTGGTGGGGGCAGCATTAGACGCTGGTTATCGGCGTGTCGCCGGCGCGTCGTGGTTCTAATGACGCCATTTCCCCCGTTTGGTGGCGGAGCGAGCACGACTTTTGTCGGTGTGGTGACCAAAGTGCAGACCACCTCGGCAGACAACGCTGAAAATGGGCTGTTGTGGGAGAGATGGTCTGCATTTTGGACACAATGGTGTCTGTCGTGGTTGTTGTTCGCGCATAAGCCCCTGAACATGCGCGCTAACCCCTTGATACGCACGTAAACCGCTAGACATGCACCTGGGCGGGGCTGCCCACGCGCATGTCATCAGGTTAACGTGCGGAATTAGTGGCCCACGCGCGCATCAAGGGGTCCCCGCGCGCATCAAAGAGCTCAAGCCACCACCTATCGGGTTCGCGTACGTATAGGTGGGCCAAGATGTCCCAACATGAGCGTTTGCCGGCGCATTGCTTCCTTATCCGGTTCATTGTGTTGCCAGACTGAAACCGACAGCACCTTTGCGCGGACAAGCCATCGCAACACTGAAACCCGCAGCACCTTTGCTCACCACTTTCGGCCGTTTTGAGCGCGTTTCGAACTCGCAGAGGCGTCACCGGTTTCGGTCAACCACTCATGCCCCCTTGCAAAGGTGCCGTCGGTTTCATAGTGATGGCCTCCATTCCACCAAACGCGACAACGCTCGCCCAGCGCGCTCGCAACACCCCAATTTTGGCGTTTTCAGGCTTGCCGGGCGAACTTTTTCACGGAAATGCCGGGTTAAAGGACAAAACGTGTTGGTTGGGGGTTAGTCCCAGGTGTTGTGGTAGGGGGTGGTGTGGTGGAGTTCGTTCCAGCA
>CAUTRF010000048.1:0-15059 GCA_963540795.1 uncultured Actinomyces sp.
GCGATGTGCGCTACGGGCAGGCGCTAGCCCAATGCAAGGCCATCGCCTCAGTAGGATCGACCGGCGACTCCTACGACAACGCTCTAGCCGAGGCCTTGAACTCCTTATACAAAGCCGAACTCATCTACAACAAAGCACGCCCCGGCTACACAGGTCCATGGCGCGACCAACGCGAAGTCGAACGCGAAACCTCAGCCTGGGTCCACTGGTACAACACAAGCCGCCCACACCTCGCCCTGGGCGGAATCACACCGCAACAAGCAGAAAACCAACACACAACAACACGAAAGAAAGCGGCCTAACCATCCCTACACAAAACCCGGGACTTGACAGAACGCCCACGCAGGAGACACCACGCAGAACAAGAGGAACAGGGTGTACGCGTACCCGGGCCACGGCTTGACGACGCGTGGGACCGCGGGAGTCGCGCCCATTCGATGGGCGTTGGTGTCGGCGTCAGAAGCACTCATGCCGTTCATGCTAGCCACATGACCCCACAAGCGCGCTCGTGGGATCCGCGCCGGGGTCGCGACGGGGCAGCTCCTCAGCACCGATGGCCACCTCAACCCACCAATGCGCATGTAAACCCTATAGGTGGTGGCATGGGCAGGCTGCCCACACTGCCACCTCAAGGGTTAACGTGCGCAGGAACGGGTTGACACTGCCAGTAGATGGACCCCGCTAACCCAACTGCCCGCATTCACCACCAGGTACGAGGCCGGGGCCGCGCAGACACACAGTCTGCGCGGCCCCGGATCGCCAAGCGACGACGCGGCTCAGAGCCTGACGGCGTAAGGCATGATGGATCCCCAGCTGTACACGCCGGTGATGCGCACGGGCACGCCGTAGGTGGGGGCCTCGATCATCTGACCACCGCCCAGGTAGATGGCGACGTGGTAGATGCCGGACTGTGTGCCGTTGGAGGACCAGAAGATCAGGTCGCCGGCTTCCATGGAACCGATCGGCACGTGCGTCCCGTAGCCGTATTGGGCGCGCGAGAGGTGAGGCAGATCCACGCCCGCGCTGCCCCACGCGAGCATCGTCAGGCCGGAGCAGTCGACGCCGCCGTAGGACTCGCCGCCCCACACGTAGGGCACGCCGAGGTAGCTCTTCGCGGTTGCGATAGCCGTGTCGGCACCGCCGCCCGAGTAGGAGGGCGCGGAGTACGAGGGTTCCTCGTAGGAGTAGGAGGGCTCCTCGTAGGAGTAGGAGGGCTCCTCGTAGGAGTAGGAGGGCGCGGAGTCGTCGTCATCGTCGTTGGAGGACGAGGCGGCAGCGGCAGCGGCAGCAGCGGCACGCTCGGCGGCTGCGGCGGCGTCGGCCTGACGCTGAGCTTCAGCAGCAGCGGCTGCCTGCTCGGCGGCGATGCGTGCGGCTTCCTGGCGCTCGGCCTCGAGGGCGGCCTCGCGCTGGTTGATAAGCTCGACGGTCGTGTTCTGCTTGGTGGCCAGTTCCTGCACGTAGGCGCCGCGCTGAGCGGCGACAACCGCGACCTCGTTCTGGGCGGCGGCCGCAGCCTCGTTGGCGGCGTCAGTGCGCTTCTGGACCTCGTCCGTGGCGGCCTGCTGGTTAGCGAGCGCCGTGTTAGCGGCATCGCGGGTCACCTTGGCGACCTGCTCGAGCGCGGCGACGTTCTGCATCTTCGCCTCGGCGGAGGAGGAGAAGGAGTTGATGCCAGCCTGCTTGGTCTCGACGCTGCGCAGCCCATCGGAGTCGAGGTAGGGGGCGAGCGCGTCGAGCGTGCCACCGCCGTTACGGTAGGCGGCCTGTGCGACGGAGGCGATCTGCTGCTTGCCTTCCTGGAAGGCGGCCTCGGCGGCGTCCGCGTCAGCCGACGCCTGATTGGCGGTTGCGGTCGCTTCCTGCAGCGCGATGTTGGCTTCGTTGAGGTCTTCGCCAGCAATCTGCGCGTTCTGCATCGCGGTTGCGGCGCTGGCGTTGACCTCGGCGAGCTTGACCTCAATCTGGGCGACGCTCATCTTCGCGGCCTCTTCGGCAGCCTGGGCGGCAGCGATCTCTTCCTCAGAGGGGGTCGCTTGGGCCATCTGGGGCAGCACGAGGAGGGCGCAGGCGGCGATAGCCGTCAGGCCCATGCGAATGGTTCCGCGTCGTCTCATCGTTGTCTCATCTCGTCCGATTAGGTGCGCCGGAGCGCGCGTACTGGGAACGAGCCTATCCACTTTCGTCACGCTTGGCAACAAACACACCACAAAACTCAACATTCGCACGTGCAACAATCGCAACATTTACAACACCAGCACCATGATTACCGCGCAAACACCTGTGTTTTTATAACATTTTCAACCATCGCTGCGATCCTCGTCACACACCCGCCACCGTGCCCCCGCCTGTCACAAAAGTCCACTATCCGGGACTACCACGCCCCGGCCTCGTCGATGACAAACAATTGGAGGCATGAACCGTCGAATGTGCCGCTGACTGCGCGTCAGCACAAGCGACTGCCGCGCAGTCCCCCGACAGCGGGACGCGCCTCGACGCATGTTCACTTCACCGCATCTGCGGCCCGCCGGAGGGGAATCAGAGACAAACCACCCCTCACCTAAGGAGCCGCACAATGACCGCCAACGACTGGTCCTTCGAAACGAAGCAGATTCACGCCGGATACGACCTCGACCCCGCCACCGGCGCGACCGCACTGCCCATCTACCAGACGTCCTCCTACGCCTTTGAGGACACCGCGCAGGCCGCGGGCCGCTTCGCCCTGCAGGAGCTGGGCCCCATCTACACGCGCCTGACCAACCCGACGACCGACGGCGTCGCCGCGCGCATCGCGGCACTCGAGGGCGGCGTCGGCGGCCTCCTGGTCTCCTCCGGCCAGTCCGCGACCGCCCTGTCGATCCTCGCCCTGGCCGTCGCCGGCAACAACGTGGTCGCCTCCCCCTCCCTGTACGGCGGCAGCGTCACCCTGCTGAAGAACACGCTCGGACGCCTGGGCATCGAGGCCCGCTTCGTCGCGGACCCCCTCGACCCCGAGGCCTGGCGCGCGCTCGCCGACGACAAGACTGTCGCCTTCTACGGCGAGACCATCCCCAACCCGCAGGGCGACATCCTCGACATCGAGCCGATCGCAACGGTCGCCCACGAGGTCGGCGTGCCCCTCATCGTCGACAACACCGTTGCCACCCCCTACCTGGTCCGCCCGATCGAGTGGGGCGCCGACATCGTCGTTCACTCGGCCACCAAGTACCTGGGTGGTCACGGCACCTCGATCGCGGGCGCGATCGTGGACTCGGGCAACTTCGACTTCGCCTCCCAGCCCGAGCGCTTCCCCCTGTACAACACGCCGGACGAGTCCTACCACGGCCTCGTCTACGCCCGTGACCTGGGCGTGGACGGCGCGCTGGGCGCGAACCTGGCGTTCCTGCTGCGCATCCAGACGCTCATCAACCGCGACCTGGGTGCCGTTACCTCCCCCTTCAACGCGTTCCTCATTTCGCAGGGCATCGAGACCCTGTCCCTGCGCATCGAACGCCACGTCTCCAACGCGCTGGCGGTAGCCCGCTTCCTCGAGGCCCACCCGGACGTCGAGTCCGTCAACTACGCGGGCCTGGAGTCCTCCCCCTACTACGAGCTGGGCAAGAAGTACGCCCCGCTGGGCACGGGCGGCCTGCTCTCCTTCGTCATCAAGGGCGGGTACGAGGCCGGCCGTGCCTTCGCGGACGGCGTGCAGCTCCTGCCGGTGGTCGCCAACATCGGCGACGCGAAGTCCCTCGTCATCCACCCGGCCTCGACGACGCACTCGCAGCTGACCGAGGAGGAGCTGGCCAAGGCCGGCGTCGCGCCCGGCACCGTGCGCCTGTCGATCGGCCTGGAGAACATCAAGGACATCCTCGCCGACCTGCAGCTCGGCTTCGACGCGGCCCGCGCGGCCACGGCCTAACAGACCCGTCGGCGGCCTCGGGGACGAATACACACACTCCTGAGGCTCCGAGGCCGCCGCTGCCCCCTCCCCCACCTCCCGCGAGAGCGAACTGCCCCCAGCGAAAGAAGGACATCATGAGCCGTCACAACCTGCCCCCCGCACCCACGTCCGGCGCGTGGCGCGAGGGAGACCCGGTCGCCTTCCGCAAGTTCGCGAACCTGGGCGCTCAGCGCCTGGAAAACGGCGAGATCTTGCCCAGCGTGACGCTCGCCTACGAGACGTGGGGAGAGCTGGACGAGGCCGGCTCCAACGCGGTCCTCATCCTGCACGCGCTGACCGGCGACGCGCACGTGTGCGGCGAGGCGGCACCCGGCCAGCCGACCCCCGGCTGGTGGGAGCAGATCGTGGGCCCGGGGCGCATCATCGACACGGACCGCTACTTCGTGGTGGCCGCGAACGTGCTGGGCGGTTGTCAGGGTTCCACGGGCCCGGCATCCCTTGCTCCCGACGGGGCACCGTGGGGCTCGCGCTTCCCGGTGATTTCCACGCGCGACCAGGTCTACGCCGAGTCCCGCCTGGCCGACCTGCTCGGCATTGATGAGTGGAGCATCGTCGTGGGCGCATCGCTGGGCGGCCAGCGGGCGATCGAGTGGGCGGTCACCTACCCGGAGCGCGTGCGCCGACTCGTGGTTGTGGCATCGGGCGCGCAGACAACCGCCGACCAGGCGGCGTGGACCCACACGCAGATCCGGGCGATCCAGCTGGATCCGGCATGGCGCGGCGGCGACTACTACGCGGGCCCCGGCCCCAACGCTGGCTTGGCACTCGCCCGCCAGATCGCGCACACGACCTACCGCTCCCCCTCGGAGCTGGACGAGCGCTTCGGCCGCATCCCCCAGAACGACGAGGATCCGCTGCGCGGCGGGCGCCTGGCGGTGGAGTCCTACCTGGACTACCACGGTGAGAAGATCGTGCGCCGCTTCGACGCAGGTTCCTACGTGACGCTGTGTCGCACGATGCTCTCCCACGACGTGGGCCGCGACCGCGGCGGCGTCGTCGAGGCCCTCAAGGCAGTCACCGCCCGCACCCTCGTCGTCGCGGTCGACTCGGATCGCCTGTTCTTCCCCGAGCAGGTCTGGCAGATGGCGGCCGGCATCTCGGGCGCGTTCTACCGTGAGATCCACTCCGATCACGGTCACGATGGCTTCCTCATCGAGCACGACCAGCTGACCGCCCTCCTCGACGAGTTCCTCAACGAGCGCATCCCCTCGCGCGCGTCCTCCTTCGCCTGATCTGCGCTCTTTCTCCGCGAGGTCGCCCCGGTTTCTTCTCCTCATCAACGAGGCCGGGGTGGCCTCGCGCGTTATGCTGACTCCATGAGCGTTACCAGCAATCCGACGCCCGGCGACGACCTGATCCCGGACACGAGCGGCCTGCCCGACCTGTCCGGGGTGGGGGCCGAGGCCTCGTCGCCCGAGGGGATCCCCGAGCGCGACGTCATGGCCCCGTGGGGCGAGGACGGTCCTCCCGGACTTTCGTGGCGCGCCGACATCCTGGGCGACGGGTACGAGTCGCGCACGATCGAGCTGCTCGACGACGCGGAGGGACCCTGCGTCGCCACCCTCGTGCGCGCGACCCCGCCCAAGAGCGCCCGCATGACGGTCCTGTACCTGCACGGGCGCAACGACTACTTCTTCCAGACCGAGATGGCGGATCGGCTGCGCGAGGCGGGGGCGGCGTTTTACGCGCTGGACATGCGCAAGTACGGTCGGTCCCTGCGCCCCCACCAGACGATCGGATACGCCGACGACCTGTCCGTGTACGACGAGGAGATCGGCGAGGCCGTCGAGATCATCCGTTCCGAGCGCGACGACGAGCCCATCGTCCTCGCGGGACACTCGACGGGCGGCCTCATCGCGACCCTGTGGGCGCACCGACACCCGGGCGTGCTGGCCGGCCTCATCCTGAACTCGGCCTGGCTGGAGATGCAGTCGATGGCCGCCTGGCGCGGGGCGATGGCCCCGGTCATCGGTCGTATCGCGTCGCGTAACCCCATGTGGGAGGTGCCATCGGGCGGGACCGGCCACTACGGGCGTTCGCTCGCGGGACGCGCCACCTCCGGACTGCCGATCCCCGAAGGGTTGTCGGAGGAGGACCCGTCGGTCGCGGGCTGGCCGATCATCCAGGAGTGGAAGCGCCCCGAGTCCTACCCGGTCCCGGCCTCGTGGCTCGAGGCGATTATGGCCGGGCACGACACGATCGAGAAGCGCGTCCACCTGGAGTGCCCGGTCCTGTCGATGGTGTCCACGTCGGCCTATTTCGGGGAGGAGTGGTGCGAGCGCGTCTTCACCTCCGACACCGTCCTGGATCCCACGGTCATCGCCCAGCGGAGTTTGGGCCTCTCGGACCTGGTGACGATCGCTCGTTTCCCCGGCAAGCACGATCTGGTCCTGTCGGACGCGCCCGTGCGCGAGGCCGTGTACGCGACGATGCGCGGCTGGCTGGACGCTTTCGTGCGCTGAGCGTCGGGTAGTGAGGAGGCCCGGGATCGCGTGATCCCGGGCCTTCCTTCGTATGTATGCCGTATCGGCAGCGTCGTCAGTGCTTGGCGGAGTGATTTCCGCGCGGAGCCTGCGCGTACTCGCGCACGATCTCGCGGTTGATCTCGTCGAGGGCTTCCGCCAGGGTCGGGCCGAGGCGGTCGCCGATGCGTACCTGGCCCCACGCGTCGATATGGCCGAGGCCGCGCGCGGTGAGCAGGGTGTCGAGCGACGGGTATGTGAGGCCCGCGCCCGAGATGGCGCCGTTCGCGGCGAGTACCAGGTCGGCGGGCAGGCCCAGCTCACTGCGGGCCACGAGGGGCGTGTCCTGGCCGATAATCTCCGCGAGGGTGCGCAGTCCGGCCTCGTCGCGGCCTAGGACCGGCAGACCCTCCGCGCGCGCCTGGGTGACCTCAGGGGATTCATCGGAGCGATCCACGGACGAGGCGGTGGCCGCGTCGGTCGCACCGCCGTCGTTGAGCTCGCTCGATTCCTCGCGAGCGCGGCGCGTGGCGCGGCGGCTCATGTGGGCGGGGCGTTCCCAGCGAGGCTTCTCGTCCTCGACGGACGGCTGCCCGTCGGCCTGCGGTTCGTCGGCCTGCTGGTCGTCGGCTTGCGGTTCGTCGGCCTGGGCTTGGTCACCCTGCTGCTCATCAGCCTGCTCGTCGGCTTGCTCCGAACGAGATTCGTCGGCGTGAGAGTCGGTGTTCTCAGGAGCGTCGACGTCGGACTCATCGGCCACGTCGTCGGCGCGCTCATCCGCGGCCTCACGCTCCTGGACCTCGTCAGCTTCCTGAGCGGCGTTGTCGTCGCCATCTTCGAAGTCCTCGGCCAGCTCAGCCTCGGCATCCTCGGAGTCGTCGCCATCTTCGAAGTCCTCGACCGGCTCAGCCTCAGGCTCCTCGGGCTGTTCCGAGACCTCGGATTCGGGCTGCTCGTCGCCCAGCTCCGCCTCGTCGCGCGAGGCTTCCACGGCCTCGTCGGACGGCTGCTCATCGGACGCCTGATCGTCGGCGGCCTCTTCGGCGGCGGGCTTGAAGGGGGCCGGGGGCTCCTCGTCCATCGGGTAGGTGAAGACCTCGCGCAGGTGCGGGGCGACCTTCGGCGTGGGGCGCGTCGTGGGGGTCTCGGAGTCCTCGTCGTTCGAGGCCTCGGCGCTCTCATCGGGAGGCGCGGGGATCGCGGCCTCCGCGGGCGCGCGATCGTCGAGCGGGGCCGCCTGCTCGGGCGCGGCGGCCAGCTCGGGCGCTGCGGCGGCGGACGCGAGCAGCTGCGGGGCGTGGCCGTACAGGCGCGGGCCGACCGCGTTCACGTCGAGGAAGAGGCGCCCGTTGGACATCTGACGCAGGTTCATGAGGTGCACCTCGACGCCGGAAGTCGCCAGCACGGACAGGGCGGGGCGCACGGAGGGGTCGATGTCGCCCGCGACCATGATCAGGCGGGGACCCGGGCCGACGGCCGGGGGCATCGAGTCGCGAAACTGCGCCCAACCGGTACGGAAGCCCTCGGGGCCGGACGGGTACTCAGCGGCGAGATCCGACCAGGAGATCGAGGCGACCTCGGCCAGTCGAGACAGGGAAGTAATGAGGGTCTCGGAGTCGAGTTCTTTGAGGATTTCGACGGAGACGATCTGGCCGCTCACGTCGAGGGCCGTCAGGCGGGGCGTCTCCTCGTCATCCTGGCCGGTCATGTCGCGCCAGGTCACGGGGAAAAGGGGACGCGAGACGATCTGCAGGACCTGCTGGCAGATAGCGTCAACGAGGTCGGGTCCCAGGTCTTGGGCGACCGGGTATCCGAATTGAGCGGGTACGAGGTGACCATCCTCGAACTCAAACAGGGCCATCGCTCTTTCCTTCACGTGTATGGGGCGCTCGTGGCCATTGTTTCATACGTTCCAAAAGAAACACGGATGACACAGGGAAATTGCGATAGATACCACGTAAGTATCGATTGGGGTTACACGCGCCGACGAGCCATCTCGGCCGCATAGTCCACCGCGCCCAAGCTTTTTCAAGCCGGTAAAATAGTGAGCTAGCACAACACAAAGCCTGCACGAAGGACTGGACGACGATGTCTGACCTCAACATTATCGAGGGCGACCTCGAGCGGTTCCGCGACGAGCTACGCCTACTCTCCACCAAGGTTGGCGGCTACATCGCCAACCCCTCCGACCTGTGCAAGGTTGCCTCGGCCATGACTGGCGGCTCCTCATACAAACAGGCGCAGTACGCGGGCGAACACATGGAGGACCAGCTCAGGGCACTGCGGACACGGAATCACCCACCTCAGCGGTGACGCCACCGATGCCAAAGGCTACTGACACCCACTCCCCATCGATGCCGATCCAGAGACTCGAGGGCAAGATATTCTCTCTCACCTCACGACGAACCATATGTCGTACTTCGAAGAGGGCGCCCGCATCTCTCAGGACTTCGCGAACATCGTCGCCGGCAAAACGCAGACGACCGACGAGGAGTGGGCAGCAATCAAAGCGGCTCGTGCGAAGGAAAACAACGGCCACTAACTCCCTTTCAACAGTGCTCTCACCCGCCGACAGGCTGGGAGCACTGTTGAAAGGGAGACCAGCCCACAAGAACAGGGATAACACGGCACCGACAGGAGAGATAGGGCCGAACGAGCAGAGCATCTCGGTTTGTCACCACTTCCATCTCACCTGTTGCACCCGGCCCCCAACGGCCTCGTCAAGTCGGTAAAATAGAGGTCCAAACCAACGTCGCTTGAATCAGGACCACACCATGTCCGACCTTGACATTCGCGAGGGTGACCTCGAACGATTCTCCAACGCCATGAGCGGCCTCTCCTCCACCGTTGGAGGTCAGGAAAACGTCGCCTACGCGCTCTATAACGTCTCATCCGCCATGCCCGGAGGCTCATCGGGTGCTCAGGCGCAATACGCCGGCGAGCACATCGACGACCAGATCCTCGCGCTCAGCAAGTCCCTCACGAGCCTCGCCGACGACGTTCAGAGCTGCGCCACCCAGTTCCAGGCGACCGAGGACATCAACCAGCAGTCGATGAACCAAGTCCTGGCCGACGTCCCCGAACCCTGCCCGCCCATCTCATCGAAGAAAGACAAGTAAGCCATGGCCATCACATGGGCAGACATCCTCACCTGGACGACGGGCCCTCTGGAATCGGCAGCCACCGACCTCACTGCCATCAGCAAAGCCCTGGTCTCCGCCGCCAACGACGGGCAGGACGCCACCAACGGCATCCAGTCCCAGGGCAGCGCAGTCAACGCCATACGCACAGCGGCCTCAAAAAACATGACGGCGCTCGCCCAGGTCGCCACGAACGTCAACAGCGCACTCATGGCCATCGAAGGTGCCTACGACGGCGTCGCCAAGGTCATGGCAAACATCCAAAGCGCGCAAGCCTACGCCGCCGAAAACTACTGCACGATCAATGCTGACGGGACTGTTAGTTCGAACGCCTATAACGAAACCGATGAAATCAAACAACGGGCATACCTGGCTACCTACAGCCTCGAAAAGACGATCGAACAGATCATCAAGGACGCCGACCAGGTCGATACCGACCTGTACCACGCGATGAGCGACATCAACAACGACCGCGCCACCGACGGCGATAAGGGCGGCGACAACAAGGTCATCGGAGTCCCCGACCACCCGAACAAGAACTGGTCCCCCTCGCAGAATGCGGCCTGGTGGAACTCCCTCAGCGACAATCAGAAGCAGTACCTCACGGAGCATTGTCCGGAAGAAATTCGTCACCTCGACGGCCTCCCCATCTCCGCCCGTGACTTGGCAAACAGGAACGTTCTTAATGGGTACGTCGATAAAGATGGCATCACACAGCGTGGCCTACTCGAAAACATCGACATCGCCTACGACGCAGCGGTTACGGCACGCAACAATGCCAGGAAAGCATACTTCGATGCCACAACCGACTCGACCGTCGATGCTGAGACACTCCAGAGACTCAAAGAGCGCTACGACGCTACGGAGGAGTATCTCAAGGAGACGGAGGAATACCACGACGACCTTCATGCTATCGCCGCACAGACTAACAATCGGGAGCGCGGAAATCAGGGGCTCGCACCCGCCTACATCATCGACTTCGACTACGACACAGAGCACAAGCGCACGACGGCGATCGTCTCGTCGGGCAACCCCGACACGGCGTCGTACGTGTCGACCCTCGTGCCCGGCATTGGCACCAATGTGCGAAACGACCTCGACACATACATGGATGATAACGAAAACCTGAAGGCACAGACTGCCCACACAGGTGTGGATCCGAGCGACGTCGCCACAATCTCCTACCTCGGATATGTTGCCCCCAAGAACGATTTCGGACACCTCTATCAGGCCGCAGACATCGGCTACGCAGACCGGGCCGCACCCGACCTCGCACGCTTCGAGGAGGGGCTGCGCGCGAGCGGCAACGCGAACGGACACTCATTCACGAACACCCTCATCGGCCACTCCTACGGATCGACCACCGCGGGTAAGGCCATGACGCAGGTGGCCGAGGGCACTGTCGACAACTTCATCATGTGCGGGTCGCCAGGAGCCGGAGCCGAGAGCATCGACCAGTACAACGTCCCCAAGGGGCACGTCTACGAGTCCTCCGTCCCATTAGCTGATGCCGTTCAAGATCTCGGACCAGACAGCGAATACGGCACGGACCCCAAGAAGCTCTCCGGCATCACTCACCTGAGTGGAGATACCACAGACTCCGAGAACTACAAGATTCCAGGGGTGGATTACGTTCGCGACACCGGCCACCCAATCAGACAGACGGTAGATATATTCAAAGCTCCATTCCTCAATCACAATACGTATTTCGATGACGGCACCCGCACGTCACAGGACTTCAGCAACATCATCGCGGGCGGCCAGCAGACAACCGACGAGGAGTGGGCAGCCATCCAGGCAGAGCGCGGCAAGTGACCCACTGACACATTCTGAGCAACTATGACCTATCCCCTGCCAGTCTGGGACCAATGTCGTGTACGATGACAGATGTCGCTCAGAATCCGGATGGCGCAGCACCTTCCACCCGGTTAGACTACTGCGCGGCTGAGCATATGAGACAGAACAGGGTGGCACTCAATGGGCAGAGATAAGCTGCGTATCGTTGAATATTCGGCGCCAGAACCACAGGTTCCGGCGTCCGACGAGACGCGCCGCGAACTGTCCCCCTACTGCCTGAACGCAGGGTCATCGCCTCGACTGTACCCAAAGTCCGAACAGGTGGTTAGCCCTCACCTTCCTCCCGTGGAGCGCATGCCCGTCCCTGTGACACCTTTCCCCAAGCTGTTCAGCGACGACCCGGAACCTGCGTAATCGTCAGGGCCGCAGGCACCCACGGCCTCGCGCGACCATCCGCACACCGGATACCCACCGCCCAACGCGCGCCCGCGTGACACACTGGCACCATGAGCGAGAGCTTCCTGACGGACCTGCGCGCACTCATCGACGTCGACGCCTCGAGCGGCACGCGAGCGCGCTACTCCTCCGACGCCGGCCTCACGCGCATCCCGCCCCTGGCCGTCGCGTTCCCGCGCACGCCCGAGCAGGCAGTCGCGGCCTTCGACCTCGCCCGCGCCCACGGCGTCCCCCTCACCGCCCGAGGCGGCGGCACCTCGTGCGCGTCCAACGCGATCGGCCCCGGCCTCGTCCTCGATTTCTCGCGGCACATGAACCGCGTCATCTCCATCGACCCCGAGGCGCGCACCGCCACCGTCGAGCCCGGCTGCGTCGGCTCCACCCTCCAGGCAGCGGCCGCGCAGTACGGCCTGCGTTTCGGTCCCGACCCCTCCTCCCAGAACCGCGCGACGATCGCCGGCATGGTCGCCAACAACGCGTGCGGCCCGCACGCGACCGCCTGGGGACGCACCTCCGACAACATCGTCTCCCTCGACTGCGTGGACGGGCGGGGGCGACGCTTCACGGCCACGACCGGCCACGACCCAGCCCTCAGCGACGTACCCGGACTCGCCTCGCTCATCGACTCCAACCTGGCCCCCATCCGAACCGAGCTCGGCCGCTTCAAGCGCCAGGTCTCCGGCTACTCCCTCGAGCACCTCACCCCCGAGGGCGGGCGCAACCTCGCCGCCATGCTCGCGGGTACCGAGGGCACCCTCGTCCTCATCCTGTCCATCACCGTGCGCCTCGTCCCCCTGCCCGACGCGCCCGTGCTCGCCGCCCTCGGCTACCGATCCATGATCGAGGCCGCCGACGACGTGCCCGCACTGCTCACCCACTCCCCCCTCGCCGTGGAGGGCATGGACCGCCGCCTCGTCGACGTCGTGCGCGCACACAAGGGCCCCGGCGCCGTCCCCGCCCTCCCCGACGGCGAAGGCTGGCTCCTCGTCGAAGTCGGGGCCCCCGGCGAAGACGTCACCGCCTCCCTGGAGCGCGCACACGCCCTGTGCGCCGACTCGGCCGCCATCGACACGGTCGTGTATCCGCCGGGGGCCCAGGCCTCGGCCCTGTGGAGGATCCGCGCCGACGGTGCGGGCCTGGGCGGGCGCACCCCTCCGGACGGCGAGGGCGGCGGCGACAAGCAGGCCTGGCCCGGCTTCGAGGACGCGGCCGTCCCGCCCGAGAACCTCGGCGCGTACCTGCGCGACTTCACCGCCCTCATGGAGGAGTTCGACATCGACGGGCTCCTGTACGGGCACTTCGGCGACGGCTGCGTGCACGTGCGCCTCGCCATGCCGCTCGAGACCCCGGCCGGTGTGGCTCACTCGCGCGCGTTCCTGCAGTCCGCGGCCCGCATCTGCGCCGCCCACGGCGGCTCCGTCTCCGGCGAACACGGCGACGGGCGCGCCCGCGGCGAGCTCCTGCGCTTCATGTACTCCCCCGAGATGCTCGACCTGTTCGCGCGCGTCAAGCACGTCTTCGACCCGGACAACCTCCTCAACCCCGGGGTGCTCGCCGCCCCCATGGACGAGGCCGAAGCCGCCTCCCGCGCCCGGGCGCGACATGCCGGTGTTGCCGGGGCTGCCGGTGTTGCCGGGGCTGCCGGTGTTGCCGGTCATTCGGGGGGCGCGCTCGAGCTCCAGCCCGGCGTCGACCCCCTCGACTTTGGCCTGCGCCGCGTGGCTGCGCGCCCCATGCCCGCGGACGGCGGCTTCGCCTTCACCCACGACGGCGGCGACTTCACGGCCGCCGTCCACCGCTGCACCGGCGTGGGCAAGTGCCGCGCGGGAGTATCCGGCACCTTCATGTGCCCGTCCTACCTGGCCACGCGCGAGGAGAAGGACGTGACCCGCGGGCGCGCCCGCATCCTGCAGGAGGCCGCGAACTCGCAGCTCGTCAAGGCCATCGACTCCCCCGAGGTCCTCGAGGCCCTCGACCTGTGTCTGGCCTGCAAGGCCTGCTCCGCCGACTGCCCCGCCGGCGTCGACATGGCCCGCTACCGCTCAGAAGCGCTCTTCCGCACCTACCGGGGACGCTTGCGCCCCCTCAGCCACTACACGCTCGGCTGGCTGCCTCGCCTCACCCGCGTCACCGCGCGCGTGCCCGGCCTGGCTGCCGTCGCGAACGCCGTCATGTCGGTGGCCCCCCTGCGCTCGCTCGCCTTCCGCATCATCGGCCTCGATCCTCGCCGAGGCATGCCCGCCCTCCAGTCCGGCACCTTCACCGCGTGGGCTCGCCGCCACTCCCTGCTGGCAGCTTCTGTCCCCGTTGTCACGCCTGACGATGCCGGATTTTCCGGCACTTCGACATCCGATGCCGCCGCCGATTCCCGCGAGCGCGCCGGTGCCCAGCCCTCGTCCAACCCCGCCCGCGAGCACGAGGGGGCCCCGGCCTCGTCGATGGCGGACTCCCCGATCCTGAGCGGGCCACGCGACCCCGGCGGGCGGCCGTATGCGCTCGTGTGGGCGGACTCGTTTAGCCAGACCCTGGATGACGCGGGCGCCCGCGCGGTCGTCGATGTGCTCGAGGCAAACGGGTTTGCGCCGATCGTCGCGCCGGACGCATGCTGCGGCCTGACGTGGATTACGACGGGTCAGCTTGAGGGGGCAAAGAAGCACTTGGCGAGCTTGCTCGGCGTGCTCGCGCCTTTCGCAGCGTCGGGGATCCCGATCGTCGGCGTCGAGCCGTCGTGCACGGCGGTGCTGCGCGACGACCTGCTGGATCTGCTGCCCGAGGACCCGCGTTCAGCGTTAGTGTCTTCCGCGACTCGCACCCTCGCCGAGGTGCTGTCGGCCCTGCCCGCGTCCGCGCGTCGCCTGCCGAGCCTGGAGGGCGTCGAGATCGTCGCGCAGCCGCACTGCCACCACTACTCCGTCATGGGGTGGGACACTGACCAGGCGCTGCTCGAGTCGCTGGGCGCGCGCGTGAGGAGGCTCGAGGGCTGCTGCGGCCTGGCCGGGAATTTCGGCATGGAGGCGGGCCACTACGACCTGTCCGTGGCCGTCGCATCGCATTCTCTGCTGCCGTCCCTGTCGGCGCACCCGGATGCCGTGTACCTCGCGGACGGCTTCTCGTGCCGCACCCAGGCCGCGCAGCTGGCGGGCCGCGGTGGCGTCCACCTCGCGACCCTGCTTGCGGGGCGTTCCGCCTGAATTCTGGTGTTGCTGTGGGCCCACGGGTGTTCCGGGTGCCGTCCGGCCCGGCCTCGGGGCCGGGCTGCTC
>CAUTRF010000049.1:0-14902 GCA_963540795.1 uncultured Actinomyces sp.
CGGGTCCACAGTCGGCGCGGGTGCCGGGTCCGCAGTCGGCTCGGGCGCAGGCGTCGGATCCGGGGTGGGGACCGGCTCCGGCACCGGGGATGGGCCGGGCGACGGCGTCGGCACGGGCTCTTCGTCGACCGGCGCGGGCTGCTCATCGCGGTGTCCGGATCGGACGATCACGGTGAAGGACTGAGGCTCGACGAGGCTGCGTTCGCCGCTGCGCGCGCCCACCTCGATGCGGTAGGTACCGGGTGCGCTGAAGACCCAGTTGCCGTGCATGTGCGTCGCCTCGGTCGTGTGGACGACGCCGTCGCCCTTGGTCGAATCGAAGTGGACCTTCGCGCCAGCGCCGAAGGTGCCGCCCTGGAAGAATGCGACGCGTGCCCCCTCGGGGGCCTGCGCAAGGTGCAAGGTGAGGTCGGCTCCGTCGGGCAGCGCCGCGTAATCGATGCCTTCGGTGGACAGGCCGGGCCACACGATATCGCTGTTTTGCGTCTCGGGCAGCACGTAGGTGGCGGTGCCCACCGGTCCGAGCACGTCATAGCTCGGGTCGGACAGGGACGCCGGGCGCACGAAGCGAGCGTTTGGGGCGACCGCGAGGGTCGTGGAGCCGACGGTGCGCAGCACGGACGTGCGCGCGTTGGTCAGGGAGTCATCCTTGACGGCCAGGCCGTAGGTGAGGCCGCCCTCTCCGCTCGCCTGAGTCAGGCGCACGTCCAGGTGTCCGCGCGCGATCTCTACGGGGTCGCTCAGGAGGGACGAGGCCGGGGCCGGGGTTGCGTCGTTTCCGCCGTTATCGGGGGCGGGGGTAGGCGCGGGCGTTGGGTTCGGAGCGGGCTCCGGCTCCTCGGGGGCAGCGACGCCGTCGCGCATCTTGAGCATCGCGGTAAGGCCGACGTGCGAACCGACGGTCACGTCGGAGGCGTCAGCGACGGTCATGACCGCGTCGGAAAGCGGGTGGGGGCGCAGCGTGACGCGCATGTACATGGGGTCGGACTGGCACACGCCAAGGTCCTGAGTCTTCGTGTCCATGCCGCCCGCGCCCAGCGTGCCCTCCATGGAGCACCAGGGGCTGAAATCCCACTTGGATTCGAGGAACTCGATCTTGTAGGTGGCGCGCAGGTTCGGATCGTTGGCACGAACCGTGGCGGTGTACTGATCGGTCGATCCGGGGACGAGGTCATAGGAAACCTCGACGCGGCGCGAGGAGATCGGCAGGCGGTCGGGGTTCCACACCGGCGCGGGGTCCGGGTTGGAGGGGCCGAGGATGGTGTCGGTGCCACCGACAGTGACGGGCTCGGTGTCCTTCTGGGAGTATTGGACGGTCTGGGAGATCCAGCGTGCCGAGGCGGAGTCGCCGGGGATGTAGATCGCCTGGACTGCAGCGGCATCGGCGCCAAGCAGCTCTGAGACGCTTCCGCGGCCACCTTCGACGCCGACCTCGGTGAGGAAGTAGCCGTTGACGGTGATCCACGCGCGGCCCGTATCGGTGGCGACGCCCGTGTCGAGCGTGATGTCGGTCAGGTGGTTGTCGCCGGGGTGCTCGCGTTCGGTGTGATGCGACAGGGTCAGCGTCGGGGTGGCTGCGTTGCCGTCCGTGCGCTGCGCGCGCGCCGCGTTGTATGCGGATTCGATGTCCTTGATGGTGCCCTCGGTGGGGTCCGCACCGCCAACTTGCCAGACCAGAGGAGTGATCGGCGAGGAGTAGATAGCCGTGCCGTCGGCGCTGCGCGCGGTCATCTTGTAGTTCGCCACATAGCGACCCGGCTGCGTAAAGGTCGTGTACAGGTGGGTGTGGCGCGGGTTGTAGACGCTTCGGTATGCGGTGTCGTGACTGGAGAGGAAGCGGTTGACGCTGTCACCATTGTCGATGAACATCTCCATGCGGCCCGGGCCGTCGACGCTGATGAGGTCGAGCGTGTAGGTCTCGCCCTCGAACTTGTCGGTGTCTCCGATTTCGCCGGCGCCAAGGCCCGCCCAGATGGGCGTGTTACCTGGGCCGGGGTTCTGGGGCGCTGCGTTCAGGACGGTGCCTTCGCTGCCCAAGAAAGCCAGGTCGGGACGCTTAGCCGGGATAACGAGCTGCGACTTCGCCTCGTCTTTCTCTCCGGTGCCGGTCCACGCCTTGGGGATCCACAGAGCGGTCTTCTCCATCGGCATGTTGATGGTGTTCAGGGAGAAGCTGTTGGTGTCGTCATGCCAGACGGGGATGGGTGCATCAACGTGCTGTCCGGTAACGATCCATTCCTTGTCCTGGTCGGGACCGGCCCACGCGGCGGCGGGGGTCAGCGCCAGGAAGAGGGCGAGCGCAGCTGTGCTGATGCGTCGCAGGTGTGACATTCGAGTGCCTTTTCTAGCTATGTTGTAGGTGAGAATCATTATCACTCTAAATAAGCCCTCACACAACTCACACCTATCAGGCATGTTTCACGCGCGTTTCACGCAGCCGCCACTCTCCCCCGCCGATAGGCTCGACCCCATGAGATTTGCGACCTGGAACGTCAACTCCATCCGCACGCGCGTCGACCGCGTCATCGCCTTTCTGGAGCGCTCAGGCACGGACGTGCTGGCCATGCAGGAAATTAAGTGCCGCCCCGACCAGTTCCCCGTCGAGCCCTTCGAAGAGGCCGGCTACCACGTCGCCATCCACGGTCTCAACCAGTGGAATGGCGTCGCCGTCGCCTCGCGCCTGCCGATCCTGGACGTTCAGGATCACTTCCCCACCCAGCCCGCTTTCGGCGAACCACCCGTGGTCGAGGCCCGCGCACTCGGCGTCACCGTCGACACGACCGGCGCACTTCCCTCCGAGGATGGACAGGCCTCGTCGATGACGATCTGGAGTCTGTACGTCCCCAACGGCCGCGACCTCACGCACGCGCACTACGTCTACAAGCTTCAGTGGCTCGCGAACCTCGCCGAGCAGGGACGCGGCTGGCTCGCCGACCCAGGCGCGCTCATCGCGCTCGTCGGCGACTGGAACGTCGCGCCCCTGGACGAGGACGTGTGGGACATGAGCGCCTTCGAAGGTGCCACGCACGTGTCGGCCCCCGAGCGCGAGGCCTTCGCAGCGTTCGCCGCGGACGGCTGGGTCGAGGTCACGCGAGACCGCGTCACGAACTACACCTACTGGGACTACCAGAAACTGCGCTTCCCCAAGAACGAGGGCATGCGCATCGACTTCGCCTACTGCTCGCCAGCGCTGGCCGCGCGCGTGAGCGGCGCGCAGATCGACCGCGACGAGCGCAAGGGCAAGGGCGCGTCCGACCACGTGCCCGTCATCGTCGACGTCGACTGAGAGATCACCGAGGCCGGAACTCGGCCGCCGACACAGGTCGAGGCCTGGGCACGCGCCCAGGCCTCGTTCCGTATCGCTTACACGTGCTCGCGCGCGAGGCGCAGCAACTCAGCGTTCAGGGCCGGCCAATTGTCGTGATGCCACTGCCCGAAAGGCTCCGCTCCGACGAAGGCGGCGCTGGCGCGAAGGTCGCGGTCCGCCCACACAAATGAGCCGGACTGCCCGAAGTGGCCGATCGTGCGCGGGGAGGCATCGGGCGCGGTCCAGTGCGGCGACTTCTCGCCGCGAATCTCGAGGCCGAGGCCCCACGGACAGGGATTGAAGCGCCCGTAGCCGGGCACGACGCCAGCAAGCGCAGGGAACTGCGACAGTGCGGCGAGCGCGGCCAAGGGGCCGTTCACTAGGGTTGGGCGCGCGAGCTCGGCCCCGAAGAGGCTGACATCGAACGCGCTGGCGACCCCCGCATGGGCGGGGCTACCGGGAATATCAGCCGTAGCCATGCCGAGCGGCTCGAAAATCGTCTCGCGCACCCACTGGGCGACGCCGACGCCGGTTGCGGCCTCGATGACCTCGCCAAGCACGTCGAATCCCTCGCTGGAGTAGATCCGGCGCTTCTCGGGAGCCGCGACGGGGCGGCGCCCCTCGAACGGCAGGCCCGAGGCATGGGCCAGCAGGTGACGGACCGTCGCCCCCTCGGGTCCCGCAGGATCGTCGAGGGACATCAGGCCTCGTTCGACCGCGACTAACACCGACCACGCAACGATCGGCTTGGTCACCGAGGCGAGCGGGAAGACACGATCGACATCGCCGCAGGAATAGACGATGTCGCCCTCGACACGAAGGACGAGGGCGACATCAAAAGACGGCAGTGGGCCGATCACGCGGTGGCCTCCGGAGCCGGAGCCGCACCTGCCTCGGCAGCCGCAGCGGTCTTTTCACTGATCTTACGCAGCGTGCGAGCGTACACTTCTGCGACCTCCTCGGGGACCGAGGCCCCGAGCTGCAGCACGTAGTGCGCAGGCAGGCGCAAGAGCTGCACACACACAGCGAGGAAGTCCGCGACGAACTCACGCGCGTCGATCGGCTCATCGTTGTAGCGAGCCGAGACGACCGAGCCGTACCAGTAGCGGATGAGGATCCTCGCGAGCGTGCGAGGAGTCGTGCCAATCTCAGCACCTTCCTCGTCCACGAAGGACTGGATCATCGCAGTGAGGGCTTCCTCCATCTGCTGGGTGCGGTACTTGTAGTGCGCGTGCGCGGGGTGCGTCTCAGAGGAGGACTCGGCCCACAGGACACAGTCCAATGCGATGGCTGCGTCGGCACCGGGCTTCATGGCGAAGCGCATTTCACCGACCGCCCAGTCAACAAACGAGCCTGCGGTGATACCGCCCTCGTCGAACCCGCCTTCCGCCTCGTCGTTAATGGAGACATCGAAGAGCGCGTTCATCTCCTCGTGACGCTGGATCGCGCTGCGCAGGATGGCTTCCTTCGAAGGGAAGTGATAGACCACCGCGGGGTGCGAAATGCCGACTCGACGGCCGAGGTCGCGCAGAGAGAAGCCGTTATAGCCTCGCTCTGCAATCAGAACCATCGCTGCCGAGAGGATGGATTCACGCGTCGCCTGCCCTACGGAGTAGGCGCCACGGGCCTTCCTCTGGGTTGTCATATCATCTCCTGCTGTTGCGGGCACCACATACCGAGTGTCCGAAATACACACTGGTAGTCAGTATACCGCGCAATCTCAGGGTTTATCAACATTCATGACAAGCCCATCGATGGAATCGTTGATGTCAACTGTCACATTCTGACCATCTTGAACGTCTCCACTGAGCAGCAGCTTGGCCAGTCGATCGCCAATTTCGCGCTGAATCAGGCGGCGCAGCGGGCGCGCCCCGAAGGCCGGATCATAGCCGACTCGAGCGAGCCATCCACGGGCCGGTTCGGTTACTGTCAAACCGATGCGGCGCTCGCGCAGACGAGACTCCAGCGACGCGACGAGCAGATCGACGATCTCGCCCAGATTTTCGCGGGTAAGAGCGTCAAACATGACCGTCTCATCCAACCTGTTAAGGAACTCCGGTCGGAAGGCCGCCGACACGACAGACATGACAGACTCCCGCTTTTCTTCGGGTGTCAAGTCGGGGTCCGCCAGGAACTGCGATCCGAGGTTCGAGGTGAGGATCAGAATGGTGTTGCGGAAGTCGACCGTCCGCCCCTGTCCGTCAGTGAGACGTCCATCATCCAGAACCTGCAAAAGAATGTCGAAAATCTCAGGATCAGCCTTCTCAACTTCGTCCAGAAGAACCACGGAATAGGGACGACGACGTACCGCCTCGGTCAGCTGACCGCCCTGCTCGTAGCCCACGTACCCCGGAGGGGCACCGACGAGACGCGCCACCGAGTGCTTCTCGGAATACTCGGACATGTCGATACGCACCATCGCACGCTCGTCGTCGAAGAGGAACTCCGCGAGCGCCTTGGCCAGCTCCGTCTTACCCACGCCCGTCGGGCCAAGGAATAGGAACGAACCGGTCGGACGGTTCGGGTCGGCCAGGCCCGCACGAGAGCGGCGGACCGCATCGGACACCGCACGCACGGCATCTTTCTGACCGATCAGGCGCTTTCCAAGCTCATCCTCCATGTGCAGGAGCTTGTCGGTCTCCGTTTGAAGGAGTTTACCCGTCGGAATTCCGGTCCACGCCTCGATCACCTCGGCGATCTCTGCGGGGCCTACCTTCTCGGCGATCATCGGCTCGTCGTCGCTATGGGCATCCTGCTCCTCGGCCTGTGCTTCCGCCTCGGCGATCTGACGCTCGACGGCCGGGATTTCACCGTTCTGCAGGCGCCCGGCCTCCTCCCAGCGCCCCTCGCGCACGGCCAGGTCAAGCTGGGTGCGCAGCGAGTCGAGCTGGACGCGCAGGTCACCAACGCGGTTGTGACCGGCCTTCTCGGCCTCCCAGCGAGCCGTCAGAGCGCGCAGGCTCTCCTCGCGGTCGGCGAGGTCGGCGCGCAGCTTGCTCAGCCGCTCCTGGGTAGCCTCGTCCTGCCCCTCAGGGTCGGACTCGGTCAGGTAGGACTCCTCCATGCGGAGACGGTCCACGCTGCGGCGCAGCTCGTCGATTTCGACGGGCGAGGAGTCGAGCTCCATGCGCAGGCGCGAGGCGGCCTCGTCGATCAGGTCGATCGCCTTGTCGGGCAGCTGGCGCCCCGTGATGTAGCGGTTCGACAGGGTCGCCGCGGCAACGAGGGCACCGTCGGAGATGGTCACCTTGTGGTGGGCCTCGTACTTCGGGGCAATGCCGCGCAGGATCGCAACCGTATCCTCGACCGAGGGCTCGCCGACGAACACCTGCTGGAAGCGGCGCTCAAGCGCCGGATCCTTCTCGATGTTCTCGCGGTACTCGTCGAGGGTGGTCGCGCCGACCATGCGCAGCTCGCCGCGGGCGAGCATGGGCTTGAGCATGTTGCCCGCGTCCATCGCACCCTCGGAGCCGCCGCCCGCGCCAACCACGGTGTGCAGCTCGTCGATGAAGGTGATGATCTGCCCGTCCGAGCGAGAAATCTCGGACAGAACCGCCTTGAGACGCTCCTCGAATTCACCGCGGTACTTCGCGCCGGCGACCATCGACGCCACGTCGAGAGACACGAGGCGCTTGTCGCGCAGGGACTCCGGAACGTCGCCCGCGACGATACGCTGGGCGAGGCCTTCAACGACGGCCGTCTTGCCGACGCCGGGCTCGCCGATCAGAACCGGGTTGTTCTTGGTGCGGCGGGACAGAACCTGCACGACGCGGCGAATCTCGTTGTCGCGGCCGATGACCGGATCGAGCTTGCCTTCGCGCGCCACCTCCGTGAGATCGCGCCCGTACTTGGACAGGGCCTCGAAGGATCCCTCGGGATCCGCCGAGGTGATCGGATCGGGGCGCAGCTGCGCGAGCGCCTGCGTCAGCGCGTCGGCCTTGACGCCCCCCTGGCTGAGGATGCGACCCGCCTCGGTCTGCGACGCAGCCAGCGCGATCAGCAGGTGCTCGGTCGAGATGTACTGGTCACCGCCCGCCTCGGCGCGCTCGCCGGCGTCGCGAACGACCGCGAGCAGAGCATTCGAGGGCTGGGCGCTACCAGCGGATGCGCCCTGAGTGCTCGGGAGCGCCACGAGGGCGTTACGGGTGCGCGCGCCGATCGCGCGCACGTCGGCCCCAACGACCTCGAGCAGCGAGAGCGCGATGCCTTCGCGCTGTTCAATCAGTGCTTCAAGCAGGTGGATGGGCTCCACCTGCGGGTTGCCGGCTGCAGCTGCAGCCGCGAGCGCGCTGGAGACGGCCTCCTGCGCCTTTGTCGTCATTTCACGTGCCATGAAATCACTCCTCCAAATGGTTTGTCTGGTGGCGTCGAGTCACTCAACGCCTTCTGACAGACACAACGAAGCCAAAGTTGAGTCTATTCCACTCAACTTCGATTTTGGGGAGGATGTGACTCAGTTCTCGGGCAGCCAGGCGGGGCCATCAAACCCACGCTGATGCCCACCGGCAGGACCAGGCCCTTCATCATCGTCGAGGCCATAACGCTCCTCGAGCGCACGGAAAAGCTGAAGGGTCGTCGCCAGCGCACACATCACCTGCTGCACAAGCTGCGCATCGGTCGCGCCATACTCGTAATCAGCATTCACCTCGGCGACAACGCGGTCACCCTCGTCCTGATCGGCGACGTACGCTTTCGGCCACAGGAACTCACCGTGCCATGCCTGCAGGAAGTCGCGCAGATCCTCACCACATTCGATGGGAACGAGACTCTTCATGAAGGCAACGATTGACAGCACCTCGCGCGAGTCCCCGAGGAATCGGAAGCAGAACAGATGCCCCTCCCAGAAACCGCAGAGGTCCCCATCACTATCGATACGCCAAGACCACCCCTCAGAGTCGAAAAGGAGGCCCAAGCGCTCCTGCGTGATGGGACGAACCATATCGAAACGATTGGCTTCAAACTCCGAATTACCCGTGACAATTCCTTCCGGAGGTGCTGCATTGCTACCTCCCCATTGTTCCATATCAGAGGCGGTATCGTCCGGCAGTTCGCGGCGGCGAGGCGTCTCCTCACCGTCGGTTCCCCCGTCGGCATCCGCCCGCCATAGCCAGCCCATGATGTACCCCTAGTCGTGCCGATGATTAATGACGCGCCACTGCGTCGCTACCGATGGGGCGAGAGCGCGCCGATCGCCCCTGACAGTGGTCTGCACATGCACACCCATTGGCGCCTCCTCAGCTCACCTCATCGTGTTACCAGCACGTGTCTTGGTGACTTCACAGTAGCGCAGAAACCGCGAAAAACCAACGCCCCCGCCATGCCAATGCCCCGGGAGCGGACACTCGATAAGACGGCGCGTCACCATCGTCGCAGCTCATCCGGGGGAACTCGCACCACTTCTTACTAAATGTAGGGTTGCTCACATTTTGATATAGCTCTTGCGGGCGGCGCTTATTTCTATTAAATAGGAAAATTTCACTCGCGTTCGCTCGTACTCCCCTGCGCACTCCCACTGTGCTCAGCGCTCGGTGCGGCGACCGGATCCGCCGTGACCAACGAGGCCTGCGCGACTCCCACGGGCGCATCCGAGCGAACGCCGAGAACGGGTACGAAGGTCGGCATCGGCCTCTTCTTCGCGCTCTTCGCAACCAGCCAGCGCAGCGCCCACTCAGCGGGACCGCGCGACGATCCCAATGCCTCGGCAATGACACAGCCGAGGCCGATCAGCGCCCATACCCCCGCAGCGATCAGTCCGGACACCGCCACGCCCAGCGAACGCACGCCGCACGCGCCGAGCACGCTGAAGATGATAATGAAGAGCACCGTCTGGGACAGGTAGGCGGTCATCGAACGGCGACCAATCGCGCTCAGGAACGCGCACACAGTACCCAGCTTCTCGCGCGGGCCGCCACCCACGAGGGCCAGAAGCGCCAGCCATCCGCACGCACCCGCAACACCCGAGGCGTGGAACAGGGGGTAGGACCAGGCAGCCGAGCCGACGAACGCCCAATCCAACTGCATGAGCGCAAAAGGTGCGCCTCCCAGCGCACCGATGGCCAGGCCGCCGAACGCGATCCCCGCCAGGAGCGCCCCACGCCCACGTGGATCCTGCAGGATGCCCCAGCGCGCCACGCCCACACCGATCATGACGCAGGGGACCACGAGGGACATCAAAACCGTTGCGATGGTTGCTCCCAACCAGTTCCCCAGGGACGTCAACGGGTTGAACATCGTCAGCGCCATCGGGCCGTGATACTCGAGCACCATGGGCGTGCCACCCATCGAAAACCCCGTCCCCCACAAGCCGAAGAGGCTGAGCGCAGCAACGAGGGAGCCCACCAGGACGCGAGGCCACGCGCGCTTCATGACAATCACCTCAGCGAAGACGACCGCGACGAGGCCGTAGGTTCCGATGATGTCGCCGGAGAAGAACAGGGCATGCACAGCGCCGAAGACCAGCATCCACCACCCGCGGCGACGGATCAGGCGCGCGGCCACGCGGCGAACGTGACGCTCGATGTTCTCCTCGGCAATCTGTCGCTGGACGGGATGCCAACCGGCGACCACCTCGGAAGGCAGGTTCTGCTCGATGGCCTTGCGCTCGCGCTCCATCGCGCGCGATGCCATGATCGCCATGCCGAAGCCGAAGAGAATCGAAAACAGCGGGTAAGCTCGACGATCGACGAACAGGGTCCGCACCAGGTACCAGCACTGGTCGGTGCCATTCATCGCCTCGAGCGCCGCGTGTCCCGCCTGGGGAGTCTCCGGGAAGTAGGCAATCCAGAAGGGGACGTTCGCCAGCGCAATGAGCGCAAGCATGAAGCCGCGCGCCACATCGGGTGCCGGATATCGAAGCTGTCGCCCTCCCGTGAAAGACAGGGTGTGCATGGCGTCCTTACTCGTCGGGGTATCAGTGTGACAAAGGGGCGAGGCCGGAGAGTGTTTCCAAGCCTCACCCCTGATTGCGTCGCGCGGGTCAGTACATCGCTGACATCATGGCCTGCTGCTGAAGCTCTTTGCGCTTGCTGCCGGCTCGAACGACGAGGACGATGCCCACGATCAGCAGAACGACGCCGGACACACCAACCACGGTGCTCCACAGGAATGCGTAGCCGATCGTGTTCGTAAAATCATTGGGACTCATGCTCATGCCCGACATGCTTGCGTTCTGATCGACGCCTTCGCAGCGGACCGTGTAGGTGCCTTTGTTCAGGCCGTCGATGAAGTAGATCGACTTATCGCTCTGGAACGGGGACATGTCGTACGCGTTGTTCTTTGAGTCAATCATCTTGCACGTAGTCGCCTCGCCGCCCGAGATCATGATCATGTAGCTGCCGACTCCGCCGACCTCGACGGTGCCGCCATTCGAGAAGGAGGCACCTTGAGCCAGAGCGCCAGTCATATCCGTGACGCTCTGGAACCACAGGACGAAGAAAAGGATGGGAGCGGCGACAAAAGACGCAAGGACACCGAGGACGATGAGGATGGTGCCGGGGGCTTTGCTGGGACCCTTCACGATGGGCATCGCGACCGGACCACCGTAGCCTCCACCCTGGAAGTTCTGGGGCCCTCCCTGCATCGGCATACCCTGCATGGGCATACCCTGCATCGGAGCGCCCGCTCCGTTGTCACCGTACTGGGGCCAGGGTGTGCCCTGATCGCCGGGAACACCGTAGGGGGGATTCGACATGTGCGTGCCTTCCTGAAGGAAATTTTACTTAAGCATAACAATGCGAAACACGGACTGGACAGTGCGCCGATGCGATTGGAACGCTCAGATACCCATCGATCGTACGCTGTTTCCTCCCGTGGGGGAAAGCGCCAGAGGGAACCGCAAAGGGGACGAGGCCCGGGACAGTTCCCCGGCCTCGTCCCCTTTCGTGGAGCTTGAGTCAGCGCACGGCGCTCAGCATGGCTTCCTGCGTGATGCGGCGGCGCTTGCCGTTCACCTTCACCAGGAGGACTATACCGACGATCAGGACGATCAGGCCGGCGACACCGACGACGGTTCCCCACACGAAGGGCATGGCAAAGACCTTTGCAACAACCTCAGGCGACGCGTTGAATGCGTAGATGTTCGCGCCGCTGGCGATACCGTCGCACTGCAGCACGTACGAGCCCGCAGGCACGTTCTGCGCCAGGTACACGTCCTCGCTGCCAGCGTAGGGTTCCAGCTCGTAGGTCTTGTTGTCTGCGCCGATCAGCGAGCAGGAGGGATCCCTGTCATCGTCACCGCGCACCATGAAGACGCCGTCCGCGGTCACTGTGACGACACTGCCGTTGGCGGTGGTGCCGCCCTTGACCGCGTTACCATCAGTGCCGGCCACACCGGCGACCATCGTGGCGAAGAAGACGATCGGCGCGATGATGAGCATGAGCACCACGCCGAGAACGAGCGTTGTAATGGCGCCGCCTCGACCGGGCAGCTTCGGCATGACCACAGGAGCGGGAGCACCGTAGCCCTGCGGAGCTGCGGCACCCGGGTAGGAAGTACCGTTCGTGGGTGCCGCGCTGCTCTGGCCCGCGGGACCGTAGGAGGGGTTCGACATGTCTGTGCCTTTCTGAAGAGAATTCTGCTCGACCGGGAGTGAGACGTGCAGATTGATGAGAACGTGCCAACGTAGCACATCGATGTCCCCCACGCGGGATCGGCGAGGGAAAAATTCCAAGTTCTGGTCGCGTGTCAGCTCAGCGACACTCCGCTCAGGCGCTCCTCGCGCAGCTCGGCAACACCCGGCACGTCGAGCGGCTCCAGCGTCGCGCCCGTGGCGCGCTCAAGCAGCAAGTCCGCCAGCTCGGGGTTACGGGCAAGAGCGGGGCCGTGCATGTAGGTGGCGATAACGGAGCCCTGAACGGCGCCGTCGTAGCGCACCTCGGGCGCTTCTTCCCCCTGGGGCGTACCGTTTCCGACACCGGAGATGACGCGTCCCAGCGGGGAAGCGTCGGGGCCGAGGACGGTGCCGCCCCCGTGGTTTTCGAAGCCGGTGAGGGTCTGGGTCAGGCCGTCGAGGACGGGCTCACAGATGAGCTCGCCGATCGCTCGGTGCCCCTGGGGGCGCGTCGTAATGTCGAGGACGCCCATGCCGGGAACGCGCACGCCGCGCGCATCCTCGTACCAGTGGCCAAGAACCTGCAGGGAGGCGCAGATCGCGAGGAGCGGGCGACCCGCGTCGAGGGCGCGGGCGAGACCGGAGGTGCCGCGGAACTTGTCGGCCGCGAGCGCCTGGGCGGTATCCTCGCCGCCTCCGAGCGTGTAGATGTCCAGGCTGTCCGGGATCTCCTCGGTCAAGCCGACCTGAACGACCTCGGCGTCGATGCCGCGCCTGCGAGCGCGCTCGGCGAGGATCAGCGCGTTACCGCTGTCGCCATAGGTACCCAGGACCTCGGGCATGAGGACGCCGATTCGCAGCGTGGAGGCGCTCATCGCGTGCCTTCCTTTCGATCGAGCAGGACCTTGAAGTCGCGCATGGCCGTGTAGTTGAGGAGCATCTCGACGCGACCGGGCTCGCACGCGGCCAGGGCATCCATGGGCAGCGGAACGAGGTCGCAGTGGACGCCCGCATATTCGAGGCGCACGGCCAGGTCGGCGCCGCGCTCACCGCAGGCGACGACGCGGCGGCCGGGTGCCTTGACGGCGGAAAAGTCGACGTCCCACAGCCAGGAGAGGTCCTGACCGTCGGGCACCTGGCCGTTGACGCCGATGACAACCTGATCGACGCGCGGGTCGATCATCGTCATGGCTTCCTGCCATCCGGCGGGGTTCTTGGCGAGCATGAGGCGCGCGCTGCGCCCGTTGACGTCGTGGATGGAGTAGCGTCCCGCGACTTCGGTGACGCCGCTGACGGCCGCGGCGGCGGCCGCGGGGTCGATGCCCATCGCGACGGCGGCGGCGACGGCCTGTGCGGCATTGCCGAGGTTGGCGCGCCCGGGAAGCTTCAGCTCAAGGGGGACGGCGATCCCGTCGGGTCCGTGTAGCGTCGCGCGCGGCCCCTCGGGGGCCATCTCGACGTCCTCGAGCCACCACTGCGGCTGAGGACGGGCGCTGAGCTCAGGTAGAGTCTCGCCGTCAAAAGCGGGGATCAGGTGCCAGTCGCCACCGGAGCGGACGACGCGGCCGCCGCGCGGATACGCCGCCGAATCCCCTCCCCAACCGGCACCTGCGGCAACCCACACGACGTTCGGGTTGTCAGCTGCGGCCGAGACGATGAGGGGGTCGTCGCAGTTGGCAACGATGATGGCACCCGGATGGGCCGAGGCTCCGTCGCGCAGGCGACGCTCGACGGAGCCGATTTCGCCGACACGGTCGAGCTGATCGCGCGAGAGATTCAGGTACACGAAGACCGCCGGATTGACGTCGGCGGCGACGGCGGGCACGTGCATCTCGTCGACCTCGAGGGCCGCTCGCGTCGCCCCCTTGCCCTGCATGAGCGCTGTGATAACGCCCGAGGTCATGTTGTCGCCGTTGATGTTGGAGGCGACGGGACCGGCGCTTTCGAGCGCTGCGCGCACCATGCGGGTCGTCGTCGACTTTCCGTTCGTGCCGGTCACGATGACACAGGAGTAGGGGGCTGCCAGCTCCGAGAGGAACTTCGGAGAGATGCGCAGGGCAACCTCGCCGCCGATCATGCCGCCGGATCCGCGTCCGAGGGCACGGGAGGCGAAGCGGGCGGCACCGCCGGCCGCTTTGGCCACGCGCGAGCGCACCGACAGGTGATGCGAAGATTTCGTCATGCGTCCACGTTAACGCATGCGGGGCATCGGCCGCGCCGCTGACGCATCTCAACACTTTCTATCAGGACACAGACGTGGAGCCCGCGGGGACCGCTCGCCTCGCGCGACACGCTGATACACGCCTGACCTGCGCAGATAGTTACGCATTGCATACCGACGTTACCCACGCCATCTCTGTGTGATGGCATCGATATATCCCACCGGTTAATACCGGTCAGCAAGAGACCGAACAGCGCCACCCCGACATCTCACAACATCAGCAATCACAAGGAAAACACCCATCCAAAGACAAACTTGCAGGTCAGAGGGTATTTCCAAAATAATAGTTGCAAATCTGACGCACGCATTTCACACACCCCCTGCACGTTTGTGCCATGCGCTCCACACCCCACCAATCGACTATCGAAACCGGCTGTGACCTGGTAAAACTATATTCAGCAGGCGAAAGCCTGTCGCCTGTTCCAGGCTTCGGTCGGGGGTCCTGTGTGCCCCCGGATCCTCGATCGAATATGCTGCGGGACCCATCCACTGGATGGGTCCCGCAGTCCTTTATGTCGGACTATAGGACACTACGTGTTCCTGGTAGCGTGACTTTTCAGCTTTGTGGTGCGGGAAAGTCAATATTTGAGTTGCTCCTGTTTGCTTCCTTCCTGTGAATACTGCATTGTGCCCTGTGCGCGGTTGCCCCATGATCCGTCACGGTAGGAGTTCGTCGATCCTGTCAATTTTTCTTGGGGAGCCTGTCACCCGCACACGGGCCCGATGACCTGCGCGTGGGCCGCTCATTCCGCACGTTAACCCGATGACCTGCGCCCGGGCGGCCCCGCCCAGGTGCACATCTAGGGGTTTACGTGCGTATCAACG
>CAUTRF010000050.1:0-14664 GCA_963540795.1 uncultured Actinomyces sp.
AATCGCCCATTTCTCACCCGCAAAGGCGACGGCGGTTTCAACCCCACACAGGCACCAGCGAGCAAAGGCGACAGTGGTTTCAGATAACCGGACCCCCGCCTGCAGCACTCAACGCGGTGCCCATACCTGACGCAGGGACCCGATCGGCACACTTTCGCATGCAATTCCCCCACGCACACTTCATGTTATGACAGATAACCGTTGAAATTCCGGGCTTTTCACAGAGCGGTCGACTGCACGTGTCAGGGAATTGCATGCGACATTGGCTGTCGGCCCAGTAATGAGGGGCGGCAACCCGGGACGAAGTGGGCCAAGCTGCGGAGCCCGAGGGTAGCGAGTCCAGGACGAGCTTCGAGCCGACGCGCCGAGCGAAGCTCGCGGCGCGGACGGCTCACGGGCGGCCGCCGCCCACCGGCACCCCCAGCGGCCGGGTTCTCCGGCACCCAGAACACCCGCGGGGCCACAAGCAACACCACACAGCGTCGCGCAGCGTCCTATCACCCCACGCTCACGCGGTCTCTGGGAACGTGGAGGTGTCGATCACGTAGCGGTAGCGCACGCGCGAGGCGACGATGTTGTCGTAAGCCTGCGTGATGTCCTCGCCGGTGATCATCTCGACCTGCGGAATGACGCCGTGGGCGGCGCAGAAGTCGAGCATCTCCTGGGTTTCGGCGATGCCGCCGATCTGGGAGCCGGCGAAGGACTTGGCGCCGTTAACGAAGGCGCGCAGCGGCAGGGAGACGGGCTCGGTGGGCAGGCCCACGTCGACGAACACGCCGTAGGGTCGCAGGGCCGCCATGTATCCGGTGTAGTCGAGGCCGTCGGCGGACACCGTGCACAGGATCAGGTCGAAGGAGCCGCGCAGGGACTCGAGCACGCCCTCCTCGCTGGTGGCATAGAAGTGGTCGGCACCGAAGCGGCGAGCATCGGCCTCCTTGGAGCGGCCGTGTGAAATGACGGAGACGTCGGCGCCCATGGCCTTGGCGATCTGCACGCCCACGTGTCCGAGGCCGCCCATGCCGAGGATGGCCACGCGTGAGCCGGGGCCCACGTTGTAGTGCTTGAGCGGCGAGTAGGTGGTGATGCCGGCGCACAGGAGGGGCGCGCAGGCCGCAAAATCCAGTTCGGACGGGATGTGGAGCGCGAAATCCTCGCGCACGGTGAAGCCGCGCGAGTAGCCGCCGGTCGTCGGGTTGCCCTCGGCGTCGGCGCGGTAGGTCCACAGGGTGCCGGGCGTCGAGGTGCACCACTGCTCGTAGTCGGATTCGCACATCTCGCACGTGCCGCAGGAGCCGACCATGCAGCCCACGCCCACGCGGTCCCCCACCTTGAACTTGGTGACGCCGGGGCCGACCTTGGCGACGGTGCCGACGAACTCGTGGCCGGGCACGAGCGGGTAGGACACGGGACCCCACTCGCCGCGGGCGGAGTGGATATCGGAGTGACAGATGCCCGCGTAGGCGACGTCGAAGTAGATCTCCCCCTCGCCGGGTTCGCGGATGTCGATCTGCAGGGGGTGGAACTGGGTGGTGGCATCGTCGCATCCGTAGGCGATCACGCTGGGCATGACAACTCCTTTGTCCGGTCAATTGGGCTGCTACAAGCATACTCCAGAAACAAAAACCCCGGCGCATAGGCGCCGGGGCGGTGGGGTGGCTGACGGGACTCGAACCCGCGACGTCCTGGACCACAACCAGGTGCTCTACCAACTGAACTACAGCCACCATCGCGTCGCCGTGAAGGCAACGGGTAGAGCTTAGCACTACCCACCCGAGCTTGAAAACTCGAGCACAGCCCTCACGGCAATGGCGTGCATCACCAGTGGGCGCGAGCGGAGATCGCGTCGGCAAAGTTGCCGAGCGCGCCAGGGGTGGCACCCAGGTACAGGTCGGCATCCACGAGGGAGACCTCCATGACCAGGAAGGACCCCTTGCCGTCGGGGACCAGGTCCACGCGGTTGAAGAGGAACAGCTCGTCGTGGCCCAGGCGCGAGCGCACGTAGCCGTGCAGGACGCGGCGGATCTCCTCGCCCCACTTCCACGCGAGCGAGTCGGCGGCCTCGGCGGTCACCACGGCCTCGTGCATCGAGGGATCGCTGACCGACGCGGGGTGCAGGGCGGAGCGCTTCTCGACGGCATGGGAAACCAGGCCGTTGAAGAAGACGAGCGAGATCTCGCCGTGCAGGTCGATCTCCTCGACATAGCGCTGGATCATGACCGAGCGCCCCTCGCCGAGCAGGCCCTGGACCTGGCGCATGGCGGCCTGGCGCTGGCGGGTGTCCACGGTCGTGTAGCGGCCGATGTCGCGCACGCCGGAGGACACGGCGGGCTTGACGACGAACTCACCGAAGGCCGGGAAGCGCGTGTGGATCTGGTGCTTGGACAGGTTCTGCTCGGGCTCGAGCCAGTTCGTGGGAATCGTGGGCATGCCCAGGGCGGACAGGTCCTTGAGGTAATGCTTGTCCGTGTTCCAGTTCAGCACGTCCGCGGAGTTCTGCACGCGACGCAGCTGCTTCGTCCACTCCAGGAACGCCGGGCGGTCGCTCGCGTAGTCGGACACGGAGCGCACGACGACCATGCCGACCTCAGACCAGTCGACGTCGGGATCGTTCCACACCTTAATCTGAGGGTCGCACCCGCGCGCCGCCAGCTCGTCGAGCAGACCTTCCTCGCCTTTGAAGAGGTTGGGCATGGACTTGCAGGTCACCAGGGTGACTTTGGGGTGGGCCGTCATAGTGTTCTTTCTGTCGTGGGGAGGAAGGCTGAACGAGGTCGTGGCTGGGAACTCACCGCAGGCCGAGCGGGCGCTGCGCGGCCTCGGTCAGCAGCTCGGTCAGCAGGTCCGGGTAGGACAGGCCTGCGGCAGCCCACATCTGCGGGTACATCGAGATGGGCGTAAAACCGGGCATCGTGTTCACTTCGTTGATGATGACGGTGTCGGACGCCTCGTCGAGGAAGAAGTCGACACGCGCCAGGCCCTCACACTCGAGAGCGTCGAAGGCACGCCACGCGGTCTCGCGGATGCGATCGGCGTAGTCGGGGGCGACGTCCGCCGGGCAGGACAGGCCAACGACGTCGTCCACGTACTTGTGCTCGTAGTCGTAGAACTCGCCCTCGGGGACGACGATCTCCCCCAGGGGCGCGGTGCCACTGCGCCAGTCGGAGCGCGAGCCGAGGACGCCGCACTCGACCTCGCGGCCGGAGATAGAGGCCTCGACGATGATGCGCGGGTCGTGGTTCGCAGCCTCCTTGATGGCCACGGGCAGGTCCTCGCGGCAGGTCACGCGCGAGATACCGACCGAAGAACCGGCGCGGCAGGGCTTGACGAAGACGGGGAAGCCCAGGCGCTCGATGCGGTCCATGCAGGCGGTAGCGTCGGCGTCCCACTGACGGGCGGTGACCAGCTCCCACTGGCCCACGTCGATGCCGGCGGCAGCCAGAACGGTCTTGGTAAAGTGCTTGTCCATCGACACGGCCGAGGAGGTCACGCCGCAGCCCACGTAGCGCACGCCGGCCATCTCGAAGAGGCCCTGAATGGTGCCGTCCTCGCCGTAGGGGCCGTGCAAGAGCGGGAAGACGATGTCCACGTGACCCAGGTCCTCCACGCCGACGACGCGCGAGTCCGGGGCATCCGGGTCGCCTTCATAGGTGAGCTCGACGAGATTGCCCTCGCCCGGGGTGAGCGCGACGCGGGTCGATCCGGCGGTAACGGACTGACCCTTCCCATCCTTAAATTCCAGCGCCGACGGATCATCGGCGACGCGCACCCACTGGCCGTCGCGCGTGATGCCTAGCGGGATCACGTCCCACTTCGTGCGGTCGATAGCGGTCAGGATGCCGGCGGCCGTCGAGCACGAGATCTCATGCTCGGAGGAGCGTCCACCGAAGACAATAAGGACGCGAGGACGAGAAATTGCAGTCATGGGTCCAAGACTACCGCGCGGAAGGCGTCTGGTGCCCGCGTGCGCGACGTTTAGACCAGCTCGATCTTCCAGCCGTCCATCTTCTGCGGGCGTGCGAGCAGCATGCGCCCCATCTCCTCGATGCTCGCGCGCCCCTCGACGACCTCAACGACGGCACCCGTAATCGGCATGTCGACGCCGACGGAGGCCGCGACCTGAAGGATCGGCGAGGCCGACGCGACGCCCTCGACGACGCCCGGGGACAGGGCCAGGGCCTCGGCCAATCCCATGCCGGAGCCGAGGCGGTGGCCGAGGGAGAAGTTACGAGACAGGCGCGAGGAGCAGGTGGCGACGAGGTCGCCGATGCCGGACAGGCCCGCGAAGGTCGCGGGCTCCGCACCGAGCGCGGTACCCAGACGCGTCATCTCCGCCAGGCCGCGGGTGATGAGGGTCGAGCGCGTGTTGATGCCCAGGCCCATGCCCTCGGCGGCGCCGATGGCGACCGCGATAACGTTCTTCGTGGCACCCGCCATCTCCGTGCCCACGACGTCGGTGGACACGTAGGGGCGGAAATAGGAGTTGTGACAGGCCTTCGCGATCTCCTTGGCCAGCTCCACGTCGGTTGCAGCCACGACCGTCGCCGTGGGCTGGCGCTGCGCGATCTCGCGTGAGAGGTTCGGGCCGGACAGGACGGCGATGCGACTACTCGGCACGCCCGAGGCCTCGGCGATGATCTCGTCGACGCGCTTGAGGGAGCCAAGCTCGAGGCCCTTCGCCAGCGACAGCAGGGCGACGTCGGGGGAAAAGGACTCGCGCGCGGCGCTCAGGGTGGCGCGCACGGCCTTGACGGGCACGGCCACGACGACAAGCTCGCGGCCGTCAACAGCCTCGGCGATATCGGTGGTCGCACTGATGCGCTCCGACAGGGCGATCCCCGGCAGGTACGTCGGGTTCTCTCCCCCGTTGATAAACGAGATCGTGTCGGCGTTACGCCCCCACATCGTCACGCTCACACCCGCGTCGGCGAGCACCTGCGCGAACGTCGTTCCCCACGCACCCGTTCCCAGGACCGCAGCTGTTGTCATACTCATCGAGACCTCCCTGTCGAGGCCATTCTACTAGGATTGAAACAACCGACCCTACCCGGAGGAACTGTGTCTCACCGTCGAGCTTTCACCGCGAGCGCGGCCGTCTCACTGCTCCTGTTGGGTGCGTGCGCGCCCGGGTTCCCAACGAACGCGCCTCAGTCGGCCGGGGCCTCGCCGAGCGCCTCCCACTCCCCCGCGGCATCCGCGAGCGCGAGCGAGGTGTCGGAGACGACGCCGACGCCGGAGCCGGGTTTGGATGCAACCAAGCCGATTAACGCAGACAACTGGATGTCGAGCGTGGAGGGGCTGCCTCCCGTGCGCTCGGATGACCCGGACAAGGCGCTGGCACTGACGGCAATTCGCGCGGCGACGCACGAGGGTTTCACGAGGGTCGTGCTGGAGTTTTCGGGCGAGGGAACGCCGGGGGTGTGGCGCGCGGCGTGGACGAATGAGGCCGTCGAACAGGGTCGAGGCCTACCCATCCAGGTCGAGGGCGAGACGCTCCTGGATCTGGTTATCGACGGCACGCCGATGAGCGCGACCGAGAACTCCTACCCGGCCGGAACGCACACGCGCGCTGGAGACCTGGACATCGTCTCGGACGGCACCTTCGAGGACAACACGCACGTCGTCATCGGGGCGCTATCCGCTCGCCAATTCCAGATCGGATTCTTGTCCAACCCGGTGCGCATGGTCATCGATATCCGCGATTAGCCCTTCTTGCGGGCTTTCTTGGCCTTCTTGGCCTTCTTCGCGAGCTCTGCCTCCCACCAGGGGCCGGCCTGCGTGGCGGGGTCCCACACCCGCTCGGGGACGGGAAGTCCGCGCAGCTTGCCCACGCCCGCGCGCACGGCGTCGCTGATGCGCTTGGTCGCCTCGTTGACGGCCTCGTGATCCTCCGAGCCGGCGGGGCTCATGAGATCCGACAGGTCGACGGGCTCACCGAAGTGGTAGGAGACGCGCCGGCCCGGGCGCATGTCGATGCCCTTGGCGTTGTAGGGGGCCATGATGTCCTGCGGGCCCCACTGCGAGACGGGGATGACGGGCACGCCCGTATCGAGGGCCAGGCGGGCTGCGCCGGACTTGAACTCCATGGGCCACTGGTCGGGGTCGCGCGTGAGAGTGCCCTCGGGGAAGATACCGATGACCTCGCCGGCCTTCAGGGCCTCACGGGTGGGTGCCAGGACGGCGGCGGGGTTCGAGTCGCGGTTGACGGGGATCAGGCCCATGCCCTTGATGATCCAGCCGAACACCGGCACGGAGAACATCGACTTTTTCGCCAGGAAACGTACGGCGGTGTCGCGTTTCATGAAGTACCAGCACAGACACAGCGGATCGACGTTGGACAGGTGGTTGGGCACCAGGAGGAAGCCGCCCTCGGCGGGGAGATTCTCTTCGCCCGTCACGGTGAACTTGATCCAGGGGGTCATGATGGGCGTCAGGACGCCCTTCGCGAAGGTGTAAAAGCCGGAGACAGCACTCATAGCTTTATTCTACGGGGACCGCTCGCTGGGCGCGCTGGCCCACACGGACCTCACACGAGGACGGACACGACCCCGGGAGCAACGTCGACGGTGAAGGGGATCGATGCGATGCGATCCCCGTCCGCCATGGCGATCATGCCTGCGGGAGCGGCGAAGGAGACGACGCGGGCGCTTTCCACCTCGATAGCCGGGTGTGCCTTCGCGCGCCCGGCGACGACGCGGGCGAGCACGGGCAGGGCACGAGAGAGCGGCAGGGGGCCCACGTGGCACACCTCAAGGACGCCGTCGCTCATATCGGAGGATTCCACCAGGGTGATGCCGCCGCCGAAACGCCCGGAGTTGGACACCGACGCGATCCAGCCGCTCATGTTGCGCTCAACCCCGTCCACGGTGGCCACGATCTCGGTGGGTTCGTGCGAGGCCAGGGCCGCGAAGGCCCCGTACCCGTAGGCCAGCGGCCCAGAGGTCAGCGAGGACTCGTTCGCGAGGATGTTCGCTCGCGCATCCAGGCCGATCGAGACGATGCCGAGAGCCAGGCGCACGCCGTCGCGCGAGCGCACCCACATACCGTCCAGGGGGCGTACCCGGGAGGCCAGCCACGCCGAGGAGTGCGCCCCGGCCTCGTCGGAAGAAAAACCAAGCGGAGCCAGGGAACGCGCGCGCACCAGCGGGTCCGTGCCGATGCCCAGCGCGCGACACAGGTCGTTGCCGCGACCGCCAGGCATAGGAACGAAGACTGCATCGGACTCGTGGCACCCGCGCGCCACGGCACCCAGGTACCCGTCACCGCCCAGGGCTGCGACGAAGGATCCGGACGCGACCTCGCCGGCGATCGCCGCCGGGTCGTCGCCGGGCGTCGTCAGGCGAACCGCGACCTCCCAGCCGCCACCGCGCAGGATGCGCACGATGCGAGGGCCCAGGCGCACGCTGCGCCCGCCCGCCGACATCGACGAGACCAGCAACAAAATGCTGCGTCGCACGCCCGATGCGGCCATGATCTCAGGCGTCCAGGTAGCGCACGCGAGCGTCCAGCTGGTGGAGCTTGCGCGTGAAGTGCTCGTAGCCGCGCGAAATCACGTCGATGCCCGACACGGTGGACGTGCCCGACGCGGTCAGAGCCGCGATCAGGTGAGAGAAGCCGCCGCGCAGGTCCGGAACCTCGATATCCGCGCTGTGTAGCGGGGTCGGGCCTGAGATGACCGCCGAGTGGTAGTAGTTCTTCTGGCCAAAGCGGCAGGGAGTTCCACCCAGGCACTCACGGTAGACCTGGATGTTCGCGCCCATCTTGCGCAGCGCCTCGGTGAAGCCGAAACGGTTCTCGTACACGGTTTCATGCACGATCGACAGGCCCTCGGCCTGGGTGAGGGCCACGACGAGGGGCTGCTGCCAGTCCGTCATGAAGCCCGGGTGCACGGCCGTCTCCAGGGCGATCGAGTGCAGCGGCTCGCCCGGGTGGTAGAAGCGGATGCCGTCGGCGTCGATATCGAAGGCGCCGCCCACTTTGCGGAAGGTGTTGAGGAACGTCGTCATGTCGGGCTGGTGAGCACCGCGCACGTAAATATCGCCGTGGGTGGCCAGGGCGGCCGCGGCCCACGAGGCCGCCTCGATGCGATCCGGCAGGGCCGTGTGGCGGTAGCCGCTGAGCTTGGCGACGCCCTCGATGCGGATCGTGCGGTCCGTGTCCACCGAGATGATCGCGCCCATCTTCTGCAGGACGTTGATGAGGTCGAGGATCTCGGGCTCAATGGCAGCGCCCTTCAGGGTCGTGATGCCCTCGTTACGCACGGCCGTGAGCAGCGTCTGCTCGGTCGCGCCCACCGACGGGAAGGGCAGCTCGATGATCGCGCCGTGCAGGCCGGTAGAGGGGCGCTTGATATGCACGCCCTCGGGCTGCTTGTCGACGATCGCGCCGAACTTGCGCAGCGTCTCCAGGTGGAAGTCGATGGGACGGCCGCCGATCGCGCAGCCGCCCAGCTCGGGGATGAAGGCCTCGCCCAGTTGGTGCAGCAGCGGGCCGCAGAACAGGATCGGGATGCGCGAGGCACCCGCGAGCGTATCGATGTCAGAGCGCGAGGCGACCTTGACGTTCGAGGGGTCCATGCGCAGCGTGCCGCGATCCTGATCGAAGTCGATCTGGACGCCGTGCAGGCTCAGCAGGTCCGAGACCACGTCGGTGTCGCGGATGAGCGGCACGTTGTACAGCTCGGAGGGGGTGTCGGCGAGCAGCGACGCAACCATCGCCTTGGGGACGAAGTTTTTCGCTCCGCGCACCGTGATCTCACCGCGCAGCGGATGGCCGCCCTCAACCTGAAGGATCGATGACATGAGTGCTCCTCACTATGACGTAACTGGCCCCTACTCTAGCTAGGTAGGGGCCAGTATGCGCAGTGCTTTCAGCCGCGAGCCGACACAACTTCTTCCTTGGGCAAGAATTTCGCCGGGAGCGTGCGCGGCTTGAAGGACGGGCGCGCGGCCTCGTAAGCCGCGATCTCGTCCTCGTGACGCAGGGTCAGGGCGATGTCGTCCAGGCCCTCCATGAGGGTCCAGCGCACGTAGTCGTCGATCTGGAAGGTGCCCGAGATCGCACCGGCGCGCCAGGTCTTGTCCTCCAGAGAGACGGTGACCTCGGTGCCGGGCTCGGACTCGAGGAGCTTCCACAGGGACTCGCAGTCCTCCTGGGAGATGATGCCGGTCACCAGGCCCTGCTTACCCGAGTTTCCGCGGAAAATGTCAGCGAACTTGGGGGCCAGGACGACGCGGAATCCGTAGTCCTTGAGCGCCCACACGGCGTGCTCACGCGAGGAGCCGGTGCCGAAGTCGGGGCCCGCGATCAGGACGGAGCCGTTCTTGTAGGCGTCCTGGTTGAGGACGAACTCCGGGTCAGTGCGCCAGGCGGCGAAGAGGGCGTCCTCGAAGCCCGTGCGGGTCACGCGCTTGAGGTAGACGGCGGGGATGATCTGGTCGGTGTCGACGTTGGAGCGGCGCAGCGGGACGCCGATGCCGGTGTGGGTGATGAACTTTTCCATGGGTGGTTGAGTCTTTTCTTCCGTGGGGGACGAGGCCGGGGCCCTCCCCCGCTGTCGGGTTGCGGAGGGCAGCCTCAGAGGTCGGCCGGAGAGGACAGGGTGCCGCGCACGGCGGTGGCGGCCGCGACGAGCGGGGACACCAGGTGCGTGCGGCTGCCCTTGCCCTGGCGGCCTTCGAAGTTGCGGTTGGAGGTGGAGGCCGAACGGTCTCCCGCGTTCATCGTGTCGGGGTTCATGCCCAGGCACATGGAGCAGCCGGCGTTGCGCCATTCGGCACCGAAGTCGGTGAAGATCTTATCGAGGCCCTCGGCCTCGGCCTGGAGGCGCACGCGGGCGGAGCCGGGCACGACCATGACGCGCACGCCCTCGGCCTTGCGGCGGCCCTTGACGATGCCGGCGGCGGCGCGCAGGTCTTCGATGCGGCCGTTGGTACAGCTGCCGATGAAGACGGTGTTCACGGCGATGTCGCGCATCGGGGTGCCGGCCTTGAGGTCCATGTACTCCAGGGCGCGCTCGGCCGCGGCGCGGGCCGTCTCGTCGGTGAAGTCCTCGGGGGCGGGGACGGTCGCGGACAGCGGCACGCCCTGGCCCGGGTTGGTGCCCCAGGTGACGAAGGGTTCGATGTCGGCGGCCTCGAGGATGACCTCGGCATCGAAGACGGCGTCCTCGTCGGAGGCGAGCGAGGACCAGTATTCGACGGCGCGATCCCAGTCCTCGCCCTCGGGGGCGTGGGGGCGGCCCTTGATGTAGTCGAAGGTCGTCTGGTCGGGCGCGATCATGCCGGCGCGGGCACCCGCCTCGATCGACATGTTGCAGATCGTCATGCGGCCCTCCATGGAGAGCTCGCGGATGGCCTGGCCGCGGTACTCCAGGACGTAGCCCTGGCCGCCGCCGGTACCGATCTTGGCGATGACGGCGAGGATGATGTCCTTGGCCGTCGACCCCTCGGGCAGGGAGCCGTTAACGGTGATCGCCATAGTCTTGAAGGGGGCCATCGGGAGGGTCTGGGTGGCGAGAACGTGCTCGACCTGGCTGGTGCCAATACCGAAGGCCAGCGCGCCGAACGCTCCGTGCGTGGAGGTGTGGGAGTCGCCGCACACGATCGTCATGCCGGGCTGGGTGAGTCCCAGCTGGGGGCCAACCACGTGAACGATGCCCTGGTCCGCGTCGCCCAGGGAATGCAGGCGCACACCGAACTCCTCGGCGTTCTTGCGCAGCGTGTCGATCTGGGTGCGGCTGGTGATGTCCGCGATCGGCTGGTCGATATTGACCGTGGGCGTGTTGTGGTCCTCGGTCGCGATCGTCAGGTCGGGGCGACGCACCTGACGTCCGGCGAGGCGCAGTCCCTCGAAAGCCTGGGGGCTCGTCACTTCGTGCACGAGGTGGAGGTCAATGAACAGGAGGTCGGGGGCACCGTTCTCCCCCTTGGACACGATGTGGTCGCGCCACACCTTTTCTGCCATCGTTCCGGTCATTGTTCCTCCTCTGGCCTCCGCTCTGGAGACACGGTGTCATTCATGCTTCGCAATCAATGGAACCGCCTCATTGGCCAGGCGACCCGCTGATCTCACGTCTCGGACGCAGCTTTGACCTGTTTCACTATCCGACAATTTGCCATCTCAAAAGCTGAGATATTAAATAGTTGTATGGAAGAGCAAACATCCAGTGGCGTTGGCGTTCTCGATAAAGCTGCGTTGGTTCTCAGCGCTCTTGAAGCGGGACCCGCCACCCTCGCCCAACTCGTTTCCAGCACGGGGCTTGCTCGCCCCACTGCCCATCGACTGGCCGTCGCTCTCGAATATCACCGCATGGTCGCCCGCGACATGCAGGGACGTTTCATCCTCGGTCCCCGCCTCCAGGAGCTCTCCTCCGCCGCCGGCGAAGACCGCCTCCTCCAGGCCTCCATGCCGGTCCTCCAGGCTCTGCGCGACCACACGAAGGAATCCTCCCAGCTCTTCCGCCGCCAGGGCGACTACCGCGTGTGCGTGGCCGCCTCCGAACGCGAGATGGGCCTGCGCGACTCGATCCCGGTGGGTGCCACACTATCCATGAGTGCAGGTTCTGCCGCCCAAGTCCTGCTCGCATGGGAGGAGCCCGACCGCCTGCACCGCGGCCTGTACGGAGCTTCCTTCAACGCCACGATGCTCTCCGAGGTGCGCCGCCGCGGCTGGGCACAGTCCGTGGGCGAGCGCGAGCCGGGTGTCGCCTCCGTGTCCGCTCCCGTGCGCGGCCCCTCCGGCCGCGTCCTGGCCGCCCTGTCCATCTCCGGCCCGATCGAGCGCATGGGTCGCCAGCCCGGACGCCAGCACGGCCCCTCCGTCATGGCGGCCGCCAATAGGCTCACTGAATTCCTCTCCACCGTCGAGGACGCCGCGGACCTGTAAGCCGCGACCGCGCAGCAGACAAACGGGTGGGCCGGGACGAATCAATCGTCCCGGCCCACCCGTTTGCGTAGCGATCCGCTAGGCGACCCAGCGACCCGAACCGTCAAAGACGTAGGGGGTGCCGCCGATGACGACGCGCCCGGTCGCCATGGCTCCCGACGGGTGGCAGAAGAACCAGCTGCCGCCGTCCTTCACCCATCCGATCGCCATCTGGCCGGATTCCGTCAGGTAGTACCAGGTACCGCCCAGGTTCACCCAGCCGGTGGCCATCGCACCGCTGCCGTGCAGGTAGAACCAGGCACCGTCCAGGTTCACCCATCCGGTGGCCATCGCACCGCTGCCGTGCAGGTAGTACCAGGTGTCGCCGTCCTTTAGCCAGCCGGTCGCCATGGCCCCGGTGTCGGGATCCAGGTAGTACCAGGTACCACCCACGGCGGTCCAGCCGGTCGCCATCGCGCCGGACGGGGCGTAGTAGCGCCACACGCCATCCTCAAGGTGCCAACCGGTCTTCATCCAGCCGTCCGCGTCGAAGGAGTAGGTGACGCCGCCGCGCACAACGCGCTCGTTGGACGGGTAGGAACCGTCCGCGTAGCGCAGCCACCAGCGACCATCACCCGACGCGATCCACTGCGCGGTCTCCGGATCCGGCTCCGGGGTGACGCTGGGGTCGATGCGATCTCCCGCAGCCTGCGTGAAGACGGCAACCGTGCGTGCGGGAACCGTGACGGAGCCCGTCTTCGCGTCGAAGGACGCGCCCTTGACGGTCTCATCCGAGCCGTTCGCCTGGGCCTCGTGCAGCTTGAAGACGCGACCCGACAGCCCCTCGACCGCGGTGGTCACGGACTCGCCGCTCGCGTTGAAGACGACGAGAGCGCCGTCGAGAGCCGCGTCGATGTCGTCCCCGGCCCCGGCCTCGTCGTTGATCAGCATGAGGATCGTGCCATCCACGGCACCCTCACCCGAGTTCGGGAAGGTCACCTTAGAACGGATCAGATCCGCACTGCCCAGCGTGAACAGGCGCGAGGAGGAACGCACGCGCAGGAAGTCCATCGCGATTTCCGAGGAGGTATCGATCTGCTCCGGGGTCGGCTTCAGATCGGGGTTCTCCAGCAGCGGACGCATGTGATCCCACGCCGCGCCGTTCTTCGACTTGACCGGCAGGCCGCGGCCGAAGCCGTTGTCCTGCTTGGACCAGTCGATGGCGTTGAAGTGATCTCCCGAGTTGTAGGAGTCGCGGTCCAGAGACTTCGAGCGCAGCATCTCCGTACCCGAGGCCCAGAAGGAAGGCGACTGCGACAGCGCCACGGAGGCCTGGCTGATCAGCGACATGCGCACGCGGTGATCCATCGGAGCATCCGTCGGCATCTTGTAGGTGATCAGATCGAAGAGCGTCTCGTTGTCGTGAGCATCCACGTAGTTGACGTTCTCGGCAGGCTGGGAGGCGAACCCGGCACCCTGGCCGTTGTAGTCCAGCTGCGCGCCCGACACGGTCTTGCCGTCGTAGGTGGTGAGCGTGTAGTCCTTCAGGTTGCCCGCCAGGCCCAGCTTCACCAGGTCCACGCGGTGCAGGTAGTCGGCGCGGCGATCCGCCTCGGAGCGGGTGTCAAGGCCGTTGAAGTCCGAGAACGCGCCCGAGCCGAAGCCCTGGAAAACGCGGTGATCCTCATCGAAGGGGCCGCCACCGTGCACGGCGTCGCGCAGGCGGTCATTGAACGCGCCGATGCCGGTGCCGTCCAGCTGGCCCTGCGTGGCCTGGGTGAACAGCGCGTTGTTCGCGACCTCACCGAAGTTCCAGCCCTCGCCGTAGATGTACAGGCGCTTACCGTCCACGCCGTCCTTCTCCAGGGTGAGGGACGCCAGGGCGGCCTTCGCGCGCTTCATCTCCTCGGCCGGGTGGTGGCCCATAAGGTCGAAGCGGAAGCCGTCGACGTGGTAGTACTTCGCCCAGTGGATCATCGAGTCGATCATGAGGTGCTCGCTCATCGCGTTTTCGGTCGCGACGTTGGAGCAGCATGTCGAGGTCTCAACACCGCCCGTGGCGTTCAGACGCTGGTAGTAGCCGGGCACGACGCGGTCGAGCACGGAGTTGGCGGACTGGCCGGCCGCGGGCGTGTGGTTGTAGACCTGGTCGAGGACGACCTGCATGCCGATCGAGTGCAGACCACCCACCATGGAACGGAATTCGCGCACGCGCGCGCCGCCGTTCTGATGGGACGAGGTCGCGTAGGAGCCCTCGGGAGCCATCCAGTGCAGCGGGTCGTAGCCCCAGTTGTAGGCATCCTGGTCGGCGACGGCCGTGACCGCAGCCTGCTGTTCCTCAGACGCCGGGCCAGCATCCTCGGGGATCGCGGGCGTCTTTTGGTCCGCGCGATTCTCGGGAATGGTCGCGATGTCGAAGGTGGGCAGCAGGTGCACCGTGTTCATGCCGGCGCGCGCCAGCTCGGCGAGGTGGCGCATGCCGTTGGACTGGAACTGCGTGAAGGCCATGTAGGTGCCGCGCATGTCCTCAGGAACCGAGGCGTCCGCGGCGGAGAAGTCACGCACGTGCAGCTCGTAGATAGAGCGCTGGGCGTCATCCTCGATGACCGGAGCCTTCGAGTCCGTCCACTCCGATGGGGCAATCGCCGGGTTGTCCATGTTGACGGCGACGGAGCGCGTGGAGTCGACGGTCAAGGCCACCGAGTAGGGGTCGGTCACGAGGTTCGTCTCCACCTTGCCCGTCTCGGGCACGTAGACGTTGACCTCCCACAGGTACTGGGCACCCTCGTGGATCTCGCCGGC
>CAUTRF010000051.1:0-14642 GCA_963540795.1 uncultured Actinomyces sp.
TCGCGGGAACCCTGACGATCACCGCCGAGGCCGGGGCCATGGTCACGCTGTTCACCGCAGCGTCGATGGGAGGCGGCATCGTGGGAGCCAAGCTCACCAAGAGAGTGTCGAACCGGGTCCTCGGCTTCGTCTTTGCGGCGCTGCTGGTGTGCGTGGCCGCCTCGACCCTGGCGGCTACGCTCGGATAAAGGGCGCGCGAAACGGATGTCGTCCCGCGCGCCCTCATCGCTCAGCTGGCAGTCGAACCCTCATTCTGGGTGGAAGTATCCGCACTGCCCTGGCTTCCAGACCTACTGCCGGGGCCTCGACCACCCTCCGGAGGGGGTCCCGGGCGGGTGCTGCCAGAGTCTCCCTGCTCACCGCCGGGCCCCTGCTGCTGACCGTTACCGGGGCCCTGCTGACCGTTACCGGTGCCCTGCTGACCGCCGGGGCCGAAATCCTCGTCCTCATCCCCGTAGCCTTGGTCGTTGTAACCGTCCTCGTAGCCCTGCTCGTAGTAGTCTTCCCCATCCCCGACGATGGCTGCGTGAGTGATCATGCCCGCTCCGAAACCGACGGAGAGGATCGCCGCGGCTGCTCCCGCAACGGCAGCGCGCTTACCCCACGAGATTTTCTTCGACGCTGGCGCAACTGGCTCAGCGCTAGCCGCCACGGCCTCGTCGCCAGCCTGATCGTCGGCGGAAGAGTGCGCGGCAGACTCCGGGGGCGTGCCAGAAAACGCGCTGGCCCCCTCCTGCTGCGCGACGGGAGGTATCTGTGACGTCTCCGCCTGAGACGCGTGGGTGGGCAAGACTTCGGTCTGATCCGCGGCCTGCTGCTGCGACTGGGGCAGGATCGAGGTGCGCTCGGCGTCGCCCGCCAGGTTCTCGTTGTCGTCCGCCATAGGGACGCTCCTTTCTGCTGATTTATGCATCATTGCTTCGCAGACTAGGGGCAAGAATTAAGCGTGCGTTATGGCGAAACTGTGAAAACACTATGAAATACCAGGTGTCGTACATCGCCTTTTGGAGCTTGATTAATTTGTCAGCTCACAGCGGTACTACTCCTCGCCACGAGGGTGTTCGTCGCCTGGGCCACCGGGCGCACGATCATCGAATCGATGTTGACGTGGGAGGGGCGCTCCAGGGTCCACACGATCGCCTCTGCGACGTCTTCGGCGACAAGCGGGGCAGCGACGCCCTCGTAGACGCGGTCGGCGGCCTCGCGGGAGCCGAGCCGGTTGAGCGAAAATTCCTCGGTGCGCACCATGCCGGGCGCAATCTCGATGACGCGCACGGGCTCGCCCACCAGCTCCTGACGCAACGTGTTCGCGATGATGCGCTCGGCATGCTTGGCGGCCACGTATCCGCCGCCTCCCGGGTAGGTGTCGTGGGCGGCGGTCGAGGTGAGGAAGACGAGGTCTCCCCCGCGCTCACGCATCCCCGGCAAGAACGCACGTGAGCAGTGCAGGGCGGTGAGCACGTTGCGCTCATACATCGCGCTCCACCTGGCCGGATCCCCCTCAGCGACCCGGTCCACGCCGATCGCTCCCCCGGCGTTGTTGACGAGCGCATCCACGGGACCGCCCTCCAGGACGCGTGCGGCCATCTCATTCACCTGCGCCTCGTCGGTGAGGTCGGCCGCCCAGTACTCGCAGCCGATCTGCTCGGCGAGGGCCTCGAGGCGCTCGCGACGCCTGGCCACGGCGACGACCCTCCACCCCCGCTTCGCCAACAGACGGGCGGTAGCCTGCCCGATTCCGGTGGAGGCTCCAGTGACGACGACGCGACGAGAAGTGTTCATAGGGCAACAGTAATATCCCCGGGTACGCACCGTCGTGCGCGCCCGGGGATACTCGCGGATATCTCAGCCGTTGGGCAGGCCGTAGGCCTTGTGAATCAGCCAGATCGGGTGGACGACGTTCGCGCCCGTGGCCGTGCGCAGCTGCCAGCGGCACGTCTCCGTGTCACAGGCGGCCAACTCGGCGTTGACCTGCTTGATGAAGTCGAAGACGGGGGCACCCACGGCCTGGGCGATCGCGTACTTCTCCTTCTTCATGCCGTACGTGCCCGCGATGCCGCAGCACGGCTGCTCGGAATCCTTGACGGTCACGCCGGGGATCAGGCTCATCAGCTCAATCGCCGGCTTGCCCAGGCCCTGGGACTTGACCTGGCAGGGGGCGTGGTACGGGATGGTGACGTCAATACGCTGGAAGTTCGTATCCAGTTCGCCCTTGTCGTACAGGTGCAGCAAGAACTCGCTGATGTCCCACGTACGGGAGCCCACATCCTTCAGCTCCGGGGTGTCCATTTCGAGAATCTCGTGAGCCTCGTGGCGCAGCATGCCGCCGCACGAGCCCGACGCGGAGATAATCGGAGCGTCACGGTTGACGCTGCGCAGGTCGTTCGTCAGCTTGGAGACATACTTGCGCGCGTCGTCGTACAGGCCGTTGGACTGCAGGGCCAGGCCGCAGCAGCCGTGCTTAGGCACCAGAACCTCGTATCCCAGGTGCTCGAGCACCATGACCGAGTGGATCGAAGTCTCAACCTCGAAGTACTGGCCGGCACATCCGTGGAAGAAGATCACCTGTCCGCGCGTGCCGGAGTTCGGCAGCGGCTTGTGCTTCTTGAACCAGGATTCGAAGGTGCGTCCGTAGGCGCGCGGCATGGGGGCCGAGCGGTGCACGCCGATGACAGCCTCCATCGCCAGGCGAATCGGCTTGACGTCGAGGGCCCAGTTCGCGATGGGGGCGACCGGGGTCATCATCGTGCCGATCAGGGAGGTGCGGCCGATGAGGCGGTCGCGCATGGGGATGCCGTGGGCTTCCTTCATGGCGGTGCGGCGGTGGTGGATGATCTCGGTGACCTTCACACCCTGGGGACACACGAGCGAACAGGTGCCGCACGAGGAGCAGTAGTCGATGGACTTGTCCACCATCTGCCCGTCCTTACGGAAGCGCTCGGCCTGCGGGCCGGAGTACTTCGGGCCGGCGAACAGGTCGGTGACTCGCATGACCGGGCACTGGGTCTCGCAGATCGTGCACTTGACGCACGAGTCGAGGCTCGCGCGCAGAGCGGCGTCACCGCGCAGGGCGAAGACGTCCTCTTCCTCCACGCCCGGTCCCATCAGCGTTGACATTTCCAGGGTCATTTCAGTTCCTCCACGATCGAGTCGACGGCCGCGAGCGCGCTGGCCAGCGCGATTCCTTCGCCGCTCTTTTCGCGCCAGCGGGTGGCGCCGGCCAGGTTGCCTCCGGCCGCGTACAGGTTGGGGCACACGGGCGCGCCGTCCTCGTTCAGGACGCGCATGTTGTCGTCCACGGCCAGGCCGGAAAGGAAGAGGGGCTGGTCCTCGCCCCAGAAGTCGGCGTGCAGGAGCTGTCCGGAGGCGCCCATGACGGGCAGCCCGCAGATGGTTTCGCGCACGGTTCCGTAGGAGTCCATGTCGAGGGCTCCGGATTCGAAGCCGCCGGCGGCCAGGATGAGGGAACGCGTTTCCACGATGGTGGAGCGTCCCGCACTGGCGTACTCGACGGCGCTCACGCGTCCGTCGCTCGTGTGCACGGCCTTGATCGGGGATCCGAGGACGACCCGGCACTTGGATGCGGCGATGCGGGTCAGCAGGGCGTTCAGGCGCATCCCGGGCACCGACGGGGGCTGGATCGGGATCTCGAAGACGGGGTGGCCGAGCTTGTCCGCCAGGTCGCGCCACGCGTTCGGGTCATCGAGGCCGAGGACAGCGGGCAGGCCGACGATCTCTCCTTCTTCCAGGTGGGGGCGAATCTGGTCTGCCAGGCGCGCGCGGTTCTCCTCGCGGTCGAGGCTGCGTGCATGGTTGGTGCCGGTCGAGTCGACCTCCCCCTCGCGCACGACGTAGTCGACAGACAGGGCGCGCGCCTTGATCGGGGCACCGTCGGGCCCGGTTTGGCGCGTCAGGTTTTCGGCGACGAGGCCGGGGTAGAAGTCCTTGAAACGGGCCAGTCCCACGATGGCGTAGCGCCCGCCCGCCTGGGGGATGCCGGCCTCCATGGAGGGCGGGATCAGGCAGGTGGGGCGCAGCGCGCCAACGCCGGTGGGGATGCGCACGTTGCGCGTCTCATCACCGATGAGCACTTCCGCGCCGACGAGGTCACGCAGCCATGCGACGGACGCGCCGACAAAGTCGGGGGTGACGTGGCTGTAGGGGTGGGTGGGTCGGGAGGCCACGTGGGCTTCCAGTGCCTCGAGGGGCGCTTTGACCGGCTCGGGGCGGTAGCCGAGGATGTCGACCGTTCCCGTGCCGAGCTGGATCCCGCCCACGCCCTTCGTGACGAGCGTGACGCTCAGTCCGGCGTCGGCTGCCTTGATTGCTGCGGCCAGGCCTGCCAGGCCAGCGCCGATAACGACGACGTCCCTCATCGGACAACCTCCTCGCTGGGTGCGGGCAGGTGCTCGATGTCGAGCGTGCCCTCGTGAATCCAGGCGTCCAGTGCGGCCTGCCTGGCTTGCTTGCCGAACATGATGGGCCACAGGCCGATCCAGCGGTTCTTCAGGAAGAGACGCAGGAGGGAGTTGGCGCGCATCGAGTCGATGTCACCGCGCTCGTGGGCGATGCCCGCGGCGCGCTGGGAGCAGAAGCCGCCCTGGCAGGGCCCCATGCCCAGGCGCATCTGGCGACGCACGTCGTCGAGCTGTCCATTGGGCAGGGTGTCCATGACGTTTTCGAGCATGGCTCGCGTGGCCATCTCGCACTCGCAGATGATCTGCTCGTGGGAGGGGGATGCGTTGCGCGATTCGACATTGTCGAGGCGGTGGCCGATTGTGTACAGGCGCTCTTCCTTGGCGGGAGGAACGGCTTCGTCGGCGGTCTTGCAGGCGCGCTGCTCGCCCATCTCCTCGCACATGATGTCGACGATGCGCTCTGCCATCAGGCGGTAGGTGGTGAGCTTGCCGCCCGCGATGGTGAGCATGCCGTAGACGCCGTCGCGCGTGTTGTGGTCGATGATGCTCATGCCGCGCGCCATGTGGCGGGTGTCGGTCGCAGACACGCGTGAGTCCTTGATGAGGGGGCGCGCGCCGGCCCACGCGTGCACGGCGCGGGACTTGCGGAAGCCGGGGATCATCGCCTCGCCGGAGTCGAGCATCTGCTGGACCTGGTCGGCGGGGATAGACAGGCGATCCGGATCGTCGGCCTTGAGGTCGGTCGTGCCGATGATGCACACGGTGTGGTCGGGCACGAGGATGTCACCGTCGGAGGGCCACACGCAGCGGTTAATGACCGAATGGCTCAGTCGGTGGTTCATTGCGATCATGATGCCGGCGCCCGGGACGACGTCGACGCCGTGGCAATCCGCCATGGCGGCGATCTGTCCGGCCCAGGGGCCGCCACAGTTGAGGACGAAGCCACATTCGATGCGCACGTCCTCACCTCCGCGTTCATCGTGGACGATGACGGCGCTGATGCGATCGCCCTCGCGTTCGATGGCGGTGACGCGGTGATAGGTCAGAACCTGCGCCCCATACGCCTGCGCGGAGCGGATCGCTCCCCAGGTCATCTGCCAGCCATCGACCGTTCCGTCCTGGACCTCGAAGGCGCGCTTGATGCGCGGGTCCAGGCGGGGTTCGCGACGCAGCGCCTCGGCGATGGAGATTTCGGCGGCGGGCACCTTTGCGGCCGCTGCGCGGGCCAGGAACTGGTCCGCGTACTCCTCATCGTCCTGGGCGGTCACGACGAAGAGGCCTCCGGTGGCCTCAACGGCGTTGGCGTTGATGCGCTTGACGATCTCGTTTTCTTCGGCGCACTCGGTGGCCGACTCAGGATCGGACGCAATGTATCGGCCGCCCGAGTGGAGCAGACCGTGGAAGCGACCGGAGGTTCCCTGAGCGATGTCCGCCCGGTCGACGAGAACGGCTGAGAAGCCGCGCATGGCGACGTCGCGGACGACGCCGGCACCGGTGGATCCGCCACCGATGACGCACACGTCAGTGCGAAGTGTCTTCACCGTAAAAAATCCCTTCACCTCTTGATGAGGAAGTGCCTCGTTGCTTTATCCATGATGCCCTTTCACACCCCTTTTGCACGAATGCACACACCGCTGTGCACATATGTGCACGACGGTGGCGCATCAAACTGACATCCGCACTCGGCCGCACAATTCCGCGAGAAAATGACGAATTACATCCCACACCCATCACGTAAATACGGTCGATGCGCCCCTTGTGAACACTCATCCCACGCGACCCCCGCCTCTCCCCCTAGAGTTAAGGCATGACGAATACACTGCTCGCCCGAGTCCTCGACACCGAGAACATCGATTCAACGGTGCGCCCGCAGGACGATTTCTATCGCCACGTCAACGGCACGTGGCTGGCGACCCACACGATCCCAGCGGACCGCCCCATGGACGGGGCGTTCCACACGCTGCGCGACGCATCCGAAAAGTACGCGCGCGCAATCGCCCAGGACGCAGCCGATGGCTCCCTGGACGATCCGGATGCGCATCGCATCGCCACGCTGTGGACTCAGTTCCTCGACGAGGACACCATCGAAGAAGCCGGTGCCGCTCCCCTGCGCCCCGACCTCGACGCAATTCAGGCCTGCTCCACCCACGAGGAGCTCGCCCGCGAGATGGGCCGCCTCATGCGCGAAGGCGTTGGAGGCCTCTTCGGCGCATACGTGGGCACCGACCCTCACGATTCCTCCCGCTACATGGTCTCCCTCGTCCAGTCCGGAATCGGCCTGCCCGACGAGGCCTACTACCGTGAGGACGACTACGCGCCGATCCGCGAGGCCTACGTCGCGCACACCGCCCGCCTCCTTGACCTCGCCGGCATGGCGGACCCCGAGGGCGCGGCGAAGCGCATCATGGAGCTGGAGACCCAGATTGCCTCGCACCACCGTGACTCCGTGAGCAACCGCGACCCGCTGCTCTCCGACAACCCGACCCCCTGGGAGAAGATTGCCGCCCTCGCCCCTGGCTTCGACTGGGACGCGTGGGCGCAGGGCGCTTCCATGCCCGTCGCCGGCCTCGTCGTGAACGTCGACCAGCCCGACTTCCTCATCGCTGCCGCCGCCCTGTGGGCCGACACCGACCTGTCCGTGCTCAAGGAGTGGCTGAGCGCCTCGGCGATCGACTGCCACGCGTCGCTCCTGTCGAGCGATTTCGTGAACGAGAACTTCGACTTCCACGGCCGCACCCTGTCCGGCACGGAGGAACTGCGTCCACGCTGGAAGCGCGCCCTTGGACTCATCGAGGCCTACCTGGGCGAGGCCATGGGCCGCGCGTGGGTAGCCCGCCACTTCCCGCCCGACGCCAAGGAGGCCATGGACGCGCTGGTGCGCCGTCTCCTCGACGCCTACGGCGAGTCGATCCGTGGCCTCGACTGGATGAGCGAAGACACCAAGGTCAAGGCGCTGGACAAGCTCGCGACCTTCAACCCCAAGATCGGCTACCCCGTCAAGTGGCGCGACTACTCGACGCTGCACCTGGCTCCTGAGGTCACGATCGTTGAGAACGTGCGTGCCGCTAACGCTCACGCCACCGACCGCGAATGGGCCAAGCTGGGCCACCCGGTGGACCGCGACGAGTGGTACATGACCCCCCAGACGGTCAACGCCTACTACAACCCCACCCTCAACGAGATCGTCTTCCCCGCCGCGATCCTTCAGCCTCCGTTCTTCGACGCCGAGGCCGACGATGCGGTGAATTTCGGCGCGATCGGCGCGGTCATCGGCCACGAGATCGGTCACGGCTTCGACGACCAGGGCTCGCGCTACGACGGGGAGGGAAACCTGTCGAACTGGTGGACCGACGAGGACCGCGCCGCGTTCGAAGAGCGTACGCACGCCCTCATCGAGCAGTATGACGCGCTCACCCCCGCGATCCTGCTGGAGCAGGGCGAGGAGTCGGAGGAGGGTGGCGAACGCACGCTCCCCCACGTCAACGGCGCGCTCACGATCGGTGAGAACATCGGCGACCTCGGCGGCCTGACCATCGCGTGGAAGGCCTGGGCGGCCTCGCTCGCCGAGCAGGGTCTGACCCCGCACACCGCCCCCATCATCGACGGCATCACGGGGCCTCAGCGCTTCTTCTACTCGTGGGCGCGCGCCTGGCGCACGGCCACGCGCCCCCAGTTCGCGCGCCAGATGCTGGCGATCGACCCCCACTCGCCCGCTGAGTTCCGCTGCAACCAGGTACTGAGAAACCTCGACACTTTCGTCGAGGCATTCGACGTGACCCCCAGCGATGAGATGTGGCTCGACCCCTCTCAGCGCGTCACCATCTGGTAATAGCGTGTCCCAGCCGACAAAATGCGGCGCGCCCCGCGCAATCACACCCAACACATGACAACATAGGAATGTTGAGCGCAACAGCGCCCCCATTCCATCGACGGAAAGGCAACCCATGCCAGGCCTGAACCTGACTCGCGAGGAAGCGACCGAGCGCGCCTCGGTCATTTCCTCTGTGACCCGCTATGAGATCTCCCTGGACCTCACGCGCGGAGACACCGACTTCGGTTCATTCACCCGCATCGAGTTCGACGCGCGCGAAGGTGCCTCCACGTTCGCTGACCTCGTATCCAACAACGTCCACTCGATCACGCTGAACGGAAACGCCCTGGACCCCTTCTCGGTTCACCAGGACAACCGCATCGCGCTGGAGAACCTTGCCGAGCACAACGTCCTCGAGGTTGAGGCATCCTGCCAGTACATGCACACGGGCGAGGGCCTGCACCGTTTCGTCGACCCCGCCGACGGCCAGGCCTACACCTACTCCCAGTTCGAGGTTCCGGACGCCCGCCGCGTCTACACGACCTTCGAACAGCCTGACCTGAAGTCCACCTTCACCCTGACGGTCAAGGCCCCCAAGGGCTGGAAGGTCTTCTCCAACGCGCCGACCCCGACCCCCGAGGAAGAGGGCGAGGCCTGGGTCTACCGCTTCGCGACCACCGAGGTCATGTCGACCTACATCACCGCGATCGTCGCCGGCCCCTACGAGGGCACGACGGCCACGCTAACCTCCTCCGACGGACGCACGATCGACCTGGGCGTCTACGCCCGCGCCTCGATCGTCGAGCACCTGGACGCCGACGAGATCATCGAGATCACCCGCCGGGGCTTCGAGTTCTTCGAGGGCGCCTACGGCATCGCCTACCCCTTCACCAAGTACGACCAGATTTTCGTCCCCGAGTACAACGCGGGTGCCATGGAGAACGCCGGCTGCGTGACCTTCCGCGACGCCTACGTGTTCCGCACGCGTCCCACCGAGGCGCAGATGGAGGCTCGCGCCAACACCATCCTGCACGAGCTCGCGCACATGTGGTTCGGCGACCTGGTCACCATGAAGTGGTGGAACGACCTGTGGCTCAACGAGTCCTTCGCCGAGTTCATGAGCCACCTGGCTCTGGCCGAGGCTACCAAGTACACCGAAGGCTGGACGGGCTTCATGGTCCGCAAGGACTGGGGCCTCAAGCAGGATCAGCTGCCCACCACCCACCCGATCACAGCCGAGATCCGCGACCTGGCCGACGTCGAGGTCAACTTCGACGGCATCACCTACGCCAAGGGTGCCTCCGTGCTTCGCCAGCTCGTCTCCTACGTGGGACGCGACGCCTTCTTCGCGGGCCTGCACGAGTACCTGACGAAGCACTCCTACGCCAACGCCACGCTGGACGACCTGCTCTCCGAGCTGGCCGCCGCCTCGGGCCGAGACCTGGCCTCGTGGTCGAAGGTGTGGCTGGAGGAAGCCGGCGTGACCCTCCTGCGTCCGGTCATCACGACCGCCGAGGACGGCACGATCGAGCGCCTAGAGATCACCCAGGAAGCATTCTCCGAGGGCGCCTCCCTGCGTCCGCACCGCATGGGCGTGGCCGGCTACTCGCTGACCGAGGAGGGCACCCTGGCCCAGGTCTTCCGCGAGGAGCTCGACATTGATGGCGCTTCCACGGTGATCGAGGCCGCCGCGGGCATCGCCCGCCCGGACTTCATCCTCGTCAACGACGGCGACCTCGGCTACGCCAAGGTCCGCCTCGACGAGCAGTCACTGGCCTTCGCAATCAACAACATCACCAAGTTCACAGATTCACTGACCCGCGGCGTCGTGATGGCAGCCGCCTGGGACATGACCCGTGACGGCGAGATGCCGGCACGCGACTACCTGAACCTGGCACTGCGCGCTGTTCCCATCGAGGACAACATGAGCCTCCTGACGCTCACCCTGCGTCACATCGACGAGGCCGTCCGCACCTTCGTGGCACCCAAGTACCGCGCCGAGGCCGCCGAGGACACGGGCCGTCGCCTGCTCCTCCTGGCTCGCACCGCCGCCTCCGGCTCCGACGCGCAGCGCATGCTCGTCGCCGCCGCGGCCCGTAACGCGACCAGCCCCGAGCAGTTCGAGGCCATCCGCGCCCTCTACGACGGCACCCAGACCCTGGACGGCCTGGACCTCGACGTCGACCTCAAGTGGGTCCTGCTGATCGCCCTCGTGCGCGGAGGCGCCGCCACCGAGGAGGACATCGCAGCTCTGGAGGCCACCGACGACACGATGACCGGCCATCAGAACGCGGCCGCTGCTCGCGCTGCCCGCGAGGGCGAGTGGATCAAAGCCGACGTGTGGGACAAGGTCCTCACCGACACCTCGATCCCCAATGACACCCGCTGGGCGATGATCTCGGGCTTCTGGGCTCAGGCGCGCACCACGCCGTCGGCTTACGCCGGCTACGTGGGCGAGTACTTCGAGGCCCTGGCGGGCATCTGGGAGACCTTCACCTTCCACACCGCCGAGGATCTCACGACGCTGCTCTTCCCGAGCGCGCTGGCGGGCTACGCCCCCGAGGTCGACGTGGTCGCCTCCGGCAAGTCCTGGATTGAGGCTCACGCGGACGCGTCCGCTGGCACGATCCGCATCATCCGCGAGCTCATCGACGTGTGTGAGCGTCAGATCGCCAACCAGGCGGTGGACGCAGGCTGATCCGTTCCTCATAGACGCCAGGGGGCGTGGCCGCGCGGCCACGCCCCCTTCGTTTGTTTGGATCGATGCGGGTTATAGGACACTACGTGTTGCTGAAAGGGCGCCTTTTCGGCTTTGTGGTGCGGGAAAGTCGGTATTTTAGTTGGTTGGAACCAACTATGAGGATGGATAAATCGTGTTGCTGGTAGCGTGACTGTTCAGCGCCGACGGCGCGGCCATCGCACGCAACGAGAGGTGGGACCCTTCGGGGTCCCGCCTCCGTCGTCCTACGTGGAGATAGAGAGAGCGTCGGGACGCCTGCAAACCATCAGGCCCTCTTCTGTTCCTGTGAACGCGTCCTGCGCACCTGGGCCCCTCATGCGCACGTCGGCCCGATAGGTGGTGGCCAGGGCCCTTTAATGCGCACGTGGGCCCGATAGGTGGTGGCCTGGGCAGGCTGCCCAGGTAACCACCAATAGGGTTTAGCTGCGCATGGAAGGGTTAATACTGCCAGTAGATGGGCCCAGCTGCCAGGACCGCGGCCACCACTGCCCTACGCGTGTTCCCTGACTCGCACCCGGGCCCTCTCGTCCGCGGGTCCACAAGCAACAACCAGCGCCACACAGCAACACGCAGTGTCCTATAACCCCAAAGCGCTAAACCTACGAGCGCGCCGAGAAGACACGAGCCGACGACGCAACTGGGCAGCACCCCACTCCCTCGGTAAACGATCATGCTGCAGTCACAGAGCCACAGGTACGAAAAGCCCCCCGTTTCTTGGAAATCCCCAAGAAACGGTAGGCAGTTCGAAGAAGGCGAAGCCGGGCTAAGAAGCGGCGCGTCAGCGCTTGGCTCGACGCGATGCGACAACCGCACCAGCGCCAGCGACAAGAACCGCGACGGCTCCCACGCCCACCCACACGGAGGACGCACCGGTCGCAGCGAGGGCATCAGCGCGCGCCTGCGTCGGGGTGGAAGCGTTCTGGGCTGCAGGGATGGATGCCTGCGCCGGATCAGCACTCGGGGTGATGCCGACGCGAGCGGTCACCGTGCCCTGATCGTCGGCGGGAGCGTTCGTCTCAGGCGTAGCCGGGGTGGAGTCGCCGTGAGCAGGATCGGAAGGCGTGACAGACGGGTTCTCGTCGCCGTTCGCGGGTGCCCCATCCGTCGGGGTCTGCTGATCCGGCGTCGAACCTGCCCCATCACCCACGGAAGGGTTGTTGCCATCCTGCTCGACAGACAGCGTCGTGCAACGCGTCAGGGCGTCGCGATATTCGGTGGCGGTCAGGTAGCGGCCAGCATTCTCGCCACCCTGCAGCGTCACGCCACCATCCTTCTCAGGACGCACGGCGGTCTGCGACGCGATGGAGTCCGCAACGCGATCAAGCTCAGCGTCGATATCCGCGAGAGAGGTCGCAGGCTTGCTCTCCTCAGCCGAGGCCAGGTACTCGTCCAAAGCAGCCTGAGCGGCATTCACGGATGCCTGCGCGTCGATCACGGCCTGCTGGCGATCCGCGGAGGGCGCGGTGTCGGAGGGTGCGGGCGTCGAGGTCGAGGGAGCTGCAGATCCGGCCTTTGCAGGAAGGCTCGACACGTCAACAGGAAGTGCGACGCCAGGAAGGGAGCCCACCTTGTTCTGCCAGGAGTTGGCGCGCTGCGCGTCGCCGCCACCGGCGAGGCCGGAGACGTAGTTGGTGTTGTCGGCGTTGAAAGCGGCACCGTCGAAGCCGTATGCGGACGCAGTATCGCCAGTCGTGTGGAAGCGGGACACGTCGGGCGAGCCGCCAGTGATGGCGTAGAACTTCTGAGTGCCGTAGATGCGCGTGAAGTTACCATGCTTCGCAATGTGCACACCGACGCCGACAACGTTGTTCTGAGCCAGCATGTTCTTGTCGTGGCCAGAAGAGTTCTTCCACTGATCAAAGAGGGCGTCCGCCGCCTGCATCGGATTCTTGGAGGTGCCGTAGTCGCCCCACTTGTCTCCGAAGTTCTCGCGGTGGTTGTAGGCGATGTTTTCACCGGCGTAGGTCGTGTCACCGCCGTCGAGCTTGCCGACGCCGAAGTACTTGTAGTCCGGGTCGTGGCTGAAGTCGTCGCTGTCCGACATGTGCTTACTCCACGCGCGCGCGTCGGTGGTCACCGTATCGGAGACAACCAGCTCGGGCAGGCCAGCGTTCACACGGTAGGCATTCATCTTCTGAACGATGAGGGCCTCGATGATGCGCGCCTGGGTGGCGTCATCGACCTGGGACCAGTCAACCCAGTCGAGGCCACGGCTCGCGGTATCCGCTGCGGGCGCGGCCTCGCCGGTGGAGGCGGTGGACTCAACGGCCCCCTGCTGCGCGGCTTCGAGTGCGGCCTGCGCATCGGCGAGGGCCGCTCGCAGCTCAGACTCGCGGGCAGGGTCCAGGGTGGGAGTCGCAGACTTGCCCGCGGCCGCGGCGGCGTAGCTTGCCAGAAGCGGATTGTATTCAGCGGTGATGCGACCTTCTGCCCCCGACAGGGCGTTGCAGAATGCGTCGCTGGTCGTCGCGTTTCCCTCAGCGAGGGTGGGGATCACGACGAGGGAAGCTGCGATTGTGGTCGCAGCGAGGACCACGGACGTGTGTGTACGAGTGAGCTGGAACGACATTGACTACCGGCCTAACACGATGGAACAAGAACAGGTAAATCTTTCCACGCGGTACAGCATTTTTCAAGGTTTTTTCAGTAAGTCTTTACAGGTGAATCCACCTATTTTCAAGGCTTTCTCAGTTTGACAGATTTTAAACATCCCACATGCCGATATCGAAACGTTATGTTTCGAATGAATCGACTGACCAAGCTGCAACCATCAGTGTCGGATTATTGGACACTACGTGTTGCTGTGTGGTGCCGCGGGTTTTCTGGCACCGGGCCCTGCTGTGGGGTGGGGATGCCGTGTGTGCCAGTGAGCGGAGCGGCCAGGCCCTCCGGTTCCTCCAGTGCCCTCCGCACAGGTAGGGCCGTCGCGGCTGGTATTGCTCGGCGCATTGCCCTGATGCCCAGCTATGGCTGCCAACCAGCAATTTCGCACGTAATTCCTCGATGACTCATTCAAACATCGAATTTGCATCGTTGGAATTGCAAGGTTTTTGGGGTATCTCAAAATATGACCGCGATAAATTACGTGCGAAATTTAGCTGGCGGTGGTGTCGGCGGCGCCCACTTCGACCGTCCGCGCTGCGAGGTTCGCTCGGCGCGCCGTCTCAAAGCCCAGCCAGACATCGTTGCCCACGGGCACCGCGGCCCACGTGCCCCGCAGCTCGGCCTTCCGATCTCTCCGGCATCCTTCAGACCTGCCTCACCAATCTCGCATGCAATTCCCCCGTGACTATCTCAAGCTTTGAATTAACAGCGTTGAAATCGCAACATTTTTAGGCCTTGTTGAATCTTCACCCAATCGAATTGCATGCGAAATTTAGCTGGTGTTGGTGTCGTCTGTGCCCATGTTCACCTCGGCCGGGTCCCGAGTTGCCTAGCTGGCCCTGGCTCTGCGGTCTTCCAGCACCCTCCATGCCGGTGGCGGTGGGGGCTTGCACTACATGAAGCCCTCTGGCGGCGTGTCGCCGGCGTGTCGGAGCATCCTGTAGTGCAATTCCCCCGATTGGCAGCGGTGAGGCCGCGACGTGGGATGGGGGTTATAGGACAAAACGTGTTGCTGGGGTTAGTCCCAGGTGTTGTGGTAGGGGGTGGTGTGGTGGAGTTCGTTCCAGCA
>CAUTRF010000052.1:0-14521 GCA_963540795.1 uncultured Actinomyces sp.
CGTCATAACCTATCCGCGTCGGGAACCGCTTTCCCGCCGCGCATGCGGTGAGGCCCGCGCCGCAGGATTTCTCCTCGCAGGCGCGGGCCTCACTGATCAACGGGATGGCCGTGACACGGCGTCACCGCGACACGATACAACCGGTACTCGGATCAGGCGCTCAGTTTGGCGTGTTGTTGTTGCCGTTGTTGTTGCCGCCGTTGTTTCCGTTCTGGCTACCCTTCGACACCTTGAGCTTCACGGTCGAGTTCTTGTCCACCTTCGAACCCTCGCCGGGCTCGACGGAGAGGACCTGGCCGGCGGGCTGGTTGCCTGCGACCTCTTCGACGGTGACGGTCAGGCCCAGGGCCTTGAGCTGCGCCTCGGCGTCGTCACGGCCCATGCCCACGACGGTCGGAATCTCCACCTGCGCGGCCTTGCCGTTCGACACGGACACGCCCACGGTGGTGCCCTTCTTGACCTTCGTGCCGGTCGCGGGATCCTGCTCGACGATGCGGTCCTTCTCCTTCTCGGAGTCGACGCTCGTCACGTTGCCCAGCTCCAGGCCGACGGCCTTCAGGGTGCTGCGCGCCTGGTCCTGGGTCATGCCCGACAGGTCAGGCACGTCCACCTGGTCCGAACCGGAGGACAGGTAGGCGCGGATCGTCTGGCCGGCCTTCACCTTGGAGCCGGGGGAGGGGTTGGTCTGGGCGACCTTGCCCTCGGGAACGGTGTCGGAGGCGACCTTGCTGGAGTCGAGCTCCCACTTCAGGCCCAGGGCCTCGATCGCCTGGCGGGCATCGTCGGGGCTCATGCCAACGAGGTTGTCCGGCAGGGTCACCGAGTCGGGGCCGGAGGAGATGGTGACGCGAACGGTCGTGCCCTTCTCGGCCTGCGTGCCCGCTGTGGGGTCGGTGGAGGCCACGGAGCCCTCAGCGACGGTATCGGAGGCGACCTTGTCGGGGTTGAGCTCCCACGTGAAGCCCGCCTGCTCGATCTGGGTCTTCGCCTCCGCCTGGGTCAGGCCGACGACGTTGGGAACCGCGACCGACTCGGGCTCGGCGGCACCGCGCGTCAGGGCCCACACCGAGCCGCCGATCAGCAGCAGGGCAATGAGCAAGACGGTCACGATGATCGCCGTGCGACGCTTGCGGGCCTTAGCGGCCTCGTTCGCGGAGTCATCGGTAGCAACAGCGGGCAGCGACGTGGAGGTCGCGGCCACCGCCGCGGCGGGCGCATGGCTGGGAACCGCCGCCATCGGCGTGGTCGCAGCGGTGCGTGCGGATGCCATGCCGGCGGCGGGCAGGACCTCGGTCGCCCACGAGTCGGCGGGCGGAGCGCCCACGTCGAGGCCTCGGGCCACGCGCTGCAGGTCCGCGAGCATTGCCGCGGCGCTCGGGTAGCGGTCCTCGCGGTTCTTCGCCAGGGCCTTGAGCACGACACGGTCGAGGGAGTCCGGAATGTCGGACAGGATCGACGAGGGCGTGGGTGGGATCTGCTCGACGTGCTGGTAGGCGACGGCGACGGCCGAGTCGCCCTTGAAGGGCGGGCGGCCCGTCAGCAGCTCGAAGAGAACGACGCCGGTCGAGTACAGGTCGGAGCGAGCATCCACGGTCTCGCCGCGAGCCTGCTCCGGTGAGAGGTACTGCGCGGTTCCTACGACGGCGTTCGTCTGCGTCATCGTGGCCTGCGAGTCCGTCAGGGCGCGCGCGATGCCAAAGTCCATGACCTTGACCTTGCCATCCGACGTCAGCATGATGTTGCCGGGCTTGATGTCGCGGTGCACCAGGTGGTTCGCGTGCGAGTACTGGAGCGCGGACAGGACGCCCGACACGATCTCGATGGCCTCGTTGATCGGAATGGCAGTGCCGTCGGAGATCAGGTCCTTGACCGTGTGCCCCTCGACGTACTCCATGACGATGTAGGGCACCGCGATCGAACGGCCGGTCGCATCCTCGATGATCTCCTCGCCCGTGTCGTACACGGCGACGATGTTCGGGTGATTCAGCGACGCCGCCGACTGCGCTTCGCGACGGAAGCGTGCCTGGAAGATCGAGTCCTGCGCCAGATCACGGCGCAGCATCTTGATTGCTACGACGCGCGACAGGCGAGTGTCGAAGCCCAGGTGGACTTCGGCCATTCCGCCTCGCCCGATGAGCGAGCGGACCTCGTATCGGCCAGCTAGACGGTGGGCCATGGGCTCTGCCATGTCCTAACCTCCTCGATAATGTGTGCTCCCGCACTTGGTTGTATCAGGGAGCCAAGCATGTGTTTGATCGTAATAGCTGCGAGCGCGATGAGCGCAATCACGATGATTGCGATGATGACCGCGCGAATAATCTGCCTGGATGCTGGGACGGGTGGTGCGACGACGCTGCGCGAGTACGCGGTCTTGGCCGCCGGATGGGTACGTTGCGCGCTGCGAGCGTCGAGCTCGTGCCAGTGCGGTCCGCGCTTGCCCTTCTCGGGCCACGGCTCGTAGACCGAGCGTCGCTGGCGCTTCGAGGGCGTGGCTGTGCGAGGCTGGGGAACGGTCCCGTACACGCGCGGCGTCGAGGCCGTGGCTGCCTTGTCGCGACGAGGCGACTCGGAGCGGGCCGGCTGGGGAATGCGCGGGGCTGCCTGACGGGCCGCCTGGCGTTTGGCCTCTTCGGCCTCGCGGCGCTCACGAGCTTCGCGGCGCTCGCGGGCTTCTCGAAGCTCGCGCTGGCGCTGTTCTTCCTCGCGGGCGACGGCTGCGCGGCGCTGCTCCTCGGCGGCGTCTTCGGCCTGGCGGGCCGCTTCGCGTTGGCGCAGTCGCTCGGCGAGGGCGGCGCGTCGATCCTGCGGAACGGACGACGGCGGGGTCTTGGGCGCGCTGGTATTCGAGGGCGCTGCGCCGGCCGGGGGAGCCGGAATCGGCGCGGAACGCTGCGCGGGCGCCGAGGCCTGCGGGTACTGGGCCTTGTCGCTGCTGGGCCGCGGAACCTGCTCGGAGCGAGCGGTATCCGCGTGCCTCGGGATAGAACCCGTGGTCGGGCGGGCAGCGGTCGGCGCGGGCGCAGTCTTGGCCGTGGAGCGCGTTGGGATCGGGGCCGACACCGGTGCCGCCGGGGTCGCCGCGGGAGCCGGGACTGCCGCGTGGCGACCGGTCGAGGTCAGCGATCGGACGGCACCCGACACTGCGGGCGGCTGCTCGCCGGTCGTCTCGGGGTGCAGGCGACGAACCCGGGTGGGAGCGGATACGGGGCGAGAGAGCGGGGGAACCTCGGCCTCGTCAAGGATGCGCGGGACGGCGGCGTGACGACCCGTGATCGGGATGGGGGCCGAGGAGGGGGCGATCGTCGTCGCTTCGTCGAGGACGGGCAGCTTGGCGTGACGGCCCGTCGTCGCGCGCACCTTCGGAGTGAGGCCCGAGGGGGGCTGCAGCATTTCGTCGGGCAGCGTGCGGCGCGTCAGGTGACGCACGGGCGCGACAATCGGCACCGACGGCTGAACGGGCGTACGCACCTCTTCGGGGCGCTGCGCGGCCTTCGGTAGGGGAAGCGGGCGAGGGGTCACGGAGAGGCCCATCGCCTTGGCCGCGCTCGCGATTTCGCGCACGGCCGCAGACCCGGACTCGGGGCGCTTCGCGGGGTCCTTCTCCAGCAGGTGCAAGATGACGTCAGCCAGGGGCTCGGGCACGAAGTCCGGTAGCGGCGGAACGGGATCATTGACGTGCGCGAAGGCGATGTCCACCTGGGTTTCGCCGGTGAACGGGCGTCGACCGGCCGCGGCCTCGTAGGCGATGACGCCCAGGGCGTAGAGGTCGCCGATGGGGGTGGCGACCTCCCCCATGGCCTGCTCGGGCGGCAGGTACTGGGCGGTGCCCATGACCATGCCCGCAGCGGTCAGGTTAACCTGACCTGTCGCGCGTGAGATGCCGAAGTCCGTCAGCTTCACCATGCCATCAGGGCGAACAATAATGTTCGCGGGCTTGATGTCGCGGTGCACGACGCCCGCGCGCGCGGCGGCACCCAGCGCCATCGCGACCTGCACGAGGATTGGCATGAGGTACTCGGGCTCAATGCGGGAGCCGCCGCGCAGGTAATCCGTCAGCGGGTAGCCGTCGACGAGCTCCATGATGATCCAGCCGATGCCGTCTTCCTCGCCCGAATCCTGGGTGTTGGCGATGTTCGGGTGCGAGATCGACATCGAGTTACGGGCCTCGAGGCGCAGGCGCGAGAGCGACAGCTCCTCGCCCGTCAGCTCGGGGCGCAGGACCTTCGCGGCGACGATATGGCCGCTGACGCGGTCGCGGGCCTTCCACACCTCGCCCATGCCGCCCTGGGCGATCGGGGTGAGCAACGTGTAGCGCCCCCCGAGCACTCGCCCGGCACCGGAAGTCGTGCGTGGCGCACTCACTGCAGCCCCGCTTCCAGGAGAGCGCGGGCGATCGGGCCGGCCACCTCTCCGCCGTGCGGCGTGGGATCGTTATCATCGCCCTCGACGAGGACGGCGAAAGCGATGCGCGGGCTGTCCGCCGGGGCGAAACCGACGGCCCACGCGTTCGCGCGGTCGCCGTTGCCGGTCTCAGCGGTACCGGTCTTAGCGGCGACGGACACGTTCGGCAGGGCCATCGTGGTGCCGGTGCCGTAGGGCTGGGACACGACCGCTTCCATCATGGTGCGCAGCTTCGAGGCCGTCTCCGACGAGATCGGTCGACCGGCGTCGGTCGGGCTGTTCGTGCGCACGACCTGGTTGTCGGCGTCCACGATCGAGTGGACGAGGTAGGGGGTCATCATCTGGCCGCCGTTCGCGATGGCCTGGGCGACCTGTGCCATCTGCAGAGGCGTCGTCTGGACCGTGTACTGGCCGATCGAGCTCATCGCGAGCTGCGCGGCGTCCGTGTCGGCGGGGAACACGGAGGGCGTCACCGTCAGCGGGATCTGCGACTCGCGGCCGAAACCGAAGCGGTTCGTCACGTCGACGAGCTGCTGGTTCGTCAGCTGCTCGGAAGCCAGCACGAAGGTCGTGTTGCACGAGCGCGCGAAGGCCTCGGTGAGCGTCGGGTTCCCGTCGCCGCAGGTGGAGGACTCGATGTTGGAGACGTCGGTGGCCGTGCCCGGCAGGGTCGTGGAGACGGGCGAGGGCATGCGCATATCCGGGTCGGCGATGCCGTTTTCAATGAGGGCGATCGTCGTAAGGATCTTGAACGTCGAGCCGGGGGCGTAGCGCTCGGAGATCGTGCGGTTGAGCAGAGGGTTGTCCGGGTCCGAGGAGAGCGTGGAGAACGCGTCGGACACCGCGCCGGCGTCGGAGGAGGCCAGCTGGTTCGGGTCGAAGGTCGGCGACGAGTACATCGCCAGGACCGCGCCCGTTTGCGCGTCGAGGGCCACGACGGCGCCCTTGCGGTTACCGAGGGCCTCGGCCGCGGCCTTCTGCATCTGCGAGTTGAGGGTGAGGATGACACCGCCGCCCTGACGGTTCTGGCCCGTCAGGAGGTTGCGCAGGCGCTGTCCGAGCAGGGTCTGGGATTGGCCGTCCAGGACGTCCTCCTCGGCGGCCTCAATGCCCGTCGACGCGTTGCCCACGGACGAGAAGTAGCCGGTGACCGAGGCGTACAGCGGACCCTCGGCGTAGGTGCGCACGTAGCGCTGTGAGTCTTCCTCGCGCTCCGAGGAGGCGATCGCCGTCTTGTCGACGATGATCGGGCCGCGGTCGGTTTCGGCCGCGTGCAGGATCGTGCGCTGGTTGCGAGCGTCGGCGTTGAGCGAGGAAGCGGAGATGAACTGCGTGTTCGTGATGCCCACACCCAGGAGGGCAAACATCAAGAGGACGATGATGAAGATCTTACGAATCTGGTTATTCACTGTTCACTCACCCACTCCCACGGCAGGCTGGATGCCGGAGTTCCACGGTGCTGGGGTCGAGGCCGGGCGGCGAGCAGCGTCCGACACGCGGATCAGCAGCGCGACGGTGATCCACGAGGACACCATCGACGAGCCGCCCGCAGCCAGGAACGGGGCCGTCAGGCCGGTCAGCGGAATGATGCGCGTGATGCCGCCGAGCACCACGAACAGCTGAATGGCCAGCGAGAAGCTCAGGCCGGTCGCCAGGAGCTTGCCGAAGCCGTCGCGCACCGTCAGTGCCGCGCGCAGACCTCGCTGGATGAGGACTAGGTACAGGACGAGGATGGCGGCCATACCGGTCAGGCCCAGCTCCTCCGCGAAGGATGACAGGATGAAGTCCGAGTTCGCCAGGGGCACGAGCTGCGGGTAGCCCCGGCCCCAACCGGTGCCCATGAGGCCGCCGGAGGCCTGGCCAAACAGGCCCTGGACGAGCTGGTAGGACCCGTGGTCGTAGATCTCAGGGTCGAGGGCGTTGAGCCAGATGTTGAAGCGCGTCTGCACGTGGCTGAAAGACCTTACGGCGATCGCGACGGCCGGCACGAAGAGCGTGAAACCGATGACCAGCCACGACACGCGGTTCGTCGCCACGTACAGCATCGCGACGAACAGGCCGAAGAAGAGTAGCGACGTACCCAGGTCGCGCTGCAGGACGAGGATCGCGATGCCGATCAGCCACACGACCATGATCGGGCCGAGGTCACGGGCGCGCGGCAGGCGCATGCCCAGGAACTTGCGGCCGCCGATCGCCAGGTTGTCGCGGTTCGTCACGAGGTATCCGGCGAAGAAGATCGCCAGCGTGATCTTCACGAGCTCGCCGGGCTGGACGGAGATGGGACCCAGGTGGATCCACACGCGCGCGCCGAAGGTCTCCTGACCCAGGCCCGGAATCATCGGCAGAAGCAGCAGGAACAGCGACAGCGCGCCGAAGGTGTACGTGTAGCGCCGCAGCATGCGATGGTCGCGCAGCGTAATCAAGATGATGGCCGCGATAACGATCGCGATGCCCACGAACAGTGCCTGGCGGAAGCCCACCACGGCCTCGTCCCGGCGCGCGTACGACAGGTCGAGGCGGTAGATCATCGCCAGTCCCAGGCCCGTCAGGGCGACCGCGACCGGCAGGATCACCGGGTCCGCGTAGGGGGCCAGGAAGTGCACGCCGACCTCGGCGATGATCGCGATCGCGACGAGCACGCCGACCTGCGTGAGAAGATTCGCGGGGATCTCCCCCGTGTAGTTCAGCGACGTGAGCACGTATCCGGCGATGCCGACCGCTAGGGCCAACCCTATGAGGGTCAGCTCCAGGAATCGGCGAGGCCGGGCGGGCGCGATCGATACGGTAGCCATTAGGAGGCGCCCCCGATCTGCGCCCCGGACTGGGCCTCACCGGACTGCGGCGTGCCCGACTGGGGCGTCGGCGACGAGGGCGTGGCGGGCTGGGTGATCGAGCGGCGCAGGCCCTCAATGTAGGAGTCGATGTCGGCGCGCGAGGAGCGCAGCACCGGCGTTTCGAGGCGCTGGCGGTCCACGGGCGCGAGGTCGGACAGTGCGACGTTGGAGACCTCCACGGCGTGGGAGAGTTGCCATGGGCCGATCGACTGGGGGATGCCCTGGTAGATGACGACGTAGCCGTCCTGGCCGATCGCGTAGTACTGGGTTTGCGTCCACTTCCACGACATCCACGACGCGGCGACCACGAGGACCGTCACGAGCGAGATGAACACGGGGGTCCACCACGAGGAGCGGGGCTTGAGTTCGACGGGGGCGTCGTCCTCGTCGCTGGGGGTGTCCGAGGCCGAGGAGCCCAGGGCAGCAGCGCGCGCGGCCGCTCCTTCTCCGCCGCGTGACTTGGCGTTGCGGTCGATGGCCGCGGCACCCACGATCTGCGGGGGAGCGGGCGGGAACGTGCCGGCGGGGACGATGTCCGCGATGACGCACGTGATGTTGTCGGGGCCGCCGCCCAGGAGGGCCAGGCGGATGAGCTCTTCGGCGCACTCGCCCGGATCCTTGAAATCGGCCATGACCTGGCCGATCGTCTCGGGGGAGACGAGGCCGGACAGGCCGTCAGAGCACAGCATCCAGCGGTCGCCGACGACGGCCTCGCGGATCGTCTCGTCGGGAGCCACGTCGGCCTGCGCGTCGCCGAGGATCTTGAGGACGACGTTGCGGTTGGGGTGGTGCTCGGCTTCCTCGGGCGTGATCTGGCCGGTGTCGACCAGGTACTGCACGAAGGAGTGGTCGGTCGTGACCTGGGTCAGCGTGTCGCCGCGCAGCACGTAGGCGCGCGAGTCGCCGATGTGGACCATCGCGAGGCGGTTGCCGGAGCGCATGAGCGCGATGCAGGTGGTGCCCAGGCCCTCAAGGTCGCGGTCGCGGCTCGAGCGTTCGGTGAGCTCCTCGTGCGCGTCAAGGAGGGCCTCGCGCAGGAGGGGAAGCATCGAGTCGGCCGGGTGCGAGTCCGTGTCGAGGGGGACGAGGTGCGCGAGGGCCACCGAGGAGGCGATGTCGCCGCCCGCGGGGCCGCCCATGCCGTCGGCGAGGACCAGCAGGTTCGCGCCGGCGTAGCCGGAGTCCTGGTTGTTGGAACGCACGAGGCCCACGTCGGAGCGGGCGGCGTAGTGGAATTGAACCGCGTTTCCTGACATATCAACCCACCAATTCGAGAGTCGTCTGGCCGATGCGGATGGCGTCACCGATCTTGAGCTGGCGCGGGGCGCTGAGGCGCTCGTCGTCGATGAAGGTGCCGTTACGGCTGGAGAGGTCTTCGATCCACCAGCCGTCAGACTGGGGGGTGAGTGCCGCGTGGCGGCTGGACGCGTACTCGTCTTCGAGCACGAGGGTGCACGCGGGGGAGCGGCCGATGACGATTGGGGCCTCGCCGAGTGGCAGCATGGTGCCGACGAGGGGGCCGCCGGTCACCAGGAGGTCCTTGGGGGCCAGCGGGTTCGCGGAGGTGCGCTTCTTGTTCTTGCGCTTCTCACGGGAGGCTTTGCGACGTGAGGTGGCCTTGTCGCGTCCTTTGCCGCGCGGGGTCACGACGGTGCCGAAGATGTCGCGTCGCAGCGTGTTGACGGCCGCGAGCACGAGGAGCCAGAGAAGCACCAGGAACCCGATGCGGAAAACGGTAAATGCGAGGTCTGTGGTCACTTCATTAAACTCCGCTCTGGTCTGGGTGTGTCCAGAAGAGGATCTTGGTGCGCCCGATGACGATCTGGTTGCCGTCGAGCAGGGTCGCTGCGTCGATGCGGTGGCCCTCCACGAAGGTGCCGTTGGTGGAGCCGAGATCGGTCGCGATCACGCCGGTGGGGGTGATGCGCAGTTCGAGGTGGCGGCGCGAGACGCCCGAGTCGTTGACGACGATGTCGGCTTCGGAGCCGCGTCCGATGACGGTGACGGGCTCGGTGAGGAGCCACTTTTCGCCGTCGATGTCGATGATCGGGTGCTCGGGGGACGCGGACGAGGCCGTGGCGGGGGCCGCGGGTCCCCGGCGGTTTTCTGCGTCGACCTTCAGGGTGCCGCTGGGCTCGGAGGCGTCGGCGATGAACTCGATCGTGACGGGGCCGAGGAGGGAGTAGCTGTTCGCTGCGGCGTGTTCGGTGGCCTGCTGGGCGAACTCGTCGGCGAGGACGTCGAGGGATGCCTCGAGGGAGGTGAGATCGGTGCGCGAGGCGTAGACCGAGAAGTGGTTCGCGGCAATGATGCGCGAGGCGGAGACTTCTTGGACGGATTCGTCCATGGCGCGGCGGATCGCCGTGGTGATGTCCACGGGCTTGATCCCCGACCGGAACACGCGCGAGAAGGCGCCGTTGACGCCTCTCTCGACGGCGCTCTCGAAGCGGTCGAAGATACTCATAGTCGTGCTCTCCTCATTCCCCCGCGCTGTGCGCGCGACGTACGGTGTGGGTGGAAGCGAGGCCGCTCCCAGTCACAGTTTAGCCGCCGCGCGAAGTGGCGTGGCCCCATCTGCCGGGATGTTCCCGATGTGGGGTGGCGCTGGTCGTCGCGTGCAATGCGCGTGATGGCGGGGAATACCGCGCCATGATGCGCCTGTGACATTTGGTGCACATGTTACATGTGTGACGATAAGTGTGTTGGAGCAAACAGAGTGTGGACAGCTTGTGTCGAACGATTCGGTCTCGCCTGGTCGTGATCCGGGTTCTGGGTGGTCATGTGGAAGGGATTGTGTCGGGTGCGTGTTGGCGCAGCGTGCATTGCTGACTGTTATGCAGTACACAATCGACATCTCCGACCATTCGGTCGATGGTTCTGGGTATTTCACGCTGGGTGGCTGGGAATGGGGTGGGGCCTTCGAACAGTGAGGCCGGTCGCCGTTTGGGGTTGGATGCGCTTGGTCTGGCCGCCATTGTCTGCGAGGCTCGAGGAGTGAGGGTGTTGTGGCTCATATGTCTGGGCGTCGATAAATGCTGACCTAGAGGGTTATGCGGGAACTAAGTCCCATTGTTATGGTGAGTCAGTAACCATATCAACGTGGGGGCAGTATGAGACTCGCTGACATGCAGCGCAGCGCCCAGAATCGAGGCGTCGCCGACCGAGACGACCATCCACCGACGGCTGGCCATGCCAGCTGCCGAGCGGTGGGCGCGTCGCGCCCGCGTCGCTTCTTCGTGCGTGGCCTCGTCGCGCTCGCGCTGTCCGGACTCGCCCTGTCCGGCCTCGTCATGGTGCCCGGCGCAGCGCGTGCGGAGGCTCCCCTCGAGACCCCCGGCGCTGAGAGCATCACCTTCAATCGATCCGAAGGTCGCATCGGTAAGGCCGTTCTCAATGACTCGGGTGCCGATCGCACCACCGTCGTCGCCGACAACTCCTACTTCGGCATCGTGACCGGCATGACGAAGTACAACTCCGCCGACCCCAACCAGCGTTCCGTCGCCTATCGCTCGGGCTACGCCCAGGACTGGCTCGATGCGAACACGGCGAAGACTGGCGACTATTGGTCCTACGTCACCCGAGGTGTCGCCTGGGACTACCACATGGCCGCCTACTACCGGTACCCCTACTACGGCGAATACACGCCCGACGCGATTTCGACCTCGACGACGAGCGCGCTCGGGTACAAGCCGAACAACCCCGGGACGGTCCCGCTCAACAGCACCTTCCTCATCGGGGCGGTGCGCCACAATAACTACCCGATCTACTCCCGGATCCACTGGGTGCACTCGTCCTTCGACATTCGCATCGGCGATCTGGAGGAGTCCTTCCCCTTCGACCAGCAGGAAACCGACAACGATACGGACACGACTGCGGTGAAGCGTGAGGGGGGTCCCTACAAGGTGTACTCCAAGGCCTCCGCACCGCGCACCTGCCCCTCGGAGGCCCCCTACTACGCGCTCAACCGAAATACGGGCACCACGTGGTACTGCTACAAGTACGTGGGCGAGGGCAACGGCAACCGAGATATCTACACCGACTACCCGCAGAACTACCCAGAATCCAAAGGCAGGCCCGACCAGACACCTCAGTCGGATGACATTCTGACGATCACGAAGACCACCTCGGACCAGACGATCACCGTCAACGGGATCCCCTATCGCCTCGTCCTCTACGGATTCGTGCCCAACGCGGACGGCAACTGCCCCGCCACCCCGCCCGCGGGCTCGACCCCGGTCTCCACCTTCACGACCAAGGAAAGCCAGGCGTCCTTCGGCTGCCTCTACGGCTCCTTCAGCCAGGAGCGCTACGTGCGCGTCGCGAAAGCGGTCACCGAGGACTCCGAGCAGGTCGGCGACGCGATTCCCCCGTTCACCTTCACGACGATGGGTCTGGGTGACTGGGCCGCGCCCACGGGAACCCCGCTCACCACGAGCGTGACGGCCGACGGCTTCGTCGGATGGAACTCCTTCGAGGATGCGCTCCTGACCCCGACCGCTTACGGCGAGGCCGGGATGGTTGCCTCCGGGTACAAGGCCTTCATGCCGGGCTTCTCCCAGTTCATCATCGCCGAGACGGGGCCGCGAATCGCCGGCCGATTCCCGTTGCAGTTTGGGGCACCGGGCCGTTTCGGCCCCTGGAAGACCAGTGATGACCCGAACTCTGCGCAGTGGAGCCTCGTCGACGTGACCTGCCTGAACGGTGTGGGCGAGCGCGTGAACGTCACCCGCGATGCTGACACGGGTGGTGTGGACTTCTCCCAGGTCGCCCCGGCCTCGTCCCGGGCAGCCCTGCCGATCACCTGCACGTTCACCAATCGTGAGCAGACCCCCAAGCTGCGCATCCAGAAGGACTTCGAATCCGTGGAAGGTGCCACGACGGACGACATCACCGTCACCTACCGCATCACGGCCACGAACGACGGCACGCTCGCGGGCACGACCGGACGTCTGACGGACACGCCGAACTTCGCACCGGGCCTGACCGTGCGCTCCGCGACTGTTGCGACCAGCTTCGACGGGCTTGATGCCGTGGCCGAGCAGGGTGCCTCCTCCTCGTACGTCCTTACCGAGGGCACCACCATCGAGCCGGGCGCGTCCTCCACGTGGTACATCCGCATGAAGGTCGCGCGCGACAGCGCGGCCACCGGGTACTCCGAAGCGCTGCTCGAGTGCGCATCGTCGAACGATCGCCTGACCCCGGGCCGCGGCCTCTACAACGCGGTGTCGGGTGCCTTCGATCACGACGGCGAGGCCAACAACGAGGCCTGCGCGCCCGCGCGCCCCCGCCCGATCCGCATCGAAAAGGCCGGTACGCAGCCGGTCGGCACCCCGAACGACGACGGCACGTATCCGCTCGACGGCGCGGCCTTCGCGATCTACGACAACGAGGCCCTGGCCGGGGATCCGGTCTCCGTCCTCGACGGCGGGTCGCGCTTCGTGACCGCGCCCCTGGAGACGGGGAAGACCTACTGGCTCGTGGAGACCCGCGCGCCCGCCGGGCACGCGCTGCTGCCCCGTCCCGTCGCCTTCCATATCGAGGCTGGCACGGATGCCGACGCCACGACCGTCATTAAGACGGACTTCGGTGCCGACGAGGGCTTCAGCTCCGTGCGCGTCCTGCCCGCATCGGGCCTGCCTGGGGACCGCACCCCCGGCATCCGCGTCGTCGACACGCAGGTCGGCGTGCTCCCCAAGGCCGGATCCATCGGAATCTACCCGCAGCTCGCGGGAGGAGCCGCCATGCTCGGCCTCGCCGGCGCGTGCGCGTGGCTGCGACGCCGAAGCCAGCCGCAGGCCTCGTAACGCACGCCGCGAGTGCAGGCCTCACGCACGCCGCGAGAGGTTACGAAGTGGGCGGTGCGGCTAGACCGCCGGATTTCCTCAGTTGCAGCCCAGTGGTTCCTCAACAATGTCGCACGTAATTCCCTTGCGATTATTTCAAATATTGAAATCGAGTCGTTGGAATTGCAGCGTTTGTGGGCTATGTCCAAAAATGACCGTGTTAAATTACGTGCGACTTTTGGGTGGGTGCCCCAGGAAAGGGACCACGCATAGACGCCGCGCATAGACAACGAGGCCGGGCGCACAACGCGCGCCCGGCCTCGTGATAGCAGGATCAGAAGTCCCAGTCCTCGTCCTCGGTGTCCACGACCTCGCCCATCACGTAGGACGAACCGGAACCCGAGAAGAAGTCGTGGTTCTCGTCCGCGTTGGGGCTCAGGGCCGCCAGGATCGCGGGGTTCACGTCGGTCGCGTCGTGCGGGAACAGGGCCTCGTACCCCAGGTTCATGAGCGCCTTGTTCGCGTTGTAACGCAGGAACTTCTTGACGTCCTCGGTCAGGCCGAGCGGATCGTACAGGTCCTCCGTGTACTGCTCCTCGTTCTCGTAGAGCTCGTACAGCAGCGCGTACGTGTAGTCGCGCAGGTCGTCCTGGCGCTCCTGGCTCGACTCATTCACGGCCAGCTGGTACTTGTAGCCGATGTAGTAGCCGTGGACGGCCTCGTCGCGGATGATGAGGCGGATCAGGTCAGCCGTGTTGGTGAGCTTGGCGTGCGAGCTCCAGTACATGGGCGCGTAGAAGCCCGAGTAGAACAGGAAGGACTCGAGCATCGTCGAGGCGACCTTGCGCTTCTCCGGGTCGTTGCCGTCGTAGTAGGACTTGACGATCTCGGCCTTCTTCTGCAGGGCCTCGTTCTCGTTCGACCAGCGGAAGGACTCGTTGATTTCCTCCGTGGACAGCAGGGTGGAGAAGATCGACGAGTAGGACTTGGCGTGCACCGACTCCATGAACGCGATGTTCGTGTAGACGGCCTCCTCGTGCGGGGTGCGCGCGTCCGGGATCAGCGACACTGCGCCGACCGTGCCCTGGAGCGTATCCAGCAGGGTCAGGCCCGTGAACACGCGGTTCGTCATGAGCTGCTCGTCCTTGGTGAGGGTCTTCCAGCTCGGCAGGTCGTTGGAGAGCGGAATCTTCTCAGGCAGCCAGAAGTTGCCCGTCAGGCGATCCCAGACCTCAAGGTCCTTGTCGTCTTGGATCTTGTTCCAGTTGATGGCCTCGAACACGGGCTTGGTCGCCATGGGGGCTCCTCTACGTACAGTGTCGGACGGACGAGGCCGGGGCGGCCTCGCGTATAGGGTCCAGGATAGTGGGTGCGAGGCTCACGACGACGCTGGTGGCCCGTGTTTCGTGGACGAGGTCACCTCGGCGGGCTAGGTCCTTCTTCGTCGAGGTCGATGGGATCGCCGTTCTCGTCCAGCATGCCGTGGCGCTTCATGTACTGGTA
>CAUTRF010000053.1:0-13641 GCA_963540795.1 uncultured Actinomyces sp.
ATTTATCCGCACTAACAAGCCAAAAAGTCGCTACAAAACCAACACGTTTTGTCCTATAACCCCGGAACACCCTAGGGGCAACAAGCAACATGCAACGCACACAAAAACGCCCACCCGCAACCGGGTGGGCGTCTCTGAGCCGCCTGTGGGAATCGAACCCACGACCTATTCATTACGAGTGAATCGCTCTGCCGACTGAGCTAAGGCGGCCACGCCTGCCGTTCCGTTTCCGGGGCGCGCAGGCAACGGCACAACTCTACTGGACGAATCGCGCCGAGCGCAAACCAGGACACCCACCATGGGGATGTCGTGAGTCACGTCCCTACTGGCACATGAGGCCGTCGGTGGGGACGGTTCCCTTCACGAAGTAATCTTCGACGGCCCGCGTGACGCACTGGTTAGCGCCGCGCCGGTAGGCGGTGTGGTTCCAGCCTTCGACGGTGACGAGGACGCCGCTGGCGAGCTGGCCCGACAGCCCTTGAGCCATCGAGTAGGGGGTCGCCGGGTCGTTGGTCGTGCCGATGACGACGATGGGATCGGCTCCCTGAGCGGTGATGCGCGAGCGGGCCGCGTGCTTCGTGGGCCACGCCTCGAGGCCGGCCGACGGGTAGCCCGCGTACTTGCCGAGGATCGGCAGCTCGTTCTTGAGTGTCTCCACCTGGGCGGCCCACTGCTCGATGGTTCCTTCGGGCGAGTAGTCGAGGTTGTTGATCGCGTTGATCGCGTCGAAGGAATTGTCCTGGTAGGTACCGTCGGGGTTGCGCGAGTTTAGCGTGTCCGCGATAGCGAGCAGGCCGCTGCCGTCGTTCTTCTGCCACGCCATCCCGAAGGCCTGGGTGAGCTGGGGCCACCACTGCGTGTTGTACATGGCGCCGGTCAGCGCGGTGACGGCCAGGTTTTCGGTGAGCGGACGATTCGGGTCGTTCGTGCTCATCGGGTTCTCCTCGAGAGAATCAAGGAAGGAACGCACGGTCTCGATGCCTTCCTGGAGGTTGCGTCCCATCGGGCAGGTGGCCTGAGTGGCGCAGTCGGAGATCCAGTGCTGGAGCGAGGCGTCGAGGCCTCGCATCTGGAGGGCGGAGACCTCGTTAACGCTGAGTGTGGGGTCCAGAGCTCCGTCAAGGACAAAGCGGCCGACGCGCTCGGGGAAGAGGCCCGCGTAGGTGGCACCGAGGAAGGTGCCGTAGGAGTATCCGAGGAGGTTCAGCTTCTCCTGGCCGAGGACCGCGCGCACCATGTCGAAGTCTCGGGCAGCGCTCACGGTGTCGATGTGCTCAAACAGGCTGCCGGAGTGTTCGCGGCACCCCGCGGCAACCTCCTGGGCGTCTGCGCGCGCTTCGGCGACCGCGGACTGCGGGGACTCGTCGCCGGTGTCGACGTCCTCGTCTTCGCCGGCGTTACGCTCGTCGCGCTCGGCGTCGGTCGTGCAGAACACGGGGGTCGAGTCGCCCACGCCACGCGGGTCGAGGGCCACGATGTCGTAGGCCTTGACCACGGCCTCGCCGATTCCCTGCGTTGCGTAGTAGGGCAGCGAGGAGACGACGGCACCACCGGGGCCGCCCGGATTGACGAACAGCGCGGGAGCTTCCTTCGCTCCGGAGCGGTGGATCGCGAGTGCGAGCGTGATCTGGTCGCCGTCGGGGTTGCTCCAGTCCAGCGGTGCCTTCAGGAAGGCGCACTGGTACTCGCTGGCGTCCGAGGAGTCCACGCCCTGGAAGGTGTCGAAGGTGCCGTCGGCGCACACGCCCCACTCGATCGTCTGATCGTAGTAGGCCTGCACGGACCCCGCGGACACGGGGATCGGCGCGGACGTGGCCGAGGCCGTGGTCGAGGGGGCCGGTCCCCTGCGTTGGGTTCCGTAGTAGCCGACGACGGTCAGGACGATCGCGACGACGGCGAGGACTGCGACGGCGCAGGCCGCAATGGAGCGTGTCTTCATGGCCCCGATTGTAACGGAGAAACGCCGAGTCAGTTTTCAAGCTTGGGGGCGCAGCGAAATCGCCATGTCTTCCAGGACGAGCAGGGGGTTGCCATTTGACACGAGGCGTTTGCGCGCGGTCTCGATGTGGTCGACGCGCGCGAGGGTTTGGCGAGGCGTGGAGTCCTGAGCGATCTCGCGGACGAGGTCGGACAGGTCCGTGTTGATGAGCTCGCCGTCCCCACCCACCTGGACCATGAGGACGTCGCGGTAGATTGCGAGCAGGTCGATGAGGGCTCGGTCGATCGCGTCGGTGAGGGCGCGCTTGGAGCGGCGCTTCTGGTCCTCCTCGAGCTGGCGGATCAAAGTGCGCGAGGCCTTGGTGGCACTCTCGCCCTCGTCCATGCCGAGCTGGCGCATCAGTTCGGCCTTTTCGCGGGCGTTTCGTTCGCTGACCTGCGCGTCGGCCTGGGCTTTTGCGGTCTCGAGGAGGCGGTCGGCAGCCATGACGGCCTCGCCGACGCTGCGCACGGAGGCGGGCGCGATGATGATGGCTCGGCGGCGTTCGCGCATCTGGGGGTCGCGGGCGAGCGCGCGGGCCAGGCCGATGTGCGATTGGGCGGCGCGCGCGGCCTCGAGGGCGACATCGGGGGTGGCGACGCCCTCGCGCACGAGCAGGTCGGCGACCGCGCTGGCGCTGGGGATGCGCAGGCCGAGGTGGCGGCAGCGCGAGCGGATCGTGGCGATCATGTCCTCGGGGCTGGGGGCGCACAGCAGCCACACGGTGTGCTCGGGCGGCTCCTCGATGGCCTTGAGCAGGGCGTTCGCGCCGGATTCGCCCAGGCGGTCCGCGTCCTCGACGACGATGACTCGCCACAGCCCTTGGGAGGGCGAGGACTGCGCCTGCAGCACGAGGGAACGCGCGGTCTCCACGTTGATGATCGAGGTCTCGGTGGCCGCGAAGACGACGTCGGCGTTCGTGCGCCCCATCGTCGTGCGACATCCGGCGCACTGGCCGCACCCGACGGTCTCTCCCGTGCACTGCAAGGCTGCGGCGAAGGCGCGGGCGGCGACGGAGCGACCCGACCCGGGAGGGCCGGTGATAAGCCACGCGTGACTCATGGACCGCGCGTCATCGGAGGCGCGCGCGCCGCCACGGGAGGCGACGATCGCGCGGGCGGAAGCCGCGGCCTCGCTGAGCTTAGCGACCGCCGCGTCCTGTCCGACGAGCGAGGACCAGACGCTCATCATTCATCCCAGAGCGCGCCCTGGGATTCGCCCAGGACTCCCACCATCGTGGCGGGCTTACGGGACGAGCCCTTGTTCGCGCTCTTCTCGCGCGGCTTCTCGGGGGCATCAGCGACCTCGGGAACCTCGGACGAAGACGAGGACGAGGCCGGGGCTGCCTTCGCGGGCGCGGAAACGGCGTCCTGGGCCTCGTCGATCGTGACGGATCCGCCCTCGAAGCGCTCGACGAGGACGCCGCGGATCTCGGAGAAGACCTCGTCGACCGTGCCCACCGCATCGATGACGACGATGCGGTCGGGCTCGGCGTCCGCGAGGCGCAGGTACTCGTGGCGCACGCGCTCGTGGAAGTCCATGGACTCGCGCTCCATGCGGTCCGGGGCGTCGGTGCGGCGGCGCGCGCCGACCTCCGGGGGCAGGTCGAGGAGGAAAGTCAGGGACGGGTAGAGGCCGCGGGTCGCCCACGCGGACAGGGAGGCGATCTCGTCCACGCCGAGGGAACGTGCCGCGCCCTGGTAGGCCAGGGAGGAGTCGATGTAGCGGTCCCCCAGCACGACCGCGCCGCGCTCGAGGGCAGGGGCGATGACAGTGGCGACGTGGTAGGCGCGGTCGGCCGCGTACAGGAGGGCTTCCGTGCGCGCATCCACGTCCTCGGGGCCGTTTTGCACGAGGCGACGGATCTCCGTACCCAGCTCGGTGCCGCCCGGCTCACGGGTAACGATGACCTCGCGGCCACGGCTCTCGAACCAGTCGCGCACCGACTGGATCTGCGTGGACTTCCCCGAGCCGTCGCCACCTTCGAAGGTGATGAACACTCCTCGCGCTGCCATCAGCTGTCCTTCTTCGTCGCGGCCTTCTTGGTGGCCGTCTTCTTCGCGGTGGTCTTCTTCGCGGTGGTCTTCTTGGTCGTCGTCTTCTTCGTGGCCGTCTTGCGCGTGCGCTTGGGGGCGGGGCCCTTGGCGCGCTTGTCGGCGAGGAGCTCGTAGGCGCGCTCGGCCGTCAGGTCCTCGACCGTCTCGGCGCGCGGCACCGTCACATTGGTCTCGCCGTCCGTCACGTAGGGGCCGAAGCGGCCGTCCTTGACGGTGACCTTCTTACCCGAAATCGGGTCCTCGCCGAACTCGCGCAGCGGCGGGCGGGCCGTGCCGCGGCCGCGCGTCTTGGGCTGCGCGTAGATAGCCAGGGCCTCGTCCAGGGTGATGGTCAGCAGCTGGTCCTCCGACGCCAGCGTGCGCGAGTCCGTGCCCTTCTTCAGGTAGGGGCCGTAGCGGCCGTTCTGCGCGGTGATGACCTCGCCCGAGGCCGGGTCCGTGCCCACCTCGCGCGGCAGGGACAGCAGCTTCAGGGCGTCATCGAGGGTGACGGTGGCGATGTCCATGGTCTTGAACAGTGAGGCGGTGCGAGGCTTGGCGGCGCTCTTCTTCGCCTTCTTCGCGCCCTCGTCCGCGGCTTCCTCGGGCAGGACCTCGGTGACGTAGGGGCCGTAGCGGCCGTCCTTGACGATGATCGTGTGACCGGTCGCGGGGTCGACGCCCAGCTCGCGGCCGTCGTCGGCGGCGCGGGAGAAGAGCTGGTCGATGAGCTCGTCCGTCAGCTCGTCGGGGGCAACCTCCGGCGGGACGTTCGCGCGCGTCCCGTCGGCCTTTTCCATGTAGGGGCCGTAGCGGCCCACGCGCAGCGTCACGCCGCGACCCAGGTCGATCGAGTTGACGGCGCGCGCATCGATGTCGTCGCCCAGGGAGGCAACGTCGTGGCGCAGACCGCCGTTCTCACCCGTACCGTCGGGACCGAAGAAGAAGCCGGTCAGGAACTCCGTGCCGTTCTCCTCGCCCGCGGCGATACGGTCCAGGTCGCCCTCCATCGAGGCCGTGAAGTCGTAGTCGACCAGGTTCGCCAGGTTCTCCTCGAGCAGGCGCGTCACGGAGAACGCCAGCCACGTGGGCACCAGGTACTGGCCGCGATGCGTCACATACCCGCGATCCCCGATCGTCTGGATGGTGGCCGCGTAGGTGGAGGGACGGCCGATGCCGAGCTCCTCCATGGTCTTGACCAGCGTGGCCTCCGTGTAGCGGCCCGGGGGCTGGGTCTCGTGGCCGTCCGGGGTGGCCTCGGTCAGCGTCGCGGGATCACCCTCGGCGACGTTGGGCAGGGTCTTCTCCGCGTCGTTCTTTTCCGCGTCGTAACGGCCCTGGTCGCGGCCCTCCTGATAGGCCAGGCGGAAGCCCGGGGAGGTGATGACCGTGCCCGAGGCCGAGGAGATCACGTCATGGCGCTTACCGTCGACCTCGATGCCGGTGAGCACGCGAATCGTCGCCGTGTAGCCAATCGCATCGGCCATCTGCGAAGCAACCGTGCGCTTCCAGATCAGGTCGTACAGGGCCAGCTGCTGCTTCGACAGGGACGAGGCCACCTCGCCCGGCGTGCGGAAGTGGTCGCCGGCGGGACGGATCGCCTCGTGCGCCTCCTGCGCGCCCTTCGAGGTGGTGCCGTACAGGCGCGGAGACTCGGCCACGGCCTCGGCCCCGTAAAGCTGGGTGGCCTGCTCGCGCGCGGCGTGAATCGCCTGGCTGGACAGGGCCGTGGAGTCGGTACGCATGTAGGTGATGTAACCGGACTCGTAGAGGGACTGGGCGGTGCGCATCGTCGAGGACGCGTTCCAGTGCAGCTTGCGCGACGCCTCCTGCTGGAGGGTCGACGTCGTGAAGGGGGCGGCCGGGCGGCGACGGTAGGGCTTGCGGGTCACCGAGTCGATGACCGAGGCCGGGGCGTCCGACAGCGCGCGGGCGTAGGCGCGGGCCGTGGCCTCGTCCAGGTGGAGGACGCCGGCCTTGGCGGCCTTCGCGCTCAGCTCGCCCTTCTCGGAAAAGTCGGAGCCGGTCGCGATCGAGTGGCCGTCCACGGAGGCCACGCGCGCGCCGAAGGCCTGGCCCGCCGACGTGAAAGCTGTGTCGATCGACCAGTACTGGGCGCTCACGTGCGCCATGCGCTCACGCTCCCTGGCGACCACGAGGCGCGTCGCCACCGACTGCACACGGCCGGCTGACAGGGACGGGCGGATCTTGCGCCACAGGAGGGGCGAGACCTCGTAGCCGTAGAGGCGATCGAGGATGCGGCGGGTCTCCTGCGCGTCCACGAGGTCGGTGTCCAGGTCGCGCGTGTTCTCCAGGGCGCGCTGGATCGCCTCCTTCGTAATTTCGTGGAACACCATGCGGCGCACGGGAACCTTCGGCTTCAAGACCTGCAGGAGGTGCCACGCGATGGCCTCGCCCTCGCGGTCCTCATCAGTTGCCAGATAGAGTTCGTCGCACTCCTTGAGGAGCTTCCTCAGTTCGGTGACCTTTTTCTTCTTGTCCGGGTTCACCACGTAGTAGGGCTTAAAACCGTCATCCACGTTGACGGCGAAGCGGCCGAACGGCCCCTTCTTCATGTCCTTGGGCAGCTCGGAAGGCTGCGGGAGGTCGCGAATGTGGCCGATGGAGGCGGTCACGTGGTAGTCGGGACCCAGGTATCCCTCGATGGTGGCTGCCTTCGCAGGAGACTCCACGATCACGAGCTTCGTCGCTGACATTGCTGGTCCCTTCCGTCGCTTCCCCAGTATTTGTAGCACCCTCATACCGAGAGCACCCGGCGAGGCATCTGGGAAGGACCTTACCGCGTCCCACCCGCATCTGGGTACCGGGGCCGCTTCCGCGCGTCTCACGCCGCTCGGGTTTGACATTCACGAGGCAGTGGCGGATTCTCGCGCGCGTGCGCGCCCGGGCGACGCATCGGTGTGCCGCGCGGCGATACCTATACATAGGGCGCGCCCCGGCCTCGTCCCACGTGGTGCGCACGAGCACCCCTGAATTGTGTGATCTGCTTTCCATCGGGCACAATCGGTCTGTGCTCCAGAATTTCCTCTCTAACGTTCCGTTCCCGATTTGGTTCGCGATCGGCTGCGTCATCGTGGCCCTTGCAGCGACTAAGTTCAAGCAGGCGGCCGCCCGCTCGAAGGGTGCCGTTCCCGCGCCGCGCGACGTGCGCAAAGCCGGCAAGGAAGGCGAGTGGAACAAGCTCAACGAGCACCACACCCCGCATCTGAGCGGCAAGCGCCAGGACATGGCCACCGACCCGCAGGCTCGCCTGCTGGCCCCGTCTATGGTCTACTCGCTGTGCACCGATGAGATCGTCAACCAGCTGATGCTCGCGCAGCCGGACACCACGAAGGCAATGTTGGAGCGCGACTGGGGTATCACGGACCGCGAGGGCCTGCTCCGCCAGATCTATTCGCTTCTGCGCGCCGGACACCGCGAGGATTTCGCCGGCCTGCGCGAGCGCTGCGCGAGGCCCGGCTGGGCGGACACCGAGATCGCCCGCCTGAATAAGACCGCCGACTCCTCAATGGAGGCCTGGGAGCGCCGCTGGCGCATCCGCCGTATCCTGGACAATGACCGCGGCATCCAGACCCTCGATTTCGCCGCGTGGGACCTCATTCGTGCGGCGAACCTGACGCGCGCGGGCGCAGGCCTCGGGTGGCTGAGCGAGGACGAGGCCTGGGACACCCTCGCGCTCATCAACCGGGCTCTGCAGTCCTCCTACTCCTCGTGGGAGGAGACGTGGGAGGCCTTCCGCATCACCCGCTGGCTGTGGGCCGCTGAGGGCGACGCCCAGACCGCGAACAACGACCTGCACGACCGCAACCGCGGCGAGTTCCTCGTCGGCAAGAACGGCCTGTGGACCGCGATCCCGTGGGACGCCCCCTACCCCGCCCCGCGTTTCATCATCCTCGACGCGCTGCGCGAGATGGGTGCCCTGCACCTGCTGTCCTCCGTCAACTGGGAGGACGCTTCCGCGTGGGAGAAGGATCTCGACGCCCAGGCCCGCACACGCGCCCCCATGTCCATCGGCGGTAAGCCGATCGTCCAGTAGCGATGCCCCGACACATCACCAACTGACTGGAGACACGCACCCTCACCTCCTGTACAATGTTCTGTACATAGGCGAGCAGAGGAGCACCCCATGAAGATCATGACCTACACCGAGTCGCGCGCACGCTACGCCGAGGTCCTCGACCAGGTCGTCAACGACCGCGAGGAAGTCGTCATTACCCGACAGGGCCACGAGAGCGTCGTCATCATCGCCCTTGACGAGTACGAGTCCCTCATGGAGACCGTCTACCTCATGCAGTCCCCCGCAAACGCCCGCCACCTGCGCGAATCGATCGCACGTCACCGCGCTGGCGAGGGTGTCGTCCATGACCTCGTTGAGCCCGACGAGGACTGACCATGCACATCACGTGGGACGAGGAAGCCTGGAACGACTACGTCTGGTGGCAGTTCGAGGATCGCAAGACCCTCAAGCGCATCAACGCTCTCGTTGCGGATATCCAGCGCAACGGGAACGAGGGGATCGGCAAACCTGAACCTCTTCGCTACGAGTTCTCAGGGTACTGGTCACGCCGAATCGATTCACGCCACCGCCTGATCTACCAGATCAGCGACGACGGCAAAGCCCTCTGGATCATCTCCTGCCGATTCCACTACGGCCAGTAGGCGCTCACGAGGCCCTGGCCGATTGCGCCCCGACCGACGAGGTACAACGCTGTAGGGCCAAGCGCCGCGGCCGCCCCCGCAGCCGCGGCACCCGCGCACACAATGACGCTCAGAACGTCAAGAACCCCCAGCGGATCAGGTCGCGCAGGGGAGCCTCGACCTCGGCGCGCACATCATCCGCTTCCACCGACGTCAGCATCGCAACCGCCGCCGCGATCTGGCCGACCGTCAGCTCGCCGTCGGAGGCGCCCACGACCGCGGACACAGCCGAGGAGACGGGCACGGAACGGCCCAGTCCCCCGCCCTGGTGCATGATGAGCAGCTCCGGGTCGGGACTGCCCGGCACGTAGTGGCGCTCCTCGCGCACGTCCGAGGCGCGCGTCAGCACCACCTCCCACAGCTCCGGGGCTCGCAGGGAGGCCAGCGCCCACGCCACGTCGCGCCCGCGCGGGGCGTGCCCATCGAGGGACAGGTCGTAGGCGCGAACCCCACCCGAGGCGGCCTCGGCCTCGTCGAGCCTGCGCAGCGCCACGAAGCCCATGCCGATCGCGCCCGTGCCCGCGCGGCGGAAGTCGGCCAGCCACGAGGTGAAGGCACGCTCGTAGTCGGCGCGGGCCATCAGCTGGCCGCCCGAGTCGCGGATCCACATGTCCACGTAGCGCGCCGGGTCGAGGACGTCGCGCTGGACGACCCACGCGTCCACCGGCAGACCCTCGAGCCACGAATCCACGCGCCACGACCACTGCGTGTCCGGGTTGCGGTCCGCGGGGATCTCCCAGTTGGCGAGCATCTGCAGCGTGCCACCCTCGTTCATGCACGCGGGCGCGCCGCACAGGACCGCGCGGATCAGGTTATCCCGATCCATGCCGCCGTCGCGATACTCGAGCAGGCCGGCCGCGCCGCGCACCGAGTCCGGCGTGATGACGAAAGGCGGGTTGGTGACGATGAGGTCGAAGGTCTCGCCCTCGACGGGCTCGAAGAGGGAACCCTCGCGCACGTCGATGACGGCCTCGTTGAGGGCGGCGTTGAACTGTGTGATCGCGCACGCACGCGCCGACAGATCGGTCGCCACCACGCGGTCCGCGTGCGTGGCCAGGTAGAGGGCCTGAATGCCGCAGCCGCAGCCCACGTCGAGGGCCGAACCAACCTGCTCGCGCACCGTCATCTCCAGCAGGGTCAGGGTCGCGCCGCCGATGCCGAGCACGTGGTCGTCGGCCAGCGGCTTGCCGGTCTGCACCTCCCCCAGGTCCGAGGCCACCCACCACTCGTGGTCGCCGCCCGGCAGCGAGGCCGCGTGGGGTCGCAGGTCGAAGAGGGCGCGCATCCACGGGTCCGCCTCAACCTCCGGCTCGGGCGATTCCTCGTCGGGGTCGCGCATGGTCGGCAGGCTCGGGGCCTTCGGGGACGAGGCCTCCTCACACTCCCCCTTGGGCTCACGCTTGGGCGCGCCGCCCGCACGGGGCATGACGAGCGCGGAGGCAGCCTCGGCCCCGTCGATGGAGGCCGCAAGGCCGAGGGACTCCAGCCCGCATGCGCCCAGGGTCGGGAGGGCCTCGTTCAGGGCCGAGGCGCGCTCAGGCTGGCCCAAGATAAAGAAGCGCGTGAGGACCGCGGCGGGATCGGATGACCCCACAAGCTCCACGAGCGCGGGCAGACGCGAGTCGCGCATCAGCGCCGACATCGCGCCCTCACTGATCAGGGTCTGAAGATTCTCAACAGTCCACGCCGAAGCAATCACGTCGGCGCGCAGGCGCGCAATCAGATCACGGTCGAGGGCAGGGACGGGTACGGAAGTCGTCATGACTCAAGCCTATCCCCACGCGTACAATGCGCGGGTACCCAACCAGAAGCCTTCCGTCAGGCTCAGAGGAGGAAACCCCATGTCCGGTGGACTTGTCGCACTGCTCGACGATATCGCGACCCTCGCAAAGGCCACGGCCTCGTCGATCGACGACGTCGCGGCGGGCGCCGTCAAGGCCTCCTCGAAGGCGGTAGGCGTCGTCATCGACGACACGGCGGTGACGCCTCAGTACGTGTCGGGCCTGAGCCCGGCGCGCGAGCTGCCCATCATCGGCAGGATCGCGCGCGGCTCCCTCATCAACAAGCTGTTCATCATCCTGCCGGTCGCGCTCCTGCTCACCTGGCTGGCCCCGCAGGTTCTGCCATTCCTGCTGGTCGTGGGCGGTGCGTACCTGTGCTTCGAGGGCGGGGAGAAGGTCCTCGAGAAGCTCGGCTGGTTGCCCGGCCACCACGAGGACCACGAGGAGGCTGGCGCGGCCTCCGGTGAGGAGCTCGAGAAGGGCATCGTCTCCTCCGCGACCCGCACCGACCTGATCCTCAGCGCCGAAATCATGCTCGTGTCCATGGCTGCCCTGTCCGACGAGACCGGCATCATGCGCGTCGCCGTCCTCATCGGGGTCGCGTTCTTCATGACGTTCTTCGTGTACGGCCTCGTCGCGCTCCTCGTGAAGGCGGACGATTTCGGGGCGCGTCTGGCTCGCGGCGCGCTGGATCCCGAAGACAACCGCCCCGGTGCCGTCGACAACGTCGGCCGCACGATCGTGCGCATCATGCCGCACGTCTTCAACGTGATCGGCGTCGTCGGCACGGTCGCGATGCTGTGGGTTGGCGGCCACCTGGTCATCGAGAACCTCGCCGAGATCGGCATCCCCGTCTTCCATCACATCCTCGAGGTCGCCACCCGCGCGGTCGCGTCGGCCGGCGGCTTCGTCACCTGGCTGGTCGAGACTCTCCTGTCCGGCATCTTCGGCGTCATCCTCGGCACCATCATCGCGTGGATCGTCGTCGGGGCTTCCGCGCTCGTGCGCCGCGTGCGCACCAAGGCTTGATCGTTCGTTTCACGAGGCCGGGGCGTGGGCGTGAGGCTCAGCCCCGGCCTCGTCGTTGATCGCACTGCGCGAAAGGTGACACAGAACCCCTACGCAAGCCGGGACTAAAGTACTACCCTTGGAGTCAACAGACACACGACGACGCCCAGGAGGAGCATCATGACCGTCTACACCCTGCCCGAACTTCCCTACGATTACGCCGCCCTCGAGCCCCACATCTCCGGCCGCATCATGGAGCTGCACCACGACAAGCACCACGCCAACTACGTAGCCGGCGCGAACGCCGCCCTCGAGAAGCTGGCTGCCGCCCGTGAAGCCGGCGACTTCGCCGCGATCAACCTGTGGGAGAAGAACCTGGCCTTCAACCTGGGCGGCCACACCAACCACTCCATCTTCTGGACGAACATGACCGGCGAGGGCGCCTCGCGCCCCGAGGACGAGCTCGGTGCCGCCATCGACGAGTTCTTCGGCTCGTTCGAGTCCTTCCAGGCTCAGTTCGCCGCCGCTGCCCTGGGCCTGCAGGGTTCCGGCTGGGCCGTTCTCGCGTGGGACACCGTCGGCAAGCGCCTCGTGACCTACCAGATGACCGACCAGCAGGGCAACATCCCGGTCGCGACCGTGCCGCTGCTCATGATCGACATGTGGGAGCACGCCTTCTACCTGGATTACCTCAACGTCAAGGCCGACTACGTCAAGGCCTGGTGGAACCTGGTGAACTGGGAGAACGTCGCCTCCCGCTTCCAGGCCGCCCGCCTGTCCTCCGGCCTGGTCAACGCCCACTCCGCGCTGTCCGAACTGGGCACGCAGGCCATCGACACCGTCAAGGGCTGGTGGAAGAACTGAACATTCGCACTCACGCGGCGGCCGTTGTTTCTGAGCTGAGGCTCGGGCGCTGACTGCGCAGCCACCGCACGCAACGAGAGGCGGGACCCTTCGGGGTCCCGCCTCTGTCGTATCCCTGAAGATGTGGAGGGCACCGGGAGGCCTGCGAGCTCTTCAGGCACACACTTCACGAACGCATCCTCCGCACGTTAACCCTTTAACTCGCACACTAACCCGATAGGTGGTGACCTGGCCCCTTTGATGCGCATGTTAACCCGTGAGGTGGTGGCCTGGGCGGGCTGCCCACCACGCCACCAATAGGGTTTAGCTGCGCATTGAAGGGTTAACACTGCCAGTAGAAGGGCCCAGCTGCCAGGCACACGGCGCAACAAACTCGCCCGGCGGGATCCCACCACTGCTGGTCCGCGAAAAAACTCGCCCAGCGCGGCCGCTCCAGCCGCATTTCCGCGAAGAAGTTCGCCCAGCGCGCCATCAAACACCCATTTTGAGCCATTTTTCGTGTGCTGGGCGAACTTTTTCGCGCTTATACGATGACTACAGTGCCGCTGGGCGAATTTTTTCGCGCACCGCTGCAGGAGCGGGCGATGCAGGGCGAAAAACATCGCGCGCGAGGCGCGGCAACATGGCGATATTGAAACCGGCATCACCACTGCACACCCCCAACAAGGCACCGCTGAAACCGCGATCACCTCTGCGCCCGAAAAACACACCAAAAACGCCCATTTCTCACCCGCAAAGGCGATGGCGGTTTCAATCCCACACAGATACCAGCGAGCAAAGGCGACGATGGTTTCAGACAACCAGGCCACCTGGCCGACAGGGCCAGGCCGCGACCCTCATGGGCGGCACCCACACCACCGCCAGCCAAATTTCGCACGTAATTTATCGCGGTCATTTTTCGAGATGCCCCAAAAACGTTGCAATTCCAACGATGTAAATTCAATGTTTGAATGAGTCATCGAGGAATTACGTGCGAAATTGCTGGTTGACAGCCGTAGCAGGGCTTCAGGGCGACGCGCCGAGCCGACGCAGCAAGCCAACCATAAGCACGCCAGGCCCCACTGGCGCAAAGGGCACCGGAGGGACCGGCGGGCCAGGCTGCGGTACCCGTGGGCGGCAGGGCCTGGCCAGGCAACACACAGACACCCCGACCGATTGGAGGCCGCCGCGAGGCCTGCGGGGCCTGGCCGGGCTTCGAGGCGACGTGCCGAGCGAAGCTCGCGGCGCGGACGGCTCGCGGGCGGGCAGGCCGCGC
>CAUTRF010000054.1:0-13272 GCA_963540795.1 uncultured Actinomyces sp.
GTCCACGGGCGCCGCAGCCTGGCTCTCCGGTGCCCTCCACTCCGGCGGCGCTTGGCGTTCTGGCGGGTGGCTCGGCGCGTCGCCCTGATGCCCAGCTATGGCTGTCCCTCAGCAATTTCGCACGTAATTCCCCTTCGACTAGTTCAAACATTGAATTTGCATCGTTGGAATTGCAACGTTTTTGGGGTGTCTCGAAAAATGACCGCGTTAAATTACGTGCGAAATTTGGCTGGAGGTCGTGTCGTCGCTGTCCACGGGCGCCGCAGCCTGGCCCCGGAGACCAGGTGGCCCGGTTATCTGAAACCCCTGTCGCCTTTGCTTGCTGGTATCTGTGTGGGATTGAAACCGCCATCGCCTTTGCGGGTGAGAAATGGGCGTTTTTGGCGCAGTTTTCGGGCGCAGAGGTGATGGCGGTTTCAGCGGTCCCTTGTTGGAGGGTGTGCAGTGGTGTCGTCGGTTTCATTGTGCTTCACGTCGGTGTCTTCCGGGCGGGTGTCATGGCTCGGGACACAGTGGGGGCTTTTGCACTACATGAAGCCCTCCGGCGGCGTGTCGCCGGCGTGTCGGACCCTCATGTCGTGCAATTCCCCCCGTTTGGCGGTGGTGAGGTCGCGACTCGAGGTGGTGTGGTGCTCACAATGCAGACCACCTCGGCGAAAACCGGTGATAACGGGGTGTTGTGGGTGAGGTGGTTTGCGTTGTAGGCACAGTGGTGTCCGTCGCGGTGTGTCGCTCGCACGTAAGCCCCTGAACATGCGCGTTAACCCCTTGATGTGCACGTGAACCCCTAGATGTGCATGTGGGCGGGGCTGCCCACGCGCAGGTCATCGGGCCCACGTGCGCATGAAGGGGCCCAGGCCACCACCCATCGGGTTAACGTGCGTGTAGGCGCAGCAACGCCCCGCCCGAACCCGGGCGGGGCGCCACCGCAACCATCAGTCAGACGTTCTGCAGTGCTAATCGCATCGCGAACATGACGACCAGCATGATCGTGTTGTTGAGTGCGTGGAACAGCCACGAGTAGGCGACGTTCTTCCCGGACTTCACGTATGCGAGTGTCACGGCGATGCTGAGCGGCAGGTACGAGAAGAAATCCTGCCACTGGTGAGAGTGCATGTACGCAAACAGCGCCGCTGAGATCACTGCGACGAGCCACGTGGGGGCGTACGCGCTGAGCTTGCCGATGAGGATGTGACGGTAGAACATCTCCTCGATGATGGGCACACCAATGCCGACGAAGAAGGTGAAGACGAGCCCGAGAGCCCCGTCATTCAGCGCGTTCATGACCTGCTGCTGGTTTTCGGCGACCGGGGGGTTGTGTCCGTACAGGGCGATGCGGGTCGTGGCCTGAATGACGGCGACCAGGAACCATAGGCCGAACAGGATCGCGATCTTGCGGACGGGGCGCGTGCGCAAGTAGGAGAACGCGGGGAAGAATTCGCGCCCGAAAAATACGAGCGCCATGATCAGCAGGATGGTGTCGATCCCGATGTTGATGGCGGTCAGGCTCCACGATGCGGGGAACAACGATTTTGGCACTCCCACCAGGAAGAACGCGGCGTAGGGGATGCCGAAGATCGCGATCCGCACCCACTCGGCGCGCGTGGGGCGCTTCGGGGACGAGGCCGGGGCCGCCTCGCTCGATACCGCCTCGTTGGGCAGGGGGAGGGGAGTGGTGGGTACAGGGCCCTGCGGGCTTGCGTCGGCCGCGGGGGAATCTGCCGCCTCGCTCAGGGGCTGTGCAGTCGGTTCGGTTGCCATGGGTGGCTTCTCTTCCTGTCAAAATTATACTGCCCGAATATTTTGCCAGATCTTGACCTTGCAAGGAGTGTGGGTGGTCAAACTGTGAGGCATGAGTAATCCGCGCCATCTCGCCATTTTTATGGCGCCGTGTCAGCAAGTGACAGTCCTGGGTCCTTAGTCCCTCACGGTGGGCATGCGCGCGCGCTAAATGCGGTCACGGCATGATCACAATTTAGGATGACCTAAACCGACTACTTTCCACCTGGGCGAGATGTGGCTACGCTCAATGCTTAGGAATTCCATCATCCCGGCGTTACCTAATCGCCGGATCCACAGGAGGCAAGCGGTGACAGTGCTCCGCGCTCACGCGCATAGTATTAGCGCTCATGTCAACAACCTCGGTCGTCGACTCAGTCGCGTCCTCGTCGTCGCGGTCATGGCAGCCCTGGCCGTGGCGATGTTCGCCGCGCCCTCGCGCGCTGCGGATCAGACATGGAGCGATGTCTCGACCACGATCAACGGCCTGATTGACGAAGGTGTGTCCACCTTCAAAGCCGGCGACGCCAAGGGTGGCAAGGACAAGGTTAACGAGGCCTACTACAAGCACTACGAGATCACCGGCATGGAGAAGCAGGTTATGGCCCGCATTTCCGGTTCGCGCGTCTCGCAGGTGGAGATGGAGTTCTCTCTCCTCAAGAAGGCCATGACTGACGGCGATAACGCCGGCGTCGATAGTCACGCGACGACCCTCAAGCAGTACATGATCGAAGATGGCGCGTCCCTGGACGGTGTTGCGCCCGGCTCCGCCGCCCAGGCCGCCTCGGATGACTACAGCCCCGGCGCGTGGGGCGAGGTCGCCAAGACCATTAACGGCATTCTCGAGGATGGCGTCGAGGCCTACAAGGGTGGCGACGCCAAGGCCGGTAAGGACAAGGTTAACGAGGCCTACTACAAGCACTACGAGATCACCGGCATGGAGAAGCAGGTCATGAGCCGCATTTCCGGTTCGCGCGTCTCGCAGGTGGAGATGGAGTTCTCCCTCCTGAAGAAGGCCATGACCGACGGCGACTCCGCGGCCGTCGACCAGCACTTCTCGACGCTGACGAACTACATCCGCGAGGACGCCAACACCCTCGACGGCTACACCGGTAAGGCCGCTGAGAAGACCACCGAGGGATCGGGTGCTTCCCCGTGGATCGCCCAGTTCCTCCCCTCCCTCCTCGTGATCCTGCGCGAGGGTATGGAGGCGATCCTGGTCGTCGCCGCGGTCCTCGCCTACCTGGCGAAGGCCGGCCACAAGAACAAGACCCCGATCGTGTGGGGCGGCGTGGCCCTCGCCCTTGGTCTGTCCGTGGGACTGGCATTCCTCTTCAGCTACGTCACTTCCCTGGCGGGCGCCAACCAGGAGCTCCTCGAGGGCTTTGCGGCGCTCTTCGCGGTCGTCATGTTGATCTGGGTCTCCAACTGGATGATCAACAAGTCCTCCAACAAGGCCTGGGACGACTACATCAAGAAGCAGACGGACGCGTCGCTCACCAGCGGCTCTCTGCTGGGCCTGGCGTTCATCTCCTTCCTCGCGGTCCTGCGCGAGGGTGCCGAGACGATCCTCTTCTACGTCCCGATCGTTGCCGCCGCGGGCGATAACGTCCACTACGTGTGGATCGGCCTGGCGGTCGGCCTCGTGGCCCTCGTCGTCATCTACCTGCTCATCCAGTTCGCGGCGGTGCGCATCCCGCTGCGCCCCTTCTTCACCATTACCTCGCTGCTGATGGCCTTCATGGCCTTCACGTTCACGGGTTCTGGTATCGGGGAGCTTCAGGAGGCGGACGTCGTGTCGCTGACGCCCATCCCCGGATTCCCCACCATTGACCTCTTGGGGATCTACCCCCGAGTGGAGAACCTGGCCGCGCAAGCCATCGTTCTCGCCATCATCGTCGGTCTCTATTTCTTCGGAAAAGCTCGCCTCGCCCGCGAGGCCGCCCAGTCGCGGGCTGAGGACTGACTCCTCTCGAGCGACACCGACGTTTCACCCAACCAACACGCACAGGAGATCATCACTATGAAGCGCTCTCTGTTCCGCGTCGGCGCGGCCCTGGCCACGCTGGCCCTCGCAGGCACCCTGGCTGCCTGCTCCAACAACTCCTCCTCGTCCTCCAGCGAGAAGCCGTCGACCTCGTCCTCGGCCGCCGCTGACTCTGCCGCTCCCGCCCCCGGCGAGGATGCAGGCTTCGAAGAGCAGCCCCTGGGCGACGAGGTCCACGTCGGACCCCTCGTCGTGGGTGGCGTCTACTTCCAGCCCGTCGAGATGGAGCCCACGATGGGCACCCCGGCCGCCGAGTCCTCGATGCACATTGAGGCCGACATCTCCGCTGCCGCCGACAACAAGCTCGGCTACGGAGCCGGCGACTTCGTCCCCGGCCTGACCGTGGACTACTCGATCAAGGACAAGTCCGGCAACGTCGTGCAGGAGGGCACGCTCATGCCGATGAACGCGTCCGACGGCCCGCACTACGGCCTGAACCTGCCCAAGCTGGACGCCGGCACCTACGACGTGACGTTCTCGATCAAGCCCCCGAGCGGCTGGCTGCTGCACACCGACAAGACCACGGGTGTTGAGGGCCGCTTCTGGACCGAGCCGCTCGTCGCAGAGTTCCCGGACTGGCAGTGGGATCCCACGGCCGTCTCCTGGTGATCGACGCGCACTCTTCGCGGGGCCGATGCAGTGGTTCCTTCCAGGGATCTCTCGCCTCGGCCCCCGCCCCGTGAGGGGACTAGAATCGACACCGTCGCAACGACTTCGGTGAACCTTTATTTCGGGAGGAAAGCCAATGCTTCAGCAGATGAGCGAAGCAACCCTGACGCTGCTGTTGACGATGCTCGCGCTCGGTGCCGTTATCCGCTTCATGCCCGCCGCCGGGCATGGTCGCCGCGGCAAGAAGGCGCGCTCGATCGCCGTGTGGGCCGGCATCGGCCTGGGCATGGTCTCCTCCCTGGCCCTGACGATTATCAACGTCGAGGCCCCCAAGTCCGTGAACCGCCAGACCGTTGGCCTGTTCACCCTCCCCGTCGCAATCGTCCTCGCTGTCCTGTTCCTCGTGCTCATCGCGGTGCGCTCGCGCCGCGTGCGTTCCCTCCTGCCCGGCGACGCAGACGACGAGGCCCGGGCGGCCGTATCGATGGAGACCGCGGTGAGCGGGGATGCCCTCGTGCGCATCGTCGGGGCCCTCTACATCGCTGTCGCCCTGTTCCGCGCAGTCCCCACGGCCATGAACCAGGCCGTCATGATGCTCTCGGGCGGCGTCGAGATCTACTCGACTCAGGTTGTCCTCGCGATCGTCGGCTACGCGCTGGCGTGGGTGCTCGTCTGCTTCGTCGCCTGGGTGTCCTACCGCCTGTGCTCGTGGAATAACCGCGTATGGCCGGCGGCCTTCATCCTTCTCTCGCTGCTGGCCAACCATGCCCTGATGATCGTGCGCATCATGAAGGCCAAGCGCTGGATCGCGATTCCCAAGGACGCGTGGAACGTCATGTCGTGGTTCATCAACCACGAGGCCGTCTTCACGATCGCCGCGGGCCTGGCCCTGTGCGCGGTCGTCGTGTTGACGTGGCGCGCGTCCCGCGCGATCCCGACCGTCGGGGCCAACCCGGCTGAGGGCCGCCTGGGCCGCGCACGCTCGCGCCTCTACAAGTCCATGGCCGGTACCGCCGCGATCGGCTACCTGTGCGGCGCGCTGCTCATCACTGTCGGCGTCGCCTACGGCAGCCAGGAGATCGAGCTGTCCCCGCCCGAGTCTTTCAGCGTCGTCGACGACCAGGTGAGCGTCAACCTCGCCGACATCTCCGACGGCCACCTGCACCGCTTCGAGTACACGACCTCGGGCGGCGTGAAGGTGCGCTTCATCGTCATCCAGAAGTCCGGCTCCTCCTTCGGCGTGGGCCTGGACGCGTGCGAGATCTGCGGCCCGTCGGGCTACTACGAGAAGGACGGCAAGGTCATCTGCAAGCTGTGTGAAGTGGCGATGAACATCGCGACCATCGGCTTTAAGGGCGGCTGCAACCCGATCCCCATCGACTACAAGGTCTCCAACGGCACGCTGACCGTGCCGATCTCGGCCCTCGAGGCCTCGGCCTCCATCTTCGCGAAGTAAGGCTCACGCGTGTTTTTCCGAATGCTCCGCGGTGCCCTCACGAGACGCGGCAACCGCCACTTCATGATCGCCCTGACCGTCGCGCTGGGCGCCTGCGTCGCCACCTCCATGCTCTCCGTCATGTTCAACGTGGGCGACAAGGTCAACCAGGAACTCAAGTCCTACGGCGCGAACATCGTCGTGCGCCCCCAGGGCGCGGCCGTCCTCGACGACCTGTACTCCACGGGCGAGGCCACCGAGGCGCGCTCGTACCTGCGCGAGGACGAGCTGGGCAACATCAAGACGATCTTCTGGACCTACAACATCCTCGACTTCACGCCGCTGCTGAACGTGTCCGCCACCGACGCGAGCGGCGAGCACGTGCCCACGACCGGCACGTGGTTTGGCCACCACCTCGAGCTGGCCACCGGCGAGAGCGTCGAGACCGGCCTCGACAAGCTGCGCGGCTGGTGGGGCATCGAGGGGGCGTGGCCGACGGACGACGACGAGGACGGTGCCCTCGTCGGTACTTCGTACGCGGCCGCCCACGGCCTGAAGGTCGGCGACACCTTCACCCTCACCCGCGAAGGCATCACCCGCGACTTCACGGTGCGCGGCATCCTCACCAGCGGCGACGACGCTGACCGTGGCGTGTTCATCCAGCTTTCGCAGGCCCAAGCGCTCCTGAACCGCGAGGGCGTCGTCGGCAGCGTCGAGGTTTCCGCCCTGACCACGCCCGACAACGACCTGGCGCGCAAGGCCGCGAAGAACCCGAACTCGCTGAGCGTGTCCGAGAAGGAAACCTGGTACTGCACCGCCTACGTCTCCTCGATCGCCTACCAGATCGAGGAAGTCATGACGGACTCCGTGGCACGCCCGGTCCGCCAGGTCGCCCAGTCCGAGGGCACGATCCTGGAGAAGACCCAGCTGCTCATGGTCCTCGTGACCGTCCTGGCGCTCATCGCCTCGGCCCTGGCCATCGCGAACCTCGTGACCGCCGGCGTCATGGAACGCTCCAACGAAATCGGCCTCATGAAGGCCGTGGGCGCCAAAGACAAGCAGATCATCGCGCTGTTCCTGACGGAGACGATCATCGTCGGCCTGGTCGGCGGTGTCATCGGCTACGGCGGAGGCCTCGCGCTGGCCCAGGCGATCGGCTACATGGTCTTCCACTCGTCGATCTCCTTCGTGCCCGTCGTCGTCGGCCTCGTCGCCGTCCTCGTCATCCTCGTCGTCCTGGGAGCCTCCATCCCGGCGATCCGCTACCTGCTGCGCCTCAACGCGGCGGAAGTCCTGCACGGAAGGTGATGCCCATGTCCAGACGAGCAATGTTCTGGCGGATGGTCACCTCCTCCATCCTGCGCCGCCGCTCCCGCGTCCTCATCGCGATCCTCGCCGTCGCCATCGGCGCGACCACCCTGTCCGGCCTCGTCACGATCGCGGTCGACGTGCCCGCACAGATGGCCCGCGAGATCCGCTCCTACGGCGCCAACCTCGTCGTCACCCCCGCCGGCGACGTGCCCATTACGGACGAGGCCGTGGCCGCCGCGACCGCCCAGGTGCCCGCGAGCGCACTGGTCGGATCCGCGGCCTTCGACTACGAGACCGTCACCATCAACGACCAGCCCTACGTGGCGGGCGGCACCGACCTGGAGGCCGTGCACGCCATGAACCCGTACTGGTTCGTGGACGGCGACTGGCCCGATGCGACGGGTGAGGTGCTCGTGGGCGAGCAGGTCGCCTCGACGATCGACGTCAAGGCCGGGGACACGATCACGGTCAGCCAGCTGGATGCCGGCGCGTCCTCGAAGGGGGCGCAGGTGCAGTCGGGTGCCCCGGCCGCGGGCCTGAAGGTCGACCCGCGCACCGTGACCCTGACCGTGTCCGGCATCCTCAAGACCGGCGGCAACGAAGACGGCTATGTGTACATGTCCAGCCAGGACATGAGCGCCCTGACGGGGCAGAGCGGCACCGTGTCGCTCGCCGAGTACTCGATCGCGCTGGAGGGTGATCAGCTGAGCGCCATCGCCGACGCGATGAACGCCGCGAACCCCGACATTCACGCCCAGACCGTGCGCCGCCTCGCCCAGTCCGACACGGGCGTCCTCGCGATGCTGCGCTCCCTCCTCGTCGTCATCACCGTCATCGTGCTGGCGCTGACCATGATTGGCGTGTCCACGACGATGATCGCCGTCGTCACCGAGCGCCGCAACGAGATTGGCCTGCGCAAGGCGCTGGGTGCGACCGCCCGCTCCATCACTCGCGAGTTCATGGGTGAGGGCGTCATGCTCGGGCTCATCGGAGGCGTCCTGGGGGCGGGGGCCGGCTACGGCCTCGCCGTCCTCATCTCCACCTCCGTGTTCCACCGCTCCATCTCGCTGCACCCCGTCATCCTCCTCGGCACTGTCGCGTGCTCGATCCTCATCGCCGTCCTCGCCTGCCTCCCGCCCGTGCGCCGCGCACTGGCCGTCGACCCCGCGCTCGTCCTGCGCGGAGAATGAGAGTCACCATGACCACCTCCACCACAACCCCGGACGCGTCGGCGCCCACGGACGGGCTGCTGAGCCTTCAGAGTGTCTCCAAGATCTACGGCGACCTGCACGCCCTCGACAACGTGTCCCTCGAGATCCCGCGCGGCCAGTGGGTCTCCATCGTCGGCCCCTCCGGATCCGGTAAGACCACCCTCATGAACATCGTCGGCGCCATGGACACCGCCACCAAGGGCACCGTCATGCTGGACGGGCACGACATCTCCGACCTGACCGCCGACGAACTCACCGAGGTGCGCTGCCGAACCATCGGCCTCGTCTTCCAGCAGTTCCACCTCATCGGCCACCTGACGGCCCTCGAAAACGTCATGGTTGCCCAGTACTACCACTCGATGCCCGACGAGAAGGAAGCCCTCGAGGCCCTGGACCGCGTCGGCCTGGCCGACCGCGCCACCCACCTGCCGCGCCAGCTCTCCGGAGGCGAGCAGCAGCGCGTGTGCGTAGCCCGCGCCCTCATCAACTACCCCAAGCTGCTGCTGGCCGACGAGCCCACCGGCAACCTGGACGAAACCAACGAGGAGATCGTCCTCGACCTGTTCAACCAGCTCCACCAGGACGGCACGACCCTCATGGTCGTCACCCACGACGCGCTCGTCGCCGAACAGGGCCAGCGCGAAATCCGACTCGACCACGGCAAAGTCGTCAAGGAAACCTGGCACGACCACGACTTCGAACAGCGCGCCTCCGGCCTGGTCCTGCCCGGCCGCGACGGCGACGCACGCAGCGGAAAGGACAAGGTGCGATGACCACGCCCACCACTGTTGAGAGCCACTCCCGATGGGCCGCCCCGGCCTCGTTCGCGGTCCTCGGCGCGCTCGGCGCCACTATCCTGGGTGCCTGCCAGCCCTCCACCGGCCTGGACATGAGCAAGCCCATGAGCGATGGCACGTGGACCGCCCAGTCCAACCCCGACGACCAGGGCTCCATCGGCACCATCACCATCACCGTTGAGGGCGGGCGCATCACCGCCACCTCCTACGAGACGACGCTGGCCGACGGCACCGACAAGGGCGCCGATTACGGCAAGAGCTCCTCGGGCGAGGTCTTCAACGAGGACTACTACAAGAAGGCGCAGGCCGCCGTCGCCTCCTACCAGGAGTACTCCGACAACCTCACCAAGGTCGGCGACCCCGCCAAGGTCGACGTCATCACCGGCGCCACCGTCGCCCACCAGCAGTTCGTGCAGGCCGCCATCCGCGCCATCGCCGCCGCCCAGGGCGTCTCGCCCGACGGCGCCGACGACATCAACATCCCCGGCCTGAACGACGCCACCAAGGACGGCGACCTCGACAAGGACCTCGGAGGCTCCGACGGCTGAGCCCGCGCGCTGCGCCGGCACCCCGGGGGACGAGGCCGTGGCCGGGTCCGCGGAGTCTGCGCCCACGTGGCGCTCCTCCTTCCCCGCGATGGGCACACGCGTCGACATCATCGGCTGGGGCGGCGACGGCATGGCGATCGTCAACGCCGTCGTGGGCGTTGTCGCACGCCACGAGGACATGTGGAGCGTATTCCGGCCTGCGTCTGAGGTGTCGCGGCTCAATGCCGCTGTCCGTGATACCGCGCGCGGTGGCGGTGCCTCCCGATGCGGGGCCGGTTCCGCGCAAGGCGGCCACGGCCTCGTCGTGAGCGAAGAAACCGACCGGTTGCTGCGCGACGCGCTGGCGCTCGCGGAGGCGACCGGGGGAGCGTTCAACCCGCTGATCGGGCCGCTCGTTGCCGCCTGGGATGTCAAGGCGATGCGGGCCGCGTACGTTGCGGGTGCGCCCTTGCCGCCCGCGCCGTGTGGGCATGTCGTTGAGGCGGCGTTGCGTGCGTCGTCGTGGGGCTTGTTGTCGCGCGTCGGCGAACGTCGCTGGGCGATGGGGGTGCCCGGTGAGTCCGTGGGTTGTGTGGACGGCATGGATGCGCCCAGCCCGAGCCTCGACCTGGGCGGCATCGCAAAGGGGTACACCGCCGACGCCTGCCGCGACCTGGCGGTGGCCATGGGGGCGCGCGGCGTGCTCGTGTCGGTGGGGACCTCGTCGGTGTCGGTGTTCGGGACTCGAGCCGACGGTTCTTTGTGGCGCGCTGGCCTGCGCGACCCTCACGGCGGGCCCACATCGGTTGCGGGTGTTGTTGAGCTGCCGGTGGGTGGCTTGGCATCCCTGTCGACGTCCGGCGACAACCTGGGGCCGCTGGGCGGGGTTTGCGCGGATCCTGTGGCGGGGCGTGCGGCTGAGCGTGCGGCCGGGGCCGTGTCGGATCGTCGCGTGCGTGAAACAAGCCGGCTGGGTGGGCGCCTGCTGGACCACCACATCATCGACCCGCGCACGGGAGACCCCGCTCATGCAGGTGTGCGACAGGTTAGTGTCGTGGCCTCGTTGGGTGTGCTGGCAGAAGCACTGTCGACGGCTCTGCTCGTCGATCCGTCCCTCGATGTCTCTGACGTTGTGGCTCGCTGGGCCCGCGTGACGGGCGCCCCGGCCTCGGCAAAGGTCGTGGGCCTGGTGCGTGCGGCGCAGGGGTGAGGCATCGGCCAAGTCGTGTAGAGCGGTGGCGTATGTGTTCTTTGGGCGCATGGGCCTGATAGGTGGTGCCCTGGGCCCCTTGATACGCACGTGGGCCCCATGGGTGGCTATCTGGGCGGCCTGCCCATACCGCCACCTCTCAGGTTTAGCTGCGCATGAAAGGGTTCATGCTGCCACCCATGGTGCCCAGCTGTCAGAAAGTTCCGCGCAGTCCCAGGGAAAGACTGGTCGCGCAGGCAATACGAAACCCCCAACCCTGACGGGGAGGGGGTTTGTAGGACGTGGCATCAGTCTGCCGCCGCGAAGGCTATTAGTCCTTGGGCACTTGATCGCCGGGTTTCGCGGTCATCATCTAACAGCTTTCGCTGCCAAGTATCCGTTTCAGCCCTTGTCCTACCTGTCAGCGTAGTTGTTGTGACGCGTGGGCGTCAAGAGTGGTCGCGTGCTGTGGAGTGGGGGCGTGAGTAGTCGTCGCCGAGCCTTTGCGTGCCTATCTCGATTACTGCGTCATGTGGCGGGAAGCTCTGCACTAGTTAGGGAGCATTACACCAGTTAGGGAGCATTACACTGCCTGGGAAGTGGTGTAATACCCGGCTAAGTGGTGTAACACCACTTAGGAACAAGTACATGTGCGGAGAATGTTGTCGGCTGGCCGATGCTGACCGCCGATTGCGCTTGGAGTACTCGCAGATGCGCGCGAGAACGGACGTTATCCACACCCCCTCGTAGCAGCTCGCCTCTATCCACAGGTTCGTTCTCAGCTCGTGACGTGGCACGTGGTCTTGCCGATGATGGGGATATGAATGCTCAATCGCTGACTGTTATCAGGTCTTCGACGAATGGACGGCCTTCAGTGGGTGATCTGTCGTCAGGCAACGTGATTCGTATCCAGCGCGGACGTTACGTGACGATCCATCGATCGGGTTCACCGATGACCTACTGGGAGATATGGGCTCTCGTCGCCAGGGCTCGATTACTTGTCGTGAGTGACAGTAGCTCCTGCTCCCCGGTGTTCGTAGGCGCTAGTTCATTCGTTGCGCGGTCGATACCACTCTGGGAGGCAAATCCCGATGTTGTGATCTGGTGCGCGTCGCGGCATGGTCGGCGCTCAATGCCGACGGTCACCATGCAATCGGTGACTATTCCTGCGACGTTCGTGTGTTCGACAGTGAAGAAACCGTGTGAACGCAGCGTCGAGATCGTTGAGCGATTGCGATGTGAATCGGTCGTTGAGGCGGCAGTTCGCATGGCTTGTTATTCGGAACGGCTCAGCGGATTCGTGGCAATTTGCATGGCATTGCACCACGAGTCTCGGTTCGTGGTGCTATCCCAGCAAGAAAGCAGGCAACGAGCGGAACGCGTGCGAAGCAAGATGCTTGAATGCTTGGAGCTGTATCGGCAGCAAAAGGAATGCGTCCCCTACAGGCGGGCACAGCGCTTGATAGTCGCCGCTGACCCGGGGTGTGACAATCCAGCCGAGGCTGCATTGCTATGGGTCTTGAAGTCGGTGAGTGCCTTCGAAGTCGTGACCCAGTTCGAGATCGTCATCAACGGACGCCGCTACTTTGCGGACATCGCGATTCCTGCGCTCATGATCATCTTCGAGTTCGATGGCATCGGGAAACTTGGCAAGGATGATGCCGAATTCGCGCGGGCGAAGCGTGACTGGATTCAGCGAGAGAATGACTTGCGCTTGGCGGGATGGACGATATACCGGGTCTCGTGGAGGGACTACGAAGACTTCGGTGCGTTACGTGCTTGGGCAATTCAGCTGCTTCGTCCGCATCAAGTTGCCATCCCTGAGTGTGCCGAGGCGTTGTGGGCTTTGCCGACTCCGGCGTGTGATGGCCCGAGCCGGCGTTTTCATGTCCACGCGCGATGAGTGCTACACCAGTTAGGGAGCATTGCACCAGTTAGGGGGCATTACACTGCCTGGGAAGTGGTGTAATACCTGGCTAAATGGTGTAACACCACTTAGGAACAAGCTGGAACGAGGATGATGGGCCTGGCTGCGGTGCCCGTGGGCGGTGGCGGGGCCTGGCAGGACATTGGAACGACGCGCCAGCCACACATCAGCGACACAGCGCCGCCGGTGTGGAGGGCGTCGGAGGGCCCGGAGGGCCCGGGCGGGCTTCGAGATCGACCACTCCGAGCCTTTAGGCTCGCGTGTGGCGATCTCGCGGGCGGCCGGGACCGACGGCGCCCGGAACACCAGCGGGGCCACAAGCAATAAAAGTAGGAAGGCCGCCGCCCACGGGCACGCCGAGCAGCCCGGCCCAGCAGGGCACACAGAGCAGCCCGGCCCCGAGGCCGGGCCGGACGGCACCCGGAACACCCGTGGGCCCA
>CAUTRF010000055.1:0-13104 GCA_963540795.1 uncultured Actinomyces sp.
ACTTCGACTGGGAGGGCGAAAACGTCGACGCCCTCTTCGACATGACCGCGAAGTATGGCCTGCCCTACTTCCAGAACTTCATCAACTCTGACCTGGACCCGCACATGATCCGCTCCATGTGCTGCCGCCTCCAGCTGGACCTGCGTGAGCTCCTCAAGCGCGGCAACGGCCTCTTCGGCTCGGCGGAACTCACCGGCTCGATCGGCGTGGTCACGCTCAACATGGCGCGCCTCGGCTACCTCTACAAGGGCGACGAAGAAGGCCTCGTCGCGCGCATGGACGAGCTCATCGACCTGGCCTCGAAGTCCCTCGAAATTAAGCGCGAGACCATCCAGTACCACATGGACCACGGCCTCTTCCCCTACTCGCAGCGCTACCTGGGCACGCTCGATAATCACTTTTCGACGATCGGCGTCAACGGCATGAATGAGATGGTGCGCAACTTCAGCGACGACGCCTACGACCTGACGGACCCGCGCGGCTTCGACATGTGCGTGCGCGTCCTGGATCGCGTGCGCGAGCGCATGGTTGAGCTCCAGGAGGCCACCGGCCACATGTACAACCTGGAGGCCACCCCCGCGGAGGGCACGACATACCGATTCGCGAAGGAGGACCGCAAGCGCTTCGCCGACATCATCCAGGCGGGCACGCCGGAGGAACCCTACTACACGAACTCCTCGCAGCTGCCGGTCGCGTACACGGACGACCCGTTCCAGGCCCTCGAGGATCAGGAGGTCCTGCAGGGCAAGTACACGGGCGGCACGGTCCTGCACCTGTACATGGGCGAGCGCGTCTCCTCGGGCGAGGCCTGCAAGGAGATGGTGCGCCGCTCGCTGACGGCCTTCAAGGTCCCCTACATCACGATCACGCCGACCTTCTCGATCTGCCCGGTCCACGGCTACCTGGCCGGCGAGCACATCACCTGCGACAAGTGCGCGGCCGCCCACCCCCACGCGGAGCCGCAGGCCTGCGAGGTGTGGACGCGCGTCATGGGCTACTTCCGCCCGGTCCAGTCCTTCAACATCGGCAAGAAGGGTGAGTATCACGAGCGTCAGATGTTCTCCGAGAGCGCCGCGGATGCGCACGGTGAGCTCGTCAGCGCCTTCCCTCCCGCGGGGAGCCGCTGACGTGAGCGCCCGTCCCCTGTTCGACGAGGCCGGGGCGACCCGGGAGGGCACGGCGAGCCTGAGCGTCCCCGGCCTCGCCCAGGGGCGGGACGGGCGCGAGTGGACGCCGGACGACCTGCAGATCGCCGGCCTCGTGCCGATGTCGACCGTTGACTGGCCGGGGAAGTTCGCGGCGTCCCTGTTCCTGCAGGGGTGCCCGTGGGCGTGCCCGTACTGCCATAACAGCGCGATCATCGACCCGCGCATCCCGGGCGTGGTCGCGTGGAGCGCGCTCGAGGATCTGCTGGCGCGTAGGCGCGGTCTCCTCGACGGCGTCGTGTTCTCGGGCGGCGAGGCGACCCGCCAGATTGCGCTCGGAGCGGCGATGGCGCGCGTGCGCGAGCTCGGCTTCGGCGTCGGCCTGCACACCGCGGGCCCATACCCGCGTCGCCTGGTGGACCTGCTGGGCGCGGGCCTCGTCGACTGGGTGGGTATTGACGTGAAGGCGACCCCCGGCAACTACGAGGCCGTGGCCGGCCGAAGCGGCGCGGGGAAACGGGCGTGGGAGTCGCTGGGCATCGTCCTGGCCCACCCGGAGGTGGACCACGAGGTGCGCCTGACCGTCTACCCGGACGGCCCCGGCGACGGCTTCGAGGTGGCGGCGCGGGTGCGCGAGATGGGGGCGAGGACCTTCGCCCTCCAGCAGGCCCGCGACATGGGCACGCCCGACGGCTTTTCCGCGACGAGGCCGGGGTGGGACGACCAGGTTCGCTCGCTCGCGCGGGACATTGAAACGCTGGGCTTTGACAGGTTCATCTTCCGTGGGGACTCGTAGAGCTTTTGTCAAGTGACAGCGCCGCATGGTGGGAAAAATATGGGGAAGGTTTCACTTGTGACCCCTGATCGCGGTATTGTGTAACAACCTCGTGACCGTGAAGTCTGGAGTTTCGATGGCTGAAGAGCTGCATTTCGACGACCCCGCGGCGGCTGCCCAGGATCCGTCGACCGACGCTGAAGCGCTGCGCCAGCTGGCGTACCGCTACCCCGAGCTGCGCCCGGTGGTGGCCGCGCACCCGCACGCCTATCGTGGGCTGCTCGACTGGTTGCATCAGTTCAACGACCCGCAGGTCAACGCGGCCCTCGAGGCCCGCGATGACTACGACGGCTACATAGACTCCAACGGCTACCTCGTCATGCACGGAGACGTGTCCGGCGCGGTTGCCGGCTCGTCGATCCGTACCTCCGAGTCCGGGATGTACGTGCTCGGCCAGGGCGGCGTGAATTCCTATTCGCAGGTCGAGCGCACGACCCCCTACTCCGCGGTCGTCGGCACGAATGCTCCCGTCCCGCAGGTGGGTGCTCGCGAGCAGGTTGTCGCCCAGGTGCAGCGTCACTCCATCATGGGCGGCAAGGGGACGCAGGATCCCGAGGCCACAGCCGTCTACCCGAGCGCGTCCGCCGGCTCGTCCTACCCCAGCGCGTCGGGCACACCCTCGCGCCCCCAGCCCACGCCGCAGGCCTACCCGGGTGCCGGCGCCTCCTACCAGGTGCAGCCCACTGCCTCGCAGGAAGCCGCGCCGACGGAAGAGAAGGAACGTCGTGGCTTCCCGATGATGAGCCTCGTCCTGGGAATCCTGGGTCTGATCGCGGTCATCCTCCTCGGCTTTGTCATCTACGTATTCACGCGCGGATACGAGGGGCCGGCCACGGGCTCGGACGCGACCCCCTCGACGTCCTCCTCGGCGCCGGCTCAAGCGACGCCCTCCCCGAGCGCCACCACAGAGGAGCCCGTCAAGTACCCGGCACCCGCCGGTGCGATCACCGTGGACTCCTTCTCTTCCCCGTCCGGCAACATCACCTGCTCCTTCACCGCCGACGGCGTCAGCTGCGGCATCAAGGAGTCCGACTGGGCCGAGGACGGGTACGCCTCCTGCTCCGGCAGCCAGGTCGGGGTCCTGAGCGCCACGAAGGATTCGGCCGGACAGTCCTGCGAGAGCGCGGTGCCAGCTGGCGGCAACGCCCTCGCATACGGCGCCGCAGCGACCAAGGGCGACTTCGCCTGCCACTCCACGCAGGATGGCATCAGCTGCTGGAACACGAAGACCGGCCAGTCCTTCGCGCTGGCGCGCGGCGGCTGGATGACCGGCACGACCGGCGAGATCGGCCCCCAGAACTTCAGTTGGAACGACTGAACTCACGCGCATTACAGGGGCGGGCCCGAGGATATCCTCGGGCCCGCCCCTGTCGTCTGCGCAAGCCTACTGGGCCTTCTCGATGGGGCCCAGGATCAGGTTTGCCCACGCGGCGTGCAGGGACTCCTGATCGGAGGGCTGGAAGAGGCCGGCGAGCGCGTCGCGGTACAGGCGCGAGAGCTCGTGCGTGTTGTAGTAGGCGCTGCCGCCGCACGCGCGCATGGCCTGCTCGACGGCGCGCAGCGTGGCCTCGGCGGCCGCATTCTTCGCGGCGGACAGCTGCGGCATCCACGAGCGACCGCGGTCCACGCCCTCGTCGATGTCGCGCGCAAGCTCGCGGATCTGCGGGCCAACCGCGTTCATGATGAGGGCGGCCTCGGCGATGCGCCAGCGAATATCGGGGTCGTTGGAGTAGGTCGTCTGGTTCTTGACCGAGCGGCGCTTCGCCACATGCTCGGCGGCCACCTCAACCGCGCGCTCGCCCACGCCCTGGTAGGTGGCGGCCAGCAGGATCTCGAAGTGGGAGAAGATACCGAAGATGACCGGGTCGGCGCTCGGACCGGGGTCCGTGATCGTGAGGATGCGCTCCTCGGGCACAGTGACGCCCTCGAGCAGGGTCGTCATGGACTGGGTGGCGCGCATACCCAGCGTGTTCCAGTCGTCCTTGATCGAGTAGCCTTCGTCGTCGCGGCGGACGATGCCGAACACGGACTTGGGACCCTCCTCGGTCTGTGCGCGCCCGAAGATCAGCAGGCGCGTCCACACGGGGGACAGGGAGGTGAAGATCTTGGTGCCCTCGAAGGAGTATCCGCCGTCTGCGGTCGCGGTCGCGCGCGTCGTCGAGCCGAAGAGCACGAGGTCGTTGCCCGGCTCGGAGATACCGAAGCCAAAGACCTCGCCGGCGACGGCGTCGCGCAGGATCTGCTCGCCGCGCGCGTTGCCGTGGGCGACCAGGTAGCGGCCGAGGCCGACGATGATCTGGTGCATGTTGATGCCCAGCGCCGTGCCGGGAGCCGCCTTGGCCAGTGCCGTCTGCTCGGCGGCGATCTCGGTCAGGCTCAGGCCCGCGCCACCGAACTCGGTGGGAACGAACGCCGACAGGTACCCGGCCTCGCGCAGGTCGATGAGGTCGCGTTCAGGGTAGGTGTTGGTGGCGTCCGCGTCGGCGGCGCGGCCGTGGATGCGGGCGAGCAGGTCGGAATCCAGGAAGCTCATCGCGGTCCTCTTCTCGGTGGGGGGTGAACGAGGCCGGGGTGCCCTGCGCACATTGGTGCCCGTCGACGGGCGGTAGCGCGTGGAATCTCCCCGTTACTCAGGGTGACCTTACTGTAGCGCTGGGGGGAGGCGGGGGCGAGATGTAATGTGCCTGACGGGGCGTTGTCTGGCCTCGGGCCGCCCGTATTAGCTAGGGTGGATACTGTGAGTACTCCGAACGCACCCCGCCCTGCCCTCACTCCGCGTCAGCGTTTCCTGCGCGAGCGTCAGCAGCGCCAGAACATGACGTTCGCTGTCATCGGCATCGCGATGATAGTGGCCGCGGTGGCGGCCGCCCTCGTGTTCACAGGAATCGTTCCCGTCCCGTTCGGCAACGACTTCTCCGTGAAGGTCAAGTACGCCGAGACCGGCGACATCCCGTGTCCGACGGCGGACGCGAAGCCCGTGGCACCCTCGCAGGTCACCGTCACGGTCATTAACACGACGCAGCACCAGGGCCTGGCCTCCAAGGCTACGGATATGCTTCAGACCGCTGGCTTCCAGACCGAGGAACCCGCCAACTCGGACGTCGAGTACACCGGCAAGGTACGCATCACGGCACCTGCGGACTCAGTGGACGCCGCCTATTCGGTGGCCCGGTTCTTCCCCGGTTCCAACGTGCGTCTGAGCGACGCGGAGGACGCCACCGTCAAGGTCGAACTCGGCACCTTCTACGACGACACGATGAGCGCCGAGGACGTGCAGCGAATCCTCAAGTCCAACGACTCGATCGAGCAGCCTGCGAAGTGCCGACCGATGTCGGGCACGAAGCAGTACTGAGACAGAAGGAAAGGCCGTCCCGAGTGGGCGGCCTTTCCGCTTCTCTGGGGCGCTCGTTGAGCGCAGTGCGCCGCTGACCGGCCTCGGGCACCGCGGTCAGCGGCCGGTCAGCGGCCCGGCCGTGCCACGGCCTCGTATATTTTCCAGCAGGGCGTGACCGTTGGAGCCGTACCAGACGGGGATGGACTCGGGGACTGTCCACAGGGCGTCGGGCACCATGGCCTCGAAGCTGCCGTGCGCCATAAACTGCTCGATTTCGGACAGGGAACGAATCGCGATGCCCGCGACGCACTGCGGGAACTCGCGGGCAAACTCCGCGTAGATTTCGGGGTCACGCTGCCCGTCGTCGCCGACGAGGAGCCAGCGCATATGCGGGAACATGCGGGCCAGGCGGCGCAGTTCACGGCGCTTGTGCTCCGGTCCCGAGCGGAACCAGCCCGTATTCGAAGGGCCGAAGTCCGTCATGAGGAAGCCGCCGGCCGGGTAGCCGGAGCGCTCCAGGAAGGAACGCACGGTCGGCACGACGTTCCACGCGCCGGTGGACAGGTACATGATGGGGGAGTGGGTGCCCTCGGGTACGCCCTCCGACGAGGCCGACGACGTCGTCAGCGTCGTCAGCAGGTGCGCCATGCCGGGGACGGCCTCGCGCGAGGAGACGCGGTCCAGGAAAGCATGTCTCGCGGCTGTGAGCAGGCGCGGCAGCATTGACACCATGACGGTGTCGTCGATGTCGGAGACCACGCCGAAATGCTCGCGATCCGACACGATGCGCACACGCACGCAAGCGGGGCGGCCGGCGCGGATACGGCCCTTGCGGGGGCGCTCGTACATCGCCGAGGCCGGGGCGGGCAGCGGGGTCGCCGTGCGCAGGGTGGTCGCGAGCTTGGCGGCGGTCTCTTCGGAGAGGCCGAGCGCACGCACGTCGCCCGCGTGCAGGACCTGAATGGTCGCGTCGTGCCAGCCCGGTTCGAGGCCGTGGCCCAGAACCATCACGTCGACGAGGCCGCCGCGGTCAGCGAATGCGAGCCTGTGTGCGGTTCCCACCGTGATGAGCACAGGCTGACGGGGGACCTGCGCGTCGAAGAACTGACGCCACCCGCGCCGGGTCTGCAGCCAGGAACGACCGTCGTCGCCGCGCGCCATGAGGACGCGGCCCAGGATGCGGGCGCTGCGCTCCGATCCGATGCCGCCGAATCCAACCACGCCCGGGTAGTACCCGCCCTGCGACATCGCAGCGACCAGCAGAGACGACGCGAATTCACCCACGCCTGCCGTCAGGGCGAGCGCGAGCGAAGGAGATTCGTCGTCGATGAGAGGCGGTCGGAGGCGCATGAGGGCAATCATAGGGCCTCGCGCTTGTATGAGCGCAAGAATCGAAGGGGAATGTCCTCAGTCGAGCGGAAGCGTGGGCTTCGGGGCGGCGGTGCTCTTACGCAGCGCGGGCAGGCCGATGAGCATGAGGACGACCATCGCCCACCCGGCACCCGCCATGGTGAACAGGCCGCCGCGAGCCCCGATCGAGTCGATCGCGGGCCCGGCGATCGCCGTGCCCAGCGAGGTGCCCAGGTTGATCGAGGTCGACATCCAGGTCAGGCCCTCCGTGAGCTTCGCGGCGGACACGGACTGCTGAATGATGACGTTGGCGTTCGTCATCGTCGGCGCGCAGGTGAGCCCCGTGACGAGGATTACGGCTGCCATCGTCCAGACGTTGAATGCCACGGGGAACAGGCTCATGCCGATCGCCATCGCGATCACGCCGATCGCGAAGAGCTGCCAGGTGGGGCGCCTCCACGTGCGCGCCCCGTACACGAGGGCGGCCGTGAGCGAGCCGATAGAGAAGAGGGCGAGGAGGATGCCGCCGAGCGCGGGGGTGCCCAGCTCCTCGGTGAAGCTGACCATCGACACTTCCATGGCACCGAACGTCATGCCCATGCCGATGTAGGTTGCGGCCATGACGAGGACGACGGGCTTGCGGATGACCGACTCGCGCGGGGCGCTGGGATCGTGGGGAATGATCGCGGGCTCGGAGTCGCGGCGCGACAGGAAGAGGACCCCACCCACCGCCAGGCTGATGATCGAAATGATGAGGCCGGTGGCCGGGTGCAGGGCCGTGCCCAGGACCGTGGCGAGCACAGGGCCCACGATGTACACGAACTCGTCGACCGCGGACTCGAGGGCGTAGGCGGTCGTCAGCTGACCCGGCTTGTTCAGGATCGTCGACCAGCGTGAGCGCACGAGCGCGCCCGGAGCGCCCCACGTGGCGCCCGCGAGGGCCGCCGGGATGAACAGCAGCCACTCGGGTGCATGCATGAGGGTGGCGGCCACCAGCGCGCACATCGACACGGTGGAGATGATCCACGCGGGCCCCATGACGCGCAGCTGCCCGTGGCGGTCCACCTGGCGAGCGAGGATGGGCGCGCAGACCGCCATGACGATGATGTTGACCGCGGCAACGGCACCGGCCAGCGTGTAGTTTCCGTACTCGGCGCGTACCGTCAGGATTATCGACAGTCCCACCATGGACATGGGCAAGCGCAGAACAAGGCCAGCCGCGGAGAATTTCCAGGACTGACGGTAACGCAGAATGTCGAGATAGGTGCCGAGCATCCATTCATTCTATCGACGGGGCGACGTCCCGAAAGCCAAGCGGAATGGGGCGTAGGTAACCATTCGGACCCTCCGCGAGGGGAGGACGGACCGCGAAAAAACCCGCGGCCTCGTCGAGCGTGGACGAGGCCGCGGCCGGCTTTTGGGGGAAAGCTCAGTCGGTCACCTCGAAGACGCCGGTCTGGCCCTTCTCCGCCAATGAGAGCGCGTGGTTGACGAAGGAGTAGTGGCCGGCCTCGAGCGGTGTGAACTCGACGAAGCCGCCCTCGGCGGCACCAAGGCTCAGGACCTGTCCCCAGCCACCACCGGTCCCTCCTCCTTGGATGACGTAGGCGCCCTCACGCCATACGGTGTCAAACTGGGTGCCCACGACATGGAAGGTGGTCGCCAGGTTCGGGCCCGCGTCCATGACCCACACGCGCACGCGCTCGCCCGTCTTGATCTGGATCGGGTGCGCCTTGTACTGGAAGGGCACGCCGTTGAAGGCCATCGCGTTGGGCTGCAGGGCCGACAGAAGCGAGGCGTCAGCGCTCTGCCCGTCCGCGCCCAGGTAGAGCTCGGAGGCGACCATCACGTACTCGCGGTCGACCTTGTCCAGGTCGGTCGGGTCGATGACGACGGCCCCGAACATGCCGTTCGCGATGTGCATCGACATGGGAGCGGTCGAGCAGTGGTAGAGCCAGATGCCCGCGTTCTTCGCGACGAACGTGTACTCGAGGGTCTGCCCGGGCTCGATCGAGCGCATGACGTTGTCGGGGGCGACGAGGCCCGCGTGGAAGTCCAGCGAGTGGCTCATCGTCCCGTTGTTCACGAGCGTGATGTGGAAGGTGTCGCCGATGTGCCCGCGCAGGATCGGGCCGGGGGCCTCCCCGTTGAAGGTCCACGTCTGGCGGGTCAGCGAGCTCGTGACGTTCACGGTCTGCTCGGTGACCGTGAAGGTGTAGTGGCGCTCGGTCTCGTTCGTGGCCGGCGGTAACGCCGGGTCGCGCGCGTCGATGGCCGCCGCGTAGTCCGTCAGGGCCGTCGCGGTAGCGGGTCCGGCGGCCGCGTCCTGGCCGTGGTCGTGCCCTGCGTGGCTGCCCGAGGCCGAGGTGCCCGAGGAGGACGAGGACGACGAGGATGCGCCCGTGGCCTGCACGTGCAGGGTCATGCCCATCTCGCGGTGACCCGGCAGGGAGCACCAACCTTCGACGTCCCCGGAGATGACGCCGAGGTCAAGCTCCTTCGTCTCGCCCGTGGCGAGCGATCCGGAGGACACTCCCGTCTCGAACACCAGGTCGTGGCGCTGGTCCCCCGAGTTCGTGAAGTCGATGATGAGGCGGTCGCCGACCGGCACCTCGATGTGGTTGGGCGTGAAGGCCATGCCCTCGACGCCCACGGACACGCGGGTCGTGTGCCCGGTCGGCGTCACGGACGAGGCCGTGGTTCCCGTCCCCGTTCCCGTGCCCTGCGTGGTGGGCGCGGACGGGTTGGACAGGAAGATCGCCAGCGCGAGCGCCACGACGGAGACGACGCCGAGAACGGCACCCGCCGTGCGGCTCACGGGCGAGTGGTCGCCCGTCGGGCTCAGGCGCAGCTTGGGGGTTCCCGTCGCTGGCCCTGTCGGTGCGGATGCCTTCGGATTGACGCCTCCGGGCGACGGCGAAGCGGACAGGTTCAGGTCAGCCACGGCGGCCTCCTTGTGTGGTGGGGGATGAAACGGCGGCGCGCCCCGCGCGCGCCTGGGCCACGCCGCAGCGGGCCATGAGGACGATGTCGACGACGTAGGTGGCCAACAGGACCACCCACGCGGCCATAGTGAGGCGTTCGGCGGAGGTTCCGCTCAGGGACGCGACGGAGAGCGCGAGGATCGCGGCCACGTTGCGAGCCGCCTCCCGGATGGGGGCTGCGGCCTCGAGCACGCCGACGCCGACGCGCACCGCGGATGGGCCGCCGCCGATGACGACGGGCATCAGGTAGGTGAGCGCGCCGACGAAGAGCTGCCCCACGCCGGCCGCGCCGAGGATCGGCATCCACGCGAGGAACGCCGAGCGCAGGCCGGTCGCATCCGCCGCCTCGAAGGCGCGCAGGGATGCGCCCGCGCCGGCGACGAGAATCCAGGCGGCGCCCAGCATGAGGGACCATGCGCCGTATTCGGCGGGGCCCTTTGTCAGCGCCGCGCGGACCAGCGGAACGCCCACGCCCAGGGCGGCCGCGCCCACGACGACGAGGAGACCCACGGAAGTTACGCGCATCGACCCGGTCACAGCGCCTGTGCCGGCGACGAGAAGCGCGGCCACCCACATAGGCAGGGCACTCGTCGCGAAGGATACGGCTCGCGGATCCATGCGCGTGCGCATCGCGGTCGGCCCCAGCGTCACCAGGGTCCCGCCCATCGTCAGGCCCACCCATCCGGCGATCCCCGCCAGCGCGTGGGCGACCGTCAGGCGGTCCCGGGCCTCGGCCAGCCATGCGGGAGCGTCCGCGTCAAACATGGCCGCCGTGACGAAACCCGCCAGCGTCGCGCCGACCACCAGAAAGAACGCCGCCGCAACGTAGTAGCGGATAATCACCGCGAAACGCGAGGCCAGGCGCTCGCGGGAGGCCGTGAGCAGCGCCCACCCGTGCCAGGCCGCGATCGCGCCGACGATCGTCGCGCCCGTGACGGTCGCGTGCCACAGGCCAGACCACATGCCGCCGATGAGGAGCAGCAGGGAGAGATTGAAAGCAATGATGCGCACGGTGTTGTCGCGCCCCGCGCGTCGGTCGTCCGGGGCCAGGTGGGCGAGCGCCCGCGTGAAGTACCAGGACCACTGGAAGATGCCGTTCGACAGGACGCCCAGGGTTACCAGGTGGATCATCGTCCACAGATTCTGCGGGATGCGGCCTCGGGCGACGATCGTGACCGCCGCGGCGACGGCCGCCGCGCACATCCAGATTGTGGTCGCGCGGTCGGTGCGTGGAACGCGGGGCTTGCTCATCGGGCCTCCCGAGAGGCCGCGCGCGCCCGGCGAATCGTCACCGTCAGCGTCGTCGCGACGAACAGGAGCACGCCGACGACGCCGAGGGCTCCGCCCAGGCGCCACGGGTAGGGGGCCTCGCGCGCGCCCGCGAGGAGGCGCACCAGGAGGGAAACCTGCAGGAATGCGAAGGGAACCCACATGGCGACGTGGTAGGGGACCTCGCGGCGGGCGACCGCCGGGATGATGACGGGCGCGTGGGCCAGCAGCATGGAGACGACGAAACCGATCGTGATCGCGTGGACGCCGGCGTCGTAGCCGTATCCGTCGAAGGCGGGCGGCGCGATGATCCACATCAGCGCGGGCACGAGCGCCCACGCATACCCGCTCAGCATGCACACGGCCGCCAGGCGCGGCAGGCCGGTCATGCGCACGGTGCCGCGCGCGACGTCGTGCCACGCGGTGTCGACCATGAGGACCCCCAGGCTCAGGCCGATCATCGGGTATCCGATCGCGGGCGAGTAGAGCGCGACGGCCAGGCCCACCATGAGTGCGGCACTCTCGGCGGTGATGCGCCGCTCCGTGGAGCCGGACGCGAAGGCGAGGCGCGCCAGCTCGACGCGCTCGCCGACGATCGTGACGATCAGGAAGGCCAGCCACCACGGCACCGCGCGCGGCGTCTCCAGGCCTCGCCACCACAGGAGAATGCCGCCTAGGCCGATGAGCGCGCCCATCAGCTGGATGAGGACCGCGTGGGTGGCCTGCCGGCGCGCCCACACGTAGCAGTAGATCGCCGTCAGCAGGGCCATGCCGAGGGTGATGAGGAAGCCGGGCATCATTCGCTCGGGCGCGAATCCGCTCAGGTGGGCGGCCAGGAAACGTGGGATCGGGAGGTTCGCGAGCGCCGCGCGCACCCCCTCGTTCAGGGAGATGACGACCGCGCTCATGCCGCCCGCGCCGGTCAGGAGGGGCGCGGCGTAGGCCCACGGGCGACGCCCGTCCGACTGGAGGGCGACCGCGCGCTCCAGGCAGATCGCGGTGCCGAGGAACCCGTAGATCATGAGGAGTCCGTGCACGGTCCCCAGGCTCGTCGAGGCCACGGGCGCGAGCGCTCCCAGGCGCACGAGGGAGGCGTCCAAGCCGGCGAGCAGCGCGACGCCGGCGAGGAGCAGGAACGCGAGGCGTCCGACGGGCAGCCGGGGGATGGGAGGCCTCGTCGTCGCTATCGACGAGGCCTGGGCTGGCGCATCCGGTCCCGCGTCGTGTGCGGGTCGGCGGGATGCCTCGCTCATGTGGGCTCCTGGAGGTGGTGGGTGTGGGTCGTTCCCTGTGTGGGCGACAGTGCCAAGGTAGCCGTCCTGCCAGCAATTTTCTAGGGGTGGGGTCGGTAAAAATGTATGATGGGCGAGGAGATGCCCGGCGGGCGAATGGGTGCGCTCTAGTTTTCCGTCCGGTAATATTGCCAGGGTCACCCATTTGTGAACACAGGAGTGGACGATGAGCGATCTTTCATTTGTTGCCGGTGAGTTCCCGCGCCTTGCTTCGACGGCGCGCGAGGCTGCAGAGGCGGTCCGTTCAGCGCGCCCCGAGGGTGGGGCCAGTGCTTTTGCTTCGGCGATGCCCGGCACGAACCTGTCGTCGAAGATGCAGGGTGTCGAAGAGAAATTCGCGGATCAGGCAACCAAGACGGGCACGAGCCTGGACGAGCACGCCGAATCCCTCCTGGCAGCCGAGCGTGATTTCATCGCCGCCGAGGAAGAGAACGGCCGGCTCATTGGATCCATCCTTCAGGGCCCCAGCTACGGCGCTGGTGCTGATGCGGGTTCCTCGATTGGTGAGGCCCTGTCCGGCCACAGCTACGGCGCGAGTTTGGCCGGCTCACAAACTGGGGACGTTGATGACATGGTGACCTCTGGCTCGCCGGGCGGCGAGGGTCGTGGTGGATTGGGTCCAGGAAACAAGGACTGGATCGAAAAGAATCCCATTACCGGAACCGCTCCGCATGCGAAGATCCCCGAACCCGTGAAGGGTCATGTCAACGATTCAGTTGAAGGCATCACGGAGACCGTGATGGGTGTCGCCGAGGAGCTGGAGTAACCGACCCGTCGCAGATTGCTGGCCCGATCATCGCGGCCCCCTCCTGGCTGGATGACGTCACGCGCAAGTGACGAGCCGTGGTTGGCGCTCAGACTGGCGCGCGCCGTATCGAGCGCCGCCCCCTTATGC
>CAUTRF010000056.1:0-13084 GCA_963540795.1 uncultured Actinomyces sp.
CACCAATAGGGTTTAGCTGCGCATTGAAGGGTTAACACTGCCAGTAGAAGGGCCCCACTACCGAGCCCACGGCACAACAAACTCGCCCGGCGGGATCCCACGACTGCTGGTCCGCGAAATAACTCGCCCGGCGCACCATCACACGCCAATTTTGGGCCATTGTGAGCACGTAGCGCGAACAATGTCGCGCACAGGACGCGGAAACATGGCGACGTTGAAACCAACAACACCACCGCTCACCCACAACAAGGCACCGCTGAAACCGCCATCACCTCTGCTCCCGAAAACTGCACCAAAAACGCCCATTTCTCACCCGCAAAGGTGATGGCGGTTTCAATCCCACACAGATACCAGCGAGCAAAGGCGACGATGGTTTCAGACAACCAGGCCACCTGGCCAACAGGGCCAGGCCGCGGCACCCGCGGGCTCTTTCACCCGCACGTGGGCCCGATGACATGCACCTGGGCCCGATGACCTGTGCGTGGGCAGCGCCGCCCACGCGCATATCTAGGGGTTTACGTGCGCATCAAGGGGTTAACGCGCATGTTCAGGGGTTTGCGTGTGAGCAGCACACCGAGATTGACACCGATTCCGCCAAAGCGTAGACCCATTGCCTCAAAATGACCGATTTTCGGAGTATTTTGCCCAATGGGTCTGCACTTTGGTAGCCACCAGCCTCAAGCCGCGGCCTCAGCACCACCAAACGCGGGAAATGGCGTCATTAGAACCACGACACGCCGGCGACACGCCGCCAGCCAGCCTCTAATGCTGCAAAACCCCCACCGTGTACCGAGCCGTGACGTTCCTAATGCCCAGAAGGCACCGGCGTGGAGCACAATGAAACCGACGACACCACTGCACGCCTCCCCAATCTGACCGATGAAACCGACAGCACCGTTGCGAGCCCACAACACCCGGAAAATCCGCATTTTCCCCGCGCAAAGGCGATGGCGGTTTCAATCCCACACAGGCACCAGCGAGCAAAGGCGACGGCAGTTTCAATTCCACGCAGATCCCAGCGAGCACAGGCGACGATGGTTTCAGGCAACCAGGCCACCTGGTCGACAGGGCCAGGCCGCGACCCTCATGGGCGGCACCCACACCACCGCCAGCCAAATTTCGCACGTAATTTATCGCGGTCATTTTTCGAGATGCCCCAAAAACGTTGCAATTCCAACGATGCAAATTCGATGTTTGAATGAGTCGTCGAGGAATTACGTGCGGAATTACTGGTTGACAGCCATAGGTGGGCATCAGGACGATGCACCGAACCACACGTCAGCACACTGAGCAGCCCGGCCCCACTGCCGGGCCCGGTGCCCAGAAGGCCCGCGGGTCCACAAGCAACCGCCAGCGCCACACAGCAACACGTAGTGTCCTATAATCCCTCGGTTATACTGGGCGTATGACTGACATCACCAGCCCCCGCCGCATCGTCGCGCCGAAGGGTGCGGGCGAGGCGCGCATCCCCGCCCTCGTGACGCTCGCTGACGGGCGCACCGTCCTGTTCTTTGACGAGAGGCCTGCCCCGGCCTCGGGCACGGGATCTGACTTCAACGGGCTGACGATGGCGTCGGACTTGCCGAACCCGAATCAGATCCAGTGGATGGCGCGCGAGGGGGCGGGGCGGTGGTCTGAGCCGCGCCCGCTTCCCGCCGGAGGCCCGCCCGTCTCTTCGGATGCGTGCGTCGGCGTCGATGGTGACGGCCTCATGCACCTGGCGTTTGCGTCGACGGACGGGCGCGTGGGCTACATGGATTCGCGAGCCGATGGTGAGCGCCTGCGTGCCTGGTGGGCGTGGGGGAGTGGGCCCGAGGACCTCGCCTATGCGGACATGACGGACGATCTGTACGAGCTCACGGGTGCGGACGCGCTGTTTGCGACCTCCGGGGGCACCGTGTGCGTCAATGGGGCTGTGGCGCTGCCCTACGTCGTGCGCGTGGGGGATGAGACGCACGTGCGCGTCGTCTACGCCCGCGAGGGCCACCTCCTCGGCGCGGCGGATCCCCTCGTGGGTGACGAGGGCGTGCTCCTCGATGAGACGACGCTGAGCGTGTGGGACGGTCGCCTCGTCGCGAACTGCCGTATTCAGGGCTTTGAGGGGCGAGGCTCAGGTGCGCGCTACCTCGCGTGGGGAGGCGGGCGCACCTGGGAGGGTGGGTACCTGTGGGAGTGTGATGACCCCGGCTGCAACGCGCGCATGATCGGTGCGCATTTCGTGCATCCCGGTCGGCGTGATGCGCGCTCCAGTGGCGAGATTGTTCGCCTGACTCCTCCGTGGGAGGGCGAGGTCCGCTCCGAGGTGGTCGCCTCCTTTGGTCGGGGCGCCTTCGGGTACAGCGACGCGGCGGTCGACGGGGACGAGGCCGTGGTGGTCTTCGAGCGCGACCGCGGCCTCTGGGAGGTTGAGGCCCGCCTCTAAGTGGGTACAGAAAACCCGGTGCGTGTGCCCCCACAACGCTCCGGGTTTTTCTGTGTGCTCTAGCGACCTTCGATGATCGCGAGTAGTGGGGCGTAGTGCGCGTCGACTGCCGCGGTGTACGCCTCGACATCTCCGGCTTCGCACGCCCGCAGGATGGCCGCGTGGGCCTCGGCGGTGTCTTCCATTTCCTGGCGCGATGCTGCGGCCAGCTGGGGAGTCACGCTCTGGTGGACCAGCCACATGGCGGCCACGAGCTGATGCATGAGCTCGTTGTCGACGTAGGCGAGGAGGCCGGAGTGGAACGCGATGTCCTGCTCGAGGTAGGTCGAACCCGAGTGCGCATATTCGGTCATTGCCTCGACGAGTTCCCACAGGTGCGGGTTTGTCGTGCCCTTCATGGCGCGGGTGAGCGGAACCGCGATCCCGAGGTCGAGCGCGCGGCGCGTATCGATGATCGCGTGGAGAGACTGCGCACCGTTGATCTCGTCGAGGGCGGCGCGCAGAACGAGCGTCTCGACGAGCGGTTGCATGGACATTTCTCCCACGTAGGAACCCGAACCCTGACGGACCGTCACGATGTCGAGAGCCTGGAGGCGACGTAATGCTTCTCTCACAGAGGAGCGTGAAACGCCAAGGTCGGCGCATAGTGCTGATTCTGTGGGGAGACGGTCGCCAGGATGTAATCCATGTCGCAAAATGTAGGACTTGATTGCATCCATCGTTACCGAGGATCTTGAGTCAATCGATGCCGCTACGGGTCGGTTCTGATTGGTTTCTGAGGGCGATTGGGGTGATATCGCTTGCATTAATTTGTCTGACAACATAAACTAAGTATAGCGAGCGGAACAACAGAACCGCACGTCCCAATTCTCGAAGATGAGGAGCGAGAACATGCGAATGCGCAAACACTTCGCAACCGGCGCTGCACTGACCGCAGCTGCCGCCATGATCCTGACCGCGTGCGGCGGAGGATCGTCCAGCACCACCTCGACCGACGGCGGCTCGAACGCCTCCGACGGACCGAAGGGTACGATCACCGCCGGTGTCGCCTACGAGACCACCGATTTCGGTCCGATCACCACCTCGGCTCTCGGCATAGGTGCGAACTGGCAGGTCCTCGAGGGCCTGTACCGTTTCAACATGGCCGACTACTCGGTCAGCCCCGCGCTGGCCGCCGGTGACCCGGAGAAGATCTCCGACACCGAGTACGAGGTCAAGCTGCGCGACGGCGCGAAGTTCTCCGATGGCACCGCCGTGACCGCCGCGGACTTCGTCGCTTCCTACGAGCGCGCGACCTCCGAGAAGTCGATCTACCGTCAGTTCTTCACCTTCGTCGACAGCGTCGAAGCCAAGGACGACAACACCATCACGATCAAGCTCAAGCACCCCTTCGCCAACCTGAAGGAGCGTCTCGTTAACGTCCGCGTTGTCCCCGCGTCGATGGACGAAGACTCGCTCAAGGCGAAGCCGATCGGCACCGGCCCCTACAAGTACGAGAACATCACGGCGACCGAGATCACCGCTGTTCCGAACGAGAACTACACGGGCAACGAGCCCGCGAAGGTCGCCACCCTCAAGTGGCAGTCCCTCAAGGATGACTCCGCACGCCTCGCCGCCGCCATCGGTGGCACCATCGACGTCATGGAAGCCGTTCCCGCCTCCGCGCAGGATCAGCTCAAGGGCGCTGGCTGGAACGTTGAGTCCAAGCCCGGCTACGGCAATCCCTTCCTGATGTTCAACACGCAGAAGGCCCCCTTCGACAAGCCCGAGGTTCGTCGCGCGATCCTCAAGGCCATCGACAAGCAGAAGCTGATCAGCTCCTCGCTCGAGGGCCAGGCCGTTGAGGCGACCTCCTTCCTGCCCGAGGTCAACCCCGCCTACAAGAAGCCTTCGACCGATCTGTCCTACGACAAGGACGCCGCCACAAAGCTCCTGAGCGACGCTGGTGTCTCCGGCCTCGAGATCAACCTGGTGACGACGGACCACCCGTGGGTCCTCTCCCTGGTTCCCCAGATCAAGTCCGACCTGGAGGCCCTGGGCCTGAAGGTCAACCACACCCAGATGGCTTCGTCTGACCTCTACTCCAACGTCACCGACGTTGACAATCCCACCTACGACATCGTGCTGGCCCCCGGCGACCCCTCGGTCTTCGGCACCGACCCCGGCATCATCATCTCCTGGTGGAACGGCGACAACGTCTGGACGCAGAAGCGTAACGGCTGGCAGGTCTCGGACCCCGAGTCCTTCAACCAGCTGCAGACTCTCATTGAGGAAGCAAGCCAGCTCGAGGGCGATGCCGCCAAGGCCAAGTGGGGCGAGGCTCAGGATCTGCTCGCCGAGAAGACCGTCCTGTTCCCGCTCGTGTTCCGCAACATGATCACCGGATCCAACCCCCAGAAGGTGGACGGATTCCAGGCGATCTCCTCCACCGGCCTGCAGCTGCTCGGTGTGAGCGCTAAGTAAGTCCCCTAGGGACCACAGAAAGGAGGGGTGGAGCCCCGCCCTGAGGCAGACGCCACAGTCGGGCGCCACCCCTCCTTTCTCATTGCCAAAATCCGTTGAAATGGAGGTCTAGCAGTGAATAACCTTCTGCGACTCATCGGACGACGTTTGCTGGCCCTGCCGATCATGGTGGTCGGCGTGTCCTTCCTCGTCTTCTTCATCATGTCGCTGTCTCCCATCGACCCGGCCTACTCGGCACTGGGCGAGACCGCGACCCCCGAAGCTCTCGAAGAGTACCGTGTCCAGCACGGTCTCAACGACCCCTTCTTCGTTCAGTACGGTCACTACCTGTGGAACATGCTCCACGGTGACCTCGGCACCTACGGCGTTGGCACGTCCAACCACGTGACCGATCTGGTCGCTCAGGCTCTTCCGATCACCCTGCAGCTCACCTTCCTCGGCCTGTTCTTCGCCGTCATCATCGCTTTCCCCCTCGGTGTTCTCGCCGCTCTGTACCGCGACCGCTGGCCCGACCAGGTCATCCGCGTGTTCTCGGTCATCGGCATCGGCACCCCGTCCTTCTGGCTCGCAGCGCTGCTGGTACTCGCATTTGTTCAGAAGCTTCCGGTCTCCGGCCCGCTGCCCGCGTTCAGTGAAGATCCGAGCGGCTGGTTCCTGCGGATGCTTCTCCCTGCCATCGCACTAGCGGTTCCCGTTATCGGTCAGATGACCCGAGTCGTGCGTACCTCAATGGTTGAGGAACTGGACCGCGACTACGTCCGTACCGCGATCGGTGCCGGTATCCCCAAGCGCATCGTCGTGGCCCGCAACGTGCTGCGTAACGCGCTCATCACCCCCGTGACCGTCCTCGGCCTGCGCATCGGCTACCTGATGGGTGGCGCGGTCGTCATCGAAATTATCTTCTCCATCGATGGAATGGGTAAGGCGGTCCTGCTCAAGGGCATTCAGGAAAACTGGGTCACCCTGGTGCAGGGTGGCGCGCTCGTCGTCGCGATCGCGTTCATCGTCGTCAACATCATCGTTGACATGCTCTACCTGCTCATCAATCCGCGTATTAGGTCGGTGTGAGGCATGAATCAGAAAGAAAAGCTCGGCAAGGTCACCGCGAAGGGCGCGCGTTTCTCGCGCATCGGTGCGATGTCCACCGGATCAAAGATCGCGATGGGTATCCTTGCCCTCATTGTCCTCGTCTCGATCCTGGCACCCCAGGTTTCTCCCTACGGTCCCGATGAGATCTTCGACAAGTGGAGCGCCCCGTCCAGCGAGCACCTGTTCGGAACCGACCACGTCGGCCGTGACATCTTCGCGCGCGTCCTGTACGGCGGCCGTTTCTCGCTGATGATCGGTCTGTGCTCGACCCTGATCGCCCTCTTCTTCGGCGCGATCATCGGCTCGATTGCGGCCGTCGTGCGCAAGTCCTTCTCCGAAGCGATCATGCGCGTCATGGACATCATCATGGCGGTCCCCGGTATCGCCATGGCAGCCGTCTCCGTCCTGGTCTTCGGCCGTACGCTGTCCAAGTCCGGCAACACTTTCGGCCTGGTCCTCGTCATCATCTGCTCGATAGCGTTCGTGTACATCCCGCAGCTGTCGCGCATCGTTCGCGCGAACGTCATGGCCGCCTACGGTGAGGACTACGTCCGTGCGGTGATCGTCTCCGGCGCCCGCGCCCCCTGGATCCTCACTAGGCACGTCATGCGTAACACGGCCGCCCCGGTCCTCGTGTTCGCCACCGTCCTCGTCGCCGACGCGATCATCCTCGAGGCCTCCCTGACCTTCATCGGTTCGGGCCTCCAGGCGACCACCGTGGCAACGTGGGGCAACGTCCTGTCCGAGGCCTCGTCGAATCTGTCGGTCCTGCTGGGCAAGTGGTGGACCGCGTTCTTCCCGGGCCTGTTCATCATGATCACGGTCCTGTGCCTCAACATCCTGTCCGAGGGCATCACCGACGCCATGGTGGCGGCACCCGCCTCGGCGGCAGTCGCCCAGGTCGATGAGGACTCCGACCGCGAGGCCGACAAGCTCCTGCTCGACCCGCGCCGCGCCTACGCCGAGCAGGCCGAGTCCCTGCAGGCCCGCCTCGACGACCTCAAGTCCGTCGAGGAGAAGCGCACCGACCGCTTCGAGGCTTCGTTCGAGAAGGCCCCGCTGCTCGAGGTCAACGACCTGTGTATCAAGTTCGACCGTCACGGCGACGTCAACGTCGTCGACCACGTGTCCTTCAAGGTTCGCCCCGGCGAGACCATGGGCCTCGTGGGCGAGTCCGGCTGCGGTAAGTCGATCACGGCCCTGACCATCATGGGCCTCATCGATCCCAAGGCCGAGATCACGGGCGAAATCCTCTACCAGGGTGAGAACCTGCTCGAGAAGTCGGCCGAGGAGCGCCGCGCGCTGCTCGGTCACGAGATGGCCATGATCTACCAGGACGCCCTGTCGTCCCTCAACCCCGCCATGCTGATCAAGGCTCAGATGAAGCAGCTGACCAGCCGCGGCGGCACCCGCAGTGCCGAGGAGCTCCTCGAGCTCGTGGGCCTGGATCCCAAGCGCACCCTCGAGTCCTACCCGCACGAACTCTCGGGCGGCCAGCGTCAGCGCGTTCTCATCGCCATGGCCCTGACCCGCGACCCGAAGCTCATCATCGCGGACGAGCCGACTACCGCCCTGGATGTCACCGTCCAGAAGCAGGTCATCGCACTGCTCAACGATCTGCGCGAGAAGCTCGGCTTCGCCATGATCTTCGTGTCCCACGACCTGGCGCTCGTCGCCGAGGTGGCGCACCACATCACCGTCATGTACGCCGGCCAGGTCATCGAGCAGGCCCCCACGAAGGAACTGCTCACGCACCCGACCCACGAGTACACGCGCGGCCTGCTGGGCGCCGTCCTCTCGATCGAGTCCGGCTCCGGCCGACTGCACCAGGTCCCCGGCACCGTGCCCTCGCCTCGCGACTTCCCGAAGGGTGATCGTTTCGCCCCCAGGTCCTCGCACCCCGATTACGGACTGGACATCCGCCCGGTCCTCACCGAGGTCGGTCCCGAGCACGTGTACGCGGCTCTCCCGCCCCGCGACGAGGCCGATGCCTCCGCGCAGGAAACGAACGGTCAGGAGGAAACGCGATGAGCGACAACACCCCGATCATCGAACTGAAGGACGTCAAGGTGACCTTCACCTCGCGTACCGGCTCCCTGTTCAAGCCCAATAAGGTCCACGCGGTGCGTGGCGTCAACATGCGCATCGAGCGCGGACAGACGCTCGGCATCGTCGGCGAGTCCGGCTGTGGCAAGTCCACGACCGCGAACGTCATGTGCGGCCTGCAGATGCCGAGCGCCGGCCAGGTGTTCTTCAACGGCAAGGAAGTCACGAAGCGTAGCGCCGCCGCCCGACGGGAGATCGGCCGCGTCGTCTCCGTGGTCTTCCAGGACCCCGCGACGGCCCTGAACCCCCGTATGCACGTCCAGGATCAGCTCGCTGACCCGCTGCGCGTGCACGGCATCGGTGACGCGGCCTCGCGAGCCAGGCGTGTGCACGAACTGATCGAGTTCGTCGGCCTGCCCTCGAGCGCGCTCGACGCGCTTCCCGGACAGCTCTCGGGTGGCCAGCGCCAGCGCGTGGCCATCGCCCGAGCCCTGTCCATCGGCCCGGATGCGATCATCGCAGACGAGCCTACCTCCGCACTCGACGTGTCGGTGCGAGCACAGATCCTGAACCTGCTCACGGACCTCAAGAACGAACTGGGCCTGGCGATGGTTTTCATCTCGCACGACATTCAGACCGTGCGCTACGTGTCTGACCGGATCGCCGTCATGAACGGCGGAAAGGTCGTCGAAGAAGGGCCGGCCGCACAGCTGCTCGCCGACCCGGAGGACCCCTACACCCGCAAGCTCCTGGGCGCCGCGCCCTCACTCTTGCACCCCAACCTCGAAGGAGAGATGTAATTATGTCTTCGAAGATCCGTGGCGTCGTCCCGCCCCTCGCCATTCCTCTCAAGGACGGCGAACTTGATGTCCCCTCGCTCGAGCGTCACATCAACCGCCTGATCGAGGCAGGCCTCGACGGCCTGTTCGTGTCCGGCTCCACTGGTGAGGTCGCCTTCTCGACCGCCGAGCGCCGCGCGCAGATCCAGCGCGAAGCCGTGCGCATCGTCGACGGCCGCATCCCGCTCCTCGTCGGCGTCATCGACACCGAGACCGAGCGCGTTATCGAGAACATCAAGGCCGTGGAAGAGATCGGCGGTGCCACCGGCGTCGTCGCGACCGCACCGTTCTACGCCCTCGGCGGCGAGACCGAGGTCGAGCGCCACTTCCGTATCCTCAAGGAGAACACCAGCCTCGAGCTGTGGGCCTACGACATCCCCGTGTGCGTGCACACGAAGCTGTCGCCCGACCTGCTCATGCGCCTGGGCCGCGATGGCATCATCGACGGCGTCAAGGACTCCTCCGGTGACGACGTCGCATTCCGCTGGCTGTGCCTGGCGAACGAGGCCGCCGGCCACCCGCTGCAGCTGCTCACCGGCCACGAGGTCGTCGTCGATGGTGCATACATGTCCGGCGCGGACGGTTCCGTGCCCGGCCTGGCCAACGTGGACCCCGAGGGCTACGTGCGCCAGTGGCAGGCCTACGAGCGCCGCGACTGGGAGGCCGTGCGCACCGAGCAGGACCGCCTCGCGGAGCTCATGCGCATCGTCCAGGTGAAGGGCGTGCAGGGCTTCGGTGCGGGCGTCGGCGCCTTCAAGGCCGCCCTGTACCTGCTCGGCGTCTTCGATTCGCCTGAGATGCCGCGCCCGGTTGCCGCCATCGAGGGCGACAACATGGAGCATGTCGCGTCCGTGCTGCGCGCGGTCGGCCTGCTCTCCTGATACGTCGACGAGGCCGGGGCAGTTCCGTTCCGCATATTGCGCGCCTTCGGGTGCGCGCCCCGGCCTCGTCGATTTTCTTATACCCCTGACTTTTCGTAAGGATCCTCATGACTACGCTCCTTGCCCTCGACATCGGTGGCACCAAGGTCGGGTGGGGCATCGCCTGGGCCGGTGACACCTACGAGGTCACCGAGCGCGGATCGATCCCCACCGACGCGATGCGCGGCGGAGCGGACGTGGCGGCTCGCATCTGCGAACTTGCCTCGTCCCTGGTTGCTTCTCACCCGCAGGTCGCGGGCGTCGCCGTCGCCAGCGCTGGCGTCGTCGACCCCTCGACCGGCGATATCGTCTCCGCCACGGGCACGATGCCCGGATGGGGCGGCACACCCCTGGGCGCTCTGCTTCAGGAGGCAACCGGCCTGAAGGTGCGCGTCCTCAACGACGTGCACGCGCACGGCCTGGGCGAGGCGACGCTCGGCGCCGGCCAGCCCTACCGCTCCGTCCTGTCGATCGCTGTCGGCACGGGGATTGGCGGTGCCCTCGTCGAAGACCGCCAGGTCTCCTTCGGGTCGCGTGGCATCGCCGGACATGTGGGCCATATTCACCACCACTTCGCCCCCGACATGACGTGCTCGTGCGGCCGCAAGGGACACATCGAGTCCTTCTGCTCCGGCTCGGGTATCACGGCCTGGTACGACTCGCTGCGCGGTGAGTCCGACCCCGAGGTTGACGGGGGACGCGCCCTGCAGGAGCTCGCCGAATCCGGCAACGCCCTGGCAGCCGCCTGTTTCTCCCGCTCCGCGTTCGCGCTCGGCGAGGCCACGGCCTCGTTGGTCAACTGCGTGGACCCTGCCGTCGTCATCCTCTCCGGGTCCATGACCCGCTCCGGGGACATCTGGTGGGACGCCCTGCGCGAAGGCTTCGCGGCCTCCGCGATGACGCCCGTCGCCGACACCCCCATCCTCGTTGGTTCCCTCGGCGGCGACGCGCCGCTGCTCGGAGCCGTATCCTTCTTCCTGCACGCATAGGAGTTCACCATGCACCCGCTTATTGCAAACCTGAAGGGCAAGCTCATCGTCTCCGTCCAGGCGTACCCGGGCGAGCCGATGCGCCACCCTGAGACGATGGCGCAGATCGCCCGCGCCGCCGAGATCGGTGGCGCTGCCGCCATCCGCTGCCAGGGCCTGTCCGACATTTCCGCGATTAAAGGCCGCGTTGACGTGCCCGTGATCGGCCTGTGGAAGGAAGGCCACGAGGGCGTGTACATCACCCCCTCGCTGCGCCACGCCCGCGCCTGCGTCATGGCCGGCTCCGACATCGTCGCCCTGGACGCGACGGGCCGCCCGCGCCTGGACGGCCTGAGCTTTGCCGAGACCGTAGCGGCCCTGCGCGAGGACGGCGCCCTCGTCATGGCTGACTGCGGTTCCTTCGAGGATGCCCAGCGCGCCGTCGGCGCGGGCGTGGACATCGTGTCCACGACCCTGGCGGGCTACACGGGCGACCGCGTCAAGACCGACGGGCCTGACCTGGAGCTGCTGCGCGAGGTCGTCGCCGCGTTCCCGGACGTTCCCGTGATCTGCGAGGGCCGCGTCCACACGCCCGAGCAGGCCGCCGCCGCCATCGAGGCCGGCGCGTTCGCCGTGATCGTCGGCACCGCCATCACGCACCCCACCTCGATCGCGACGTGGTTTAAGGCTGCCGTGGAGGGCTGATCCTTTCGCTGTTGTGACAGTGCGCGGGCGGGAGCTTCGGCTCCCGCCCGCGTTGCGTTGCAGGCGGGGTGCGCCTGTGTCGCGTTGGGGCTGAGATGCATTGGGCGTCCAGTTTCGATGTGGAGAGATTCCTTGTGGCGATGGGGATGTTCTCGGGTCCCATGTCCGTGCACTGCATGAAGGGAACTGGTCTGCGCAGTCGGCCACGGCCTCGTGCGTGTCGTGTGGACCCTGGCGCTCGCGAGGCGGGGCGGGGTTAGGCCGATCGAGCGCCGGGCGACTAGGCTTAGGGGCATGACGACCCTTGCTGACCTGACGACCCTGCGCGTGGGCGGGCCCATCGCCAACTACGTGCGCGTTTCTGCGACCGACGCCCTGGTGGATGCCGTTGCCGCGGCCGATGCCGCCGGTGGCCCGCTCCTCGTCGTCGGCGGCGGATCGAACCTGCTCGCGTCAGACGCCCCCTTTGAGGGCACGGTCGTCGACGTGCAGCCTTTCGGTGAGATCGCCTCCATCATCCACGAGGACCCCGCCGGATCTGTCGTCGTGCGCGCCGGCGCGGGCACGGTCTGGGACGCTTTCGTTTCCTGGACGCTGTCTGAGGGGCTCTCCGGCCTCGAGGCACTCTCCGGCATCCCCGGGACCGTCGGTGCCTCCCCGGTGCAGAACGTGGGTGCCTACGGCCACGAGGTCTCCGAGACCATTGAGAGCGTCGAGGCCTACGACCGCCTGACTGGCATCGTCGTGCGCCTGGTGCCCTCCGACCTCGGCTTCGCCTACCGCTCCTCGGCGATCAAGCGCAGCGTCGGTGAGCCCGGCCTGAATGATCGCCCCTGGGGTCCCACAGGCCGCTGGGTGGTCCTCTCCGTCGACTTCCGCCTCGAGCGCTCTCCCTTGAGCGCCCCCGTCATGTACGCCGAGCTGGCGCGCCGCCTCGGCGTCGAGGCCGGCGAGCGCGCCGACGCGTCCCTGGTGCGTTCGACCGTCCTGGATCTGCGCCGAGGCAAGGGCATGGTCCTGGATGCGGGCGATCACGACACGTGGAGCGCCGGCTCCTTCTTCACGAATCCGATCCTGCCCTCCGATGTTGCGGCTTCCCTCCCCGAGGATGCGCCCCGTTTTAGTGCGGGGGAGGGCCTCGTCAAGACGAGCGCCGCCTGGCTCATCGATCACGCGGGCTGCTCCAAGGGCTTCCACCTGCCCGAAGCCGGGGACCCGCCGCGCGCGTCCCTGTCCACCAAGCACGTGCTGGCTCTGACGAACCGCGGCGGCGCGAGCGGCGCCGACATCGAGGCCCTGGCCCGCGCGGTGCGCGAGCGGGTGTATGACGCGTTCGGCGTGACCCTGGTGCCCGAGCCGGTCACGGTCGGCATCGCCTGGTAGCGGGTTACCTGATCCGGTGACGGTCGGCATCGCCTGGTAGCGAATGACTTGATCGTCGCCTCACCCGTTGTTGTGCCAGGCGGCGCACATGCGTGGCCGTTCCGGCGCCGCCAGTGCCCGCAGCTTTCCGAGGCGTCACGATCCGGATAGGTTATGCGCATCCGGATAGGTTAATAACCTATCCACATCTTCATAACCTATCCGCGTGTTCATAACCTATCCGGATGTGAGCCGTCGGTCGCCGAGGTG
>CAUTRF010000057.1:0-12013 GCA_963540795.1 uncultured Actinomyces sp.
CACCGTCGGCGCTGAAAAATCACGCTACCAGCAACACGTAGTGTCCTATAACCCTTGATCCTTTCCATGAGCTGATCCGTCGAATAGTCACCGCCGCCGTCCCGACCAGGGGCGGCGGCGGTTTTGCAGGTGCTCGCTCACGCCCTTATTTAACCGACTGGGAAATTCTTGCGTGTGGCGGGGCGAGTAGACGCAGCTGGCCGTTCGAGAGTGCGGAAACGCTGTGCAATGGCGCGGAAACGCTGTGCCATGGGGCGGAAACGCTGTGCCGTGGCGCAGAATCGGTCGCCTGCGGGTACGGAAAAGGGCCGCCCCAATGGGACGACCCTTTTCCGTAGCGCTAGGCGCTCATGCTCTCAGAAGCGGGCAGCGTTGGACTGGTCCGTCGACTGGTAGTTGGAGCGAGCCGAATCAACGGCGGAGGAGGTGCGACGCAGCACGTCCTTCAGGCCCTCGAGGCCCTGGTTCCACTGACGCTGAGCGGCGTCGTAGGCTTCCTGGGTCTGGCCTTCCCACGACGAGCGCAGCTGGTTCAGCGTCTGCTCGAGATCGTCGAGGCAGCTCTGCAGGTTAGCGGCACCGGTGTTGATGTCAGCGGCAGCGGCGTCAAGAGCGGCGTAATTTACCTGGAAATCCATGTCAGTCTCCTAATCTAATCTCTCACAGGCCGCTGAGCAGCTGGGAGAACGAGTTCTCGGTCTCGGACTCGTTGGCTTCCATCGACGAATCGGTGGCGCGCAGGTTGTCAGCGAGATCCTGAAGAGCCTGGTTAACCTTTGCTGCGTTCTCCTGCCACTGAGTCATCAGCGAAGAGAACTGCACCGACGCAGCGCCCTGCCAGGAGCTGCCGATGGTCGACAGGTCGCCCTCAAGACGCTTGAGGTGGCTGTCGATGTCGGCCTTGGTGGACTCAACCGCCGCGAAACCCTGCTTAAGGGCACCTGCTGCGGCCCTCTGGTCTGCCATGTGAACCTCCATTTGTATGAGTGGACTCTCTCGCCGGGATGCGTGAGAGCATGGGGACACATGAATACTAACCATGTTTTCATCATTTTTTTCAATGTTACGGAAAAATCATGACAAAACCTGACCGAGAATCTAGACTTACGGGGTTGTGTCGTGTAGCCAAAAAACCCATCACGCGGCATTCGGGAGGACCCAATGGCATCGAAGACATCACGAGGAGTGGCGCTGATTCCGCTCACGATCACGTACGGCGTTGACCGTAGTGACGTGACGCTTCCGCAGTCGATCCCCCTGGTGGAGCTGCTCCCCGGAATGGTTGAGACGGTGGGCGCCTTCACTGATCAGCCAACGAATGACGGCTTTGCAGTGCGCACGGCCTCGGGCCGTCTGCTCGATCAATCCAAGTCCCTGTCCGCCCAGGGAGTGCGCGCCGGCGCGGCCCTCACCCTCGAGCCGCTCGGTGAGGGTGCCGCCGATATGGTCTATGACGACCTCACGGAAGCGGTCGGTCAAGTCGTCGAAAGAGTGTCCACTCCTTGGACACGTGAGGATGCTCGCACACTGGCGGCGCTCGCCGCGGCGGGCCTCATCTTCGTTGCCGCCCTCCTCCTGGCGACCACGCCCCCGGACGCGCTCACCTCCCTGGATCCCAAAGCCGTCACTCGGTACAACCTCATCGCCGGTGCCATCGGCATCGTCTCCGCGCTGCTTGTGACCGCGACGTCCCTCGTTATAACCCGCAAGCACCCGGGAGCGAGCGGTGTTGCGCTGGCGCACACCGTTCCCCTCCTGACGGGCGCAGCGGCTCTGCGCCTGAGCCAGAGCCACTGGGACACCGCCGGCTGGGCCTGGACGGGCCTCGGCCTCCTGATCGGTGCCCTCGCTGTCCTCACGCTGCCCAAGCGGTACCGAATCTCCATCGCGGCCCCTCTTGTCGTCGGTACCGTCTTGGCGGCCACCGGCCTCCTGGTTCGACTCGGTCAGCTCTCTCAGGCGGGCATTTCCGCCATCCTCTTCGCCCTGATCATCGTGCTCCTGCAGGTCGCGCCCTGGATCGCGCTGGCCCACATTCCCGTGCGCATCCTGGACGCGGACACGACCGAGCAGATTCCCGCGAAAGGCATCACTGACCAGGTCAGCAATTCTTTCGTGTTCGTCGTCGCCCTGCGCGCCGGCGGGGCGATCGCCGCGATCTTCCTGACCGTTTCTCTGATGACAGCGCCCGAAACGCGGTCGGTCTCCCTGCCGCTGACCCTCATCATGCTCGGTGCAGTCTCGCTCGTTCTCCAAACGCGTTCGATCCGCGCTCGCGTCGAGGTGCTCCTCGGCGCTCTGAGCGGCCTCATCGTGATCCTCGTGGCCACTGTGCTCGGTGCCTACGCGGACCCGAGGATGATGCCCTGGCTGACGCTGTCGGCGATTGCGACCGCTCTCGTCCTCGTCGTCACCAACGTCGTCGGGCCTCGTGCCCGCCCGCACCTGACGCGCATCGCCGACACGATCTCCGTGCTGTCGCTGTTCGTCCTGCTTCCCCTGGCCGTCTACCTGTGGAGCTGAGTCATGCCGTCGAGTAAAGACATCCTTGAAGCCCAGCGTTTCAATCGAAGCCGCCTGATCACGGCTTTCACCTCGGGTACGCCCGGCGGGCGCGAGGTCGACACTCCCTCGCCCGTGCGTCCCCTCATCTTCGGGCTCGTGGTCGCCATCATCATCAGCGTCATTGGAATCGGCATGCGTATTTTTGCGCCGAACCCGAGCCTCGGGGAGGCGCAGTATGAGCTCATCGACGTGAAGGGGACGGGTGCCCGCTATTTCTGGGCAAATGGCGTCCTCCATCCGATTGCGAACGTGACCACCGCTAAGCTCCTCAGCCCGGATTCAAAGCTGACGACCGTCCAGGCCTCTGCGGCGTCACTCGAAAACATTCCTCGAGGCACCCAGATCGGTCTGCCCGATGTCCCTGATGACGTTCCGCTACCCGACATGCTGAGTAAGCAGTGGCTCTCCTGCGACTTGGAGTCCGGGTACCACACGTGGATCGCCAAGGAACTGCCCGCGGACAATTTCCCGGTCAAGCAGGCGACATCCGCGCTCGTGCAGGCAACCGGCAGCGGCGACAAGTACTTCGTCGATCGGAAAAAAGGCAAGAAGTACTACATCGACTCCAGCGTGAGCCGCCTGGGTGACTGGGCGCTGTCCTTCCAGAACCTCACCAGCTACCCGATCACCGTCGAACCCGAATGGCTCGACCTCTTCCCCTCGGGCACGCCTCTGCGCCCCTGGAGCTACAACGACATCGAGAACGCTGGGCAGCCGGCCACGAACCTGCCCGGCGACCTGAAGAACGAGGGCATCACCATCGGAATGGTCCTCGATCAAGTCGATTCCGCCGGTCAGGTGAAAAACTCCTACCTGGTGATCGACGACTCGAACCTGGTGGTCTTCAACTCGACTGCGGCGCGCCTGTATCAGGACGCCCCGCCCTCGAAGAAGTTCCCCACCGAGATGTTCAAGTACGTCGAGCCCGTCCGGGCCGTCTTCGTTGGTGACGATTGGCCTGACGTCGAGGACTTTGAGGCGCCCGAGTGGTTCGATGAGAGCCGCGACGCGGCCAGCCGCACGGTCCTGTGCGCCCAGATGGACACCACCGATCGACTCAATCCGAAGTTCGACCTGGTCACCATGCCCGAGAAGCGTGCGATCGAAGCGTCCTACGATGCGGAATCTCTGCAGTCCCCCAAGGGGCCGTCGACGACGCGCAACGTGACCGTCGCGGGCGGATCCGGTGCCCTCCTCGCCCTCACGTCCGGTGGCGGCGGCGAGGCCGCGTCCTACGTCTTCGTCTCCGACCTGGGCTTCCGTCACTCCCTCGGTGATGTCCCGGCCGTCTCCATGAACGCGCTCGGGTGGAGTGCGTCAGAGGCCGCGTCGGTCCCGCGCGCGTGGGGTGAGCTCATTCCGCCGGGCTCTGAGATGTCTCCGCAGGCCGCCGCTACCTCAGTGGGGCTCAAGTGAGTGCCCGCCGCGCGCGTTCCCGGTCTTTGGGCCGAGGCCTCGTCGGTGCCTCGCTGATCGCAGGACTTGCGCTCGTGCCCATCGCCGCCCCGGTAGTCTCGCCCCAGGATTCCGGTGCATTCGGCCCCGGCGTCGCCAACGCGGACCCGGTGCCGACCCCGAGCGTGCGTCCGACGCCGACTCCTTCGTCGTCGGCAACGACACCCGCAAGCGATTCTGAGGGCGGGGAATGCTCGCAGAACTCGCCCTCCTACATCAAGCAAACACCCGACATCTTCGACGCTGTCGGAGTGCGTCGCGCCTGGGAGTTCTCACGAGGCCGCGGTGTGACGGTCGCGATCGTCGACTCGGGCGTAGCCGCCGGCAACCAGCACTTCCAAGGCCCGGACGGGCCTGTGGTGCTCCCCGGCATCGACCTGAGCGGTGAAAACACCGACGGGCGCGTCGACGTCGGCGAACACGGCACCGCCATCGCAGGCGCAATCGCCGCGCAGGAGCTGCCCAAGGAGATGGGATCGGGCCTGGTCGGCGTCGCCCCCGAGGCGAAGATCCTCCCGGTGCGCGTCGAGACTGGTCTTCAGGAAAACAGCACGCAGAAGGAAGGCGAAGAGACCTTCATGTCGAAGGTGGGCCGCGGGATCCAGTGGGCCGCCGACCAGGGCGCGCAGATCATCGTCGTCGCACAGTCCGCTCCCGAGGGCGACCCGCAGCTGGAAGCTGCCATTAACGCGGTGCGTGGCCGAGCCCTCGTCGTGGCCTCGACCGGTAACGTGTACCAGGGGCAGGAAGCGAATCAGGTCGTCTACCCGGCCGCCTACCCGGGTGTGCTCGGTGTCACCGCGTCGAACGCCGACGGATCGGCCTCGGACCAGCAGGTGCACGGCGCGCACGTCAAGCTCGCCGTGCCCGCCAGCGTCATCCTCACGACCTGGTTCGACCAGGCCGACTGCCTCGTCGGCGGATACGAGGGGGACCAGCCGCTGCCGTCGTCCTCCTACGCGACCGCATACGCAGCCGGCTTTGCGGCCCTCGTGGCCTCGGCCTACCCCGACGAGGGGCCCGACATGTGGAAGTATCGCCTCGAAGTGACCGCCCTGCGCGGCACCGCCGATCAGCGTACCGACGCCCTCGGCTGGGGTGTCGTCTCGCCCTTCGACGCCCTCACCTTCACCGACATTGGTACCAGGTACGGGCCCGAGCATCCCAACGCTGCGCAGCACCCGGCACCGGCCCGGCCCGCCGTGGCCTCGGCGGACCTGACGTCGCGCGAAAACAACCTGACGATTCGCGCCTACATCGTGTCCGCGATCGCGGTCCTCGGGGCCTCGCTGCTCGGAGCCCTCGTGATCCTCTCGCACCTGCGTGGCAGGCCCGCCGCCGTCGAGGACTCGGAAGAAGACCTGTCATGACAACTCGGACAACACGACGCTGGGGTAAGAGCGCAGGCATCCTCGCCGGCTCCCTCGCGCTCAGCCTCGGAGCGAGCCTTGCCCCCGTTGCGCCGGCTTACGCGGCCGACCCTCCGATGACAGCCGACAAGCAGGACTACTACAAGTACTACAAACTGAAGTCCATCCACGATCAGGGAATCACGGGCAAAGGCGTCACCATTGCGGTCCTGGACGGTGCCGTAAACCCGAGCATTCCCGAACTCAGGGGCGCGAACATTCAGGATCGGACGCCCTGCGTCATGAACTCGGCCCCCGAGAATGCGGCACACGGCACCATGGTCGCGCAGATCCTGGTCTCGCCCGAGTTTGGCGTGGCACCCGACGCGACGCTCTACACCTATACGATCCCCCTGCACGGTGATGCCCCGGGATCGAACTGCACGATCTCCGGCTGGACGGGTGAAGCAGAGAATGACACGCCGCTCCTTATCGAGCAGGCGATCAACGACGGTGCCAACATCATCACGATCTCCAGTAGCTTTCCGACCGATTCCATCGACCTTCGGTGGGCCATGGCCCGGGCGCTTGCCGAGGGCGTCATCGTCGTGGCCGCGATGGGAAATGAGACCACAGAGGACCCCGAAGATACGCTGGCGCTCTGGAAGGGAATCTGTGGCATCGGAGCGACGACGCGTTACAACAGTCTCACGGAGTACACGAACTGGGGCAACGGATTGCTGACAACCGCCCTGGGCACAGTCATGACGCGCGACACGTCGACCGGTCGCGTCGAGGAGGTTGAGGGAACGTCCTTTGCAACCCCGATTATCGCCGGCTTCTTGGCGCTCGGCTGGCAGCACTTCGACGAGGACGTCAGCACAGATCAGATGCTGCAGGCGCTGGCTGCAACGGGCAGAAGCGGAAGCCAGTGGAACAAGTTCACCGGCTACGGCCCCGCCGATCCGGTCGCATTCCTGCGCTCAGACCCGTCGCAGTATGCCAACGAAAATCCGTGCGTTCCGCAGGTCTACGACTCGGTGCCCTCATGGGACGACGTCGCCGCCTATATGGACGGCGTCGTCAACCCCCTCCTGATTCGTAATGATGATGTCTACGTCTACCGCGGCGTGAACGAAGAGGCAGCCCTCAGCCGCGAACACGGCTACCCGACACACATCGGCACCAGCCCCCGCTACCACAGTCAGTAACGATCCTCGACTTGCCCGAGTGCCTGAGTGCCCAAGCGAAAGGAACAGACAAGATGATGCGATCGATCGGTCGGTCCCGAGGCCTGCGTGCCCTATCCGTTCTGGCCTCGGCCTGCGCCCTGGCCCTGACGGCCGTACTCTCGCCCGTCGCCCCCGCGGCCCCTGCGGAGGCGGTGGATCGCAAGGTGAGAGTTTCGGATGAGGCGTACTACTCGCGCTACAACCTGGACGCGCTGCGTGCTCAGGGGTACACGGGCGAGGGCGTGACGATCGCGGTCATCGACGGCCGCATCGACACGTCCATTCCCGAGCTGCAGGGTGCGGACATCGTCGACAAGAGTACGTGCGACGTGCCTGTGGACGCCGAAAGCGACGAGCATGCGACGTACATCGCGCAGCTCTTGGTCGCCCCGGACTTCGGAATCGCGCCGAAGGCGACCATCTACAACTATGTGTCGATCCTGGATCCACAGAAGAGCAGTGATGACTGTTCGCTCGGATGGACGCGTCCGGCAGGGCGAGCCAAGTTGGACTATCTCATTGAGCAGGCGATCAACGACGGCGCTGACATCATTTCGATCTCGGTTACCTATAGCAATCCTCAGAGTCAGGAGATGCGCTGGGCGATTTCTCGGGCGACTGTCTCGGGTGTGCCGATTGTCGTGAGCGTCGGCAATGATCGAACCCGCGATCCCGATGATTCGCTGGGAATGTGGGGAGGCGTCATCGGCGTTTCTGCTCTTGATAAGGACGGTAACTTCGCGGACTATTCGAACTACGGGGAGGGGGTTACTCTGTCCGCTGTGGGGGTCGTTGTCGGTAGGTCGACGCTAGACAACCAGCTCACGGAGGCGAGTGGCACCTCGTTCGCGGCGCCCATGGTTGCCGGTTTCCTGGCCCTCGTGTGGCAGCGTTTTGCCGGTGGCGGGGTAAGCGTGTACCAGGTTCTCCAGGCCGTGCTGGCGACCGCGTGGGGGACGAACGGGCAGTGGAACGAACGCACCGGCTACGGCGAGATCAACCCGGCGGCTCTGCTGGCCGCCGATCCGTCGCAGTACCCGGAGGAGAATCCACTCCTGGAGAAGGGTAGTCGCTTTGCCTTCCGTGGGGAGGGCGACCTCTACGACTACTACTACGGGCTGGCGAACCCGCGTGAGGTCCTGAATGACGACTGGTACGTGTACCGCGGCGTCGATGAGGAGAGCGCTTTGGGCGAAGGGCAGGGGTACGAGGTCCACCTGGGGACGAGCCCGCTCTACCACTACTCGGGATGAGCGGGCCGTGAGCCGCGACGCCATCGCGAATGTTGAACACCGTGCCGACTTATTCGGAGGTGAGCGGCAGCGAGGTGTCTCGTCTCATGAAGTGTTGTACGTAGATCAAACAAGTCAGTTAGGATAACCGTATGGTAGATGTGATGGGGCAGACCCCCGAAGAATTTGAAGAGATGCTCAACGCCCAGATCGCCGAGGCTGAACGTAAGGCTGCGGCTCTGGACGAGTTCCTGGCCACGCTCGAGTCCGCTCGCGTCACTGGTTTCGACTCCCGCCGTGAGGTCGAGGTCGAGGTCAACCAGGAGGGGACCATGACCCGCGTGTCGATCGACGACGAGGCCCTCGAAGGCAGCGCCTCGGACCTCGAGGAAGCCATCATGGAAGCCTACTCCGACGCCGGCAAGAACATGAGTCGCTTCCTGCGCGAGCAGGGCGACCGCCAGTTCGGCGGCGGGGATTCGGCGATGGTCGAGGTCGTCGATCAGATTAGCTCGCACCTCGAGCAGCTTGGGCGCTGATTGCCATGGGGTACGATCTCGCGATTAATACCGCCCAACTTCGGGCGCATGCGACCGAGGTTGACGGGTGTGCAACCACGATCGAGAGCGCGCAGAACATCGCCGCCGGCACGCAGAACCAGGTGTCGCAGAACGCCTTTGGCCTCATGTTCTTGCCGTACACGGTCGTCGCGCATTACGGCATCAAGAACCTCTCCGCGATGATGAAGGACATCTCCGGAGCCGAGCGTCGCCTCGCTGTGTGCCTGCGTCAGCTCGCCGCTGAGATGGATAAAACTGAGACCGGTGCCAGGGATGACACTAGTAAGGTTCAGAACGAGATGGAGGACCCCAGCTGTGGCACCGGCTCCGGCGGAGGCACCGGTCCCGGCGGCGGTGGCGCAAGCTTCGGCGGTGGCGGCGGAGGCTTCGGCGGTGGCGGCGGCGCTACCGGCGGCGGTGGAGCTACCGGCGGCGGCGCGGCGCTCCCGACCCCTCCCAGCGGCGACGCGTCGATCGACGGTGACAAGGACAAGGACGAGAAGAAGGAAGACGATCTCGCCTCCCTTCTGAGCGGCAACGACAAGATCTCCGTGACCGACGATGAACTGCGCGCCTTCCTCGAGAAGCAACGCGAGGACGAAAACGATGACCTGAAGACGTTCTACGAGCGTCAGAAGGAGGACCAAGAGAAGGCCCTCGAGCGCTACGCCGAGACCCACCCGGGTGAGGACATCTCCGAGGTCAAGTCGCTCATCGAGCAGAACCAGCAGGAACAGCAGGACGCGATGACCGACTTCCTGGCGAAGCAGCGCACGGATGAAGAGGCTCAGATTCGCGAGTTCGTCAAGGACAACCCGACGGCGACCAGCCGCGAGTTCGACACCTTCATGTCCAAGCAGCGCACCGACCAGCAGGCCAGCTACCGCACCTTCGTCGAGGAACAGCAGAAGGCCCAGAACACGCGCATCGAAGAGTTCACGAAGGCGCACCCGGATTCGAAGCCGGAGGACGTGAAGTCCCTCTTCGAGAAGCAGGACCAGCACGGCGATCAGGACATCGACACGTTCCTGAACCGCCAGCGTCAGGACGAGGAACGCTCCCTGCGCCGCTTTATCTTCGAAGGAGTTAAGAAGTGACTGTGAAGCAGCCCGTCTACACGCCGAGCCAGGGTATTCGCGGCTCCGACCCGATCATCAACGCAGCCGAGGACCTTGTGTCCCTGGCTCAGTCGCCAAGCATGGACAGCGCCATGCAGGCAGCGGATTCCGCGCTGGATGCTGCGATCTCCGTCGTCGGATCGATGACGAGTCCCATTCAGGCTGGGGCCTCGATTGCCACACGCCTTGCCCTCGAGTACGTGTACCCGCTGAATCACTGGATGAATCAGCTCACAGGTGACTCCGCGCAGGTGAACGGCATCGGTGTCTCCTGGCAGTCTGTCTCCGAGTCGCTGTCGTCGGTCGCGGACGAGCTGGAGTCGAGCGGTCAGAGTGCCATGGCGGATATGTCGGGCGAGTCGGTGTCCGCGTACCTCATGCGTCAGGGCCAGGTCGTCAACGCTACCCGCGGCGTCGCAGGCACCTCCTCTAAGTTCGGAAACGCCGTCGTGACGGTCGCAAACCTGGTCAAAAAGGCGCACGACCTGATCTGCGCGGTGATCTCCGAACTCGTCGGCATTGCCGTGGACGCCGCAGTGACGGCTCCATTGACTTTCGGTGCGACGATGGTCAAAGCCGCGAAGGAGATCATGGCGAGGGCCAAGGAGTGGGCCTCACAGATCAAGAACATCCTCACGATGATCAAGAACGCCTTCGATGCCCTCAAGGCCATGGTTGACATGATCGGCACCGCAATGTCGAACCTGACCTCCTCCATCCGCGAGGTCGGCAAGGATTGCGTCGACCCCGGTGGTGGGTGCTGCGGCGCAAGCGAGTCCTCCTCGGATAAGTCGTCCTCGTCGAAGACTCCCGAGACCCCGAAGAAGAAGACTTCGTGGTGGGAGATCTTGAAGAAGGGCGGAGAGCTCATCGACAAGGTGCGGGAGCGTCTGAAGGGCAAGAAGTCTGGCGAGGGCGTGAAGCTCCCCGAGGTCAAGGCACCGAAGGGGCCGAGCAGCCCCTGGCCGAGAGTTAAGACACCGGATCTTGGTACGCTCCCCAAGAAACCTGGTGGGGGTAGGACTATCCTTCCGTGAGTTCCGCTTGATGGCCTCAGTACACCGCGTTGAGCGGTAGCGATGGCAACGGTTGTGGCCCCGCACAGTAGTTTCCGTGCGGGGCCACAACCATATGCAAAGGGTCTCAGGGGCGGTTGGCGAAGTACTCCAACAAGTGCGAGTCGCCCGACACGATGATCTCGTCGTCGGCGTTGATGCGCGTCGACGAATCCGCGTACTCAAAGCGCTGCTTGGGGCGGCGGATCGCCAGAACGTTGACGCCGTAACGGCCGCGCAGGTCGAGTTCCTCGAGCGAAAAACCTCGCACCTCCTGCGGGGGGCGCAGCTTCATGATGGAGAAGCCGTCCTTCTCCATCTCGATGTAGTCAACCATGCGGCCGCCCACCAGGTGCGCCGTGCGCTTGCCGGCGTCCAAGTCGGGGTAGACAACGTGGTGGGCACCCACGCGTCGCAAGATACGGCCGTGCTGAGAGGACGTCGCCTTCACCCAGATCGAGGAAATGCCCATGTCGACGAGGTTCGCGGTGATGAGCACCGCCGCCTCCAGCGAGGAGCCCACGCCGACGACGGCGCTGCGGAACTCCCGCGCCCCCAGCTGCTCGAGGGCGTCCTTGGAGGTTGCGTCGGCCTCGACGAGGGGGAATCGACCCGCGAAGGCCTGCACGCGGGCGGGGTTCTTTTCGACGGCCAGGATCTCGTAACCCAGCTGGTCCTGCGTCACCGCGACGGCGGACCCGAAACGGCCCAGCCCGATAACGAGCGTTCCCGACTGGAGTTCCTTTGACTCGCGTTCATCTGCCATGCCCCCATTCTTCCCTGCGTGCGCCCCCAACGCGAACGCTGCGGCCCTGAACGCGGTTGGCAGGGCACCACGCAGACGCGGTCGCGAACGTGGTCGTGTTTGCGTGTACCCCTGCGTGAGTGATGCGCTGATAGCTGTGGCCGTCAGCGCGGTGCTGTCTGCGGCCTGCACGCCCGGATATGTTGGCCAGCGTGCCGACGCCTCCATGTAGCTCGTGGAGCGCATGGGGCTGTGGCACAGACGCATTACCTGTTGCGCGGCAGGATGGTAGTAGGCGTTCATGAGTGGGGTTGTATATGCCTGGTTCGCGGTGATACGGGTGTGGCACTATCGGGGCGATGCGCGTGAAACGCGCGTGAAACATTGCGACCCGATTGCTAACGTCCCGCCTTTGCGCGGATGGCGACCAGAACCTGTCGAAGAAAGATGGCTTTGTGTCGCGCGCAGCTCGAGGTGACAGTTATGTCGGCGCGCTTGTGAAACCGGCATCGCCTTTGCGGGCGTGGTTGGCGTGGCTCGTGAAACCGGCATCGCCTTTGCGGGAGTGAATGGGCCTGTTTTGGGCGGTTTGAGCCGTGCATTGGTGGTGTGGGTTTCAAGCGCGAGCGTTGGCTGCCGTGCATTGGTGGTGTGGGTTTCAAGCGTGAGCGTTAGCCGCCGCGCATTGGTGGTGTGGGTTTC
>CAUTRF010000058.1:0-11814 GCA_963540795.1 uncultured Actinomyces sp.
TCCCTCTCCCCCTCCCTACGGGCGCGTAGGATAGGGGAAGCAGTAGCAGCGCCGCTGGGCTCATCCCGCAGCGCACACCGCCCAGCGAGTAGGGAGCACGCATGACCGCCGAAGAAACCCCGGCCTCGTCCAACGACGAAGAGACGACGCAGACGCAGGCGCAGGCGACCACCGAGGCCCTCGAGTGGCACGCCCCCGTCCTGGTGCGCATCGACGAGCACACGACGATCCCCCACCTGCTCAAAGAGCGCGTGCAGCGCGGCGCCACCCGCCCGCTGATCCTGCGCAAGATCGGCATCGGCGACACGTGGCGTTCCATCACGGCGCGCGAGTTCTACGACGAGGTGCACGAGCTCGCCGCCGGCCTCATCGCCCGAGGCCTGCAGCCCGGCGACCGGGTCGCCATCATGAGCCGCACCCGCTACGAGTGGACGCTCCTCGACTTCGCGTGCTGGGCGGCAGGCCTCGTCCCCGTGCCCATCTACGAGACCAGTTCCATCGACCAGGTCGCCCACGTCCTCGTCGACGCGGACGTCAGCCTCATCATCACCGAAACCGTGTCCATGGCCGAGATCGTGCGCGCGGCAGCAGCGCGAGAAAACCGGGACAACACCCGCGTGCTCTCCCTGGACTCCGAGGCCATCGACACCCTCATCGCGGAGGGCGCGGCCACCCCGCGTGAGCGCGTCCTCGCCCGCTCGGAGGCCCTCACCAAGGACGATATCGCGACCATCGTCTACACGTCGGGCACGACGGGCACGCCCAAGGGCACGGTCCTGAGCCACGAGAACTTCACGAACCTGTGCCTGAACGCCCACTCGTGGATGCCGGAGATCGCGGCGGGCAAGGACTCGCGCCTGCTCCTGTTCCTGCCGCTGGCCCACGTGTTCGCGCGCTTCCTGCAGGTCTTCCAGATCAGCGGCAACGGCGTCCTCGGCCACGCGCCCAACATCAAGAACCTGCTGGGCGACCTGGCTTCCTTCCGTCCGAGCTACCTCCTGGTGGTCCCGCGCGTGCTGGAGAAGATCTACAACTCGGCGGACACGAAGGCGTCGGGCCCCAAGCGAAAGATCTTCCGCTGGGCGGCCAAGGTCGCGATCGCCTACTCCCAGGCCCTCGACACCGAGGAAGGCCCGTCGGCGTCGCTTAAGGCCCAGCACGCGCTGGCCGACAAGCTCGTCTACCAGCAGATCATCCGCCTGGTGGGCGGCAACGCGGACTACATCGTCTCGGGCGGCGCGCCCCTGGCGACCTGGCTCGCGCACTTCTACCGCGGCGTCGGCATCCCCGTCCTGGAGGGCTACGGCCTGACCGAGACGGTCGGCCCGGTCTCCGTCAACACGCCCCGCCTGTCCAAGATCGGCACCGTGGGCCCGGCCCTGCCTCCCATGTCCTTCAAGATCAGCGACGACGGCGAAATCCTCCTCAAGGGCCCCAGCGTCTTCCAGCGCTACCACAACGACCCCGAGGCCACGGCCGCCTGCTTCACCGAGGACGGCTGGTTCCGCACGGGCGACCTGGGGTCCCTGGACCGCGACGGCTACGTGTCCATCACGGGACGCGCGAAGGAAATCATCGTGACGGCGGGCGGCAAGAACGTCGCCCCGGCCGCCCTCGAAAACCCGATGCGCTCCCACCCGCTCATCTCCCAGGTCCTCGTCGTGGGCGACCAGAGGCCCTTCATCGCCGCGCTCATCACGCTGGACGCGGAGATGCTGCCCGATTGGCTCGCCGCGCACTCGCTGCCCCCGATGAGCGTGGCCGAGGCGGCCACGAACGTCGAGGTGCTGGCCTCCCTGGAGAAGGCGGTGGCCTCGGCAAACGAGCACGTCTCGCGCGCCGAGTCGATCCGCAAGATCAAGGTCCTCACCACCGACTTCACGGAGGCGAACGGCCTGCTCACGCCCTCGCTGAAGGTCAAGCGCCTGGAGGCCACGCGCCGCCTCGCGCCCGTCATCGACGAGATCTACGGCGGTCCCGTGCAGGACTGACGTCCCCGTGAACGAGGCCGTGGCCGGCTCGCGCTCCCCCTCAGTATCGGGGTTGGCGAGCCGGCCACGGCTTTCTCGTGTGGGCGTCCTACTGCGAGGCGAGCGCCGCTGTGGGCGGCGTGCGGGCCGCTCGGATCGCGGGGTAGAGCCCGGCGACGGCGCCTATGAGGAGAGTGGCGCCGAGGCCTGCGGCGATCACCCACCAGTGCAGGGTGGGCGGCCAGCCGTACGCGTAACACATGCCCCAGGTGACGCCGGCGCCGATGAGGCATCCGGCGAGTCCTCCGAGGAAGGACAGGAGCAGGGCTTCGGCCAAAAACTGCACGGTGATGTGTCCCCGCTTGGCTCCCAGGGACCGGCGTAGGCCGATCTCCTTGCGGCGTTCCAGGACGGAGATGATCATCGTGTTGGCCACGCCGATGCCACCGACGAGCAGGGCGATTGAGCCGACGCCGGCGAGCAGGGTCGTGAGCGTCTGGTCGGCCGCGTTCTGGGCGGCCAGCGCGTCGGAGGGGCGCGAGACCTTCAGGCCGGTGGCGCCCTGCGGGGCGAGCGTGGGTCCGAGGAGCTCACGGACGGTCTCCACCTGGTCCTCGGAGGATCGCTCGTAGATCGTCGTGGGAGTCTTGCCCGCGTCAAAGTACGTGCCCGCGGCCGACACGCCGATCAGCGCGGCGTTATCGAGTTCCTCGGCCAGGGGTGCCGGATCCATGATGCCCAGGACGGTAAACGACATGCCGCCCAGCCACACCTGGGTGCCCGGCTCGACGACGCCGAGCAGCTGCGCGGCCTTCGAGCCCAGGACGACGCCCGGGTACTTCGCGGTGGCGTCGTTGAGCCACGCGCCCTTCTTCATGGTCCCGGAGACGACCTTCAGGAGGTTCGTGTCGGCCGCCATCGTGATGATGCCGCCGGTCGCATTCGGATCGGACAGGCGCGAGCGGTACACGGAGACGCCGCTCAGCGTCGACGTCGAGGCCGCGTCGGTGACGCCCGGGATCATGAGGGTACGGCCGACGGAGTCCTCGGGCAGGATGAGGTCCGTTCCCGACAGGTCCGCGCCGCTGCGCGCGGTCAGCATGTTGGTGCCCAGCGCCCGCAGCTGTTCTTGCAGGCGAGCCTGCGAGGAGGCGGAGACGCCAACGACACCGACCATGGCCGCGATGCCGATCGCGATACCCAGGGCCGAGAGGATGGCTCGCATGGGTCGAGCGCGCAGGCCCGTCAGGCCCAGGCGCGCGACGTCCGACAGGCGTAGCGCGGAGCGGCCGGCTGCCAAGTTCTTCTTACTCGCCATGGCCACCTCCCGGGTGTGCGGAGTCGGAGACGATCTCGCCATCGCGGATGGCGATCTGCCTGGGCAGCGAGGCCGCCAGGTCGTTGTCGTGAGTAATCACGATGATGGTGGTACCGGCCTCGTTGAGCTCGCGCAGGAGGGCGACGATGGACGCACCCGAGCGCGAGTCGAGGTTGCCGGTGGGCTCGTCGGCCAGCAGCAGGGCCGGGTGCCCGATGATGGCTCGAGCGATGGCGACGCGCTGGCGTTCGCCGCCCGACATCTGGTGGGGCTTGTGGTCCATGCGGTGCCCGAGGCCCACGCGGGTCAGGGCCTCGCGCGCGGCCTCGCGGCGCTTGGCGCGGGGAACGCCCCGGTAGAGCAGTCCGTCAGCGACGTTGTCCAGAGCGGACACGCCGGCCGTCAGGTGAAACTGCTGGAAGACGAAGCCGATCAGCGAGGAGCGCACTCCCGACAGCTCGGTGTCTCGCAGGGAGGACACGTCCGTGCCGCCAATGCACACAGTGCCCGAGGTGGGCCGGTCGAGCGTTCCGATGAGGTTGAGCAGGGTGGATTTACCGGAGCCGGACGGCCCGACGATGGCGACGAATTCTCCCTCGTCGACGGCCAGGGACACTCCGTTACAGGCGTGCACGGGCGGGCTGCCGAAGGACCGGTGCACGTCGGTCAGTTGCAGGATGTGGCTCATCGGTTGGGCACCACAACGCGCTGGCCTTCGGCGATCTCGTCACCGCTCACTTCGACGCGGTCTCCCGCGAACAGGCCGACGGTGACGGGAACCCGGCGAATCTCGCCCTTCTCATCCACGACCTCGACGCCGAACTGGTCGGTGCTCAGGGCCACGAGCGCGCCGAGGGGCACGGACAGCACGCCGGTGCGGGTCTCGGAAGTCAGGCCTAGGGAGACCGAGGCCTCCTGGAGTCCTTCGAGCGCGGAGGTGTCATCGGGGGTGACGGTGATCGGAATGATGCGTTCCTTGGTCGTCTCCTTGGATCCCTCCTCGCTGGCTTTTTCGCGCGGGGGTTCGACCGAGGTGATAGTGCCGGTCGTCGTGGTGGCGGAGCCGGGCAGGCGCACGGTCACGGAGTTTCCGACGACGCCGAGGGCCTGGTCGGAGAGCTTGAGGTTCGCGGAGATGACCTGACGCGAGGACGAGGCCGTGAACAGTTCCGTCTCCATCGTCGCGTTGTCACCGAGGCGGGCCTTGAGCGCGCCGATGCGCAGGTCCTCGGGCGCAAAGAGGACGGTGCCCAGCGGCAGCGAGCCGCTCTGGGGCAGGGTGAGGGCCTTCTGCCACTTCTTGATCGCCGCGATCGTGTTCCAGTCGAAGTGAGCGTTGGGGGTGGCCTCGAAGTAGCCGAGCTCGGACAGCGCGGTCTCCAGCTGGGTGACGTCCTCGCCGTCGCTCATGCCCTCCTCGAACGCGCGCCAGGCGGGGGTGGAGCCGTGGAGCAGGTAGGTGTTGTTGCCGGCGACCGTGTACACGTGCGATCCCTGGGTGAGGGTCGTGCCGGGCGTGGGCAGGGCGGTGACGACGCCTTCGAAGGCGCTCTTGAGGGTGAAGGAGTCGGCGTAGTGGAGGGTTCCCTGGACGGTGGTCTCCCCCACCAGGTCGCCCTTCGTGACGGTCGCCGTCGCACCGTCAAAGGACTGTGGAGCTTGGGCGTCAGCGTTGGCGCCCGAGCATGCGGACAGGGTCAGTGCTCCGATCGCCAGGAGCGCGAGCACCGCGGGGCGTGGGGTTCGCGGACGCTTCACTTGGCGGCCCCCGACTGCTGGAAGCACTTGTTGAGCACGTCCTCGGGAATGTCCTTGACGCTGATGCCTTCGCCGGCCTGCGGGTCCTTGACGTCGTATCCGGCCTCACGCAGGCACTGCGCTGCCTTAACCATCACCTCGCGCGCGGCAGGGTCGTTCGCAATATTGTCCTCACCGGTCATGCCGGAGACCTTCGTCATGCACTCGTTGATAGCAGAGTCGAAGGCGGTGGAGTGATCGTTGGCCTGATCTGGCGTCAGGCCGGTGTCGGGCACATCGAAGCCCTTGTCTCGCATGCACTGAGCGAACACCAGGTTCGGGTCGTTACTGGCCGCGTTGGTGGCCGCCGCGCTCGGGCTCTTGGTGGACGAGGACGAGGTGGACGAGCTGGTCGATCCGCATGCACTGAGGGCCGCCGCCAGGGTGATGGCGATCACGGCAAGGGCGCGCGTCTGTGCGCGATTCTTCATCGAAAACTCCTTGAGGACTGCTTATCGGCAATGGTTCTCACTGCCTGAATAGATTACAGTCCACAACCCTGAAAGCTACCTGAAAACTATCGGGGAACCTGCACAGAATTTCGTCAGACAACCCCGAGAGCACATGAGGCCAGGGCTTGGCCCTCCCCAGCGCGCAGTTTAGAGGCGCGAACCCTCGTCGTATTCGGCCTTAATGTCCTCGTGGTGGCGGATGACCTCGCGGACCATGAAGCCCAGGAACTTCTCGGCAAAATCGGGGTCGAGGCCGGAGGAAGCCGCCAGGGTGCGCAGGCGCTCGACCTGGCGAGCCTCGCGATCCGGGTCGGCGGGAGGCAGATCCAGGCGGGCCTTGATGTGCCCAACGCGCTGGGTGCAACGGAAACGCTCGGCGAGAATATGCACGAGGGCGGCGTCGATGTTGTCGATCGTCGCGCGAGCCTCCGCCAGCTCGGCGGGAATACCGCTCACGCCCGCATCTGCCGAAGCGGCCACCGAGGCCTCGTCACGCTGTGCCATTGTTCCTCCCCTAAGGTCTCAACTGACCTCAGTCTAGCGGGAGGACTCAGGCGCTGCGCTTGCCTTCCGAAGAACGCTCCGGGTAGAGCTCCGCAGGCCCCACGCCCTCGACCAGATCGCGTGTGATGACCACGCGGGCGACGTCATCACGGCTGGGCAGGTCGAACATGAGGTCCGACAGGGTCTGTTCCATGATTGAGGACAGGCCGCGAGCACCCGTCTTGCGCTCGTTGGCACGCGCCGCGATCGCCAGGAGCGCTTCGTGCGTGAACTCCAGGTCCATGTTGTCCAGCTCGAAGAGGTGCTGGTACTGGCGCACGAGCGAGTTCGACGGCTCGGTGAGGACGCGGACGAGGTCCTCCTCCGTGAGCTCCTTCGTGGAGGTCAAGATGGGCAGGCGACCGATGAACTCGGGGATCATGCCGAACTTGTGCAGGTCCTCGGCGGACACGGCCTCGTAGAGGTCGCCCATCTCCGAGGTGCTCTTCAGCTCGGACCCAAAGCCCGTCGAACGGCGTCCGAGTCGCCCCTTCACGATGTCCTCGATGCCCGCGAAGGCACCGGCGGCGATGAAGAGGATGCCGGAGGTGTCGATCTCCAGGAACTGCTGGTGGGGGTGCTTGCGTCCGCCCGTGGGAGGCACGGAGGCGACCGTGCCCTCGATGATCTTCAGGAGGGCCTGCTGGACGCCCTCGCCCGACACGTCGCGAGTAATGGAGGCGTTCTCAGCCTTGCGGCCGATCTTGTCGATCTCGTCAACGTAGATGATGCCCTTTTCGGCCTTCTTGATGTCGCCGTCGGCCTCCTGAATGAGGCGCAGGAGGATATTCTCCACGTCCTCACCCACGTAGCCCGCCTCGGTCAGCGCGGTTGCATCCACGATCGCGAAGGGCACGTCAAGGAGGCGGGCCAGGCAGCGCGCCAGGTGGGTCTTGCCCGTGCCCGTGGGGCCCAGCAGGAGGATGTTGGACTTGGTGCCCAGCATGTCCTCGGCGTTGCCGGCCTCGCGCGAGCGCACGCGCTTGTAGTGGTTGTACACGGCCACCGACAGGGCGCGCTTGGCACGGTCCTGGCCGATCACCCACGTGTTCAAGAATTCGTTGATTTCGCGCGGCTTAGGCAGCGGCGTCGTCGACGAGGAGGGCTGCTGCGAACCGAGTTCCTCTTCGATGATCTCGTTGCACAGCTCAATGCACTCGTCGCAGATATACGCGCCGGAGCCACCGATGAGCTTACGCACCTGCTTTTGGCTCTTCCCACAGAAGGAGCACTTGAGCAGTTCCGCACCATCAGTCAGACGAGCCACGAGACCTCCAAGGTGTTGAACGTTTTGCCGTTCGGTCGGATGTGCTTTCGCACTTACTAGCAAATAACGTAGTGCACGCGCACCAGTTTTCCGCGTAGCCACGCCTATTGTTATGAAAAGTTCACCCGTAGCCGACAATTGTCAGCGCGACAACCGCCTGACCAGGCACATAGCAACGAGGCCGTGGCACCCCACACAACAGCGCGGGGAGGCCACGGCCTCGCCGATGACAATCGCGTCACAGAGCCTTACGGGACTCCAGAACCTGATCGATCAGGCCATACTCGGCGGCCTGCGCGGCGGTGAGGATCTTGTCGCGCTCGATGTCGCGGCGCACCTGCTCCACCGGCTTGCCCGAGTGCTTCGAGAGGGTGTCCTCGAGCCACGCGCGCATGCGGTCGATCTCGTCGGCAACGATCTGAATGTCCGAGGCCTGCCCCTGCATGCCCTCCATCGCCGGCTGGTGGATGAGGACGCGGGCGTTGGGCAGCGCCAGGCGCTTGCCGGGCGAACCGGCGGCCAGCAGAACGGCGGCGGCCGATGCCGCCTGGCCCAGGCACACCGTCTGAATCTGCGGCTTGATGTACTGCATCGTGTCGTAGATGGCGGTCAGCGCCGTGAAGGAGCCGCCGGGCGAGTTGATGTACATGGTGATCAGCGAATCGGGATCCTGGGACTCCAGGACCAGCAGCTGCGCCATGACGTCATCCGCGCTGGCGTCGTCCACCTGCACGCCCAGGAACACGATGCGGTCCTCGAACAGCTTCGTGTAGGGGTTCTGACGGCGGAAACCGTAGGCCGTGCGCTCCTCAAAGTCGGGCAGCACGTAGCGGGCCTGGGGCATCTGGCGGGCGACCGCCTCAAAGTAGGGCTGGGTGCTCATCAGTTCTCTCCTCGCGTTCCGATCTCCTGCGGGCTATCGATCACGCGGTCGACGAAGCCGTACTCGAGGGCTTCCTGCGCCGTGAACCAGTGGTCGCGATCGCCGTCGGCCTCCACCTGCTCGACGGTCTTGCCCGTGCGAGACGCGGTGATGGCAGCGAGTTCCTTCTTCATGCCCAGGATCAGGTCCGCGTTAATGCGGATCTCCGTCGCGGAGCCACCGGCGCCGCCCAGGGGCTGGTGCAGCAGAACGCGGGCGTGGGGCGTGATGTAACGCTTGCCCGGGGCACCCGCGGTAAGCAGGAACTGGGCCATCGACGCGGCCAGGCCCATGCCGACCGTCACGACGTCCGGCTTGATGTACTGCATCGTGTCGTAGATGGCCATGCCGGCCGTCACCGAGCCTCCAGGCGAGTTGATGTACAGGTAGATGTCGCGGTCCGGATCCTCGGCCGCGAGCAGCAGCAGCTGCGCGCAGATCGCGTTCGCATTGTCATCGCGAACCTCGCCGCCCAGCCAAATGATGCGCTCCTTGAGCAGGCGCTGGTAGACCGAGTCGCCCAGTCCCAGCTGCGAGCCTTCGCCGGCAGCCCCGGTATTGTGCACGCTCACGCGTACCTCCTCGTCTGTTCGCGGGCCCAGTCGGCCCCATTGGTGTCAACCGTACCCGCTGCGCACCCGCTCGTGCGCGCGCCGGGCCGTCGTTTCGCTGTCGGCACATGCACCGACCACAGGCCTCGACACATGCACTGAGGGGGCGAGGCTCGCGCCCCACCCCCTCAGTTGAGAGTTAGTCACTCGTCAGCGGGTATACCCGCCGCGGTTCACTCCTGCTCGTCGGTCACCTCGGTGACGATCTCCGCGCCCTCTTCGGTGGCGGGATCAGTGCCGAAGAACTTGCTCAGGTCGACGTCGGCGCCGTTGGTGTCCTTCACGGTGACGACCTTCAGGGCCTCGATGAGGGCCTTGGAGCGGCCCAGGTCGGCCACGACGTTGGCCATCTGCTGGGAGGAGGAGAACAGCTGGTTGATGTCGATGCCGAAGTTCTGCGACATCTGGATCGCGTAGTCGATCAGCTCCTGCTGGGAGACCTGCACGTCGAACTTCTTGGCCAGGGCCTCGGAGAGCAGCTCGGTGCGGATTTCCTTCTCGACGGCCTCGCGGGCTTCCTTCTTGGCCTTGGGCTTGGCGTCCTCGCCGACGCGGTGCTCGACCTGGTGGTCGACCGCGGACTCGGGCAGGACGATCTCGACCTTGTCCAGGAGGAGGTCGATGAGGGCGTCGCGCGCGGCGAGGGCCTGCTGGGATTCCTTGGACTGGGCGGCCTGCTTCTTCAGGTCTTCCTTGAGCTCGTCGATGGTGTCGAACTCGGAGACCATCTGAGCGAAGTCGTCGTCAGCCTTGGGCAGCTCGCGGGTCTTCATGGCCTTGATGGTGATGGTCACCTCGGCCTCTTCACCCTCGTGCTCGCCGCCCTTCAGCTTGGAGGTGAAGGTGACCTCTTCGCCGGCCTTGGTGCCGCGCAGGGCGGTGTCCTGGCCGTCGAGCATGGAGCCGGAGCCGATCTCGTAGGAGACGTCGGAGGCGGAGTCAACCTGCTTGCCGTCGATGGTGGCGACCAGGTCGATGGTCGCGAAGTCGCCGGTCTTGGCCTTGCGGTTGATGGTCTTGAGGGTGGCGAAGCGGCCGCGCAGGTCCTCGAGTTCCTTCTCGACGTCCTCTTCGGTGACCTCGGTGGGCTCGACCTCGACGACGAGCTTCTCGTCGATCTCGGGCAGCTCGAAGGCGGGGACGACGTCAACCTCGGCGGTGAAGACGAGCTGGCCACCCTGGGGGCCGGTCACGTTGGGGATCTCGGTGACGTCGACGGTGGGCTGAGCCATGGGGCGCAGGTCGTTCTCGCTGACGGCGTCGGAGTAGTGGCCGGGCAGGACCTGGTTGACGACCTGCTCGATGACGGCGGCGCGGCCGAAGCGCTGGTCGATGATGCGCGGAGGCACGTGGCCCTTACGGAAGCCGGGGATGTTGACCTGTCCGGCGATCTCCTTGTACGCCTTGTCCATTTCGGACTTCAGTTCCTCGAAGGGAACCTCAACGGTCAGACGAACCTTGGTGGGCTCGAGGGTTTCAACGGTGCTCTTCACGTGCGTACGCTCCGTAGTCTACGAATTCGGGAACGCCCATTTCGGGCGCATAACAACTCGCTTAGTGTACGCCACAGCCCCGCTGATGTCCTCATTCGCGGGGCGTTAGTGGGCATATCCACCCCTCTACGGGCGATTCGAGTGCGCAACGCCACACGGGCGCGCGCCCCTCTCCCCTATTCACGAGGCCGAGGCCACCCGCGCTCAAGGGTGCACTCAGGGGGCGATGTAGTGGGAGCGCCCTCGCACGACGGCGGCCAGGCGGGCGCGGGGCACATCGGCGATCTCGCGCACCAAGTTGAGGATCTGGCGATGGGTCGCACGGGCCTCCGCGTCGTCGATGGCGGTGAAGCGCGCGGTGACTCGGGGCTGGCCGGAGGCGATGGCGATGTCCCAGGACTCGAGCCGGGTGACGGAGCGGGCGGCGGCCTCGACTTCTTCGGGGGCACGGCCAGGTGCCAGGGTCGTGACCGTCATGATGGTGCGATAGGACGGCATGGACTCCCCCGGGATCGAATGAAAAAACCGCGGCGCTGTGGCCGCGGTTGGTCGGGGTGACAGGATTTGAACCTGCGACCCTCTGCTCCCAAAGCAGATGCGCTACCAAGCTGCGCTACACCCCGATGGACGCACTGTCCGCTGCCCCATCATACGGGAGGGGCGTGTAAATGTCGCGCACGTGGACAATAACCGCTAGGATCTTCGTGTCCCCTTCGGGGGCATGCGGATGTAGCTCAATGGTAGAGCCTCTGCCTTCCAAGCAGATCACGCGGGTTCGATTCCCGTCATCCGCTCCAGCACTGGGAAAGCCCCGGGCCAATCGGCCCGGGGCTTTCGCCTTACATCCTCACTCCCAGAGTTATAGGGTTATAGGACATAACGTGTTGGTTTTGTGGTGACTTTTCGGCTTTGTAGCGCGGGAAAGTTACTATTTTAGTTGGTCGTGTTTGCCGTCCTCTTGTGGATCCTGCATCTTTGCCGCGAGCACCGGCCCCCTCAGCACAATCTCGCATGCAATTCCCGCAGAGCTCCCACCCTCAACAGGTACAAAACGGCAGAATGGCAACGATCCAAGTTCATGACGTGAGATGCCTTGAGGGGAATTGCATGCGAAATTTTCCCCACTGACGAGAAGTACCCACACATACTGCGAACGCACCACACGCGCACTATGAGCGCCGTGCACAGCTCTTCCGCGAAAAAACTCGCCCAGCGCAGCCCGTTCCTCAGCAGTTCCGCGAAAAAACTCGCCCAGCGCACCTGAAAACGCCATTTTTTGCCTATTTCGGGCTTGCAGGGCGAACTGTTTCGCACTCTCACCCGCCCCAGGCCGCGCAGGGTGAACTTTTTCGCTCACAGGACGCAGAAACACGGCGACGTTGAAACCAACAACACCACTGCACACCCCCAACAAGGGACCTCTGAAACCGCCATCACCTCT
>CAUTRF010000059.1:0-11790 GCA_963540795.1 uncultured Actinomyces sp.
GCTTGCGCCGCATGATCAGGTCAGGACCACTGTTCCTCGGGACGACCGGGGACGGCCCACAGGGTGTGGAAGACACCCTCCTTGTCTACCCGGCGGTAAGTGTGGGAGCCGAAGAAGTCACGTTGCCCCTGGATGAGGGCGGCCGGCAGGCGCGTAGCGCGGATCTGGTCGAAGTAGGCCAGGGACGAGGCGAACACGGGGATCGGAACGCCGGCGAGGGCCGCCTGGGAGACGACGCGACGCAGCGCGGGCGTGCATTCCTGGAAGCGGGTCGCGAAGGGCTCGGCGGCCAGCAGCAGCGGCAGGTCGGGGTCGGCCTCGTACGCGCGGGTGATGTCGTCGAGGAAGGCCGCGCGGATGATGCAGCCCGCACGCCAGATGCGAGCCAGGGCACCCTTATCGATGTCCCACTCGTATTCCTTCGCGCCGGCCTCAATCTCGTCGAAGCCCTGCGAGTAGGCGACGATCTTGGAGGCGAACAGCGCCTGGCGTACGTCCTCAATGAACTGGGCCCGGGCCTCGTCCGACTCGATGACGAGAGGGGTTGCGTTGCCCGCGAGCGCCTGGCCGGCCGCGCGCTGGGCGGGCTCGGAGGACATGCCGCGCGCGAAGGTCGCCTCGCCGATCGCGGTGACGGGGACGGCCAGGTCGAGGGCGGTCTGGACCGTCCACTTGCCGGTGCCCTTCTGCGAGGCGGCGTCCACGATGAGGTCGACGAGGGGCTTGCCGGTCTCCGCATCCACCTGGCGCAGAACCTCGACGGTGATCTCCATAAGGTAGGAGTTGAGCTCGCCCTCGTTCCAGGCGGCGAAAATGTCAGCAATTTCAGCCGGGGTGGCGCCCAGTCCCTCGCGCAGGAGGGTGTAGGCCTCGGCGATGACCTGCATGTCGGCGTACTCGATGCCGTTGTGCACCATCTTGACGAAGTGGCCGGCGCCGTTCGCGCCGATGTACGTGCAGCAGGGCACGCCGTCGTAGGTGGCGGCAATGGCCTCGAACATGGGGCCGAGGCGGTCGTACGAGGCCGGGGTGCCGCCGGGCATGATCGAGGGACCCCACAGGGCGCCCTCCTCGCCGCCGGAGACGCCCGCGCCCACGAAGTGCAGGCCGCGCTCGGCGGCCCACTTCTCGCGGCGGATCGTGTCCGTGAACAGGGAGTTACCGCAGTCGACGATGATGTCGCCCTCGTCCATGAGGTCGGCGAGCTGGCCCATGACGGCGTCCGTCGAGGGGCCGGCCTGGACCATCATGATGGCGACGCGGGGCGCGCGCAGGGACGCGACGAAGTCCTCCAGCGTGGACGCGGGAACGAAGGTCGCTTCGTCGCCGTGCTCCGCCATGAGCTTCTCGGTGCGGGCCGGGGTCCTGTTGAAGACGGCGGTCGCGTAGCCGTTGCGGGCCAGGTTGCGGGCGAGGTTTGCGCCCATAACTCCCAAGCCGTACACGCCGATGTCGGCCGATGCCTTCTCGGGGGTGAACGTGCTCATGCGATAACTCTCCTCACAAATAGTTGAATTATTCCCAGAGTACGGCGGCATTACCATGATCGCACCGCGCGCGGGCGTGACGATTGTCGCCCCGCGCCCCGTCTCACTGCCCCTGAGCTTCGCGGGCGGCCTTCGCGGCGGCCTTGCGGGCCTTCTTTTCCGCGACCTTGGCCTCCCAGTGGGCCTGCTGGGCCTGGTACTCCTGCGCGAGGGCGCGCACGTCGTCCGATGCCCACCAGTCGAGAAGCGCCTGACGGGCGGCCTCCTCGCCCAGCGGCCCGTGCTCCATACGCAGCTCGAGCAGGTAGTCGCGAGCGATCTTCACGGCGCGCGAGGGGCGCAGCCCGAGGATCTCCATGATCTGGTCGCCGTCGAGGTCGGGGCGGATCGCGTCGAGCTCTTCCTGCTCGCGCAGGGCTGCGATGCGTGCCTCGAGGTCGTCGTAGGCGGCGGACAGGTAGTTGGCCTTGCGGCGGTTGCGGGTCGTGCAGTCCGCACGCGTCAGGCGGTGGAGGCGCTCGAGGAGGTCGCCCGCGTCGGCCACGTAGCGGCGCACCGCCGAGTCGGACCAGGCGGCCTCGCCGTAGCCGTGGAAACGCAGGTGCAGCGCGACCAGGTTGGAGACGGCCTCAGTCGTCGCCTTGTCGAAGTGCAGGGCCTTCATGCGCTTGCGCGTCATCTTCGCGCCCACGATCTCGTGGTGGTGGAAGGACACGGTGCCGTTTGGCTCGAAACGGCGGGTCGCCGGCTTGCCGACGTCGTGCATGAGCGCGGCGAACCGCAGGATGAAGTCGGGGGCGGGCACGGGGCCGTCCGGGCCGGTCTCCAGGTCCATCGCCTGCTCGACGACGGTGAGGGTGTGCTCGTAGACGTCCTTGTGGCGCTTGTGCTCGTCCACCGTGGAGACGAGGGCGGCGACCTCGGGCAGGACGATGTCGGCCACGCCCGTGTGCACCATCAGCTCAATGCCGCGGCGCGGGTAGGGCGAAATGATGAGGCGCTCGAGCTCGGCGCGGATGCGCTCGGCGGAGACGATCTCCAGGCGCGAGGCCATGGTCTCCATCGCGTTCATGACGTCCATGTCGACGTCGAGGCCCAGCTGCGCGGAGAAACGCGCGGCGCGCATGATGCGCAGCGGGTCGTCGTCGAAGGACTGCTCGGCGGACACGGGGGTGCGCAGGTTGCCGTCCGCGAGGTCGGCCAGGCCGCCGCACGGGTCGACGAGGGCCATCTGCGGCAGGCGCATCGCCATCGCGTTGACCGTGAAGTCCCGGCGCGTTAGGTCGCCCTCGAGGGTGTCGCCGAAGGTCACCTCGGGCTTGCGCGAGCCGATCTCGTACTCGTCGGTGCGGTAGGTCGTCACCTCGACGACCAGGTCGCCGCGGCGACCGCCGATCGTGCCGAACTCCTTGCCGATGTCCCAGGTCGCGTTACCCCACGTCGCCAGGAGCTCCTCGGTGCGCTCGGGGCGCGCGGAGGTCGTCATATCGAAGTCGTGCGGAGTCACTCCCAGGAATGCGTCGCGCACGGGCCCGCCGACGAGCGCGAGCTCCTCCCCGGCCTCGTCAAAAATCGTGCCGAGTTCCATAATCGCGGGCGGGAGCGCCGCAAAAGTCCTCGTGGCGTTCGCCATGAGGGTAGGAATGTCCGTCGTTCCGGCGTTTTGCGCGGTCACGGGGCCGTTATTCGGGGAAGTTGACTGGGTACTCATCGCCCTTAAGCATGCCAGGAAAGCGCCCTGGCCGACTACCGGGGGCCGCGTACCGGCTAAAGTGGAGTCATGCCTGCACGTCCAGTTGACCGCCGAGGCGGGGTGCCCCGACCCCCGCGTCGGTCCGCTTCTGTGCGCGCTGGCCGCTCTCACCTGCCGATTTCCGCGGAAACCAGCGCGGGCGGCATCGTCGTCGACGTGCGTGACGGAATTCCCTATGCGGCGTTGATCGCGCGACGCAATCGAGCGGGTCGCATCGAGTGGTGCCTGCCCAAGGGCCACCTCGAGGGTTCCGAGACCCCCCAGCAGGCCGCGCTGCGTGAGGTCGCCGAGGAAACCGGCATCCACGGGCGCATCATCCGCCACCTCGCGTCGATCGACTACTGGTTCTCCGGCAACGACCGCCGCGTCCACAAGGTCGTCCACCACTACCTGATGGGCTATGAGTCCGGCACGATTTCCGTTGACGGAGATCCGGATCACGAGGCCGAGGAGGCCGCGTGGGTGCCGCTGCGCGACGTGTCGCACCAGCTGGCCTACCCCAACGAGCGCCGCATCGTGCGCATCGCCCTTGACCTGCTGTATCGGGATAGCCGTGACTAGGCGCGCGCTGACGGCTGGCGTCCTGTGCGCGGCGATGGCTTTACCCTTCGGCCTCAGTTTGAGCGAGGCCGGGGCCGCTCCGCTGCCCGCCGTGACCTCGCAGTCGGACGAGTCGCGTCCCGCCGTCATGGGTACGGTCTCGGAGGATTCCGGCCTGTCCGTTTCCATTAACTCGCTGTCGCCTCGGATCATCACAGATGAAAACGAACTCGTTATCTCTGGAACGGTCCGTAACGATTCGCCGACGACCCTCGCGAACATCTCCCTCGAGGTGTTCGTCGCCAACGAGACGCCGATCTCCGTCCCCGCGCTGACGACCGCCCTCACCGACGACGAGCCGGACGCCACCCACGCGGCCTCCTCCTCACTCACGGACGTCGCCCGAGGAGCCACGACTTCCTTCGAGATCCGTGTTCCCACGTCCTCGCTGCCTCTCACCGACGCCGACGAGTGGGGCCCGCGCGTCACGACCGTGACCGCGACCTCCGGCGAATACTCTGGCAAGGATCGATCAATCATCGTGTGGGATTCGGGCGCGCAGGTCTCTGCCTCGCGCGTGAGCACCGTAATCCCCTGGACCTCGACGAGCGCCACCCAGGACCAGGGTGAACGCTCGGCGGTCCTCAGCCTCGCCTCCGCCAGCGGCGTCACCCTGGCCGTTGACCCGCTGCTGATCCCTCGCGGCCCGCAGCCCACGGCCACGCCGAGCCCCTCCACATCCCCCTCGGCTTCCCCTTCGCCCGCTGCGGGCCAATCCGGAGCTGATCCCGCCCAGTCCGGCCAGTCCGACGCGGAATCGGGCCAGTCCGACGCCCCCACGGCCTCGCCGAGCGCCTCCCCCACCCCGACGCCGGCCCCCACGGCCACGGACCCCGCGCAGCGCGCGCGTGACCTCCAGTCCGAAGCGTTCGTCGCGACGCTCCTGTCGAACGCGACCGAGATCATCGCCCTGCCCGAGGGAGACGCCGACCTCGGCGCCCTATCGCTGTCGGGCAACTCCACCTTCTGGGACCGCGCCTCTCGCTCGATGGCCGACTTCCCCGACACGCTGCGCGAGGCCGGGTGGGTCGCACCCGCCAACTCGTCGGCCACCCCCAGCCCGTCGGCCACCCCCAGCCCGTCGGCCTCGGCAACCCCCTCCCCCTCCGGGACACCCGATGCCACGCCCACGCCGAGCGCATCCCCAAGCACCTCCGGTCAATCCACCACGACGACCTCCTCGCCCGACTCCGGGCCCTCGATCCTGCGTAACGTCGCCTGGCCTGCGGACACGACCTTCGGCACGTCGTTCCTATCCGGATTCTCCTCCTCGAACCAGATCACGATCGCCCCAGCGGGTGCCCTGACCCCCGCCGAGGACGTTCCCTTCACCTCCTACGCGCGCGTCAACGTCGACCCCGCCACCGGCGAGACAACGACGGACGGGACGGGCGCGCGCACCCTCGCCCAGCAGAGCGACATCGCCGCGATCCTGTCGTGGAACGCGTCCGGTGGCGACGAACTCGACGCCGAACAGGCCCTCACCGCCATCACCGCGATCATCACCCGCGAACGCCCCGCCTCGTCGCGCACCATTTTCGCTGCGGCCCAGCGCGGAACCGTCATCAACGAGCGGCTCACCAACCGCACAAAGGCCCTGTTCTCGCCTCGCTGGGTGAGCGCCGTGTCCTTCAGCGAGATGGCCGCCAGCGAGCCCACCGACGTCGACCGCCAGACCGTCGGGGCCGGCGTCCTCGAGGCCGACACGGAGACCGCGATCTCGGATATGGCCTCGTCCCTGACCAGGCTCACCCCGCTCGCCAACGCGACCGACGATCCCGACGCCGTGTACGACTCGGTCACCCCCCAGATTCTGCCCGCCCTATCCGCCCAGCTGACACCCTCCGAGCAGCTCGACGCGGCCACTGCGATGACCTCCCAGATCACGGGCATGCTCTCCGCAGTGACCGTCGAGCCGTCCTCGGCCGTCAACCTCATTAATAAGTCCGCGAACTTCCCCGTCCTCGTGCGCAATAACCTGCCCTGGCCGGTGCGCGTCGACGTGACCCTCGTGCCCGACGACCCGCGTCTGCGCGCCACCCCGGCGCAATCCCAGACGCTCGCCGCGCAGGGCGCAACGACGGTCGAGGTGCCCGTGGGCGCGATCGGCAGTGGCGACATCGAGGTCACCTACAAGGTCACCACGCCCGACGGCGTCGTTCTCGACGACTCCCAGACCGTGACCGTGCGCATGCGCGCCGGGTGGGAGGACGCGATCACTGCCGTCATCGCCTCGCTCTTCGGCCTGCTCTTCCTGGCCGGAATCACGCGTTCGCTGCGCAAGAGGGCCGCTCGCAAGGCGCAGGCCGCATCCGGCGACGCCGAGGCGCCCTCCAGCGACGCCGACACGACAGACACCACCACTGAATCCGAGACAGCAACGACGAAGGAGACCCCATGAGCTCGAACACGCCTCGCCGATCCATCCTGAGGGCATCGGCGCTCATGGCGTCGGGCACCATGGTGTCGCGCATCCTTGGCTTCGTGCGTAACGCGATGCTCATCGCCGCGGTCGGCGCGACCGCCGGCGGTGTCGGTGCCGCCTTCCAGACCGCGAACACGCTGCCCAACACGGTCTTCAACCTGCTGGCCTCCGGCATCTTCGACGCCGTTCTGGTCCCTCAGATCGTCGGCGCCATCAAGCGCCGCCACGACGGCGACACCTACGTCAACCGCCTGCTGACCCTCGCGGGAACTCTCCTATTCCTCGTTACCTTCGCGACGATGGTGCTGGCGCCCGTCCTGGTGATGATCACCGCCGCCGGCTACACCGAGGACATTCGCAACCTCGCGATCCTCTTCGCCCTCGTGTGTCTGCCGCAGCTCTTCTTCTACGGCCTGTATAACCTGCTCGGCGAGCTCCTCAACGCTCGCGAGATCTTCGGGCCCTACATGTGGGCACCCGTCGTCAACAACGTCGTGGGCATCGTCGGCCTCGGCGCTTTCCTCGCGATTTGGGGCGGCGCGCCGGACGGCGGCATTCCCGCGAGTGACCTGACGGGCGCACAGTTCTGGGTCCTCGCCGGATCCGCGACCCTCGGCGTCATCTGCCAGGCCCTGTGCCTGCTGTGGCCGATGCGTCGGGCTGGAGTCTCCTTCAAGCCGGACTTCCACTTCCGCGGAACCTCCTTCGGGTCGATGCCGCGCGTGGCCGGATGGACGTTCGCAACCCTGGCCGTGTCCCAGGTCGGCGTCCTGTCCACGAACAACCTGGCTGCGATGGCCGACGGTTTCATCGGCCGCAACGGCGCTCAGGGCGGCGTCGTCGGCATCCTCGCCTACTCAACGGCGTTCATGATCTTCATGGTTCCCCAGTCGCTCATCACGGTGTCTCTGACGACCGCGATCTTCACCCGCATGGCCGCTGCCGTCGCTGACGGCGATGACCGCGCGGTGGCCGACAACTACCACCTGGGTGTGCGCACCATCACGTCGCTGACCCTCGTCGCCGCGGCCATGCTGATGGCCGGTTCTGTCCCCATGATGGAGATCGCGATGGCGGCCAAGGGCGGGGATCCCGAGGCCGTGACCGGCTACGCCCTCGTCCTCACCTCGCTGATGCCCGGCGTGGCCTCGACCGGCATGGTCCTCATGAGCCAGCGAGTCTTCTTCGCCTACGAGGACGTCAAGCCCGTGTTCCTCATGGGCATTGGTCCCACGATCATCCAGGTGATCGTCGGCTGGTCGTTGTACGCCATGACCGGCGCCCGCTGGTGGGTCGTCGCGGCTGCCCTCGGCGAGACCGCGTGCCGCCTGACCCAGGGCATCATCGCGGTCGTGTGGGTATCGCGCGAGAACCGCTACGTTGACCGCGCGGGCCTGCTGCGCTCCTACGCCTCCTACCTGGCCGCGGCGATCGTCGCGGGCCTCGTGGGCTTCGGCCTCCTGTGGCTCATGGGCATTCACACCGAGATTTCGTCGACGCTGGGCCGCATGGCCCTGGCCGGCGTGAAGCTCTCGCTCGTGTCCGCACTGACCGGCCTCGTGTACCTCCTGGTCCTGCGCTTCGCCGCCCCGGACGAATCGGCCGTCATGATGCGCCCGCTGCTCACCCGCCTGCGCGTGCCCACAGCTGTGGTGAACATCCTGGCAGCGTCCTCCACGCCGACCCCCGCACCAGCTGAGATAATGACGGGACACACACCCGACGAGACGGAGGAACCAATGGCTCCCACGCCCCAACGCACCGGCGACGACGAGCCGCTGCCGTCGTTTGACGAGGTGCTCTCCGCCTCGCCGATCCCCGCACCTCCCAAACCTCCCGCACCTCCCGCGGCCCCCGCAGCCGATGAGGTCGAGGAACTGGCCGACATGCCGCCGGCACCCGCGCCCGCCGAGGTCCCGACGCTTGGCCCCGCGACGCAGGACCCCGTCGAAAACCCGCTGGTCGCCGAGGCAGTGGCCGCACCCATCGTTGATGACATCGCCGAGGCAGCGGAAGCCGCACAGGCACAAGCAATCCCCGAGTCGCTCGCCGAGTACGGCATCGAGCCCGTGACAGATGAGGCGGACGCCGCCCAGGTCGAGGACCCCGCGTTCCCCCTCGCTCCCCCGCCGCCGGCCCCCGCCGCCAGCGGATACGAGCGCGACGGTGAGGTGAATCCCGAGGACTACCCCCATCCCGCTCCCCTGGCGAACGGCCCCTCGACGCATCAGATCCCGCGCGTGCAGGCGACCGAGGCGGTGCCTGCTCCCCCGGTCGAGGACGCCACCGAGGTCATGGACTCCGTCCCCCCGATGCCCGTCGCTCCCGCGCAGGACGCCCCGGCCTCGTCGTCGAACGAGGATGGCTCCTCCAAGCGCTCCGGCACGCTCATCGACCCGACGAAGCCCGCGCTGATCTTCGGCGTCGTCGTGGTGCTCTTCGGCGCGATCTGGGGGCCGTGGATGGCCACCCGACCGGTCACCGACCTGGATCTGACCCAGTCCCTGCGCGCCGGCGTCTCCCAGCAGCAGTCCGACGAGGAGCCCAGCCCCGCGCTCACTACGACGCCCCCGCCGGAGGCGACCACGACCCCCGTGATCTCCTCCGTGCAGGTCCTGTCGTGGAACAACGACGACGGCGACCACCCGGACCGTGCGATCAACATGATTGACTCGAACCCGTCCACCTCATGGTCCTCGCGCTGGTTCGACAACAACCAGTTCCGCGACGAGACCTCCGTGACGATCGTCATCAAGCTGCAGCAGAAGGCCACCGTGTCCTCGGTGACGCTCACCATGGATTCGGCCACGTCCGGCGGCGAGGTCGTCGTGCGTAACGTCACGGACCCGGCGAACCCGCGCGGTGGAACAGAGCTGGCCACCTCTGCGTTGTCTCCGACGACGACGATTCAGCTGCCCGCTGCTGTCGAAACCGACTCCATCGCACTGCAGTTCCGCTCCATGCCCAAGGGCCAGGACGGACGCAACTGGGCGTGGATCTCCGAACTCACAGTTCAGTAACCCTGAAGGAGGGTACGCATGTCTTTCGTGACGATTCCGGGCCTGGTGACGGCCGAATCCACCGATTCCGCCGCGCAGACCGACGAGGTGCAGATCCCGTCGGCCGAGGTGCCCGAGGGCGCCACCGTCCACGACGTCGTCATCGTCGGCTCGGGCCCCGCCGGCTACACGGCTGCGGTCTACACGGCCCGCGCCGGCCTCGCACCCATCGTGCTGGCCGGCCAGCTGGCCGCGGGTGGTGCGCTCATGAACACGACCGAGGTGGAGAACTTCCCCGGTTTCCCGGAGGGCATTCAGGGCCCTGAGCTCATGGATAACATGCGCGAGCAGGCCGAGAAGTTCGGCGCGGACGTTCGCTACGAGGACGTCGTCGCCGTCAACCTTGAGGGCGACGTGAAGGCCGTGGCCACCGAGGACGAGGTCTTCTACGCGCGCGCCGTCATCCTGGCCACCGGCTCGGAGTACCGTCACATGAACGTGCCCGGCGAGGACGAGTTCTCCGGCCGCGGCGTCTCCTACTGCGCGACCTGTGACGGCTTCTTCTTCAAGGATCGTCGCCTGGCCGTCATCGGCGGCGGCGACTCCGCGATGGAGGAGGCGACCTTCCTGACGAACTTCGCGTCCGAGGTCGTCGTCGTGCACCGCCGCGACACCCTGCGCGCCTCGCGCGTCATGGCCGAACGCGCCCTGAACAACCCGAAGATCTCCTTCGAGTGGAACGCGACCGTCGCCGAGGTCCTGGGTGACGAGGCCGTGACCGGCCTGCGCCTGGCCTCCACGGTGGATGGTTCCACGCGTGATATCGCCGTGGACGGCGTGTTCGTCGCGATCGGCCACCTGCCCCGCACGGGTTTCCTGCGCGGCCAGGTCGCCCTCGACGAGGCCGGCTACATCGCGGTCGACGAGCCGTCGACACGTACGTCCGTCGCTGGTGTGTTTGCGTGCGGCGACGCCGTGGACCACACGTACCGCCAGGCCATCACGGCGGCCGGCTCCGGCTGCCGCGCGGCCCTGGACGCGGAGCGCTGGCTGGCCTCCCTGGGCGACCAGGCGTGACCTCCTCCCCCGCTGCCCCCGGCGCTGCGAGCGCTGGCACGCCCCGGCCTCGTACCTGCCCGTGCGGGTCGGGAGCGCTGCTGGCGCAATGCTGCGGGCGCTACCTGGACGGCGAGGCGGCTCCGACCGCCGAGGTGCTCATGAGGTCGCGCTACACGGCGTTCGCGCTGCGCGACGAGGACTACCTGTTCCGCACGTGGCACCCGCGCACACGCCCCGCTCCCCCGTACTGGGTGGAGGGGACGCAGTGGACGGGTTTGCAGATTCTCGGGGCCGAGGCCGGGGGTCCTTCCGACGAGAAGGGCACCGTGACGTTCGTGGCCTCGTGGCGGGACACGGAAACCGGCGACACCGGGCAGATGCGCGAACGTTCGCGCTTTTCGCGCCGGGCCGGGCGCTGGATGTATGAGTACGGGACCAACGACTGACACTAGGGTAGGATTTCACTATGATTGCTCGTCGCCTCCTCTCTCCCCCCGTGATCATCGGGGTTCTCCTCATCGCGGCTGTCGCCGTCGCGGGCGGATTCATCACGAGTCCGCTGCCGATCGACACCACGGTGTGGTCTGACTTCATTGCGTCGCGCACGCCTGCGATGAACACGTTCATGACGGGTGCCACGTCGCTCTTCGATACCAAGCGCGCAGTCGTCTTAGCGCTGGCCGTGGCGGGCGCCGTGTGGTGGTTCATCAAGAAGGTCATGCACGCCCTGTACATCCTGTGTTCCGTGGTGTTCTCGGCAGCGAACACCTACATCCTCAAGCATGTGCATGAGCGTCCTCGCCCCGAGGAGGCGCTGCGCCTGATCACCGAGGACGGCTACTCCTTCCCGTCAGGTCACGCGACGGCCGTGACCGCGCTACTCGTGTCGCTGGTCCTGGTCCTGACGACGACGCGCGTCGGTCGGCGTCTACGCTACCTGCTGTGGGCTGCGGCGCTGACGTTCATCGTCTTTATTTGCGTGACGCGCCTGTACCTGGGCGTCCACTGGGTGACCGACGTGATCGGCGGCTTTAGCGTGGGTCTCGGCTCGTCGATGATCCTGGCACCATTCATGATCGGGCCCAACGCCCTGAAGTTGTTCCGGTAGTTTTCGGAGCTCATGTGTTGTGGGGAGCGCCCGGGGCCACGGCCCCGGGCGCTCCTGCATGCGCTGTGTGTGGCTGTGTGTGGCCGCGGGGCTTCCAGTGGTCCGCGAAGGTTTGCGTGTGCAACGGCTCCCTCCCCTGCCTTCGAGCCCTCCCTCAGGCACCCACGATACCCGTCGCGGGTACCGCCGATGCTTTCACACTGTGGCAAAACCGAGCACATGCCACCCAAGACGAGGCCTTCGACCCCATACCCGCGAAAAAACTCGCCCAGCACGGCCCCTCCGTCGGCTCTTCCGCGACAAAACTCGCCCAGCATCGGGCTTCCAGCGGCTCCTCCGCGAAATAGTTCGCCCAACGC
>CAUTRF010000060.1:0-11743 GCA_963540795.1 uncultured Actinomyces sp.
ACAAGATCGGCGAGGTCATCGGCCCCAAGGGCAAGATGATCAACCAGATCCAGGACGAGACCGGCGCTGACGTCACCATCGAGGACGACGGCACCGTCTACATCGCCTCCTCCGACGGTGCCTCCGCCGAGGCCGCCCGCACGATGGTCAACCAGATCGCGAACCCGCAGATGCCCGAGGTCGGCGAGCGCTTCGTCGGCACGGTCGTCAAGACCACGTCGTTCGGCGCCTTCGTGTCGCTGACCCCCGGCAAGGATGGTCTCCTGCACATCTCGCAGGTCCGTCGCCTCGTGGGCGGCAAGCGCATCGACTCGGTGGACGACGTCCTGCAGGTCGGCCAGCAGGTCGAGGTCGAGATCGCTGAGATCGGCGACCGCGGCAAGCTGAGCCTGCACGCCGTCATCGACGGCGAGGCCGGCGAGCTCGAGGCCGCCGAGGGCGAGCAGACCGAGCAGCGTCGTGAGCGCCGCGACCGCTCCGAGCGTCGCGAGCGTCGCCCCCGTACCCGTACCCGTCGTCGCCGCGACGACGAGCGCGAGGAAGGCGCTTCCGAGGAGTGAGTAGCTCCCGCTAGCTGAATCGGGCCGGTGGCCGGGCGGAGCGTGTGCTCCGCCCGGCCACCGGCCTTTTTACGGCTACACTGTGAACGTTTCGTGCCAACCCCCGGACCATGGGGACGCAAGAGGAGAAGTATGACGCCCAAGCCGCTGCCGCTCGACGAGGCCCGCCTATCCATCGAGGATGGCGACACCCGCATTGATCGCACGATCCTGGGAGCCGGGACGCGCGTCCTGACCCAGGAGATTCCCGCGACGAAGAGCGCGGGCGTGTCCCTGTGGGTGCCCGTGGGGTCTCGCGACGAGGGGCCGCGCACGGCCGGGTCGACCCACTTCCTCGAGCACCTTCTGTTTAAGGGCACGAACAAGCGTTCCGCCCTCGACATCGCCGTTGCTTTCGACTCCGTGGGCGGGGAGTCGAACGCGGAGACCGCTCGCGAGCACACCGCATACTGGGCGCGCGTGCGCGACGCGGACCTTGACATGGCGATCGAAACGCTGACCGACATGGTCACCGACTCGCGGCTCGATGAGGAAGATTTCTCGATGGAGCGCGGCGTCATCCTCGACGAGCTGGCGATGGGGGAGGACTCACCCACGGACACAGTCCATGACGCCTTCCAGCTGGCCGTCCACGGCGACCGTCCGATCGGTCGCCCCGTCGGCGGCACGCCCGAGGCCATACGTGAGGTCGAGCGCGCGGACGTGTGGGAGCACTACCAGGCCCACTACGGACCCTCATCCCTCATCGTCGCAGCCGCCGGCAACGTCGACCACGAATCGGTGTGCGAGCGCGTGCAGACCGCCCTGGAGGGATCGCCCTGGGATGCGCGCACCGCGGCCTTGCCCCGGCCTCGTCGATCCACGACCGTGACCCCGATTCCTGATCATGACAAGGACATCACGCGCAGGCGGGACGTGACCCAGGCGCATGTCATCATCGGCTGCGAGGGCCTGTCGTCGACGGACCCGGCTGGCCCGACCATGAGCGTCCTGCTGTCGGTCCTGGGCGGCTCCATGTCCTCGCGCCTCTTCCAGGAGGTGCGCGAAAAGCGCGGCCTGGCATACACGACCTACGCCTTCGACGTCGCCTACTCCGACACCGGAACCTTTGGTATGTACGCGGGCTGTAGCCCCGACAAGGTTCACGAGGTCGAGGCCATCATGCGCGCCCAGCTGGAAGACCTCGCCGGCAACGGCCCGACCGAGGAAGAAATGACGCGAGTACGCGGACAGGTACGCGGAGGCGTCGTCTTGGGCCTCGAAGACAACTGGTCGCGCATGATGCGCTTGGGCCGCTCCGAGATCATCGGTCGCTACCGCCCCATCGACGAGTCCCTCGCCGAGTTCGACGCGGTGGAAGCTGCCGACGTACGCGCCCTGGCGGCCTCCCTCATCACCAAGCTGGATTGCCGCGCCCTCGTCCTGCCCACCGAGTGAAGCGCGGGGGAGTGAGAAACCCCCTGTCCATCCGCGCTCGTCGCGCACGGCGTGGGAATACCCTGAAGACAGCCAGATAACCGAAAAGGAGAGCGCAATGATTCGCGTGGCAGTGACAGGAGCTAAGGGCCGCATGGGGTCGACCGTCGTTCAGGCGGTTACTGACGCCCCGGACATGGAGGTCGTTGCCCTCTTCGATGCGGGCGATACGATCACCGCGCAGAGTGTCAACGGCGCGCAGGTCGCCGTCGACTTCTCGATCCCCAGCGTCACAGAGTCCAACGTGCACGCGCTCCTCGACGCGGGCGTGGACGTCGTCGTGGGCACGACCGGGTGGACGGAAGAATCCTACGCCCGCGTGCGCGAGCATGCCGAGGCCGCTGGGCGCGCCGTCCTGATCGCCCCGAACTTCGCGATGGGCGCGGTGCTCGCCATGAAGTTTGCGGCGATGGCCGCCCCCTACTTCGAGTCCGCCGAGGTCATCGAGATGCATCACCCTGCCAAGGTGGATGCGCCCTCGGGCACGGCCGTGGCGACCGCGCGCGGCATCGCGAAGGCGCGTGCCGAGGCCGGCCTGGGTGAGATGCCGGACGCGACCGAAACCGACGAGCTTGGCAGTCGCGGCGGCCGCGTGGATGGCATTCCGGTGCACGCCGTGCGCCTGCGCGGCCTGACGGCCTCGGAGGAGATCCTTCTGGGCAACGCCGGCGAGCAGCTGGTCATCCGCACGGATTCCTTCGACCGCGTGTCCTTCATGCCCGGTGTCCTGCTGGGCGTGCGCCGCGTGATCGGCCGCACGGGCCTGACGGTCGGCCTCGATCAGGTGATGGGCCTGTGAGCCAGACCGCCGGTCCGGACCGCTCCGTGCGTCCCGCTCAGAGCGGCGACGCGCGCGCGATCGCTCGCCTGCAGTGCGAGGCCTGGCGCTCCCTCATGGGACAGGAAGCCCTCGACGCTCAGGGCATTACCGAGGATGCGCTCGCCGCCCAGTGGGAGGCGACGCTGGGTTCTCCGAGGCCGGACGGCACCGCCCTCCTCGTCGCCCTCCATGGCAATACGATCGTGGGTTTCGCGCTCGCCGGTCCCGACGAGGCCGGGGCCACTTCGGGCGACTCTGCCTCGCCGGGTGAGGTGGCGGTGGCCGCGACGCAGGTGTACGAGCTGACGGTGGATCGGAACTTCCGCCGGTCGGGGCACGCGTCGCGCCTGCTCGCGGCGGTCGCAGACCTGACGAGTGGCCAGCTGCGCGTGTGGGTTGGCGTGGACGATGAGGAGCGCCAGCGGTTTTACACGTCGGCTGGTTTTGCGCCCTCGGGCGCGGTGCGCGTGATGGGCGATGGCCCTACGCAGCACATGTGGTGGGCTGAGCGCGACTAAGGGCCCACGGCGCGAGCGAGACCACGCGGGCGTGTGCGTGGCGCTGCGTCCACCTCGGGGACGCAGTGCGCCCGATGCGAGGTGCCGTGCGTATCATGGAACGCATGAGTAACATTCCTCCCCGCCGCTTCGGTTCCCTCGCAGCCGCCATGGTCACGCCTATGACCGCTGCCGGCGAGATTGATCTGCCCTCGGCGCAGCGCCTGGCGATCAAGCTGGTCGACGAAGGGTGCGACACGATCCTGCTGTCTGGCACGACGGGCGAGTCTCCGACGACTCACCAGCCGGAGAAGAACGACCTGACGGATGCAGTCCGTGAGGCAGTGGGGGATCGCGCGTTCATCCTGTGCGGCGCGTGTTCGAACGACACCGCCCACGCGGTGCGCATCGGCGAGGGTGCCCAGGAGCACGGTGCCGACGGCATCCTGATTGTCTCCCCGTACTACAACCGTCCCTCTCAGGAGGGCCTGCGCGCGCACGTGCGTGCCGTGACGGATGCGACCGACCTGCCCGTCATGCTCTACGACATCCCGGGTCGTACGGGCATCGCGTTCTCTGACGCGACCCTCGACATCCTCGCCCAGCATCCGCGGATCCTGGGCGTCAAGGACGCGACGGGTGACGTGGAGACGGGCGTGGAGCGTATGCACCGCACGGGCCTGGAGTACTACTCGGGCGACGACGGCCTGAACTTCGCGTGGATGACGGGTGGTGCCTCGGGCTTCATTTCCGTGGTCACGCACGTGGCCTCGGCCCAGTACCGCCGCATGATCGAGCTGCTCGACTCTGACCAGGTGTGGGAGGCTCGCGAGCTGTCCTACTCTCTGCGTCCCCTCGTGCATGCCATTATGGGCGGCGGACAGGGCGCGGTCATGGCGAAGTACGCGCTGTGGCTCCAGGGCGTCATCGACAGCCCGGCCGTGCGTCTGCCGATGGTGGGCATCAGTGACGACGAGGTGTCGGCCCTGCGTCGTGCCCTGTGCACAGCTGGCCTGCTCTGACACGCCTCGCCCCTGCCGCGACCCGGCGGGGGCGAGTTGTATGGTCCGCGCTGCCCGGCGCCCAGTGGCGTTATCGATCGTTGACGATCGCAAATAGTTAGGCTTAATATACTTAGGCAAAGCTCACCAACGCTGATCGTTGTCTCACAGGAATGGATACCGTGGCAAAGAAGGACGTCATCATTCCCCTGGTCCCCGCCGCTCTCAGCGCCCTGCTGCTCGCCGGAGGTATGACCGTCTTTTCGGCGTGTGAGCAACGTGCCGACGGATCGTGGATGCACTGCCACCAGTGCCAGAACATGGTGGCCGGCAGCGCCGTCGGCCTCATCGCGCTGTACGGAGCCTCCTCCCTCGTGAAGAACAAGCCCGTGCGCCTAGCCCTACTCGCGCTCGCGGTCATCGCCAGCGTCGTCGTGTTCTTCATTCCCGGCGGCATCTGCCCGCTGTGCGCGATGAAGACGATGCGCTGCCACATCGTCTTCCAGCCCTTCGTGCGCATCATGAGCGTCCTGGTCGCCGGCAGCGGTATCGGGGCGCTGGTAGCGTCCTGGAAGAAGGCCGCGAAGCCCTCCGCCTGACGTATCGCCCCAGATGGGAGACAATGGCGGCGTGAGGGCCCTACGACGTTCGAGAACCGTGCGCATCAGCGCGGTTCTCCTAGTGCTATCCCTCGTCGTCGCCCTCGGGATCGTCGTGCGCAACGCGGTGCGCTATCGCGAGGCCCTCGCCCTGGACGAGGCCGGGGATGCCCAGGGGGCGTACGCGATCTTCCATGCGCTTGGTGGCTACTCCGATGCGGCGCAGCGCGCGCAGGTCCTCGTCGAAGCCGACCCTGCGCTGCCGTACCGCTCTGTATCCAAGGGGGATACTGTGTCCTTCGGCTCCTACGAGCAGGACGGAAATACACAGAACGGTCCCGAGCCGATTCAGTGGATCGTCTTGGACAAGATCGATGGCCAGCTCCTGCTCCTCAGCGCCGATGTCCTCGAAGCACGCCAGTACCATCACGTGCCTTTTGAGGAGGTCACGTGGGAGAAATCCGATCTGCGCGCGTGGATGAACGGTGACTTCTACGACGGGGCGTTCACCCCCGTTCAGCGCGGGCTCATCGAGACGGTGCACAACGAGAACGCGGATCAGTCGATCACCGGCGCGAGCGGCGGGGCCGCGACCGACGACTGGGTCTTTGCGCTGAGCGAGACCGAGAGCGTCATCTACCTGAATACGCCGGCCGCCCGCAGCGAGATCGGAGCGGCACCCGCCAGCGTTAGCGCGGCCGCCGGCCCCCTGAGCGTCTCCGAGGACGGCACGGCAGACTGGTGGCTGCGCTCTCCTGGAACATACGGTTTCGCCACGCAATTCGTCGATGCCTCGGGCACCCCCTCGCTCAGCGGCGCGAACGTCGACCTGCAGTACGGGGTGCGTCCCGCACTGTGGCTCAATGTCGAAGGGGCCGGTGAGGGGAGCCGATGAGCAACGCGCTGTCTCTGCGTCGCGTTCCCCTGATGACCATCCGCGCGCACCCCATTCGTTCCCTCATCATCGCGGTCCTTGCGCTCGCGCAGGCGGCCTGCGTGTTCGGTGGGTTCATCCTCGTCGGCGCGATGCGGGCGGAGCTCAGCCTAGCAGAGCGCAGGCTCGGCGCCGACCTCGTCGTGTACCCGACGAGCTGCCTGAACCAGGTGGAGAAGAAGCGCCTCCTCATGCTCGGGACCCCCGTGGGCTGTCACCAGCCGCGCTCGGCCCTGGCGCGCATGTCCTCCAATGAGGACATCGCCGCTGTGTCCTACCAGCTCTATGTATCCGAGACGCTCACCGATGGGTCCACTCGGTGGGTCGTCGGTTTTCAACCGGAGAGTGACTTCGTGCTGGGTCCCTGGATGCGAGAAGGGGAGGACACGTCACTGCCTCGCGGAAGCGTCGTCGTCGGCGCCGCCGTGCCCGGCGCGGACGGGCAGACCCTCTCCGTCTTCGGGCAAGAGCGCCCGATTGGCGCTCACCTCCTTGCTACCGGCTCGGAGCTCGATGACGCCGTCTTCGTTTCCATGGACACCCTGACGGATATGATGGCGGACGCGCGCGCGGCGGGGGAGGACATCGACGCTTCCCTCGACCCGGCTACCCAATACTCTGCGGCGCTCGTGCGCGCTTCGGACAGTGACACCATCGAGAGCGTCACCAATTGGATCAACCTCTACGTGCGCAAGGTCAGCGCGGTGCGCGCCGCCGAGGCCCTTTCCGGCACCGCATCGGGCATCCGCGCGCACCGCGGGGTTGCTATCGGGGTCCTGGGCACCACGTGGCTCGTGTTGCTCGGTGCTCTCATCATCGTGCAGGTGAGCCTCATGAATGAACGGGTGCAGGAGCTGGCCGTGTGGCGCTCGATCGGGGCGTCGCGGTCCATCATCAGTCGTGTCATGCTCGGCGAATCAGCCTTGCTGCACGCGGCCGGAGCGCTCGCGGGAGTGTGCCTCGCAGCTGTTACCGTGCCATTCGTGGGGGACGGGAGCCTCGTCGAGGTCCTCGCCGCCCCCGCGACATCACTGCCCCTCGCGGGCCTCTCACTCGTCGCCGTCACCTGCGTCGGCGTCACCGGAACTCGTCTCGCGCTCGCTCGAGTCAGCCGCGGGGCCACGGGGAACAAATCCGTCCTGGTGTAGGGACAACGGTCAAGGAGGAATGACGCAATGCTGTCGCTGTCGCGACTTCCGTGGATGAACCTGCGCGGCTACCCCGTGCGCACGGGGACCCTGGTCTTCTTCTCCATGCTCATGACGATGACGATCTTCGGCGGAACGCTGGTCGTCCAAGGCATCGAACACGGCCTGCGCACGACCCAGTCGCGCCTCGGAGCGGACATCATGGTGACGCCCGACGAGGCCGACACAGACTTCGACGCGCAGACCTTCCTCGTCAACGCCGAACCGTCGTACTTCTACATGGACTCCTCCACGCGCGAGGCAGTCGCGGACGTTGACGGGGTCGAAGCCGCCTCCCCCCAGCTCTTCCTCGCCTCAGCCAGGGCGAGCTGCTGCTCGGGCCGCTACCAGGTGATCGCCTACGATCCGGCCACCGACTTCACGATCCAGCCGTGGATGAGCGACTCCGTCGGGCGCAAACAGCTGGGGGAGAACGAGGTGATCGTCGGCGCCAACGTGCTCGCCAACGACCCCGACAATTTCCACCTCTTCGACAACACGCTGCGGGTCGTCGGCCAATTCGACCCGACCGGATCGACCCTCGATAACGCGGTCTACATGAACTTCGAGACCGCGAAGAAGGTCATCGACTCCTCCCTGCGCAAGGGGCTCAACAAGTACTCGACGCTCGAAACCGGCCGGATCATCTCCTCGGTCATGGTCAAGGTGGCACCCGGATACGACGCCGAGGCCGTGGCCGCGCAGATCCGCGAGCAGGTACCCGGCGTCTCGGTCGCCACCTCGACGAAGCTCGTCAGCGGCATCGCCCAGTCCCTGGACACGACGTCGCGCACGGTCACCACCCTCATCGCGCTCGCGTGGGGAGCCGGCCTGCTCATGATCACCCTCATGTTCGTCCTGATGATCGTCGAGCGCAGGAGAGAGTTCGCCACCCTCATCGCCACCGGTGCGCACCGTCGCCTGATCTCGCGCATCATCATCCGCGAGGCGCTCGCGGTCAACGCGCTCGGCGGCGTCGGTGGGATCATCGTTTCCGGTGTCCTCCTCGTGTCCTTCTCCGGCCTCGTGCGCCAGAGCCTGGGAGGGGGATTCCTCGTTCCGTCGCTGCCCACTCTGGCGCTGCTCGCGCTGGCTGCGCTCGCGTCGGTGGGCGTCGTCGCCCTCGTCTCCTCGTGGATAGCGCTGCGGTACGTGACGACAATGGACGCCAGCCTGGCCCTCAAGGAAGGGGAATGACATGATCATCGAGGCAACGGGACTCTCGAAAGAATTCTCCCGAGCCCGCGGGGGAAAGCGCCTCTTCACGGCCGTCCACCCGCTGGATATCGGCCTGGAGGAACGCCAACTGACCGTCGTCTCCGGGCACTCAGGCAGCGGAAAGAGCACCCTGGCGAACATGCTCGCCGGCATCCTCACGCCGACGGCAGGACACGTACGACTGGACGGCACGGACCTGTACTCGCTGCGCGACGAGGAGCTCTCGCGCCTGCGCAATGAGCGCATCGGCCTCGTCCCCCAGGGGCACACGGCCCTGCGAGCCCTGACGGTCCTCGACAACGTCTTGCTTCCCTCGATCCTCTATAGCAGGGACGAGGCACCCGCCGAGCGTGCCCGCGAGCTGCTGGCCGCCGTGGGCTTGGACGGCCTCGCCGATGCTGCGCCCACAGAGCTGTCGGGCGGCGAGCTGCGGCGCATGGCGATCGCGCGCGCCCTCCTCATGGACCCCGCCATCGTCATCGCAGACGAGCCGACCGCCGGCCTCGATAGCGCGAACGCGACCACCGTCCTCACCCTCCTGCGCGACGCCGCCGATCGGGGATCAGCCGTCCTCGTCGTCTCGCACGAGGCCGAGGCGCAGCGCTTCGCGGACCGCAGCTACGTCATGGAGGACGGCCATCTGCGTGAGAGCGAGTAGCTCGGGGGCCTGTGAATGCGTCAAATGTGAGAGGGGCGACCTGCCCAACATGTCTCCCGATGCGGGCAAAGCGGTGCCAACGTGGCAGACTGGCATCATGAAGTCTTTGTACGAGAACCTCAGCGAACCCGCGCCCCTGGAAGATGGCGCACTGCGAGTGATCCCGCTGGGAGGTCTTGGCGAGGTCGGCCGCAACATGAATGTCCTCGAGTACCGGGGCAAGCTCCTGGTCGTGGACTGTGGCGTCCTCTTCCCCGAGGAGACCCAGCCCGGCGTCGACCTGATCCTGCCGGATTTCTCCTGGATCGAAGAACGCATGGACGACGTCGTCGGCCTCGTCCTCACCCACGGCCACGAGGACCACATCGGCGCCGTGCCCTACCTCCTCAAGCTGCGAGGCGATATTCCGATCTACGGATCCGACCTGACGCTGGCCTTCGTCGCCCCCAAGCTGCGCGAACACCGCCTGCCCGACCCGGGCCTCAACGTCGTCGCCGAGGGGGACCGCCTCACCGTCGGGCCCTTCGACCTCGAATTCGTCTCCGTCACCCACTCGATCCCCGACGCGCTCGCGGTCTTCGTGCGCACCGATGCGGGCAACGTCCTGATCACGGGTGACTTCAAGATGGATCAGCTCCCGCTGGATCGCCGCCTCACCGACCTGCGCGCCTTCGCCCGCATGGGCGAGGAGGGCGTCGACCTGTTCATGGTGGATTCTACGAATGCCCTGGTGCCCGGATTTATCACGCCCGAGCGCGAGATCGGCCCGGTCCTCGATCAGGTGTTCGGCGAGGCCACCGGCCAGATCGTCGTCGCTTCCTTCGCCTCGCACGTGCACCGCGTCCAGCAGGTCATCAACGCCGCCGCCCACCACGGCCGTCGCGTGGCCTTCGTGGGCCGCTCCATGGAGCGCAACATGCGCATTGCGGAAGAGAAGGGTTACCTGTCGATTCCCGAGGGCATCATCGTGGACCTCAAGGGCATCGGTGAGCTGCCGCCCAACGAGCGCGTCTACATGGCGACCGGTTCGCAGGGCGAGCCGATGGCGGCCCTGTCGCGCATGTCGGTGGGATCGCACCGCACAGTGACGATTGAACCGGGTGACATGGTCGTACTGGCCTCCTCGCTGATCCCGGGCAACGAGAACTCCGTGTACCGCGTCATCAACGACCTGACCCGCCTGGGTGCGCGCGTCGTGTCGAAGGAGAACGCGAAGGTGCACGTGTCCGGTCACGCGAGCGCCGGCGAGCTCATCTACTGCTACAACATCGTCCAGCCCAAGAACGTCATGCCCATCCACGGCGAGGTTCGTCACCTGGTGGGCAACGGTCAGCTCGCCGTCAAGACCGGCATCGACCCGCAGAACGTGGTCCTGGCCGAGGACGGCGTGACGGTCGACCTCAAGGACGGCGTCGCGCGCGTGTCGGGCATCGTGCCCTGCGAGTACGTGTACGTGGACGGCCGCTCGATTGGAGAGATCTCCGAGGATGAGCTGGAGACCCGTCGCACCCTGGGCTCAGAGGGCTTCATCTCGATCTTCGCGGTCGTCGAGCACGACTCGGGCATGGTCCTGGCAGGCCCGGAAATCCGCGCGATCGGCATGGCAGAGGACGATTCGGTGTTCGAGGAGATCCTCCCCGACGTGACGCAGGCGCTCAAGGACGCGGCTGCTCCCGGCGGACAGGACCCCTACGTCCTGCAGCAGGCGATGCGCCGCGTGATCGGACGCTGGGTTGCCAGACGCTTGCGGCGTCGTCCTATGATCGTTCCGGTCGTCACCGAGCAGTAGGCAGGCACTCTTCATTGACGAGGCCCTTGCGTGCTGGGCGGTAGCGCGCGCTTGAAGGAAGGAATCTACGTGTCGGGTCGTTTTATTTCGACGCACTCTGTTGCACTCGTGTTGCCGATGCATATCGCATACATGCCGGAGCGCGGTGGATCCGTTCATGCGGATGCCGCCAGCTCGCGCCCGGGCGGCGGCTTCACGACCCTGTGCGCAGCTGCGGCCATGGGCGTGCCGGCGGCAGCCGCTTCACCGCTTGGCACGGGTCCGAACTCTTTTGCGGTTCGTCAGCAACTGGTCGAGGCCGGCGTCGAGGTCCTCACCCCCGAACTAGTGGGTGACATCGGCGTCGTCATTCAGCTCATCGTCGAAGACGGGTCGATGCGTTCGGTCGTGACGGCCGGCGTCGAATCGGAACCCTCGCGCGGTGCCCTTGCAAGCATCGAGCTGCGCGAGGGAGATGTGGTCCACGTGGCCGCCTCCGACATGACGAGCGCGCACGCGGCTTCCGAGCTGAGTGAATGGGCTGCGTCGCTGCCGTCCTTCGTGACACTCGTCGTTTCGGTGTCGCCCGCAGTCGCCCAGGTTCCCGTTGAAGCGTGGGAGATGATCTTCCCCCGCGCCGACGTCGTGACGATGAACAGCGGGGAGGCCGCTACTCTCGCCAGCATTCTCGACACTAACCGTCACGGCTCCACGATCCGCACCTACATGCGCCCGGATGCGGCCACGGTTCGCCGCGTGGGGGATCGGGGTTGCGAGCTGCAGAAGGTCGCGGATGCTCCCGTCATCTCGATTCCCGCGTTCCAGTCGCGTATCGCGGACACCGCTGGTGTGGGCGATACCCACATCGGAGAGATGTGTGCGGGCCTGGCCATGGGCTACGACCTGGAGACCGCATGCCTGATGGCGAACGCGGGAGCCGCGCTGGCCATCTCCCACGAGTCGGCCCTGCCCGTCCCCACGCGCGAGCAGGTTGAAAACGTGCTCGAAACCGGGGTCGTTACGAA
>CAUTRF010000061.1:0-11736 GCA_963540795.1 uncultured Actinomyces sp.
TCACCGCCCTCTTCCAGGGCGACATGGCGCGCTTCGTCAACTACACGGGCCGCCCCGAGCCCGGCGGCGGAGAGTAAGGGCCGGTCTGCCTGGCCGTGGGGGCCGGGCTGCTTGGTGTGCCCGTGGGCGGCGGCCCGCCCGCGAGCCGTCCGCGCTGCGAGCTTCGCTCGGCGCGTCGACTCGTTGCCCGGCCAGGCCCCGCCGCCGCCCACGGGCACCGCGGCCAGGCCCTCCGGTCCCTCCGGCACCCTCCACACCGGCGGCGCCTGGCGTGCTGACGTGTGGTTCGGCGCGTCGTCTCGAAGCCCGGCCAGGCCCATCAGACCGCCCACGGGCCCCGTGGCCTGGCCCTGTCGCAACCCCACAGGTGTCGTGTCAGGCCCTCGCTTTCCGCTTTGCTGAGCCCACTCCCAATTTCGCACGTAATTCCCCCACGGCCCTTTTAAATGTTGAAATTGGATCGTTGGAATTGCAACGTTTTCTAACTATGTTGAAACTTCTCTCAATCGAATTACGTGCGATTTTTCTGAGGAGCGTGCGTGTGGCTGCGCACGGCGCGGTTGTCTGAAACTAATGTCGCCTTTGCTCTGGTGGGTCGAGCCTTGATTGAAACTGCCATAGCCTTTGCGGGTGAGAAATGGGTGTTTTTCGTGTGTTTGTCGCTTGCAGAGGTGTTGTTGGTTTCAATGGTTGCTGTTTAGGGGCGCGCAGTGGTGATGATGGTTTCACGCCCGCCTGCATCAGCGGCCGCAGAGGCGTCATTGGTTGCAACGTCGCCGCGTCGCTGCGCTCTGTGCGCGAAATAGTTCGCCCTGCGTGGCCTGATGTGGGTGCGTGCGCGAAATAGTTCGCCCAGCGAACGAAAAATGGCCCGAAATCGGCGTTTTATGGCGTGCTGGGCGAGTATTTTCGCGAATGGGCCGCTGGAGGGCTGTTGCTGGGCGAACTTTTTCGCGGGTTAAGTGGGGGAGAGGGCGCGCTGGGTGAGTATTTTCGCGGATAGGCCGCCGGAAGCCGCGTTGATGGGCGAACTGTTCCGCCGTCACCACGTCACCCACTCACGGCTTCGCTGTTGGAGGCCCTGCATTGCGGAAATTTGTCGCGGCAATGCGGGCGTGGGCGCTCCTCGCAGGCCCACCGTACCCACCGTGCCCACCGCGCACACCGCGCCCGCCGCCCACCGCGCCCGCCGGAATTAGTCCTGGTGGCCGGCGCGGGCCAGGCGCTTGGCACGAATGGAGCCGACCAGCCAGTCGGCGCTCAGGCAGCCCAGCGCCACCCACACGACGCCCATCGCGATCCAGCGGAACGTCGGAACGGTCTCGTGGAAAATGAACACCGCGACGAGCAGCTGCAGGGTGGGCCCCAGGTACTGCAGGAAGCCCATCGTCCCCAAGGTGAGGCCCCTTGCCGCCGCAGCGAACATGATGAGCGGGATCATCGTCAGCGCGCCCGCGCCCACCAGGAGTGCGAGGTGAACGGGCCACGAAAACCCGGAGCCGTCCGAGGAAGCGATCGTGTGGAAAGACGTGGAGGACGTGGCCGCCAGGTAGGCGTAGTAGCCGAGCAGGACGGGCGAGACCGCGGCCGTCTCGACCGCCATGCCCGCGAGAGGGTCGACGCGCGCGGCCACGTCCTTCTTGACGAGGGAATACAGGCCGAACGTCAGAGCGAGCGTGAGCGAGACGATGGGGATCGAACGCTGGCCGATCACGAGGATGACGACGGCGACGACGCCGAGGGCCAGGGCGACCTTCTGGATCGGGGTGACGCGCTCGCGCAGCACGATGAGGCCCAGTGCGATCGTCACGAGGGGGTTGATGAAGTAGCCGACCGCGGCGTCGGTCGTGTGGCCGGCGAGGATCGCGTACACGTACACCGACCAGTTGACGACGATGAGCGCACCCGCGATGGCGAGGCGCCACAGGGCTCCCCTGTCGGCGATCAGCGCGCGGATCTTCCCCAGCGAACCCGTCAGGGCGAGCGTGACCAGGCAGAAAAACAGGCCCCACACCGCCCGGTGGACGATCACCTCGACGGCACCGGCGGGGGAGAGCAGCGAGAAGTACAGGGGGAAGAACCCCCAGATCACGTAGCAGGAAACGCCGAGGGCGAGTGCGCGTGGATCGTTCTTCTGGGTGCTCATGCACCCAGTGTATGAACATCGCGGGGGCAGACGCCGCCGCGGGAACGGCTGTGATCACCTGGCGAGAAAGCGTGAGGGGCCGCGTCGTCCCCCGAGATCAGGGCGGTTTCGTCGATGCCGAGGACCACGCCGAGGGCCTCGAGGTAGCGTTCCTGCTGGCTTTCCTCGCCGGCTCGGCGCGCCATGACGGTCGGGTTGTGGATGAGGCGCGCGGCCAGGTGGCGCAGCGCTCGTGCCGCGTCCTCGGTTGAGAGGGGCCCCTCGCCGAGGCGATCGATCTCCTCTTCAACGATGTGGAAAACGCGTGAGCGCAGGTGCCGTACGACGGGGTCCATGGATCGTGCGCCGAGGCCGCGCTCGAAGGAGGAGACCTCCTCGTCGATGATGGCGCGGGCGCGCGTCAGCGCGTGCGCGTCGGCTGCCGGGACTGAGGCCTGGATGGCCGGCAGGTCGATGAGCGTCACGTTCGACAGTGAGGCGATCGAGCTTTCCGCGTCGCGCATGAGCGCGAGGTCTAGGACCACGGTGGGCCCGGATGCCGCGGCCATGTCGCGTGTCAGGACGGGGCTTCCCAGCCCGCGGCATGTCACGACGAGGTCGGCGCGCTCCAGGGCGGCGGGAAGATCGGCGGCGCTGACCCAGCCGATACCTCGTCCCCGGGCGAATTCGCGGGCGCGCCCAGACGTGGAGTAGACGGACACGTACGATGCGCCGAGCGCCTGCAGGGCGCTGACGGTAGCGCCCGCGTAGGCACCCGTGCCGACGATGAGCACGCGCGTGTCCACCCACGGTCCCAGGTGAGCCGCAGCCATGTCGAGGCCGACGGCGACGACGGATCGTCCTGCCCCGGCCAGTCCGGTCTCGGTCGCGACGCGTCGGGAGGTAGCCGATGCTCGCTCGGCGGCGCGCCCCAGGTCGCAGCTGAGGGTCCCGTCCTCCCAGGCCGTGCGCGCGGCGCGGCGCATCTGCCCGGCGATTTCGCGCTCGCCGATCACCATGGACTCCAGTCCCGCCGCCGTCGAAAACAGATCGACGAGGCCGTCGCGACCCCACAGGTGACGCAGGTGCACGTCCGCGCGCGGCGTGCGGGCGGCGGTGGCGAGCTCGCGCTCTACCGTGTCCTTGAACGCGCGAGGGTCGGCCGAGGCCGGGGCGTCGACGTAGATAGTGACCCGATTGCAGGTGCGCAGGACCATGACTCCGCGCGCGTGCGGCAGCGCGCGCATGAGGGTAGGACCCAGGTCGGCCGCGCCGGAGAGCCGGGCGATGTCATCGAGGGGGGTGTAGCGGTGGTCCGCGGAGAGCACATGAATAGTCACAACGCGTCCATTTAAGGGCACGTGGGCGGCGCGAGCAGCGCTGGAAACCTATTAATGTTGGTGACGCCGTGTCATTTTGGAATCTACGCGAAATAAATGGCTCTCTCCTGCGGATAAATGGGCGTAAAGGCACGTAAATACGCCCATTTGCGACGTGTGAGAAATTGTCTTGAACTAGACTGGAAAAAGACGGAAATGCGCGAATTAACGCACGAAAACATCATTAAATTAAGGGAGACACATGACGACGCCCCCGCTGATCGCCGCCCTGACCGGGCAGCGCGCGTCCACCCCCGTGTGGTTCATGCGTCAGGCTGGACGCTCCCTGCCGGAGTACCGCGAGCTGCGCGCCGCTATTGGCCTGCCCATGCTCGAAGCCTGCCTGCGCCCCGACGTGGCCGCCGAGGCAACGGTGCAGCCCGTGCGACGCCATGGCGTGGACGCGGGCATCTTCTTTTCGGACATCATGGTTCCCCTGCGCCTGGCCGGGGTGGGCGTCGAGATTGAGCCGGGCGTCGGCCCGGTCCTCGATCATCCCTTTCGCACGCGCGAGAGTATCGACGAACTCCTGAGTCATCGTTACGGGGAGGGGTCCTGGATCGATTCCAGCGGGCGTGCGCGCGACTGCGCCGAGGGTGCCCAGGCCGTGCGCGATGGGGTCGCAGCAGCGGTGCGCGAGCTCGGCTCCACGCCGCTCATTGGATTCGGTGGTGCCCCCTTCACCCTGGCGGCGTACATGGTCGAGGGGCGTCCCTCGCGCGATCACATGGCTGCGCGCGCGCTCGCGGCGTCCGACCCGGGCGCGTGGGATGCGCTCATGACCTGGTGCGCTCGGGTGAGCGCCGACTTTATCACCGCTCAGATCGATGCTGGGGCCAGTGCAGCGCAGCTCTTCGACTCGTGGGTGGGCTCTCTTTCGCCTCGCACCTATCGGGAATCCGTCGCGCCGTATTCGCGCATGGTCGCACAGCGTGTCGCCCGCGCCGTCAGCCCTGTGACGGGCGAGCGCGCTCCGCTTATCCACTTTGGGACGGGCAGCGGCCCGATCCTGTCCGACATGGCCGAGGTGGGTGCGCACTGCGTGGGCGTGGACTGGAAGACGGACCTGTCGTGGGCCATCAAGCAGGTGCCCGGAAAGGCCGTGCAGGGGAACTTGGACCCCGCGCTGCTACAGGCTCCGTGGCACGTTATCGAACAGGCTGTTCGAGATATTCTCGACGCTGGGCGCTCCGCCCCCGGCCACGTCTTCAACCTTGGGCACGGCGTGCCACCCACGACTGACCCCGACGTGCTGACGCGCATCGTGGAGCTGGTGCACGAGCTGGGTGACGCCCGATGAACCTTCGCTCGCCCATCCCCACCCACCCCGGCGCGGTCGTCGTCGGCGGAGGTATCGCCGGCCTCGTGAGCGCGTGGGAACTGGCGCGCGCGGGCGTGCGTCCCCTCCTCGTCGAGGCCCGTGGCTACCTGGGAGGCCTTATCGCCCGCGGCGCGGTCGGCGGGGTGAACGTGGACCTGGGCGCGGAGACGTACGTCGTGCGCGGCACCGACACCTCGTCGATCGTGGAGGCCCTGGGGCTGACCTCGGTTGAGCCCGCCGGGTCGGGTGCCCGCCTGTACGCCCCCGCGTTGAGCGGCGGCTGGGAGCTGCGCCCCTTCCTGCGCGACTCGTTCCTGGGAATCCCGGCCCACCCGGACGCGCCCGACTGCACTCACGTGCTTGGCGAGGCCGGCGTGCGCCGCGCCATGAAGGATCGCTCGATGGGCGGCGACATCGGCATGGACGAGGCCGGGGAGACCCTGGCCGGTTTCGTGACCGTGCGCATGGGGGAGGCTGTGCTGGAGCGCTCGGTGCGGCCGATCATCGCGGGCATCTACACTGCCGACCCCGCCATGCTGGCGACCGACACGGTCGCCCCCGGCCTGCGCGCCGAGACTACCCGTCACGGGTCCCTGGCCGCTGCGGTCGCGGCGCGCCTGGCCGCCGCCGGATCGCGCCGCACCCCCGAAGCCTGCGTCGAGGGTGGAATGTTTGTCCTCGTCGACGCGCTGCGAGCCGCCATCGAAGAGGCCGGGGGAACCGTCCTGACCCGCACGGGCGCGTTCGCGATGACGCGCGAGGCCACGGGCTGGACCCTCGAGTGCGGGCCCACCAAGCCCGGGCCGACCCCCGGAGCCGAACCCGTGCCGAGCGGGCCGGGCGTGAGCGTCACGACGGAGCGCCTCGTCCTCGCCTGCAGCGCCAGCGCCGCCCTGCGCCTGTTGACGCAGGCGCGCATCCCCGGCCTCGTGCCCGATGTGAGCGTTCCCGAGGGCGCGCCCATCGCGCGCCTCACCCTGGCCGTCCACGCCCCCGAGCTGGATGACGCACCCGTCTCCCAGGGCCTCCTGGTCGCGCCCGCACCCGCCGACGAGCGGCCGGTGGCGGCCAAGGCCCTGTCGCACCTCACCGTCAAGTGGCCCTGGCTCGCCGACCAACTCCCGCCCCACGCGCACCTGCTGCGCCTGTCTTACGGGCGTCTCGGCGAGGCCGAACCCGCCGTCACCGTCGAGGGGGCCCTGCGCGACATCCGCACGCTCACCGGCGTCACCATCGCCGCCGATGCCGTCACCGACCACCTGCTCGCCCGATGGAACGGCACACTCCCGCCCCTGCCCCCCGACTATCGCGACCGCGTTGCCTCGCTTGCGGACCAGGTGCGTCTCCTGGGGGGCGTGGCGCTCACGGGTGCCTGGGTCGCCGGAACCGGCATCGCCTCCGTCGTCACACACGCCCGAGCGGGCGCGAAAGGACTGCTATGACCACGCGTGCATTCGTTCTGGGAACCAGGGGATCGCGCCTGGCGCTCGCCCAATCCACCACCGTCGCGCGGGCGATCGAGGAGGCCGGGGCTCGCCTCGGCGAGGACGTGCGCGTCGAGCTGGAGGTCGTGCGCACGCACGGCGACGTGTCCGCGGCGCCTCTGGCCGCGCTCGGCGGCGTCGGCGTGTTTGCCGCGCAGCTGCGGCTCGCCCTCCTTGGGGGAGAGTGCGACCTGGCCGTCCACTCCTTCAAGGACCTGCCCACCGCCCCCACGCCGGGGCTGCGCATCGCGGCCGTTCCCCAGCGTGAAGATCCCCGCGATGCCCTGTGCGCGGCCGACGGGGCGACGCTGTCGTCGCTGCCCGCGGGCGCGCTCGTCGGCACGGGCTCACCCAGGCGCGCCGCCCAGGTGCTCGCCGCGCGCCCCGACCTGCGCGTCTGCGACCTGCGCGGCAACGTCCCCACGAGGCTTTCGCGCGTGCGCGGCATCGACCTGGGCACCGACGCGGGCACCGCTCCATCGGCCCTCGGCACGGGCGAGCGCCTCGACGCGGTCGTCCTCGCCCTCGCCGGGCTGCGACGCATCGGCCTCGACGCCCACGCCACCGACGTGCTCGACCCGGCCATCATGATGCCCGCCCCCTCGCAGGGCGCCCTCGCCATCGAAACGCGGGATGAGGAGGACCCCCTCCTGCGCGCCCTCCTGGGTGCCCTCAACCATCGGCCGACCGCGCTCGCGGCCAGCGCCGAGCGCGCCGTCCTCTCCGCCCTCGGCGCGGGGTGCGCGGTGCCGGTGGGTGCGTGCGCTCGCGTGGATGGGGCCTCCTCGGCCCTCCTGCTCGACGCGCGGGTGATGAGCGTCGACGGGCGCGAGCGGGTCGAGGCGAGCGGCGCGCTTGCGCTCACTGACTCGGTGGGTCTGGGCGAGGCCGCCCGCCTCGGCGAGGACGTGGCGCGCCAGCTGCTCGCCCGTGGCGCCGCCGAGGTCACCGACCTGGGGGCGACGAAGCCGCCGAGGCGCCCCTCGTGAGCGAACCCGACGTGAGCGAACCCGACGTGAGCGCGCCCCTGAACGGGCGGCGGATCCTCCTGACCCGAGCCAAGCCCGATGACGCCATCGTGCGCGCCCTGCGCCTCGCAGGGGCGCAGGTGGATACTCTCGCCCTCACCGTGTCGACGCCGCTGGACTCCGCGCAGCTGGGCGCGGCGCGCGACCGGCTGGCTCACGGCGCGTACGCGTGGGTCGTCTTGTCCTCCTGGAGGGCCGCGCGGGCCGTTGCGCACGCCCTGCCGCGGGCGCGCTCGCTCGGCACGCGCATCGCCGCCGTCGGAGCGGCCACCGCCCAATGGACCGCCGACCACGCGGGCGTGAGCGCCGACCTGACTGGCGCCGGATCCGCCGCCGCCCTGCTGGAGTGCTTCCCCGCCCCTTCCTCCGGCGAGCGCTCGGTCCTCATTCCCCGGTCGGCGGTCGCGCCCGATACCCTGCCAGATGGGCTACGCGCTCTCGGCTGGAGCGTCGAGGCCGTCGATGCCTACGCCACCCTCCCCGTCGACGCTGGCGATATTGACGCCGATATCGCGGGGAATTTCCGCGCCGGGCACTACGACGGCGCGGTGCTCACCGCATCCTCCCAGGCGCGCGCCCTCCCCCCGCTCCTCGGTCTGCCGCCCCCCGCAACCCGGGTCGTGACCATCGGCGCACCCACCGCGCTCGCCGCCAGGCGGCGGGGGATCGCGGTCGCAGCCCAGGCCTCGTCCCCCACGCCCGATGCCATTGTCCGCGCCCTCATCGACGCCCTCGCCCGCCCCGTCCAAGCCGACGCACCTGAAGAAAGAGACTCATGACTACCGTCCCCGAATCCGTCACCTCATACCTCGCCGAGGCCGGGGTGGACTGCGCCCCGATCCCGACGATTCGCCCGCGGCGCCTGCGCTCGACCCCCGCGATGCGCGCCCTCGTGCGCGAAACCCACGTCGATCCGGCCAAGCTCATCTGGCCCGTCTTCGTGCGCGACGACATTGACGCACCCCGCGAAATCGCCGCAATGCCGGGCCAGTACCAGCACACGATCGACTCGCTGCGCCGGGCCGCGGCCGAGGCCGCCGAAGCGGGGGTGGGTGCCATCGACCTGTTCGGCGTGCCCGCCCGCCGCGACGCGATCGGCTCCCAGGCGTGGGCGGAGGATGGGATCCTCAACCGCGGCCTCGCCGCCGTGCGCGCCGAGGTCGGCGACGCCCTCGTCGTGTGCGCGGACACCTGCCTGGACGAGTTCACCGACCACGGGCACTGCGGCCTCCTCGATTCCGAAGGCGGCGTGGACAACGACGCGACCCTGCCGCTCTACCAGGCGATGGCGATTTCTCAGGCTCGCGCGGGCGCACACATGGTCTCGCCCTCGGGCATGATGGACGGCCAGGTCGCCGCGATCCGGTCCGCCCTCGACCAGGCGGGGTACGCTGACGTCGCCATCCTCGCGTACTCCGCGAAGTACGCGTCCGCCTACTTTGGGCCCTTCCGCGAGGCCGTCGGATCCACCCTCAAGGGCGACCGACGCACCTACCAGCAGGACCCCGCGAACCGACGCGAGGGCCTTTTCGAGGCGCTGCTCGACGCGGCCGAGGGTGCCGACATGCTCATGGTCAAGCCCGCCGGACCCTACCTGGACGTGCTGGCCGACGTGGCCGCCGCGTCCGACATTCCGGTCGCCGCCTATCAGGTGTCCGGCGAGTACGCGATGGTCGAGGCCGCCGCCGCCAACGGGTGGATTGACCGCACCCGCGTCATTGACGAATCCCTGACCGGCATCTTCCGGGCGGGCGCCGACTCCGTCCTCACCTACTGGGCCCTCGAGGTCGCCCGCCGGGCCCGCTGAGTGCGCATTCGCGCACCGCATCCCTCCTACTTCTGATGAAGGTAGAAATGACCACTAACGAAACCGCATTCTCTCAAGCAAAATCAGTGATCCCCGGCGGCGTCGACTCGCCCGTGCGCGCCTTCGGCGGCGTCGGCGGTACCCCGCGCTTCATCGCGAGCGCGAGCGGCGCTCGCGTCACCGACGTGGAGGGCCGCTCCTACGTGGACCTGGTCGGGTCGTGGGGCCCTGCGTTGCTCGGCCACGCGCACCCCGAGGTGGTCGCCGCCGTCCAGGAGGCCGCCTCGCGCGGCCTGTCCTTCGGCGCCCCCACCGAAACTGAGACGGCGCTGGCCAACGCCGTGCGCGAGCGAGTGCCCTTCGCGCAGCGCGTCCGCTTCGTGTCGACGGGCACCGAGGCGACGATGACGGCGATCCGCCTGGCGCGCGGTGCCACCGGGCGCGACCTGATCGTGAAATTCGCCGGCAATTACCACGGCCATTCCGACGGCCTGCTCGCCGCCGCCGGGTCGGGCGTCGCCACCGGTGGCCTGCCCGGGTCGGCCGGCGTGCCCGAGGCCATCACCGCCCAGACGATCGTCCTGCCCTACAACGATGTCGATGCCCTGCGCGCGTGCTTCGAGCAGGCGGGCAGTGCCATCGCCGCCGTCATCTTCGAGGGCGCCCCCGCCAACATGGGCACGGTCCCGCCTCACCCCGGGTGGAACCGCGAGATCCGCCGCCTGTGCACCGAGTACGGCGCGCTCATGATCCTCGACGAGGTCCTCACCGGCTTCCGCGTTGACCCTGCCGGATGGTGGGGCCTCGAGGCCGTGGCCGGGTGGGTGGACGGCGCGCCCGCGGGCCGCTACGGCGCGGGCTTCGTCGACGCGTCCAGCGTGGAGGGCGCCGACTGGGTGCCCGACCTGGTGACCTTCGGCAAGGTCGTGGGCGGCGGCATGCCCCTGGCGGCCGTCGCCGGGCGCGCGGACGTCATGGACCTGCTGGCCCCCCTGGGCCCCGTCTACCAGGCGGGCACGCTCTCGGGCAACCCCTTGGCCACGGTGGCCGGCCTGCGCACCCTCGAATTGGCTGATCAGAGCGTGTACGACCGCGTGAACGCCTCGGCCCAGGCGATCAGCACGATCGTGTCGGAAGCGCTCAGTGCCGCCGGCGTCGCCCACCGCGTCCAGCGCACGGGTTCCCTGTTCTCCGTCATGTTTGGCGAGGCCGCCGCCTCGGGCGTGTACGACTACGATCAGGCGCGCGCCCAGGAGTCGTGGCGCTACGCTCCGTTCTTCCATTCCTTCCTGTCCTCGGGCGTGGCCCTGCCGCCCTCGGTGTACGAGGTGTGGTTCGTGTCCGGCGCTCACGGCGAGGCGGAGCTGGAGGCTATCGCCGCCGCGGCTCCGGCTGCCGCGCAGGCTGCGGCCACGGCTCAGCCTGAGTAATCGACCGCATCGCGGTGTCTGTGCCGTGGATGGGTGAAGGGGGCGGGAATCCTCTCGGATTCCCGCCCCCTTCACACGCGTGCGTCAGTGGCCTTGTTGTGCGAAGTTGTTCAACGTGAATGTGGGGTCTGGGTCAAAGCAGAATGTTGCTTTTCCTGGGTTGGGGGTGAACCAGACGATGTCGGAGTGGGCCTCCTTCAGAGTGAAGGTGCCGACCCCTTCGACGGTGGCGCTGTCGCCGCGGTAGAGCTCAGTGGCACCACCGATGGACTCGTAGTGCTTGTTGTCGTCGCGTGCGGATAGGCCGAAGGAACCGAGCTGGCGTCCCATGGAGACTTTTCCTGTCATGCCCATGAAAATGGTTCGTCCATCGGAGAGTGTGCCCAAGTTGATGGGGCGACGCTTGTCGTATGGGGTCAGGTAGTACTTGCCGGTGCAGGCATCGCCCTCAGCTCTTTCTTTCCAGGGCCAGGCGTAGGCGATGTGTGCGTAGGTCCAGGGGATGACGAAGGCCAGGACGAGGACGGCCACGACGATGGCACGGACGCGTGCGCGTGTGCGTGCGGGTGTGGGGCTCATGGCATCCTCCCTGATGTCGTGCTTAGCAGACGGACTTTAGTGGGGGAGGGCACAATTTGCAAATCTCTTGGGTTATAGGACACTACGTGTTACTGTGTGACGCTGGTTGTTGCTTGTGGACCCGCGGGTTTTCTGGGCGCCGGGTCCGGCCGTGGGGCCGGGCTGCTCCGTGGGCGGCCCATCCGCGAGCCGTACGCGCCGCGAGCTTCGATCGGCGCGTCGGCTCGTTGTCCGGCGAGGCCCTGCGGTTCCTCTGGTGCCCTCCACGTCGGCGGTGGGGGGTTTTGCTACATTAGGAGCTGGCTGGCGGCGTGTCGCGGGCGTGTCGGATCTCTAATGTCGTAATTCCCCCGAGAGGTGGCGGTGCGGCCGCGGATTGAGGTGGTGTGGCCGCCAAAGTGCAGACCCATTGGGCGAAAAACGCCAACAATGAGCCGTTTTGGCTGAATGGGTCTGCACTTTGGCGGATTCGGTGTCAATCGTGGTGTGTCTGGCGCACGCGAACCCGATGACCTGCACGGTTAACCCTGGGCTTAGGCTGGTGTTGTTGACACTTCGTGAAGCGGGTATGTTGCCTGCGGAA
>CAUTRF010000062.1:0-11692 GCA_963540795.1 uncultured Actinomyces sp.
CTTTACCTATTTCATGATTTGAAATTAGATCGTTGAAATTCCGCCATTTTCAGCACATGATTGAATGTTTCATCACCGAATTGCATGCGAAAGTGCAGGGCGCGCACAGGCGATTCACCAACACTCAACGACGACCGTCCGCGCCCGAGCGCACGAAACAGCCCCGGCCTCGTCCCACGGGGATAGGGGACGAGGCCGGGGCTGGCTAGGCAGGAGGGCGCGGGCTTACTCCTTGACGCCGCCGGCGGTCAGGCCGGAGACGATGTACTTCTGCAGGTACTGGAACAGCAGGATCACTGGGACGGCCGCGATCACAGAACCGGCCGCGAAGATGCCCCACGGGGCGGTACGCTCGTCAGCTGCCCACATGTACATGCCGACGGCCAGGGTGAACTGATCCTGATCCTGCAGGACGACCTTCGCGATTACGAAGTCGCCGAGCGAGGAGATGAAGCTCAGCAGGCCAACAACCGCCAGGACGGGGCGGACCAGCGGCATGATGATCGTCCAGAAGGTCTGAGCGTGCGTCGCGCCGTCGATCATGGCCGCCTCGTCCAGCGAACGCGGGATCGAGTTGAAGAAGCCGTAGAGCAGGAAGGTGTTCGAGCCGAGCGCGCCACCGAGGTAGACGCAGATCAGGCCGAGCTTGGAGTTCAGGCCGAGGACCGGGAAGATGTCCTGGATGCCCAGGAGCAGCAGGTACAGGGCCACGAAGGCCAGCATCTGCGGGAACATCTGCACCAGCAGCAGGCCGGTCAGGGTCGCGCGGCGTCCCTTGAAGCGGAAACGGCTGAACGCGTAGGCGGCAGCCGCGCCCATGAGGACGGTGCCCACAGCGGTCGTGGTCGACACGATGAGGGAGTTGAGGACCCACGACCAGTAGGCGGCGTACTTTCCGCTGCCCAGCGCCGTGAAGTTCTCGAGGGACACCTTCGAGAACAGCTCGTTCGAGCCGGTGAGCGTCGCGCCGGGGTTCAGGGACACCGACAGGACGTAGAGCAGCGGAACGAGGCAGTAGATGATCATCAGGATGGCGACGATGTGGCGCCAACCGACCTCTTTCCACCAGCGCGTACCCTTCAGGGTGGACTCGCGATTCTTCTTCACAGTTGCAGCGCTCATCACAGCTCCTCAAGGGTCTTCGTCTGGCGGAAACCGAGCCACGCGATCACGCCCACGACGATGAAGATGACGATGGACATGGCCGAGGCCAGGCCGTAGTTCGGGGAACCCGACTCGATCGCGATCTTGTAGACCATCGAGATCAGGATGTCAGTCTGGCCGACATCCATGCCCGGGTAGTTCGGGCCGCCGCCGGTCAGCATGTAGATGAGCGAGAAGTTGTTGAAGTTGAACGCGAAGGAGGCGATCAGCAGCGGCACCGTGGACTGCAGCACGAGCGGCAGCTTGATGGACCACACGGTGCGCAGGCCGGAGGCTCCGTCGATCTTCGCGGCCTCCTCGACGTCACCCGGCAGGGACTGCAGGGCACCCAGGCACACGAGGAACATGTAGGGGAAGCCCAGCCACAGGTTCACGCCGAGGATGGAGAATTTCGCCAGCGTTCCGTCCGTCAGCCACGGGATGTCCGTGCCACCGAGGAGCACCTGGTTGATGAAGCCGAAGTCCTTGTTGAGCATGCCCTTCCACACCAGGGTGGCCAGGAAGGCCGGGAAGGCGTAGGGCAGGATCATGAGGGACTGGTAGATCTTGCGGCCCTTGATGCGCTTGTCTGCGAACACGAGGCCCAGGATCAGGCCGAGCGCGAAGGTCGACAGGACGGACGCACCGGCGAAGACGAAGGACCACAGCAGGGCCTTGAGGAAGGGCCCAGCCAGGTCGCCGCGGGCGAACATGTTCATGTAGTTGTCGAAGCCGACGAAGACGCGCCAGCCCGGATCGATCTGGTTGCCGTCCGCGTCGACGAAGGCACCGATCTTGTTGTTGGCCGTGTAGACGACGCCGGTCGTCGTGTCGGTCAGGGTGTCGGCGGCCTCGTCGTAGGTGTAGCGGGACTTGGCGAGGTAGGCGGTCGACCCGTCGCCGCTGCGGTAGCTTCCATCGTTCGCGTTGTCGGAGGCCGGAACCCTGATTGCAGCGACCTTCTGCTGCACCTCAGGCTTGAGGATATCGGCGAGCGTCAGGACCTTGTAGCCATCGACCGCGCTGATCACGCCGCCAGCATAGGTGCCAGACACCTCGTGCAGCGGGGTGTCGGAGTCGCCCACGCGAATCGTGCCCGTCGCAGTATCGACCACCGCGAGCCCGAGGCCGGAGCTGTCCTCAACGACAGCGGCGGGGAGGTTCGGCGCACCCTCGGCGCGCTGCTCGGAGGCCTGCAGGATCGAGGCGACGGCGTCGTCCTTGCTGGAGTTATGGCCCTGGCCGTAGTTCGTGAAGGACACGTAGCCCGTGTACCCCATGACGAAGACCTGGTAGATGAGCAGGAAGACCATGCCGGGAACGAGGTACTTCGCGGGGATAGTCCGCTTGGAGAAGTACACCCAGTTGACCACGACAAGCAGGACGGCCAGGACGGCGAGAACCGTCCAGGATTTCACCAGGTACGCGGTGAACATGCCGTAGAGTCCCAGGGCATCGATGAGCATCATCAGGACGAGTTTGACGAAGAAACCGGGCCTGGTCACTTCGCTAGCGTGCGAGGCAGTGCGCGCCTCTTTTTTCTTTTCTGCAGCCTTCACTGGCTCAGACATCGTGTCCTCCACACGTGCGCAGTTTGCGCGTCATTGCGACGATACCCGCCTGGCGGCGGGTCGGAAAGCACCCGGGGGTGCGAGGGCGCCGCACTGCGGCGCGAGCGGTATGTGGGCCTCGCACCCGCCCGCCGCGTGGGACGCGGGCGGGTGCGAGGCTGGGGGCTCACCTCAGGCGAGCGGGGTGCCGGCCGTCAAACGCCCGGCGGATGCAATCACTTGGAGGCGATCGCGTTATTGATGTTGGTGATCATGGTCGCCCAGCCTTCGGCGGGGGTCTCGGTGCCGGTCACGATGTTGACCTGGGTCTGGCCCCAGAAGTTCCAGACGGAACCCATCGCGGGGATCGCGGGGGCGAGAGCGCCAGACTCGGCAACCTTCGCGAAGTCCTTGATGTCCTGGTCATCCGACTTGGCGGCAACCTCAGGCATCGCGGAGGCGCGACCACCAAGGTTCTGCATCTCTTCCTGAGCCTCGGGGGTTGCCAGGTAGTTGAAGAACTGCTTGGCAGCAACCGGGTTGGCGGACTTGGCGCTCTGGTAGAACATCTGGACGCCAACGAAGGGCTGGGCGGTCTGGGAGCCAGCGGAGGGGATCGACAGGACGGAGACGTCCATGCCAGCCTCGCGGAAGGCGGCGACATTCCAGGGGCCGGTCACCGTGTAGGCGGCCTTGCCGTCGAGGAATGCCTGCTTGGCGATGTCGCCGGTGATGGACGGGGAGAACACGCCCGCGTCGCCCTGAGCCTTCAGCCAGTTAGCGAAGTCGGTGCCGCCGGAGCCGCCCATGGCCAGCTCGGAGGTGTACTCGCCGTCAGCGTTGGTGTTGAAGACGGGGGCACCGAAGGAGGTCTGGAAGCCGTAGAAGTGGTACGGGTCACCCTTGTCGCCCATCTGGATGATGAAGGGGTACTCGACGCCGGTGGTCTTGCCGGAGGCAATCATGTCGTCGTAGGTGGTGGGGGTGTCCTGGGTGAGCGCGTTGTTGCGCACCAGGGCGACGGACTCAACGGCGTAGGGAACGCCATAGGTCTGGCCGTTGTAGGTGACGGCCTTGACGGCGACGTCAGAGAAGTTCGACTTGGCCTCGCCCAGGTCCACGGGGGCGACGACGCCGTTAGCGACGAGCGCGCCGAGCTTGTCGTGGGCCATGACGATCAGGTCGGGACCATTGCCGGTGGGCACCTGGGTGGTGAATTCGGTGTCCATGTCGGCTTCAGACTTCTGCACGACGTTGACCTTCACACCGGTGTTGGTGGTGAAGTCCTCGGCGAGGCTCTGAACCTGGGAGAAGCGGGTGTCGTCCGCCCAGATCGTCAGGGTCGCCACAGCGTCGTTGCTCGCGCTGTCCGAAGAGGTCGAGGAAGAGGTCGTGCCGTTGTTGCAGGCGGCCAGGGCGGTAGCCGCCGCAAGGACGCCGAGCGCTGCGATGCCACGTCGCATTATTACTCCTGTGTTGGTCGGGCGGGTCGCTTCCATCAGCGACCTGCTACAGGATCACTGTAATACGCCCGATTTTGTTTCTGCAACAATTTTCGCAATTGTGTGCAAGCTGTTACATTTAAAGGGAAACAGCTGCACTCGGACACCCAAAGGAGCGTCGAGCCGATGACCAAAAATCGCACAAGCATGGCCGATATTGCGGCCCATGCCGGCGTATCGACCGCAACTGTTTCACGCGTTTTCAACGGCGTCGGCCAGGTCTCCGAAGACACGCGCCGCAGGGTTCTCACGGCGATCGACGAGCTGGGCTACGACCGTCCACCCAGCGAACACACGCCCAGCACCCCGACGATCGGCGTTATTGTGCCGGAGCTGACGAACCCGATCTTTGCCTCCTTTGCCCATCACCTGCAGGAAGAGATCTCTCGCGCGGGCGGCATCGCCCTGATCCGCACGCAGACGCCGGGGGCGACGTCCGAGTTCGACCACCTCTCATCGCTCATCGAGCACCGCGTCAGCGGGCTCATCTTCGTCTCCGGCAGGCACGCCGATCTCCTATCCGACCTCTCCCCCTATCACGACGTCGCCGCACGCGGAATCCCCTTCGTCACGATCAACGGCGCACGCCCGGAGGTCCCCGCCCCCGACTTTTCCACCGGGGACTCTCTCGGCATCCGCGCAGCGGTCACGCACCTTCACGAGCTCGGCCACACGCGCATCGCACTGCTGACCGGCCGCACGCACATCGTCCCGGCCCTACGCAAGGCCGAGGCATTCACGCAGGTGATGGGCGAGCTGATCGGAGACCACTCCCCCATCATTGAGGAGACTTTCTACACATACGAGGCCGCAGCCGCCTACACGCACGCCCTCCTGGAGCGCGGCGTGACGGCGATCATCACGGGTTCTGACCTGCAAGCCCTCGGCGCCATCCGCACAATTTCCTCACTCGGCCTGTCGGTCCCGGGCGACATCTCGGTCATCGGTTTCGATGACACATTCCTCATGAGCCACCTAGATCCGGCACTCACGACAATTCACCAGCCCGTGCAGTCGATCGTCGCCTCCGCCGTGCGCGCCCTCTTCGAGGCATTGAATTCGGCCGACTACGCTCCTACGCACGCGGACTACGTCTTTTCGCCTGATTTGATCGTGCGCGGCTCAACGGCGCGCGTCAGCTAACACCCCTGATCGCGGAGGTCCGGGCACCGAGATTGACTTGACAAAGATTCTCAATTTCAAAGAGAATGATTTTCATGTCGAAGAGAATCCTTGCCGCCGCATGCGCGGCTGCCACAGCGCTCGCCCTGTCCGCCTGCACCTCCACTGCCACGTCGGGAGATAGCTCGTCCAAGGACGGCAAACTGACCGTCATGGCCTCGTTCTACCCCCTGCAGTACCTGGCCGAGAAGATCGGCGGTGAGCACGTCTCCGTTACCTCCCTGACCCCGGACGGCGCCGAGCCACACGACCTCGAGCTCTCTCCCAAGATGGTCGACTCCCTGTCCTCCGCCGACGCGGTCGTCTACCTTGCGGGCTTCCAGAGCGCCGTTGACGAGGCCATCGAGCAGCAGGCCCCCAAGACCGTCATCGATGTGTCCTCCGCGGCCGACCTGATCGCGGCCGGCACCGACGCGAACCACCCCTCCGAGGACGAGGAAGAGGCCACCGATGAGGCCCAGTCCGGCGAGACCGAGGCCCACGAACACGATCACGAGGGCGCGGATCACGCCGACCACGACATGAGCGCGGACCCGCACTTCTGGCTGGATCCCACCCGCATGGCGCAGGCAGCCACCCTCGTGGGCGACAAGCTCGCCGAGGCCGACTCCGCCCACGCTGACACCTACAAGGCGAACGCGAAGGCCCTGGCCGAGGAGCTCAACACCCTGAGCGACACCCTGGTCGCCAAGACCTCGAACTGCAAGGTCAGGACCTTCGTCACCGCCCACACCGCCTTCGGTTACCTGGCGGACCGCACGGGCCTGACCCAGGTCGGCATCTCCGGCCTCGACCCCGAGTCCTCCCCCTCCCCCGCGCGCCTGGCTGAAATCGCCCAGATCGCCAAGGAGCAGGGCGTGACGACGATCTTCACCGAGGCCCTCATCGACCCCAAGGTCGCTCAGACCCTGGCCGACGACCTCGGCATCACGACGGCCGTCCTGGACCCGATCGAGTCCCAGACCGACGCATCCAAGGACTACACCGCAACGATGAACTCCAACATTGACGCCCTGACGAAAGCCCTCGACTGCCAGTGACAACGACTTTCAACCCCACGACGGCGGGAGCCTCCCACGCGGAGGCGACCGCCGTCGTACGTCTCGACAACCTGCACGTTGCCTGGGATACGGACCTGATCCTCCACGGGATCTCGCTCGACATCCCCGCCGGCCAGACCGTGGCGATCACCGGCTCGAACGGGTCGGGCAAGTCTACGACCCTGAAGGCCCTGCTGGGCACCGCACCCATCACGAGTGGTGACGCCCAGCTTTTCGGCCACTCGATTTCCACGCGCCGCCGCGTGCCGTGGAATAAGATCGGCTACGTGCCCCAGCGCATCTCCTCGGGCGGCGCGATCAGCGCCAGCGCTATCGAGGTCGTGCGATCCGGCCTGCTCGGACCCCGCCGCCTGTGGGCACTGCCGGGCGACACGGCGAAGGCCATGGCCGCCCTCGAACGCGTCGGCATGGCCCACCGCGCCCACTCCCCCCTGAACATCCTCTCGGGCGGGCAGGCCCAGCGTGTCCTCATCGCCCGCGCCCTCGTGCGTCGCCCCGAGCTGCTCATCATGGATGAGCCGATGGCCGGAATCGACGCGACATCGCGAGCGCGCCTCGCAAAGATCGTCGCCGACGCCAAGGCGGAGGGCACCACGATCCTCATCGTCCTGCACGAACTGGGCGAACTCGGCCCGCTCCTGGACCGCGAGCTGCACATCAGCGCGGGGCACGTCTCCTACGACGGCCCTCCCCACATTGAGGACGACCACGAACAGCATCACGGCGGCGGCGATCACTGCCACCCCACGACCGAGGAGAGGTCCACGACGAGCGACCGCGGCCTCGTGAGCGGAATCTAGACGGGAGCGACGCATGATTGACGCACTGACTACCCTCCTGTCCTCGCCGATGATGCAGCGTTCGCTGCTCGCCGCCCTGATTGTGGGCCTCACCGCCCCGATCATCGGCACCTACCTGGTCCATCGGCGCCTGGCGATGCTCGGCGACGGCATCGGCCACATCTCTCTGACCGGCGTCGCGCTGGGCTGGCTGGCAGGCACGTTCGCGAACGTGAGCCCCGCCGACTCGTGGGCGGTTCCCGGAGCGGTCATCATCTCCCTTCTGGGCGCGATCACGATCGAGCTGGTGCGCCAGAGCGGTCGCACGTCCGGCGACACGGCCCTGGCCATGCTGTTCTACGGGGGCATCGCCGGCGGCGTCCTGCTGATCGGCCTGGCGGGCGGCACCTCCGCTCAGCTCAACTCCTACCTCTTCGGCTCGATCTCGACCGTGCGATGGAGCGACATTACGCTCATCACGGGCCTCGGGATCGCAATCGTGGCGCTCGGCGTGGGCCTGGCTCCCGCGCTCTTTTCGGTGACCAACGACGAGGACTTCGCCCGCTCGACGGGACTGCCGGTGCGCACGCTGTCCCTGCTGATCGCGATCCTGTCTGCACTGACCGTGGCCGTCGCGATGCGAGTCGTCGGTTCGCTGCTGGTCAGCGCGCTCATGGTGATCCCCGTGGCGATCGCGCAGCTCGGAGCACGTTCGTTCCGCTCCACGATGGGAATCGCGATGGCTCTCGGCGTCATCATCTGCACGTGCGGCCTGTCCCTGACGTACTTCGTCGACCTGTCGCCCGGTGCGACCATCGTTGTGGGCGCGATCGGCCTGTACGCGATTGGATTCACGATCCGGGCTATTGTGGACCGTATCCGCAGGGTGCGCAGGCTTCGCGCGGCCCGCGGACACAACCAGCATCCAGAGCGCGAACTCCTCGCTCACGCAGACGCATCATGACGAAGGGAACACCATGCAGCGCATGACGAAGCAGCGTCAGGCGGTCCTCGATGAGCTGACCCGCGTCAGCGACTTCCGCAGCGCTCAGCAGATCTTCGAGGATCTCCATCTCCAGGGGCAGCGCGTGGGCCTGGCGACCGTGTACCGCTCGCTCCAGAGCCTCGCGGATGACGGCCGCGTCGATACGCTGCGTTCCTCCGACGGCGAGGCCCTGTATCGCTCGTGTACGACTCACCACCACCATCATCACCTGGTGTGCCGCGAGTGCGGATTCACTGAGGAGATCGAGCAGTCGCAGATCGAGTCGTGGGTGGATTCGGTCGCGGCGGCGCACGGATTTGCAGATGTCGAGCATTCCCTGGAGCTCTTCGGCGTGTGCGCATCGTGCCAGTCGAAGAAATGACTCACTAAGGCCAGATCGGCCGCGACGAGGCCTGGGAGGCGGATGACGCTTTCCCAGGCCTCTTGCGTAGGTTAGGATAGGCTTCGTTTGGTCAGCCTCACTCTGGGAGTGTCATGTTCGCCGCTGGAATCGATTCCATGGTCCCCGCCTTTGCACGCGAGGGCATCTGGCTCTTCGTTTTCCTGTTCACGGTCGTCCTCTTGCGCGCCCAGGCGACCTACTGGCTGGCTCGCGGTGCGGCGTCGGGTGCCGTTCTGGCGACGGGACGCCAGGGGTTCCTGGGGGCTATGGCCCGTTGGTTCGACGGCCCGATCCCCCGCAAGGGCGCGGCCATACTGGATAAGTGGGGCATCATCGTCATTCCCTTGTGCTTTCTGACCGTGGGCATCCAGACGGCAGTCAACGCGGGTGCCGGCCTGGTACGCATGCGCTGGAGCACCTACACGATCGCGATGATCCCGGGGTGCGTCCTGTGGGCACTGCTCTACGGCCTCGGCACGCTCGCTCTCTTCGCCGCTGCGATCCGAGCGGTCGCCGGTTCCCCCTGGGGATGGGCGGGCCTCGCCCTCATCGCCGCGCTGATCGCCGCGAAGATTGTGTGGGGCCGGCGCAAGCGCCGCGCGGTCGACGCCGCGCTGGCAGCGCAGGGCGACTAGGACTGAGCGACGCGGTCAATCGCACCACCGAAACGGCGATCGCGCCCCGCGAACTCCTCTAGGCACCCCCACAGCTCCTCACGGTCGAACGCGGGCCAGGGCGTGTCGACGAACATCATTTCCGCATACGCCATCTGCCACAGCAGGTAATTCGACAGGCGCTGCTCCCCCGACGTGCGGATCATGAGGTCGACGTCGGGCACGTCGGGCAGATAGAGGTGGCGAGACAGCGTCTTTTCGGTGACGCCGCGCGGGCTCAAGCGCCCGGCCGCGACGTCCTCGGCGATGGACCGGGCGGCGTCCGCCAGCTCGGCCCGACCGCCGTAGTTGACGCACATAATGAGGTCGAGGGTCTTGCAGTGCGAGGTTGCTCGATCGGCCTTCTCCAGCGCATTGATGACGCTCTTCCACAGCTTGGGTCGGCGCCCACTCCAACGCACGTGCACGCCCCACTGGGCGAGCTGGTCGGTGCGCCGCGCGAGCACGTCGGAGGCGTAGTTCATGATGAAGGAAACCTCGGCGGGCGAGCGCTTCCAGTTTTCTGTGGAGAACGTGTAGACGCTCAGGTAGCGCACGCCCGCGTCGATCGCGCCGGCGATCGTATCCATGAGGGCGTACTCCCCCGCCCGGTGTCCCTCGGTGCGGGCCAGACCTCGACTGTTAGCCCAGCGTCCGTTTCCATCCATGATGAGGGCGACGTGCGCGGGCACCTCGCCTTTTCGAAAGACGGGTGCCTCGCAGTGCCACTGGCCGGGCCCGAGCAGCGGCGCAGCGGGGTCGTTCGGTGCGCGGTCCATGGGGGTGGGTCGCAGGTCCGTCATGGGTGACTCCTATCGATGACGCTCAGCGAGCGCAGGCGACGTTCCAGATGCCATTGGGTGTACGAGGAGATGAGGCCCGAGGCCTCGGTGCGCGCGTAGGGTTCGCATCGGTCGGCCCGCTCCCAGTCGCCACTCAGTAGCTGGCCGAGGAGGGCCACAGTGTCGGGCGCGGGCGAGGAGGCGCCGGGCGGACGGCAGGTGTCGCAGACGGTGCCGCCGTCGGGAATGGAGAACGAGGAGTGGGGGCCCTGGGTGCCGCACACGGCACAGTCGAAGCACGAGGGGGCCCAGCCGGCCAGGGCGAGGGCGCGCAGCGTGTAGGACGTACGGATCAGGGTTGGGTCATGACGGCCTCGCGCCAGGGCGTTGAGAGCACCAAGAAGGAGCAGGTATTGGGAGTGGGTGCCGTCGTGTGCGTCTGCGGTGAGGCGCTCGGCGGTTTCGACGATGACGGCGGCCGCGAGGAAGAGGTCGTAGTTGGCGGCGATGGCGTCGCCGTATTGGGCAATCGAGGCGACCTGAGTGAGGGTGTCGAGGGTGCGGCCGCGATAGAGCTGGGCGTCGATGACGGAGAAGGGCTCAACGCGTGCGCCGAACTTTGAGGTCGTCTTGCGCACCCCCTTGGCCACAGCTCTCACCTGCCCGTGCTCAGCGGTCAGCAGCGTGATGATGCGATCCGCTTCGCCCAGCTTGTGGGTACGCAGGACGATCGCCTCGTCTCGATAGGACTTCATCACACGGACATTGTGTCACGACCGTACGACTTGGGAGAGGAGGCCCGCCCCGCATCGCACGGCGCGAAATCTATTGTGAAGTGCGCTGTCACATCGATCGACAAGCGCCCCCGCGTGCGCTGTCAACATTATATGAGAAACTGACAGCGTGGTCGGTTACACAGCCGGCAAATGGTTTTCGAGTAGATAGTTTCTTCGTAACTGGATATGGTTTACCCATAACCGTCGAAGGAAGGAAACAAATGGCTCCGCCGATTGATGCCCGCGAAAAGCTTGGCACCGCACTGCGCCAGGCCCTGACGCAGACCCCGCTGTCAAAGATCTCTGTCAGCGCACTGACACGCTCCGCCGGGGTCACCCGTCAAGCGTTCTACTACCACTTCAACTCCCTCAACGACCTCAACGCCTGGGTTTTCCGCGAGGAAGTCACATCGCGCCTGACCACCAGTTCGGGAGAATGGCTCGACGCCATCGAAGCGACCATGACGTGGATGCACGCCCATCGCGACGAGACCGCCGCCGCCATGAAGACCATCGAGGCGAACGACCTGTGGGCATTCCTGGCCTCCCACATTCAGGAGCTCATCGAGTCCCGCCTCCCCGGCTCCGCCTCGGCCACGGCGCGCGACGTCGTCGCCCAGCACTTTGCGCTGGCGACTACCGCGCACATGGCTCAGTGGATGCTCTCCGGCCTGGAGGTCAACCCCTCGCTCGCGATTGCGCGCATGCGAGTGCTCATGACCGACCAGACCACCCCGGCTCTGGGCCGTCTCGCCAAGTAATGCGGTAATTCCCACCAACCGCACAAGGGCAGACACCGCTCAGCTCGGGCCCCGGCCTCGTTCTACCAACGAGACCGGGGCCCGACGCACATCCGCAACATAATCGTGACAACTA
>CAUTRF010000063.1:0-10922 GCA_963540795.1 uncultured Actinomyces sp.
ACGTGGCCTGTCCACTTGCCGGTGTCCATACGGCAAGCTGCGCTCGGCGGCGCAGTCTCGCCCCTCCCCATACCCCGCAGGTCGCGTTGCAATCCCCTTGCGCAGATCCGCGCGGGCTCGTTGCCCAAAATTCTGTCTGGGCACCGCCTAACATGTCGTCCAGCGCATTCACGGATAGGTTATGCGCATCCGGATATCCACATCGTCGTAACCTATCCGCATCTTCGTAACCTATCCGGATGTACAAGCCAACCCCACCAAGTACACCCCCCACAACGGCGACTCGCCGCCTTGACGACGGCGAGGCCTCGACAGGAAGCACAAAGCCCAGATCACTGGAGCAGTCATCATGACACTGCCGCAGCTGATCTGGGCGAATGCATTCCTGCTGAGCACCCTCATGGGTAGCTAAGACCATCGAAAACCGGGGAGTCGAACAGCGGCAACTGTTCGGCTCCCCTCATTATGCCGCGCTTCCCCGTTTCGGGCGGCCACATAACGACCAACAACGATGCTTCGTGGCGAGCACCCGCATCACATGCTGGCGCCTCCGACAGGACTCGAACCTGCAACCTCGGGATTAGAAGGCCCTTGCTCTATCCATTGAGCTACGGAGGCATGGCGCGGCGCGCCGCCTGTAAGACTAGCGGAGGTTAGCGCGCCTTTCCACTGCCGCGCCCCAGCAGGAAGGCGAGCAGCGGGAAGATCAGCACGGACAGTGCGCCCGCGATGACGAGCAGGGAGGCAAGCCACGAGGGCAGGACACCCGTCGTGACGCCGAGTTCGGTCACGGCGACGATGATTGGCAGGCCGGTCGCACCGTACAGGCCGATGCGCGTCGCATCCCTCCAACCGACGCGCTCGATCGAGCCATGGAAGCGTTCCAGCAGAACGATAGGCACACCGCGCACTACGAGGATCGCGCCGACAAAGGCGATGAGCAGGAACGGGTGGCCCGCGACCGCGCTCAGCGAGATGTTCATGCCCGAGGTGACGAAGAACAGCGGGATGAGGAAGGAGAAGCCGAGGGTGCGCAGCTCGCCCTCGACCATCGTGAAGTTGCCGGGCGCCAGCGCGCGCACGATGATGCCGGCCGCGAAGGCACCGAGCACCATGTCGAGCTCCATGACCGCGGACAGCGCCATGAGGCCGGTGAGGACCAGCATGACGACGCGCATGAGCGTCTTTTGCGAGGTCTGCGCCCCGTGCAGGATCGTCCGCCCGATCGCGGGATGCTCGAGGATGAAGCGCGTCGGGATGGCGACCGCAAGGACCGTGGCGAGCGCGAAGAGCAACAGGACGATCGCCGCGGCCCACGGGCTACGCGCCGACAGCAGCAGCGACATCGCGATGATGGGCGCGAGCTCACCGACGGCGCCGTGGATGAGGACGGCCTTGCCGATCGTCGTCCCCATGACGCCGGCCTCCATGAGGATGGGCAGCAGCGTGCCCAGCGCCGTCGAGGTCAGCGCGATGGCCAGCGCGATGTACGTCGCGGTGGCGACCCCCGTCGTACCCGACGCGGCGACCGCCACCCAGGACACAGCCAGGCCGATACCGAAACATGCCAGCCACGTCAGCAGCGAGCGCCTGCCCGCCCGGCCGTGCACCTCTTCGACGTCGATTTCGGTGCCCGCGATGAGGAAGAGCATGCCCATGCCCACCTCACGGAACATGGAGATCGGCTCGGTCAGAGATGCCAGTCCCAGAACGTTTGGCCCGATGATGACGCCGAGAATGAGCAGCCAGACGACGTCGGGCACGCGCTTGCGCGTGAGCGAGGACAGCAGGGGTGCGACAGCCGCAGCGGCTGCGATCAGGAAGAGGGAGACGATGACTTCCTCGGTGCCACTCGTTGTCGACGCGGCGACGAGGCCGTGGCCCACTCCCCCGCTCGCGGCGGGCAGAGACAGTGGCAGGTTCATGTGCGTTCCTTTTCGGGTACTGGATTCAGGCGCGCGCCGACGACCTGAGGGGCTTTCGCCGCGCACTCAGAGATGACGGGCATGACAAAGGCCCGGGACAACAAGTCCCGGGCCCGTGCGTGGATGCGAGGTCAGCCCTCGACGTCCAGGAGGCCGTTCTTGTAGGCCTTGGCCAGGCGGCGGGGCACGCGGATCTCACGGCCGGCAACCTTGACGGTGTTCAGCTCGGTAAGATCAGCCTTCCAGGTAGACCGGCGGGTGCGGGTGTTCGCACGGGACATCTTGCGCTTGGGAACTGCCATGTCTTACCGCTCCTCTTCTTTCTCGACGACTATTCTGATCGGTGCGCCACGCGGGCGCACGGCGACAACCCGACCAGACTACCACGGACCAGCCCCTGAAGCACATCGCGAGAGCCTACGCGCCTGCGATCCTGGTTACAGACTGGGGGCGGTCTATCTCCCTTAGACTGAGCGCATGTCCGCTCTTCGCACGCTCGCCTCCGGCACGCTCCTCACCCACGAGATTGAGATCAAGCGTTCCCGTTTTATCACGACGCTCGCCAGGACGGACACGCCCGAGGAGGCGCGCGAGCTCATCGATGCCGTCAAGGCTGAGCATCCGCAGGCCCGCCATAACTGCTCGGCGTACCTCATCGACCCGCCGGACGCCGCACCGCTGCAGCATTCCTCGGACGACGGGGAGCCGTCGGGTACGGCGGGCACCCCAATGCTGGAGGCACTGCGCGCTTCTGACACGTGGAACGCCACGGCGGTCGTCACCCGATACTTCGGTGGAATCCTCCTGGGCGGGGGTGGCCTCGTACGGGCATACTCCACCTCCGTGTCCGAGGCCGTCGCACGCGCACCCATCGCCTACCTCGTGGGGCGCGACGTCCTCGAAACCCAGCTCAACCCCGGGGACGCGGGGCGTATCGAATCCGAGTTGCGCGCACGAGGCGCCGCGGTCGTCGACACGATCTGGGGCGCGGACGTCACGCTGCGCATTGCGATCGATCCGGCCGACCGAGACTCGATTGACGCATGCCTGGCCCAGGCCTCGTCCGGTGTTGCAAAGTTTCGCTACGTGGAAACACGTCGGATTGAACTAGACGAGGCTCCAAGCGCGGGATAACAATTCAGGGGTACACCCGCTTAGGAAGGACCCCTCATGGCTCGCATCGCCTCCACCGTCGCCGATCTGATCGGCGGTACCCCCCTCGTCCGCATTAACCACGTTGCCGGTGACGACGTTGACGTGGTTGCCAAGGTCGAAGCGTTCAACCCCGCGTCCTCCGTGAAGGATCGCATCGCCCGTTCGATCATCGATGCGGCCGAGGCCTCGGGTGCCCTGGCTCCCGGCGGCACGATCGTCGAGGCCACCTCCGGTAACACGGGTATCGCCCTATCGATGGTGGGCGCGGCTCGCGGCTACAAGGTCGTCATCGTCATGCCCGCGTCGATGTCCGTCGAGCGCCGCGCGATCGTGCGTGCCTTCGGTGCCGAGCTGGTCCTCACCGACCCGAAGGGTGGCGTCTCCGCCGCCGTCGCAGAGGCCGAGCGCATCGCCTCCGAGCGCCCCGGTGCCATCATCGCCTCCCAGTTCACCAACCCCGCCAACCCTGCTGCCCACGTGGCGCACACGGGCGAGGAGATCTGGGCGGACACCGACGGCCAGGTCGACGTCTTCGTCGCCGGCGTGGGCACGGGCGGTACCATCTCGGGCGTCGCGAAGGTCCTCAAGGAGAAGAACCCGGACGTGCGCATCATTGCCGTTCAGCCCGCCGAGTCCCCCCTGCTGACCGGCGGCACCCCCGGCCCGCACGGCATCCAGGGCCTCATGCCCAACTTCGTGCCCGATACCTACGACACGGGCATCGTGGATGAGGTCATCTCGGTCGAGACCGCGCAGGCCCTCGAGTTCGCTCGCCGCGCGGCCGCCGAAGAGGGTCTGCTCGTGGGCATCTCCTCGGGCGCTGCCCTGGCGGGTACGGCCGCCGTCGCCGCCCGCCCCGAGCTGGCTGGCAAGAAGATCGTCACGCTCCTGCCCGACACGGGTGAGCGTTACCTCTCGACCGCGCTGTTCGCGGGCCTCGAGGACTGATCTTTCCCACGTGACGCGCTAAGGTGGCCCCGGATGGAATTTCCGGGGCCACCTGTGCGTTTCCGTCTCAGTTGACCGTCCAGGAGGAACTCGTGAAGCTCACCGTCAGCGCCCTGTCAAAGACCCTGTCGCGCGCCCTGCCCACCAAGGCGCTCGGTCTTTTTCGAGAGGATCTCGTGACCGCGCAGCGCCGTGACCCCGCGGCCACCTCCGCCCTGGAGATCGCCCTGACGTACCCGGGCGTGCACGCCCTATGGACCCACCGCGTCTCCCACGCTCTGTGGTCCCACGGTGCCCGCACCCCAGCACGCGTCCTGTCCTCCATGGCCCGAGCCCTCACAGGCGTGGATATTCACCCGGAGGCCACCATCGGGCGCCGCGTCTTCATCGACCACGCGACGGGTGTCGTCATCGGCCAGACCGCCGAGGTCGGCAACGACGTCGTCATCTTCCACGGAGTCACCCTCGGCGGCGTCGCCATGACGCCGGGTAAGCGCCACCCCACCGTCGGCGACCACGTCATGATCGGTGCCGGCGCGAAGGTCCTGGGCCCCATCACCGTGGGCACGGGCGTCAAGATCGGCGCGAACGCCGTCGTCGTCAAGGACGTGCCCTGCGGTAACGTGGCGATCGGCGTGCCCGCGCGTCTGCTTCCCAAGCCCGAAAAGGACACGCGCGACCGCGATCTCATCGTCGACCCCAACTACTTCTTCGAGGAGCCCGCCCTCTACATCTGAGGGGCGTTCGCCCTCGTCAGACACGGTCTGTGAGAATCCGTTCAAGAGCCGTGACAAAGTGAGCATCCTCACCTATAGTTGGTTTATGGAAGCTCGAACTCTACATGCCCCCCTGGACGCGTTGTCAGCGGCGAATCGGCCTCAGGGTATTGAGATCGCCACGCTCACAACATTCGACATCCCCGCGCTCGCGGTGCTCACCCTCGAGGCGTACGACCACGCCGTCACGCCCGAGGCGCTCTTGGAAACCTCCGAAGAACTACGCCTGACGTTTGAGGGCGCTTTCGGGGCGACCACGGAAGACTCCTTCATCGGTGCATGGGACGGGGGAACCCTCGTCGGCGCGATTCTCGTCGTGCGCGAATCCCCCTGGGATGACGTGCCGGACGGCCCCTTCGTGGTGGACCTGATCGTCGCCCCCGACTACCGCAGGCGCGGCATTGCGACGGCCCTCGTCTCCGAGGTCGCCTCGCGCTGCTCGCAGTGGGGATTCGACACCCTCGCACTGCGCCTGGATAGGCGCCACGGCGGGGCCCGCGAGCTCTACTCGGTCCTCGGATTCGAAGAGATCGCCTGACAAACGCCGAGGAGTGCGAGCCTTGTGGCCCGCACTCCCCTGACGGTTGTTCGCGCGCTCAGCGCTGGCAGGACGGACACCAGAACAGGCGTCGATTCTGCATGAGCGCCTCACGAATCGGCGTGGAACAGCGCAGGCACGGCCGGTCCGTGCGGTGGTACACGTACCAGCGCGAGGCCTCCTCGTCCCCCTCAATCGGCGGGTTAGGCGCCTCTTCCGGGTCCATCGTGTCCAGGCGACCTGCGGCCAAGCCGCGGTTCATGAGGTCGCAGATGAGCACCCACAGCTCGCGCAGGCGCTTGATGGAAATGTTGGCTCCCTTGCGATGCGGCGAGATGCCCGCGAGGAAGAGGGCATCGGCGCGGTAGATGTTGCCCACGCCCGCAATGATCGACTGGTCCATGACAATCTCGCCGATCGCGCGCTTCTTGGAGTGCGCGACCTGGGCAAAGCGCTCCATGGCCTCGGAATCGGAGCGGGCCCCAGCGTCCAGGGGATCAGGCCCCAGCTTCGACTCCGCCTTGACTCGCTCCTCATCCGTAATGAGGTCGCAGCGGTTGGGGCCCACCAGGTCGGCGACGGCGTGGTCGTTGAACAGGCGCAGGCGCACCGCTCCGACCGGCTCCGGCGGCTCCCACTCCCCGGCCTTGACCTCGCCAAAGCCCTCGCCCCAGCGGGTCTCGGAGTGGCCGTTCCACTCCCCCTTCGGGACGTTGGGGATGCGGTGCGCGACGCCGTGGCCCTCATCGACGACGGTCTCGTCGCCGTTGAAGCGCCACCAGCCATACAGGCCCAGGTGGATGTGCACCCACCGGTCCGGCCAGGGAGCATCCTCGGGCAGGATCGGCTCCCCGCTGCCGGGGGCGGCGCCCTCCAGGAGGGACACCCCGGCCTCGTACGTCTCACCTTCGATGGGCGGGACGAAACCAATGAACATGTGCTTGCCGTGTACACGCACCCTCTGCATCACCCACCCGTCCAGGAGGGCCGCGGAGGACGCAAAGCGCCCCTGCGGGGACGAAGCCGAGACGATACCCCCGACGAAAAGCTCGTCGAGGGTACCGGCTAGGCGACGGACTGCATCGCCTTCAGGCATGCGACCTCACTTCTTGACGACGACGTTGACCAGCTTCGGCGCGCGGGCAATCACCTTGAGGGGATCCGCCCCACCGAGGGCCTTGGCGATCGGGGCCTCGGCGAGGGCTGCCGCGACGAGGTCCTCCTCGGAGATGGAGGGAGCGACCTCGATGCGGGCCTTGACCTTGCCGTTGACCTGGACGACGGCAGTGACCGTGTCCTCGACCAGCAGCGAGGAGTCCTCGACGACCGGGAAAGGCTCGCGGGCCAGGGAGGCCTCGTGACCCAGGCGTGCCCACAGCTCCTCGCACAGGTGCGGCGCGACCGGGGCGAGCATGAGGATCAGCGGCTCAATGGCGTCGCGCGGGGCGGCGTCCAGGCTGGTCAGGTGGTTGTTCAGGACGATGAGCTTGGAGATCGCGGTGTTGATGCGCAGGTTCTCGTACTCTTCGGTGACCTCGGCGATCGTGCGGGCCACGAGGCGACGCGTCTTGTCGTCCGCGGGCTCGTCGGTGACCGTCAGCTCGCCGGTCTCCTCATCGACCACGTTACGCCACAGGCGCTGCAGGAAGCGCTGGGAGCCGACGACGGCGCGGGTCTCCCACGGACGCGACAGGTCGAGGGGGCCCATGCTCATCTCGTACACGCGGAAGACGTCGGCACCGTAGGCGTCGTACATCTCGTCGGGCGTGACGATGTTCTTCAGGGACTTGCCCATCTTGCCGTACTCACGGTTAACGGGCTCACCCTTGTAGGTGAAGCCGGTCGCCTCATCGCCCTCGACCTCGTCGGCGGGCACGTACTGGCCGCGCGCGTCGGTGTAGGCGTAGGCCTGAACGTAGCCCTGGTTGAAGAGCTTGTGGTAGGGCTCGGAGCCCGGCACGTGGCCCAGGTCGAAGAGAACCTTCTGCCAGAAGCGGGCGTAGAGCAGGTGCAGGACCGCGTGTTCGACGCCGCCGACGTACATGTCGGTGCCGCCGCTAACCTTGCCCTCGCGCGGGCCCATCCAGTAGGCCACGTTCTCCTCGCCGGCGAAACGCTCGGAGTTCGTCGGGTCGGTGTAGCGCATCTCGTACCAGCACGAGCCAGCCCACTGGGGCATCGTGTTTGTCTCGCGGCGGTAGGTCTTGGGGCCATCGCCCAGATCGAGGGTGACGTTCACCCATTCCTCAGCGCGCCCCAGCGGGGCCTCGGGCGAGGAGTCGGCGTCGTCAGCATCAAAGGTGCGCGGGCTGTAGTCGCTGACCTCGGGCAGCTCGACGGGGAGCATGTCCTCGGGCAGGGCGTGTGCCACGCCGTCCTCGTCCCACACGATCGGGAAGGGCTCGCCCCAGTAGCGCTGGCGGCTGAAGAGCCAGTCGCGCAGGCGGTAGGTGACGGTTCCGTGGCCCAGGCCCTTGGCGACCAGCCACTCGATCATGGCGGCCTTGGCCTCGTCCTTGGCCAGACCGTTCAGGTCGATCTCGTCGTTCGCGGAGTCGACGGCCACGCCATCGCCCGTGTACGCGCCCGCCTCGAGGTCCGGGCCGTAGGGGTCGTCGGCGGGGCCGATCGTGCGCACGATATCGAGGTCGTATGCGCGGGCAAACGCCCAGTCGCGGTCGTCGTGGGCGGGCACAGCCATGATGGCACCGGTGCCGTAGCCCCACAGAACGTAGTCGGCGACGAAGACTGGGACAGGACGGCCGTTCACCGGGTCAATGCCAAACAGGCCGGTGAACACGCCGGTCTTAGTGCGTTCCTCGTCGGCGCGCTCGGCCTCGGACTTCGAGGCTGCCTGGGCGCGGTAGGCGGCAACGGCTTCCTTCGGGGTGGCGGCGCCGCCCGTCCACGCTTCCTTCGTCCCCTCGGGCCAGGAGGCGGGCAGGGTGAGTGCGGCCTCGTCGCCGGCGTCGCCACCGACGGTGCCGCCGAGGATCGGATGCTCGGGAGCGACAACCATGAAGGTCGCGCCGAACAGGGTGTCGGGGCGCGTCGTGTAGACGTCCAGGGAGTCGAGGGAGGTGCCGGCCTCGCGCGCGCCGGGCACGTCGAAGCGTACGGTCGCGCCCTCGGAGCGGCCGATCCAGTTGCGCTGCATGGTGCGCACCTTCTCGGGCCAGTCGATCGTGTCGAGGTCGTCGGCCAGGCGCTTGCCGTAGGCGGTAATCCGCATCATCCACTGGCGCAGGTTGCGCTTGAAGACCGGGAAGTTGCCGCGCTCGGAGCGACCATCCGCGGTGACCTCTTCGTTGGCCAGGACCGTGCCCAGGCCGGGGCACCAGTTGACGGGAGCCTCGGAGACGTAGGCGAGGCGGTAGGAGTCAACGACCTTCGCCTGGGCGACGCGGTCCAGGGAGGCATAGTCGGAGCCGTCCTCAGGGCGAATCTCGCCGGACTCGAGCTTGGCGATCAGCTCGCTGATCGGGCGGGCCGCGCCCTGCGAGCCATCGGGGGCCGTCGCCTCGGGATCGAACCACGAGTTGAAGATCTGCAGGAAGATCCACTGCGTCCAGTGCACGTACTCAATGTCGGTCGTGGCGAAGGAACGGCGCGAGTCGTGGGACAGGCCCATGCGACGCAGCTGGCGGCGCATGTTTGCGATGTTCTGGTTCGTGGTGATGGCCGGGTGCTGGCCGGTCTGGACGGCGTACTGCTCGGCGGGCAGGCCGAAGGCGTCGTAGCCCATCGTGTACAGCACGTTGTCGCCCTTCATGCGGCGGTAGCGCGCCAGCGTGTCGGTCGCGATGTAGCCCAGCGGGTGACCCACGTGCAGGCCCTTACCCGAGGGGTAGGGGAACATGTCGAGGATGAAGAAGGGGTTGTGGGAGGCCAGCGGACCAGCCAGCTCGCCCGCGGGGTTGTCCGCGTAGAACGTGCCCAGCTCCTCCCAGCGGTCCTGCCACTTCGTCTCGATCTGACCTGCGAGCTCAGCGGTGTAGCGCTGGGCCGGGACACTCTGCGGATTTTCGCTCATCTATGCGTTCCTCGCTTAACGATGGGTCGCGTAACAATACTCCCCACCAGGGTAGTTCACGCCCGCCCGCCCCGCCGGACGCGCCCACCTACCGAAGTGCGCACGAATAGGTGACAATAGTCGCATGAGCACTATCTTCGACAACATCATCACGGGCGTCTGGCCCGGCCGCTTCGTGTGGGCCGACGACCTGTGCGTCGCCTTCGCGACCATCGAGCCGACCTCCCCGGGGCACGTCCTCGTGGTTCCACGCACCGCGTACGAGGCCTGGACAGACGCGCCCTCGGACGTCGCCGCCCACCTCATGACCGTGGCCCGCACGATCGGCCTGGCGCAGAAGGCCGCGTTCGGCGTCCCGCGTGCCGGCCTGGCAATTGCGGGATTCGAGGTGCCCCACACGCACCTGCACGTGATCCCCCTTCGCGACGAGACCGACATCCTCCTGTCCAAGGCGGCCCCCGCCAGCGACGAGGAACTCGATAGCGCGATCACCGCCCTGCGCGAGGCGCTCCTGGCCGCCGGACATGGTCGACACGTGCCCCCTTCAATGGGATCCGCGGCCCTCGCCTGAGACCTTCGCTCCCTCTCCTGTGCGCCCACCAATGGGCGCTCCCAGCCCGCCCGGTCACCTCGGCCAGGTGGGCTGCCTCACCGACGGGAGACGGGGGCACGTTGGCGTTGCTCAGCCCCGGACGACTATGCTCGAGGCCAGGGCGGGGTCAAGGAGGAGCATCTGTCCGTCGTCGAGGAGGACCGTCACTCCAGCGGAGTCTGATGCGACCACGGTGATGCGGGCACCGGGCACGAGACCGACCCCTTCCCAGGCGCGCAGCGCTTCGGGGTCGCGGTCGGGCAGACGGTCGACGACTCCGCCGGCGCTCACGTCAAGCGCATCAAGGGGGGTTCCCGCAACGTCATCACTGGTTCCGTCGGCACGAGGGATTGGGTCCCCGTGCGGGTCACGGCTCGGGTAGCCGAGCACGCGGTCGAGGCGGTCGAGGAGCCGATCGGAGACCGCGTGTTCGAGTATCTCAGCCTCTTCGTGCACCTCATCCCAGGAAAAGCCGAGGGCTTCATGCAGGTAGGTTTCGAGCAGGCGGTGGCGGCGCACCATACCCAGGGCGATCGCTCGCCCCTGTGGGGTCAGTCGCACACGGCCGTAGCGCTCGTGCGTGACGAGGCCCTGACGGGCCAGGCGCTGAATATTCTCCGTTGCCGTCGAAGGAACGACGCCCATGTGTTCGGAGACGTCCTTGGGTTTGACGCCGTCGCGGCCGGCCTCCTCGGCGCTCCATACGAGCTTGAGGATGTCCTCCACGACCGCGGAGTAGGTGCTCGACGCGTCCGACATGGCGTTCCCCTTTCGTCTGAGGACCCATTGTAGGTGCCAGTGTCACTCACGCCCGTCAAGCGTGCGACATAGGCCACGACACCCATCATTGACTTGCACTGCGAGAAGCGCGCCTGTATATTTATCTCTCGGTTGCAAAACCCCCGCGTCATTAGCTCAATTGGCAGAGCAGCTGACTCTTAATCAGCGGGTTGAG
>CAUTRF010000064.1:0-10589 GCA_963540795.1 uncultured Actinomyces sp.
CAAGTCCAACAACGACGACACCGACAGCAAGTCCAACAACGACGACACCGACAGCAAGTCCAACAACGACGACACCGACAGCGACAGCGACTCAGACAAGGACAAAAAATACGAGGATCTACACGATCATTCGCAAGACGGCCAACGCGATTCAGGCTATGACCCCGAATCCGATCCTCATACCAAGTATGCGGAAGACTACGATACGCCACCAGACCCATCCGTAGACCAAAATGTCGGCTTCCCGGAGGGCGTTGATCCGTACACTACACCGCCACAAACACGTCGCCAGCTTCAAGAGGCACTTGAGTCTTGTCCTGGCTATGAACAGCGCCCTCTCCCCGAGGGATCGGAGCTCTGGCACTCGGGCCGGTACGGATTCGATGACGCGGTCAATCCCGCGCATGCTCTAGGAGTCAATCCTGACGGATCGCCACGCTCAATGAAGGACTTCATGGATGTGTTCTACGACGAGAAGAAGAAATCTCCCGTATGGCCGTACGACGTTGCAGGAGAACGCAAGAATGGGGCACTCCTCAATGAGAACTACCACGAGTACACCTCGATACAGCCTTTCATCGATGAGCACTCTGCGGATTTGTGCAGACTCGGAGATCCCGACGGAAAGTTCGCTGCAGCTATTCACAAAGACGGCACACTCCCTTCATTTGGCGAACGGGGATTACATCCCTTCTCCCTAGGGGCACCGGATATGCGTGCACGCCTAACAGGCAAACTTCCTGATGGTTGCATTGTAAAATATGGCGAAGTAGCTCCAGCATTCGGCCAACCCGGTGGTGCCATACAGCTACAGATTTGGGGCCCCAATAAGAAAACTGGCGCATTAGAAGAATTAACACTTAAAGAATGGGAACAGAGAGGAATTATTAAGTATGTCCCAAAGGATTGATAGAGACAAGTTCATCCAGTCTCTCGTGACTTCACTGAAGCGAGAGCTGTATATTGAAAATGAGGATCACGTCCGCTTTCCGAGCTACGACCCTCTCATCCAGCTTCACGTGTGGCGCGAGGGCGAGGAGTACTTAAGCGGGTTCAGCGAACGACTCAGTGGCCCTAGCACCGAGATCTGGGCGAACTCTCTGACACCAATTAAGCAGTGGCTCGTCATGGATAACTTTGATCTGTTGCGCTGGCACCTAGGCCTTGAACGATTCGGAATCCGATTCCGCAATCTGCTTGTTTCGCCGCATTGGTCTCACCTTCCCGGCACGACCGAATATTCCGTCGAGCTGTGCCACAACGACGAGCCCACCGGCATCTACGCGGGCAAGAACTCGCCCGAATCCACCACGCTCACATGGTTCCTCAACCACTCGCCTGAACGACTCCTCGAGATCGCACGCATCGAGAGCAAAGAAGAAGCCTGTCAGGCTCTCTTCGGAACCACACACATCCCCTACGGGGACGACGACTAAAGCACGATTCAACGCCTTCACGGTAACGTACTCGGCAGTGTCATAGGGTGTAAGCAATTTTCGTGTAGTGGTGATGCTGTTTGGAGGCTGATCATGGGGTGTCGTCGGATGCTTGGAGTCGAGGATCGTGCGGCGATCATGGCGGGGGTGGATGCGGGCTTGTCTCAGACGCGTATCGCCCACTTGATTGGAGCCTGTCCGCGATGCCGCCATCGCACAGGTCCTGGTCGACCACGGGGAGACCTTCAACTGCCTCGATAATCGCAAGCGCCTCCCCCTCCAGTACCTACTCCCCCTCCACCGCTACTCCGACGAGGACCTGGCACCCATCTACGACGTCGTCTTCGCGTCCCCCGACCCGGGTTTTACGACCGTCGTCGACGGGGGAAAGCCCTTCCATGAACTCGTCCGCGCATTCGAGGACCGGCAAGTCCTCGCAGACCGTATCGACGCCTACCTGCGCGCGCAAGATGACACCCACTGACAGGAGCAATGATGCGCCCCACTTACATTCAAGGCACCGGTGCCGCCATCGTCTCTCGCAAGATTGTTGAGCGCACAGGCAACATCAAGTGGCTGACCCGCGAGGAACCCTTCGCCCCTCAGGACTCCGGCTGGCGCGTGCTATCCGACCGCGACACCGCCGAGTACCTGGATGATCCAAAAAACATGACCGTCGTTGACTTCAACGAGCTGTGCAACCTTGAGCCCGCCTGCATCGGCATCTACGACCTGCCGATCGGCTCCGACATTCAACTCGTCGTCGAACCTGACGGACGTCGGCGATGGTTCGATAACAAGACCGAGAAAGAGATTTCCTTCCGCTGACTCACGCAGCGGCCCCGCCCTCACAGGTGGGTGAGCCACACGAGCGTCGCGTACGGGATAATGACCTGCTCCCCCGGCGCATACCCGAGGTGGTCGTAGAGGTACCAGCGCAGGTTCTCCTGCATGCGCGCCCGACCCGCCTCGGAGGAACGGATATACGAGGAGCGGGTCGTTCCCAGGGTGAGGATCTGCTCGGGGGTCATGCGATCCTCCCAGGCGATCTGGGTGAGGGTCATCGGGGCGAAGCCGCCGCCCGGCGTGGGCGGGCTGTCGGGGCGGTGTACGTCGCCCGAGCGCATGATGCGCGTCAGGCGATGCACCCACGGGATCGACACGGCCATCTGGTTCCACACGATCGCGAGCACGCCGCCGGGCACCAATATCCGGGCGGCCTCGACGCCCGCACGTGCCTCGTCCACCCAATGCCAGGACTGGGCAAACACCACAATGTCGTACGCACCGTTCGGCAATCCCGTGTCTTCCGCGACGCCGTCGTGCCACGTCACGCCTTCAACAGACGAGGCCTGGGCGCGCATCGCCTCGGAGGGCTCGACCGCGTCGACGAGGAGTCCGGCGCGAGCCAGAAGCTCGCTCATCTTGCCGGTGCCCGCGCCGATGTCGGCAGCGCGCAGGGGTGAGGCAGCGCGCAGTGGGCCGCCCTGCCCCGTCGCATGAGCACCCCGCGCGCGCCGCGCGGCGTCGATCAGCGCGGCCACGGCCTCGTCCGGGTAGGCCGGGCGCACGGCGTTGTAGGCACCGCCCTCCCCGACGAAGGGATTCGCGTCGAGCGAGGCGGACACAGTGTTCGATAAAGCCAGGGAATCCCCGGCAGCAGAGCCGGCCACGGCCTCGTTGTCGGAAGCACTCACAGGAGCGAGCTCGCCAGTCGGCACACATTGTCGACGTAGTGGATATACCACGGCTTGCCGTGCCACTCCTCGTACGTGAGCTCGCGAGAGGCCTCGCGCGTGCGCTCGTCGTTTCCGTGCAGCAGCTCAACCAGGCGCGAGCTGTCGGCGACGAGGACAATCTCGTAGTTGAGGCCGAAGGAGCGCGCATCCATGTTGGAGGAACCGATGATGCACAGGCTCCCGTCGACGACCATGTACTTCGAGTGCAGCATCCGCGGCTTGTGGTACAGGTGGATGCGCACGCCCGCCTTCAAGAGCGCCCCATAGTAGGAACGCTGCGCGTGCCCGACCAGGAACTGGTCGAATTGCTCGGAGACGAAAAGCTCGACCTCGACACCCGACAGCGCGGCATTCGTCAGCGCGGTCATGAGGGCCTCGTCCGGAATGAAGTAGGGGCTCGTAATCGACACGTGCGTGCGCGCCGTGGAGATCATGTGGACGAAGGCGCGCAGGTTCGGCTCGCCCCTGAACGCGGGGCCCGACGGGATGATCTGCATTGCCGAGGCCTGCTCCCCCTCACGCTCTGCCACAACCTCTGCGGCGGGCGGGGTGAGGACCTCGGGGGTCAGGATCTCCTTGCACGCGTAGTACCAGTCCACGGCAAAGACCGCCTGGATCTGGGCGACGATGGGCCCGGTGACGGACACGCTCGTGTCGTCGTAGAGCATGCCGGCCTTCGCGTACGAGGGGGTGTTGTAGTCAGGGGCCACGAGGTTGTGGGAACCGATGTAGGCCTCGCGCCCATCGACGACGAGAATCTTGCGGTGGTTGCGCAGGTCGGGTCGGCGGATCTGCCCGCGCAGGGGCGCGAAGGGCAGCATCTCGTGCCACTCGATGCCCATGGCGTTCAGGCGGCGGCGGAAGTCTCTGTGGCCCGGGATCGTGAGCATACCGTGGTGATCGACGAGCAGGCGCACGGTGACCCCGCGGGCGACCGCGCGCTCAAGGGCCTCGTAGAAGGGTGCGGTGTACTCGTCCCAGGACGTCTGGTAGTACAGGGCGTTCACGTGGTGGGTCGCCGCGTCGATGCTGGCAGCCATGGCCCGGAAGGTCTCGGCCGTGTCGTTGTACAGGCGGCCGACACGCCCCGCCGAGGCCGGGAAGCCACTCAGGTTGCCCGCCAGACGCATGATCGAGGCCGTGTCACCGTCGGAGCCAAAAGGCAGGCCGTCGGGTCCCGTGGGCACCTCGTGGGACTCAGGTTCGGGCACGGTCGAGCCGGCCACGATGTCCTGCACCAGCTGACTGGCCTCAGGGTCGTCGTCGAGGCGCCTGCCCATCGCCCACCACGAGCCAAAAATGATGTAGAGCGGCACGCCCACGAGCGGCCACAGGAAGATCAGCAGCAGCCACGCGGTCGACGTGGAGGCGCGTCGGCGCTTGGGAACGACACCCAGCGCGACGGCGCGGATCGCGAATTCGACGGCCCCGAAGAGGAGCCACGCCCACAGCGGTGGTTCAGGATACGGCGGCACCATACACCTATGGTAGCGAGCGCCCCAGATCCTGGTCAGCCCACCGGCGCCAATGCGGCGCGTAGGTCTGACCGTCGCGCGCGAGCGCCCGGTTTCGGCGTTCCTCCTCCCCGGGGTCGGCGATCCAGATGGCGAGATCGGCCTCGGCCTCGATGGCACCGCAGCCCTCGATGATAGTCGGGGCGAGGGGGACGCGGGTCGTCGCCCCGGTTGCGCCATTGTCCCAATCCCAGGCCTCGTAGGAGGAGGCATGTCCTGCCCGCAGGTCCGCGGCGATTCGCCGGGCGATGTCGGCTCCAGCCGCGAGGCCGTCCCAGCCGGGGTACCAGTCGTCGAGGTGCAGCACCTGCCAGCCGTCGACGATCCGAGCGAGCGCGGCGGCCAGCGTGGATTTCCCGGAGCCGGAGTAGCCGTCGATCGTGACGACCGGGACGGCGCGCTGTGCTCGCGCGGGTTCGCCATGGGGCGAGGCCGGGGCCCGCTCCCCCGCCAGGGCACTCAGGCGGGGGGCGAGGTCTCGGGCGGCCTGGTCGGGACTCATCGCGACGGGGACGGTGACCCTCAGGCCCGCTCCCCCACGCGCATCCTCCCAGGCCAGAGGGCTCATCGGCCCACCAGGGCGAAGGTGCCCGCCCAGATACTCGCGGCCAGCGCAATCGCCGGAACAGCGACGGCGACGATCATGAGGACGGCGTCGGCGGCGCGCAGGCGTGAGACGCGCGCCCACGTGCGCCTTCCTTCCGCACCAAAGCCCCGGGCCTCCATGGTGGTGGCCAGCTTGCCGGAGCGACGCAGCGCGAAGACCAGCAGCGAGAAGGAGCCTCGCAGGAAGGAACGGATGCGCGAGGCATCACCCACGCCTCGGGCACGCCGCGCCCGCTCGAGGGCCTTCCAGTCGGCCGCCATCAGCGAGGTCATGCGCGCGCCCGCGAGCGCAGCCAGGACGGGACGGGCGGGCAGGTGCAGAATCTGCGCGAGGCCGTCGCCCATGTCGGTCGGATCAATGCGGTCAAGCAGGGCGATGGCGGGCATGACGATCGCGCACATGCGCAGGCCGATGCCCAGCGCCAGCCACATCGAGTGGTCCGAAATCGCGGCCGGCCCGAACTGCCAGTACACGGTTCCGCCCGGTGAGGCGTAAAGCAGCATGGACAGCGCGCCGAGCGGCGCGGCCACGAGCAGCGGCGTCGCCTTCAGGACGAAGCTGCGCGCGGACATGCCCGACAGGGGCATGAGCGCGAGCTCGAGGGCGAGGGCCACGCCCGCGCTCACCGGGTCGATCGTGATCAGCAGGGGTGTCGTTGCGACCAGGAGGGCGAGCACGCGGGTGACGGGATTCGTGCGCGCGAGGAGGCCTCGGGCACCGCTTCGTCCGGTGCCACGCGAGGGCTGGGGGGCCGCCTTCTTGTCGACCTGCGCGCCCTCATCGTGAGCGTTCCCGGCTGAGGCCACCCCGGCCTCGTCCGTGGGATCAGCGGGGGTCGCGCCGCGCGTCCCGACCTGTCCGAGGTCGACGACCCGCTGGCCCATCGCGGCCACGAACGCGGGGTCGTGCGTGATCGACACCAGGGTGACGCCGCGTGCGAGGGCGGCGCGCAGCAGGCGCACGAGGCCCAGCCACGTGCCGCGATCCTGGCCGAAGGTCGGCTCGTCGAGGATGAGCAGCTCGGGGGCGCTGATGAGAGCGGTCGCCACCGACAGGCGGCGCTTCTCACCGCCCGACAGGGTCATGGGGTTGGCGCGCGCGAGTTTCGTCAGGCCCAAGGCCTCGAGGTGTTCGTCGACGAGGGGGGCAATCTCCTCCTCGCTCATGCCGGCGGCGCGCGGGCCGATCGCGAGCTCCTCGGCGACGGTGGCGGCCAGGAACTGGTACTCGGGCTCCTGGAAGACCATGGACATGCGCCCCAGGAGTTGCTTGCTGCTCCACTCGTGCGGGTCGCCGCGCGTGCCGTCGGAAGTCTGAACCTCGACGGTGCCCTCCAGCGGCGGCAGGAGGCCCGCGAGGGTGAGCGCAAAGGTCGATTTTCCGGCGCCGTTAGCGCCAACAATGCAGGTGGAGACCCCGCGCTCGATCGTCAGGTCGATGCCACTGCGCACGGGGGCTGACGCGGCGTAGCCGATCGTCAGGTCGGCGACTCGGGCGATCGGGGTGGCGCCTCGCGCTCCCTCTTCCGCACTCTCGGACGAGGCCGGGGCGACCTCGGGGGCGGGGCCGACCTCGGCGGCGACGTCGTCGCCGGGAAGCCAGATACCGCGCTCACGCAGGGCGTCGCCCTGCTGCGCGAGGACCTCTCTCAGGGGGCCGTCGGCCGCGATCGCGCCGTCCGCGACCACGATGACGCGATCCACGAGGGAGGCCCACACGTCGACGCGGTGCTCGACGACGACCATGGTCGCGCCCGTGCGCTCGACGACGGCCTCGACGGCGGCACGCACCTCGGCGACGCCGCTCGGGTCCAGGTTCGCAGTGGGCTCGTCCAGGAGCAGCAGGCCCGGCCCCATCGCGAGGATCGACGCCAGAGCCAGGCGCTGCTTCTGCCCGCCCGACAGCTCCGTCGTCGAATGATCCAAGGGGACGCTCAGGCCCACGGCCTGAAGCGAATTCTCCACGCGAGGCCAGATCTCCTCGCGCGCAACCCCCAAGTTTTCCATGCCGAAGGCCACGTCGTCGCCCACGCGGGCCAGGACCACCTGGGCCTCGGGGTCCTGCATGAGCAGGCCGACTCGTCCCCTCGCCTGCGCAGGGGCGACGCCGTCGACGGTGAGCGTGCCGGTGGCCTCGCCCTCCTCGGAGCCGCCCAGCAGGCCGGCCAAGCCGCCCATGAGCGTCGACTTGCCCGACCCAGACGGGCCCAGCACCAGCACGCGCTCACCCGGCGCGATATCGAGATCAACACCCGACAGCGCGGCGTTCTTGCGCCCAGCGTGACGCCATCCCCAGTCGCGCGCGCACACGCGCGCACCCGCCCCCTCACCCAGCGCAGCCGAGGCACCGGGGGAGGAAACGGGGCGGGAGGAGGCGGAGTGGGCCTCGTCCATGGATCGGGAATCAGACAAGCTCACGCGCTCCACGGCCGGAGGCGAAGCGATCCAGGGCGCCCGTCTTCGCGAGCGCGTTCGTCAGCGCCCACGCGAGCAGGCCGGCCAGAACGATGCCCGAGGCCATGCCGCACACGAGGTAGATCACGTTGTAGAGCACACCCTTCGCGAGGTGACCGGAGAGAAAGAGCTCGAGAACCCACTCAAACACGAAGGACACGGCACCCGCAGCGCACACGATCGTCGCGTTGTAGCGGCGGTAGGCGACCAGGGCGAAGACGACCTCGGCACCGAGGCCCTGCGCGAGACCCGAGTAGATGGTCTCGACGGCCCACTGGGAGCCCAGGGCCATAGAGACGGTCGCGGCCATCAGCTCGACGAAGAACGCGGCGCCGGGCTTGCGGATGACGTAGCCGCCGAGCGTGCCGCCCAGCAGCCAGACGCCGGTCACCAGGCCACCCATGCCGGGGGCAATGGTCTTGAGGAACTCGTAGCTCGCACCGCCCACCTGGTTCCAGACGACGAAAATGAGGCCGCAAGCGACGCCCAGGACGGCGGCGGTGACGATGTCAATGACCCTCCAGCGGAGGGACGGAGCAGTGGATGCCATGCGAAAATACTCCCTTCGTGTTGCACGGCGGCCACGAGGGAAGAGCCTTCCTACGCCGGTATGATCCGGATCAGGTTCTACGGTCGGGGATGGTCCCCTCTCAGCTCGCGTCGAGCTCCCGTGGCACGCTGGTGAGCATAGTCACTAACTATGGGTTCCGCTACTCGTGCAGATGAGGACCGGTATGCCGCCCCTGGCCCGTTCCCCCGTCACCAAGGATGCCGCGCGACGCGCGACGCAGCAGGAAATGGCGGTTCGCGAAGGCCGCACCCACAATGAACGCGATCCAAATCAGGGAATAGACGAGGCCCGGGCGAGTGTCATCCCACATCGCCAGGATGATGCCCATGCAACCCATGAACGCAAGCACGATCCAGGCGCTGATCGCGCCGCCGGGGGCCTTGAAATGTGAGGCCGCGTGCCGGTCGGGGCGCTTGCGCAGGTAGACCAGGTAGGACACGACGATGACGACCCACACACCCATAAACAGGGTGGCCGACACGGAGGTCACCAGGGTGAAGGCCTGCGAAATCGAGCCACCCATCCCCATGATGACGATGCCCGACAGCAGGCACACGCAGGACAGGAACAGGGCATTGAGGGGCACGTGGTGACTGGAGAGGCGGGCGAAGATGCCCGGCGCCTGCTCCTGGCGGGCCAGGCCGTAGAGCATACGCGACGTGGAGTAGATGCCCGAGTTCGCGCTCGAGGCGGCCGAGGAGAGGACCACCAGGTTCACGATCGAAGCCCCGGCACCTAGGCCAGTCAGCGAGAACATCGTGACGAAGGGGGACTTTTCGGGGCTCACCTGATCCCAGGGGGTCACCATCATGATGGCCGCGAGCGCCGCCACGTAGAAGAGCATGATGCGAACGGGGATGGAGTTGACGGCCTTCGGCAAGGTATTGTCCGGGTCGTCGGTCTCGGCGACTGTCGTGCCGATCATCTCGATGCCAATGAAGGCGAAGAGGGCGATCTGGAAGCCGCCAAGGAAGCCGGTGAATCCGGTCGGGAAGAAGCCACCGTGGCTCCACAGGTTCGAGACCGCAGCCGCGGTGCCCTCCTCGTCGACCGTGCCCATGGCAACCATGCCGAAACCGACGATGACCAGAGCGACGATCGCGACAATCTTGACGAGCGCGAACCAGAACTCCGTCTCACCGAAGGCCTTAACCGTCATCGCGTTGAGGGCGAAGAGCAGCAGAGTCGTCGCGCCGATGGGGATCCACGCGGGCAGGTTTGGCCACCAGAAGTGCGTGTAGCCGGTGATCGCGATCATGTCGGCAACGCCGGTGACAACCCAGCACGCCCAGTAGGTCCAGCCCGTCACGAAGCCGGCCCAGGGGCCGATGAGGTCGCAAGCGATGTCCGCGAAGGTCGCGTACCTGTGGTCGGAGAGCAGCAGCTCGCCGAGGGTGCGCATGAACAGGAACAGAACCGCGCCGATGATCATGTAGACCAGCAGGATCGAGGGGCCCGCGACGGAGATCGTCTTACCCGAGCCCATGAACAGGCCCGTGCCGATCGCACCACCGATGGCGATCAGCTGAATGTGGCGGTTTTTCAGCGTGCGCTGAAGCTTTTCGCCGCCCTGCTGGGGCTGACCGTGTTCGACATGCTCAACTGTCATCGTTATTCCTTCCGCCAGCTCCCGTCCAGGGGGTGCTTTTGCGCGGCCTTTGCGCGCTCTCGCGACGCGCTTGACTATCCAACGCTACCGCACGGGTACGCTCATGACCGAATCTAGAGCCACGCATGGCACAGGCGGCGCATTCAAGTTAGGTTTGCCTTATGACGCAGAATTCGACGCCCTCGACGGGCGAGACCGAGGTTCCCGCAACCCCCGAGGCCTCGTACCCCCTGATCTCCGTGGCAACTATTCCCACGGAGCGGGCCGCGCGCTACGGAAAGCAGCTCGTCAGCCACATGGCACACAAGATCACGGGCTCATGGGATGAGGAGGTGGGCAGCGGATACCTGCTGTTCGACCGCGAGGGCCCGGTCCTGGGGCGCTTTGACGTGATCGCATCACCGTCTGATCTGCGGCTCGAGCTGCGCACGGAGCCCGAGCGCGCCGATCGCCTCGAATTCATCGTCGGCATCCACCTGGCACGCTTCGGCGCGCGCGACAGCCTCGCCGTGTCGTGGGAGCGCGCCGACGGCAGTGAAGGCACCACGCAGGGTCCCCTCACACCCGAAGAGGTCGAGGCACACGCCCGCGCAAAGAAGGCCGCGCGCGAGGCGGCGCAGGCCGAGCGCGCGGCAGAGCGCGCGGCCCAGTAGGCGCGGC
>CAUTRF010000065.1:0-10448 GCA_963540795.1 uncultured Actinomyces sp.
TAACCCCTCGATGCGCAGCTGGGCCCTATAGGTGGAGCATGGGCAGCCCGGCCCACACTGCCACCCAAGGGGTTAACCTGCGCATCCAAGGGCCCAAGCACCCACCCATCGGGCCGATCACGCCACCTATCCCGCGAGCCATGCCGCCAAGCACGCGCGCGAGGACGAGGCCGACGCTGGCAACACACACCCGCCACGCACTAGCCGCGGACACACGCACAAAAAGGCCCCGGCCTCGTCACGCTAACAACGGACGAGGCCGGGGCCCTCACGGGTGAACGATCCCGATTACTCGCGGAAGTTCATGCCAAAGTCGATGGCGCCCAGCGCGTCGAGGAAGTCCTCGGACACGGAGCCGTCACCGAAGTCGGCCTCGGAGTAGTTCGAATTCGCCATGGCCTCAGCCGTCGGCTCGACGATGACGTCGTTGTAGCGCGACAGGCCGGTGCCAGCCGGGATGAGCTTACCGAGGATGACGTTCTCCTTGAGGCCCACCAGGGAGTCCGACTTGCCGTTCATGGCGGCCTCGGTCAGGACCTTGGTGGTCTCCTGGAAGGACGCGGCCGACAGCCACGAATCCGTGGCCAGCGACGCCTTCGTGATACCCATCAGCATCTGACGACCGGAGGCGGGCTGGCCGCCCTCGGCTGCGACGCGGCGGTTCTGCGTCAGGTACGCCATGCGGTCGACGAGCTCGCCGGGCATGAACGTCGTGTCGCCGGGCTCCAGGATGGTGACGCGGCGCAGCATCTGACGGACGATGACCTCGATGTGCTTGGCGTGGATGCCCACGCCCTGGTCGCGGTACACCTTCTGGACCTCGTCCACGAGCATCTTCTGGGACACGTTGCGGCCCATGATGCGCAGGATTTCCTTGGGATCCAGCTGGCCCTCGGTCAGCGGGGTGCCGGCCTCGATGTGCTGGCCCTCGGAGACGAGGAGCTTCTGGCGACGCGAGACCTCGATGACCAGGTCTTCCTTGCCGTCGTCACGGGTGATGACGACCTTGCGCGCGCTCGGGTCTTCGTCGTCGACGTGGACGCGGCCGGCGGCCTCGTTCATCTTCGCCTCGACCTTCGGGCTGCGAGCCTCGAAGAGCTCCTGGACACGAGGCAGACCCTGCGTAATATCCGCAGCGGAAGCGGCGCCACCGGTGTGGAACGTACGCATCGTCAGCTGTGTGCCGGGCTCGCCAATCGACTGGGCGGCGATGATGCCGACGGCCTCGCCGATGTCGACCTGCTTGCCGGTGGCCAGCGAGCGACCGTAGCAGGCCGCACAGGTGCCGACCTGCGACTCACAGGTGAGGACGGAACGGCAGACGATCTGCGCGACGCCGGCTGCGACGAGCTCGGCGAGCTGGTCGTCACCCAGGTCGGTGCCCGCAGGCAGGACGACCTCTCCGGCCTCGTTCACCGCGTCACGGGCGAGGTTACGGGCGTAGGCGGTCGTCTCGATGGTCTCGGACGCCTCCCACTCACCGAACTCGTTCTTGTGAGCGATGTCGATCTTCAGGCCGGCGCGGGTGCCACAGTCGGCCTCGCGGACGATAACGTCCTGCGAGACGTCGACCAGACGACGGGTCAGGTAGCCCGACTCGGCTGTACGCAGAGCCGTATCGACCAGACCCTTTCGGGCGCCGTGCGTGGCGATGAAGTACTCGAGAACCGTCAGGCCCTCGCGGTAGTTCGCCTTAATGGGCTGCTCGATCAGCTTCTGCTTCGGGTCAGACACGAGGCCACGCATGCCGGCGATCTGCTGAACCTGCGACCAGTTACCACGGGCGCCCGAGTTCACCATGCGGTACACGGTGTTGCGCTCGGAGAAGTTCGCACGCATGTCCTCAGCGACCTCTTCGGTGCACTGCAGCCACAGCTTCACGAGCTCCTCGTAGCGGGTCTCCTCGAGGATGATACCCGTCTCGAACTGCTCGACGATCTCGGCGGCCTTGGCCTCGTAACGAGCCAGGATCTCGCGCTTACGCGGCGAGGCCTGAATGTCGGAGAACGCAATCGTGATGCCCGACCAGGTCGACCAGTGGAAGCCGGCCGACTTCAGCGCGTCGAGGCAGTCCGCCACGAGCACGTTCGGGTAACGCTGGGTCAGCGTGTTCACGATGTTGCCGAGCTGCTTCTTGCCGACGACCTCGTTGACGAACGGGTAGTCGGTGGGCAGCTGCTCGTTGAAGATCGCGCGGCCGAGGCTGGTCTCGAGGATCAGCTCGTCGCCGCTCTCCCAGCCCTCGGGGGCTTCCCAGCCCTCGGGCGGCACGGTGCCATCAGCGAAGCGGATGCGCGCGGTCGCGTTCAGGTCCAGATTGCCGGCGTCGAACGCCATCTGGGCTTCCGCCTGGCTGGAGAAGTACGGAATCACGGGGTTTCCGTCTTCGTCCTTCTCGACCGGGACCGACGGGTCGGGGTTCGAGGTCAGGTGGAACAGACCGATGATCATGTCCTGCGACGGCATGGCCACGGGGCGGCCGTCGGAGGGCTTGAGAATGTTGTTCGTCGACAGCATCAGGATGCGAGCCTCGGCCTGCGCCTCAGCGCCCAGCGGCAGGTGGACAGCCATCTGGTCGCCGTCGAAGTCGGCGTTGAATGCGCCACAGGCGAGGGGGTGCAGCTGGATAGCCTTACCCTCAATCAGCTGGGGCTCGAACGCCTGGATGCCGAGGCGGTGCAGCGTAGGTGCACGGTTCAGCAGCACGGGGTGCTCGCGAATAACGTCGTCGAGGACGTCCCACACCTCGGGGCGCTGACGCTCAACCTTGCGCTTGGCGGCCTTGACGTTCTGCGCGTAGTTCTTCTCAACCAGGCGCTTCATGACGAAGGGCTTGAACAGCTCCAGGGCCATCTGCTTGGGCAGACCACACTGGTGCAGCTGCAGCTGCGGGCCGACGACGATAACGGAACGACCCGAGTAGTCGACGCGCTTACCGAGCAGGTTCTGACGGAAACGACCCTGCTTACCCTTGAGCATGTCCGAGATCGACTTCAGCGGACGGTTGCCCGGGCCCGCGACGGGGCGGCCACGGCGGCCGTTGTCAAAGAGGGCGTCAACGGACTCCTGAAGCATGCGCTTCTCGTTGTTGACGATGATCTCGGGGGCACCCAGCTCGAGCAGACGCTTGAGTCGGGTGTTGCGGTTGATGACACGACGGTACAGGTCGTTGAGGTCGGAGGTCGCGAAGCGGCCACCGTCCAGCTGAACCATCGGGCGCAGGTCCGGCGGGATCACGGGGATCTTGGTGAGGACCATCGAGGCCGGCGAGTTGCCGGTCGCGACGAAGGCGTTGATAACCTTCAGGCGCTTGATCGCGCGGGCCTTGCGCGGGCCGGAGTCAGAGGCAATGGTCTGACGCAGCGCGGCGACCTCGGCCTCCAGGTCGAAGGTCTCCAGGCGCTTCTGGATGGCGGCAGCGCCCATGTCACCCTTGAAGTAGGTGCCGTAGCGGGCCACCATCGCACGGTAGAGGCGCTCGTCGCCCTCGAGGTCGCCGACCTTGAGGTCCTTGAAGCGCTCCCACACGGCCTCGAGGCCTTCGATGTCGCCGTCGAAACGGCGGCGGATCTTAGCCATCTCGCGTTCGCCCTGCTTGCGAGCGCGCTCGCGCTCTGCCTGCGAGGCACCGTCCTTTTCCAGGGCGGCCATGTCGGACTCAAGCTGCTCCGCGAAGTCGTTGATCGTCGCGTCGCGGTTGTTCTCCATCTGCTTCTTCTGCACCTCGAGTTCGGCGCGCAGTTCAGCCAGATCCTCGTGGCGACCCTTTTCGTCGACCTCGGTGATCATGTAGGCAGCGAAGTAGATGACCTTCTCGAGGTCCTTGGGCGCGAGGTTGAGCACGTAGCCCAGGCGCGAGGGAACACCCTTGAAGTACCAGATGTGCGTGACGGGGGCGGCCAGGTCGATGTGACCCATGCGCTCACGACGAACGCGCGAGCGAGTGACCTCGACACCGCACTTTTCGCACACGATGCCCTTGTAGCGCACGCGCTTGTACTTGCCACACGCGCACTCCCAGTCGCGGGTGGGGCCGAAGATCTGCTCACCGAACAGGCCGTCGCGCTCGGGCTTGAGCGTACGGTAGTTGATGGTCTCCGGCTTCTTAACCTCACCGTGGCTCCACTCGGCGATGTCGTCGCCGGTGGCCAGGGTGATCTTCAGGCTGTCGAACGTTTTGGCGTCCAGCAAAGTTATCTCTCCCTATCAGATCGCATCGATGGTCGCCGCAGCGTTCGGACGAGCATCAAGGGTGATGCCCAGATCCTCACGCGCATTGAAGTCTTCGTCCTGCTCACGCAGGTCAATGACGTTGCCGGCCGCGTCGAGAGCTTCGACGTTCAGGCACAGCGAGCGCATTTCCTGGATGAGGACTCGGAAGGACTCGGGGATGCCGGGCTCGGGGATGTCCTCGCCCTTAACGATGGCCTCGTACACCTTGACGCGGCCGGTGGTGTCGTCCGACTTGATGGTCAGCAGTTCCTGGAGGGCGTAGGCGGCACCGTAAGCTTCCAGCGCCCACACCTCCATCTCGCCGAAGCGCTGGCCGCCGAACTGGGCCTTACCGCCCAGCGGCTGCTGCGTGATCATCGAGTACGGGCCCGTGGAGCGGGCGTGGATCTTGTCGTCGACCAGGTGGTGGAGCTTGAGCATGTAGGTGTAGCCCACCGAGATCGGGTACGGGAACGGCTCGCCGGAGCGGCCGTCGAACAGGCGCGCCTTGCCCTCGTAGTTGGTGAGGACGTCGCCGTCGCGGTTCGGATTCACGTTACGCAGCAGGCCCGCGAGCTCGTCGGCCTCGAGGCCGTCGAACACGGGGGTAGCAACGGGCGTGCCGGGCTCAGTCTTGATGCCGTCGGCGGGCAGGTGCGCTGCCCACTCTTCGCCGGCCTCGACAGCGGCCGAGGCATCCCATCCCTGGTGGGCGAGCCAACCGAGGTGGTACTCGAGAACCTGGCCGACGTTCATTCGACCGGGGACACCCAGCGGGTTGAGGATGATGTCGACGGGCGTGCCGTCGGCGAGGAAGGGCATGTCCTCGACCGGGAGGATCTTGGACACGACGCCCTTGTTGCCGTGGCGGCCGGCCATCTTATCGCCGATCGTGATCTTGCGTCGCTGGGCGACGTAGACGCGCACGGTCTGGCGGACGCCGGGGTTGAGGTCGTCTTCGTCGTCGTTGAATTCGCGCACGCCGATGACGATGCCCTCTTCGCCGTGGGGGACGCGCAGGGAGGTGTCGCGCACCTCACGGGCCTTCTCACCGAAGATGGCGCGCAGGAGGCGCTCTTCGGAGGTCAGCTCGGTCTCACCCTTCGGGGTGACCTTACCGACGAGGATGTCGCCGGCGGTGACCTCGGCACCGATGCGGATGATGCCGCGCTCGTCCAGGTCAGCGAGGGATTCCTCGGAGACGTTGGGGATGTCGCGGGTGATCTCTTCCTCACCGAGCTTGGTCTCGCGGGCATCGACTTCGTACTCCTCGATGTGGATCGAGGTGAGGATGTCCTCTTCCACGACGCGACGGCTCAGGATGATGGCGTCCTCGTAGTTGAGGCCTTCCCACGACATGTAGGCGACAAGGAGATTCTTTCCGAGCGCGACCTCACCGTTGGAGGTGGCGGGGCCGTCGGCCAGGACGTCGCCGACCTCGACGCGGTCGCCCTCGTCCACGATAACGCGCTGGTTGGTGCAGTTACCGGGGTTGGAGCGCTCGAACTTCTCGAGGCGGTAGGAGTCGCGGCCGCCCTCGTCCGTGGAGACGACGATCAGGTCCGCGGAGACCTCAGAGACGACGCCGGAGTGCGCGGCGAGGATCATTTCGCCGGAGTCGTGCGCGGCGCGCATCTCCATGCCGGTGCCGACCAGCGGGGCTTCCGTGGTGAGCAGCGGCACGGCCTGACGCTGCATGTTCGCGCCCATGAGGGCTCGGTTAGCGTCGTCGTGCTCGAGGAAGGGAATGAACGCCGCGGCGACGGACACCATCTGGCGTGCGGAGACGTCCATGTAGTCCACGCGATCGCGGGCGATCAGGGTCGGGTCCTCGCCGGCGACACGGCACAGGACGTCGTGCTCGGCGAAGGAGCCGTCGGCATTGAGGGGCGACGAGGCCTGGGCGATGAAGTGGCCCTTCTCGTCGTCCGCGGTGAGGTAGCGGATTTCGTCGGTGACCTTACCGTCCTTGACGACGCGGTAGGGCGTCTCAATGAAGCCGAAGGGGTTGATGCGCGCGAAGGTCGCGAGCGAGCCGATGAGGCCGATGTTCGGGCCTTCAGGGGACTCGATCGGGCACATGCGACCGTAGTGCGAGGGGTGGACGTCTCGAACTTCCATGCCCGCGCGGTCACGCGACAGGCCGCCGGGGCCCAGTGCCGACAGACGGCGCTTGTGGGTCAGGCCGGCCAGCGGGTTGTTCTGGTCCATGAACTGCGAGAGCTGGGAGGTTCCGAAGAACTCCTTGATCGCGGCCACGACGGGGCGGATGTTGATCAGCGTCTGGGGCGTGATCGAGTCCGTCTCCTGGGTGGTCATGCGCTCGCGCACGGTGCGCTCCATGCGGGCGAGGCCGGTGCGGACCTGGCCCTGGATAAGCTCGCCGACGGCGCGGATGCGACGGTTGGCGAAGTTGTCGATGTCGTCGACCTCAACGCGAACCTCGACGGGTTCACCATTGCGGGTGCCGGCGAAGGTCTTGTCACCCTGGTGCAGGGCGAGGAGGTACTTGACGGTCGCGACGATGTCCTCGAGGGACAGGGTCGAGGCCTTGGGGTCGGCTTCGATGGCCAGCTTCTTGTTGATCTTGTAGCGGCCGACCTTGGCGAGGTCGTAGCGACGAGAGTCGAAGTAGAAGTTGTTGAGCAGCGTCTGGGCGGCGTCGACGTTCGCGGGCTCGCCGGGGCGCAGCTTGCGGTAGATGTCGAGCAGAGCCTCTTCCTGCGTGGCGACCGTGTCCTTCTCGAGGGTCTCGAGGAGGACAGGGTAGTCGGCGAAGGTGTCGCGAATCTCGGATTCGGTCATGCCGATGGCCTTGAGGAAGTGGGTCACCGACTGCTTACGCTTGCGGTCGATGCGCACGCCCACGGCGTCGCGCTTGTCGATCTCAAACTCGAGCCATGCGCCACGGGAGGGGATGACCTTCGCGCCGAAGGTTTCCTTATCCGACGAGCGGTCCGAGAGCTTCTCGAAGTACACGCCGGGGGAACGCACGAGCTGGGAGACGACGACACGCTCGGTGCCGTTGATGATGAAGGTACCGCGGGGGGTCATGAGCGGGAAGTCGCCCATGAACACGGTCTGGGACTTGATTTCGCCGGTCTCGTAGTTCATGAACTCGGCGGTCACGTACATCGGTGCGGAGTACGTGTAGTCCTTCGCCTTGGCTTCCTCCATGGAGTACTTGGGGGATTCGAGGCGGTGGTCGTGGAACGACAGGCTCATGGTGCCTGCAACGTCCTCAATCGGGGAAATCTCGTGGAAGATTTCTTCGAGGCCAGAGACGTCGGGGACGTCGCCTTGGCCAGATGCCTGTGCGGCTTCGACGCGGGCCTTCCACGCGTCGTTACCCAGCAGCCAGTCGAAGCTTTCGACCTGCAGGCCCAGCAGATTGGGGGCCTGGAGGGGTTCATGAAGCTTGGCGAACGAGATGCGGTGCTTGGGCTGTTTGGCGGTGCTGTTGGCAGCCAAAGGGGATCCTTCCCTGCATGAACGGTGCGCACGCTGCCTTATCACCCATTATCTGACGCGTCCTGGTCCGTCAAGCGCCTGTTACGACGGCTGGATACGGGTCACCTCGGGCATGATAAGGCGCAAATACCCAGGCTACCGTGAGTCGCATCGCGAGTCAAGGCAGCGTGTGACATGTGCAGGGTTTCACGGAACGAGGCCGTGGCCAGCTCGTTCGTCAGGCGCGGCCGCGGCGGAACCCGGGCTTGAGTGGCGGTGCCGATACGAGTTGGCACTGTCGAACCACACAGGAATTCATGCCCATGACTCATGAGTCATCGCCATACGAATATGCACCACAGCGTTTCGCACTCGTCCCTCAGGCCCCGAGTGCGGGCACACCCGGATAGGTAACGCACATTGGGATAGGTAACGCACATCCGGATAGCTTATTAACCTATCCGGATGCTCATAACCTATCCAGGAAGGAACAACCTATCCGCATCGACGCCACACGCCACCCGATCTCGAGCATCGCTGGGACCTCACGGTACCGCCGCAGCCCATCTGGGTGATGACACCCGTATCGAACGCTCTTACGCCGCAGTAATACGAGCCCGGAACCCCCGAAACTCGGACACTACGAAAGTCCAGCAGATGACGTTGCTCAACCCCGTTGAGGATGCGTCAGTCGCACAGGCATGCGGAAAGGAACATTGTGAGGCTCCACAGCGACAGGCTATGACATCGTGACCGATTCGCACGCCTGAGCGAGATGGACGCAGATGTATACGCAACGGGGCACTATTAAGGTATGAGCATCGACGACGAATCTCACCGCGAACCAAGCCCGCCCACCCCCTCACGGGTTGGCGGTGACCCAGCGGCACCTCGCGCCTTGTCGATTGACGAGGAGTGGGCAGTGATCATGGCTCTCGCGGAGGAACGGGGCCGCGCACACGCAGCTGAGCCAACACCCGTCGCATCACCAGCACCTACACGCGAGGATTTAAGCTACCTCGAACCGATCGTGTACCCGGGCGCGAACGACCCAGTGAACCCATGGCGCACCCATGGCGCTGTAGCTATGCCGGAGGACAACGGGTGGCATTGGAGGTGGTGGCGCTTGTGGGCGCTGCCGAGTCTGGCGTTTCTTGCGGCCGTTACTGTCGCCATTGTGCGGCTCTACGAACAGGCAGTCGACCATGGTGCCCCCAAGTCTCTGATCATGCCGTTCCTGTTTCTGGGAACTCTGTGGTGGAATTGCTTGATCCATGCCCTCTACGTCGTGTGCGTCAGACGCATGAATCCGTCCGTCGGCTTTCATATTGGTGCAGCGATCGCAGCTTTCGTGGCGTCCTCGGTAGCGGCCTTCGTGTGCGTGTGGGTGTTCGTGACAGCCGTGAATGTCGGCGCACTGCCAGGTTCGTAACGTAAGACACACTCACCGACGGACTAACGCCCCCTTCGTCGCGTACAAGGCGACCATGTGCTCTGTGCAGCCTTGTGTAGAAATCGTCCGACACGGTTGCACTGATGAGGTGACGAGGTGATGGTGCCCCAAGTCGGGCTTGAACCGACGACCCACATCTGAGCAGCCTGCCCGCGCCGCAGCACTTGCGACGCGCGTGGGCTATTACTTCAACGGACAGCTACAGATATCACCGCCATACGCGACAGGCCCGATAAGCGGTTCGTAGTTACATGACAATACCCAGAGAGACACCCAGCCACTACTACGACCACGCGGTACACCTGACAGAACTCGGTGCACAGGTTTACTTTCCGTGTTTTACGATGGCATACGTGCACCACCTGGCAGCACAGGTCAATGGACACCCCGTACACGGTCAGGGTATTACTGGGCGCATCAAGACAGTTTGATACGCTCACAAAACGGATAGACACACTTCTCTCACAGCCGAGAGGAGAAACTATGAGTGTTGGTTATACAACCGCCATCCATCAGTCTTTCGAATCCCAGATGAGAGGATCCCAGAAGTGAGTAATGGACCCATCACGACACGTTTCGAGGAGCGAGTCAATAAGGAACTAGCACGCCTTGGAAATGACGGCGACGTTCATGTCTTCTTAGCACGGCTCGTTCGTGCATTCATCGACACTATCGGCGAGCTGGAAGCACGCCGAGAACTACCTTCTACGGTCCAGGCGCTTCGCGAAACGAAAGAATTTATCGACAATATCGATACGAACGCCGCCATTGATAACAGCGACGACGGTGCGCTTGGTGCCAGCTACGCGCGGTACGTGAACGCGCTCGATATCCCAAATTGCTGGATAGCCGGTGTCGAGACCACCCAACACATCCTCATCAATGTTGCTGATCGACTTGGTGCCACCGGCGGCTCCCGACACAGACTCCGGGTTGTCATCACCCCCGATCTTTCTATCTATCACGATGATGTCACGATCGGCTACATAACAGGTAGAATCGCCGAGGATTTCGCAGACCTTACTACTGACGGCCCCATCGAAACGCTCGCCACTCTCATCTACGCGCGCAGCAAAGACCTGTGGTGCGTCAAACTTGGAGAGACCAGCTAGGGAACCAACGCGTACGAGCGACAACTATTGGCAGCTCACGTTGGCATCGAGCCCGCCGACCTCATGCCCACCCCCGACGGGAACGGCGGCTGGATTCCGGCACCATTCAAACCAGCCGGGCGGCACCGAGGTACCGATACATCTGTGCCCCAAGTCGGGCTTGAACCGACGACCCACGGATTATGAGTCCGCTGCTCTGACCGACTGAGCTATTGGGGCGA
>CAUTRF010000066.1:0-10348 GCA_963540795.1 uncultured Actinomyces sp.
TGGTTGCATTGCCGCCGCGTCGCTGCGCGCTGTGCGCGAAAAAGTTCGCCCTGCTCGGCCTGGGGCGTGAGCGCGAAATAGTTCGCCCAGTGTGCTGAAAACACCCCAAATTTGGCGTTTTTGGGCTTGCTGGGCGAGTCTTTTCGCAGGTGGCCCGAGGTGGCCCGTTGCTGGGCGAGTTTTTTCGCGGATAAGCCACTGGAAGCCCCGCGCTGGGCGAGTGACTTCGCGCCCGCCGACGCCGCCCAACCGACGCAGTCCCCGCCGACACCACACCTCAGGCAGTCGTGGTGCCACGCGTACAGCCCGCGCCCGCATGTGGACCCTTGAAACGAGGTGATCGAGGGCCGTATGATGGGATCACCGCGAAACGAAGCATGGTGATCATCGCCCAATGACGGGCATAGGACGGGGAAAGTGAAAGTGCGATGGAGACAGGCCCGATGCGCTGAGGTGCGAACGCCTACCGCTCACGCGTTCTCGCGCAGGTGTGGTCTCGTTCTTTACCGTGAGAAGCTGGCAGCAGATAGCTCAGAAACACACAGTTGCTGCGCGTGAAGTAGAGGTGCTGCAGTGACACAAAATCTCGTCAGTGACCGCGCGGGCGAGCGAAGTAGCGACCTACGCGACACAATGGAACTATAGAGTGGTGAGACGACGTCACCACGGATAGGAAGGTAACGACATGGCCCAGGAATGGACTCGCATTGAAGGCATGATCATCGGCCACGATCTGGATCCCAGCGTGGTCGCCGGCGAGCTGAAGGAGCGTTCGATCCTCGCCCAGCTCGAGTGGTTCCCCTCCTCGCCCCAGCTGCTCGGCCTGAACGTCGCGGTCGACAAGGAACGCGTCGCCACAGTTCCCGCAGACTCGACCGAGGTTGTCCCCGGCCCCACCCCCGCCGAATTGGCTGACGCACTCGCCATCCTCTTCGACGCTGAGGTGCGCATCGGTAACGCGACGGCCGACCACCTGCCCGAGGGCGACTCGCCGTTGGGCAAGGTCTGGCCCTCCGATGAGGAGGCAGCGGCCGTTGACCCGACGCCCACCCGCATTGTTGAGATTGGCCGTACCCCCGCCTCGTCCGTGCCCCTCCTGGCAGCCCTCGAGGGTGTGGACCTGGGTGACCTCGAGCTTGCGGAGGGACACCGCGCGCTGCTCGCCGAGCTGCCCGCCGAGAAGGAGGGCTGGAACTTCGGTGATCTGCCGCTCGTGACGCTCTCCGTGACGGACGGTGAATTCCAGGTCTTCCTGGTCACCGACGATCACCTCGAGCACATCATCTCCCACAACTGGGGCATGGACGCTGCGATCGTTCCCGGTGGACACGACCGCACCGCGGAACTGCCCGGCGAGGTCATCGACCTGGTGGGCGACCGCCTCGACCTCCTGGAGATCGCCGAGGCCGTCCCCGGCTCGGACGCCGACGCCCTGTGGGCGTCCGTGGCCACGACCGGCGAGGAGTCCGTGTGGAAGGTCGTGCGCGCCCTCGGCTTGCCCGGCTCCGTCGCCGGCTTCCTCCTGGGCACCACCGACCTCGAGGACGTCGAGGGCGTCTCCGTGCACCTGGCTCGCGGCATCTCCAATGCGATCGGCCGCAGCGTCGACATCATGATGGGCCAGCCGCAGTCGGTCGTGAAGCCCCTGTGGAACTCCTACGAGTCCGTGGCCGTCGAACGCCCGTGGATCATTCACGCTGCCGTCGCCGCCGAGGCCATCGTCGGAACCGGCATGCTGGTCGCCGCCGTGCGTGCCTCCTCGCCGCGCTCGGGCTGGATGCGTTTCGTGGGCATCGTGGGCGGCCTGATGGTCGTTGATTCGATCGCCGAGCTCTCCCTGGCCAAGCATGTCTCCAAGCGCTTCGCGCGCCGCGCCGGCGAGGCGTAAGGAGCCGTCCACCGCATACGTATGAGGCAGCCGGGGTCGCGTCCGACCCCGGCTGCCTCGTCAGTTTGATGGTGGCACGGGCGCGGGCCGTGCCCTCACGCGTCAGGCCTTCAGGGCCTCGGCGGGGAAGTCCTGCGGCCGATCCGTGAAGATACCCGTGACGCCCCACGAGGCCAGCTCGCGGGCCTGCTCGACGTCGTTGACGGTCCACACGTTGACCTCGAAGCCCGCGTCGCGCATCGCGCGCACGTCGGAGGCGGCGAGGCCTTCAACACCCGGGTGGATCGCTGCCGCACCCAGGGCGGCCGCGCCCTCGCGCCACTCCTCGGAGGCGCGCTCAATCAGCCAGCCGAGCGGAACCGTCGGGCACGCCTCGTGGAAGGCAGCGAGGAGGTCGTGGTCGAAGGAAGAGACGATGAGTCGGGACGGAACCTTATCGCCAGCGAGCGTGACGGCCAGCGCCTCGATCAGACGCTCGCGCAGGCGATCCCCGCCCGCGCAGGGCTTGATCTCCAGGTTCGCGCCCATCTGCTGAGCGTGAGCGAAGGCGAGCACGTCGGTGGCCTCGGGAATGCGCTCGAAGCGGTACGTGTCCGAGAACCAGCGGCCCGCGTCCAGTCGCCGGATGTCAGAGAACCCGAGCTGGTAGTAGGAGCCGGACCCCGTCGTCGTGCGGTCCAGGGTGTCGTCGTGAATGACGATCAGTGAGCCGTCGCCCGTGATGTCCACGTCGAACTCGAACCACCGTGCGCCGACCTCCATGGCCTTGGCGAACGCGGCGATCGTGTTCTCGGGAGCCAGGGAAGACGCGCCCCGGTGGGCAAAGATGCGGGGAAATTCAGACATGGGTGCTCCTAGCGTGAACGGGATGGGGTGTTGCGCCCCTCACCATAGGTCGGGGTGTGCTTCGGCGCTGAGCATGGACGCGCGACCCGGACCGGGTTCGATGAGGACGGCCTCGTCGCGCTTGGAGCGCAGAATCGTCTCCACGTACGAGGCCAGGGCCTCGTCTCGTGACACATCGTGGCCGGCCTGCTGGGCCATGTACCAGCGGTGCTCGAGATACTCGTGGTAGAGCTGCGCGGGCTCCAGCTTGCCAGCGAGCTCGCGCGGAATCGCGCGCACCACGGGGGCGAACACGTCGGTGAGCCACTCGTGGGCGGCCTGCTCGAGGGGAAGGTCCTGGAGGCCGTTCGTCGCGCGCCACACGTCGATGTCGGCGAGGAGGCGCGCCGCCTGGTGTTCGCCGACGTCCATGCCGGTCAGGCGCATGAACTTGCGGTTGTGGTGACCGGCGTCGACCACCTTGGGCTGAATGACGAGGCGTTCGCCGGTCGAATCGGTGGACATGTGCAGCTCGGCGACGTCGAAACCGAGGTCGTTGAGGCGGCGGATGCGCTCGCTGACCAGGTACTGGCGCTGGTCGTTGGGAATGGACTCTTCGGCGGAGACTTCGGTCCACAGCAGGTCGTACTGGGTGCGGATGCGATCGCCGACGTCGATTGGGTCGGAGTCTTCGGGGAAGAACCCGCCGGCCTGGAGGTCCATGAGCTCGCCGATGATGTTCGTACGGGCCAGGTCGACGTCGTACTCGCGCTGGCCGTCGGTGAGCTTGGGGTGCAGTTCGCCGGTCTCGGCGTCGACGAGGTAGGCGGCGAACTCGCCCGCGTCGCGGCGGAACAGCGTGTTTGACAGGGAGACATCGCCCCAGTAGAAGCCCAGGAGATGCAGGCGCACGAGGAGAAGGGCGAGCGCGTCGATGAGGCGCGTCGCTGTGTCCTCACGCATCGACAGGGAAAACAGCGCGCGGTAGGGGAGAGAGAACTGCAGGTGCTCGGTGATGAGAGCCGCGTTGAGTTCCTCGCCCTCGGGGGTCTCGCGGCCCGTGATGACGGCGACCGGCTGGACGGACGGGGCGTCCAGCCGCTTCAGGTCACGCAGGCGGTCGTACTCGTGATGGGCGACCGTCGGACCGATCTCCTTGACCGCGAGCACGCGACCGGACAGATTCACGAAGCGCACGACGTGACGGGAAATGCCGCGGGGGAGTGCCGCGAGTAGGTTGGATGGCCACTCCTCAAGGGGAACATCCCACGGGAGATCCAGGAGGGCGGGGTCGACTGCGGCCGCCGTAATGTCCAAAGCCATGAGATCTATTGTCTCATCTTGAACGCCGTGCGTATAGCCCCGACTTGGTATCTGCGCTAGTCGCGGCCAAGAACACATGTGGGCATAGCGAAACCCCGGCCTCGTCCTGGAGGTACGAGTGGACGAGGCCGGGGCCGACTATCGCTGTGCGTGCGCGCTACGCGTCACTCGGGCAGGCGAACACCCGTCGCAGCGGAGAAGTTGTGCTGCTGACCCTCGCGGATGCGCACGTGCAGGACGCCGCCGCGCGCGGGGGCGGTACGCGGGGGAACGCGCACGATCAGCTGCTTGCCGGTGCCCTCGGAGCCGGAGCCCAGGGTCTCGCCCTCGGCGGCACCGGCCAGATGGCCGTACACGTAGGCGTCCGAGCCGAGCTCTTCGACGAAGTCGACCTCGACGGGGATGGAACCCTCGGAGCCGTCGGCGACGACGTCCAGGCCCTCGGGACGGAAGCCGATCTTGATCTTCCCGCCGTCCTCAGCGGTCATCGCGGCGCGGGCGGCCTCGGAGACGCGCACGCGCGCGGGGCCGAGCTTGGCCCACTCGCCCTCGACCGTGAAGGTGCCCAGGTTCATGGCGGGGGAGCCGATGAAGCCAGCGACGAACTCGTTGGCGGGACGCTCGTACATCTCCTGCGGGGTGCCGCACTGCTGGAGGATACCGCCGGCGAGGACCGCGATGCGGTCGCCCATCGTCAGAGCCTCGGTCTGGTCGTGGGTGACGTACACGGTGGTGACGCCGAGCTCACGCTGCAGGGAGGCGATCTGCGTACGGGTCTGGACACGCAGCTTGGCGTCCAGGTTCGACAGGGGCTCGTCCATGAGGAACACCTGGGGCTTACGGACGATCGCGCGGCCCATGGCGACGCGCTGACGCTGGCCGCCGGACAGGGCCTTGGGCTTGCGGTCCAGGTAGGGCTCGAGGTCGAGGATCTTAGCGGCCTCTTCGACGCGCTTGTTGATCTCTTCCTTGGGGGTGCCGGCGATCTTCAGGGCGAAGCCCATGTTCTCGCGCACCGACATGTGGGGGTAGAGGGCGTAGTTCTGGAAGACCATCGCGATGTCGCGGTTCTTCGGCGGAACGTCCGTGACGTCCTTGTCGCCGATGAGGATGCGGCCGGAGTTCACGTCCTCCAGGCCGGCGAGCATGCGCAGCGAGGTCGACTTGCCGCAGCCGGAGGGGCCGACGAGAACGAGGAATTCGCCGTCCTGGATCTCGAGGTCGAGCTGGTCGACGGCGGGCTTGTCGGAACCTGGGTAGACGCGGGTGGCCTTGTCGAAGGTTACGGTTGCCATGGAGTTTTCCTTCCCACCGGCAGGTACGTGCCGGACGATCCGTAGTGGGCTGACCGTGGAGCGTCTTCGCCCACGGAGTGCGAACGCGGATCGTTCCGCGCGCGCGACCAATAGCGAAGTTAGCACGCTCGCTCTCGGGTGTACAGTTCGGGCCACATGGTGGATTGGCAGTGGGTGGTCGCCCGTCACTTTTAGGGCCGAGGCCGGGGCCGCCCCGCGCGGGTGGACGCAGATGGGGGAGGGGCCAGGTAGGCTGAGGGCGTGGAAGAAGGCGAGGAACTGGGCGGCTACAGGCTGATCCGTCGGCTCGGTACGGGCGGCGCGGGAACGGTCTGGCTCGCCGAAGATGGGGGCGGCACGCGTGTCGCCCTCAAAGCCATGCACCCGGCGATGGCCGCCTCGGAGGAGTCGCGCCAGCGCCTGGAGCGCGAGACGCGCACCGTGAACTCCGTGCGCTCGCCGTTCGTCGCGCACATCGTCGATGCGGAAACCGAGGCCTCTCAGCCTTTCGTTGTCTCGGAGTATGTGGAGGGCCCCACGCTCGCGGAAATTCTCGTTTCCGGGCCGGTTCCTCTGCGTGGCGTCGCGGCCCTGTCCTATCACCTGGCATCCACGATCGCGGCCGTTCATCACGCCAACATCATCCACCGCGACATTAAGCCTTCCAATATCATCTGTTCGCCGCGAGGCCCGGTCCTCATTGACTTTGGTATCGCGATGGCGACTTCCGATCAGCACCTGACGAGCACCGGCCTCGTGTCGGGCACGGCCGGGTATACCGCGCCCGAGCTCCTGCAGGGCCACGGCGCCACGAAGGAGTCGGACTGGTGGGCGTGGTGCGCCACCCTGCTGTCCTGCGCCACCGGGCGTCCGCCGTTCGGCAAGGGCGACGTGTCCGCCACGATGCTGCGCGTCCTGGAAGGGGATCCCGACCTGGCCGGGTTGCATCCGATGGTCGCAGACGCGCTCGCGGGCGGGCTTGCTCCCGATCCCGACGATCGCCCTTCTCCCTCGCTGATTGTTGCCGATCTCATGAGCGCTGTCGGGTGGGCGCCCGGCGAGCTCGACTACGTGACAGTGAACTGGGCGCAGCTGCTTGACACGGGCATGCGCACGCAGATGGTGAACTCGGACCCCCAGGAGATCGCCGCGCCTCCCGAGTGGGAGGATGCGGGTCAGCGTCCGGACGTCTCCGGTGCGCGCGCCGTCTCCTATCCGCAGCATCCGCGCCGAGATGCCTCGGAATTCACCGCGGCCAACGATCACACCGACGTCGTGGACACTGCGTCGGTGGCCCAGGGGTATGGCGACTGGTCTGATGATGCCGAGGAGGTCGCCTGGCACGATGACGCCACCGACGTCTGGCAGCGCGTTGACGACTCGGATCCCACCGAGGTCATCGCCCCCTACGCTCAGCCTCAGTATTCGAGCCCGCAGGGCGCTTATGGTCCCGGTTTTGCCCCCGGCTATGGGCAACAGCACTACCCGCAGGCCGGCGTCGCCGCGCAGCAGATGGCACCGGGTCCCCAGTGGAACCCCAATCCGGCGATGGGGACGGGCACTGCTTCGGCGGACGGGGCCTCGTCTCCGGCGAAGAAAAACGCCTGGATCTCCGGCACCGCACTGCTGGCCCTTCTGGCCTCCCTGCCCTTCCTTTTTGGTCTCACCGGCTCCATGATCGTGGGGATCGCGCTCACCGCTTTCGGCCTGATCGGCGCGATGTCGCGGTGGCTGGAGCGCCGTCGGATCCTGCGAGGAGCAAAGGCCAGCGACACGGCCGCCGTCATCGCCATGTCTCCCATCCTGCTGGTGCGCTCGATCCTATCGACCGCGCTTGGCCTCGTCGTCGGAGGCCTCGTTCCGTACGGGATCTGGGCCTTCGTGTCCTACTCGCGCGAGGGGCGCGTCCTGTGGTCGTGGCCCGCCGACGTCGTCGCATCCACCGGCGTTGATCGCACGGACTACTGGCTGAGCGACCCGCGAGCCACGATCATCGTGTGGGCGCTCGCCGCGCTGATGCTGTTGGCTGCCTGGCTCATGCCGTTTGCAGCCGATCTGAGGGTCGGTGTGTCCACAACGCTGCGCTCGGTCGTGCGTCCTGCCTGGGGGCGAGGCCTCCTCGCGGTAGGCTGTGTGGCGTTCCTTGCGGGTGCGTGGTTCCTCGTCACAGGTGGGCTGTCGCACTAAGCGCGTTCATGCTGCGCCCGATATTCTTACAACATTCAACTACTTTCGGAAGGTGAGTCCATGGCTCAGAACAAGAAGCCGGCTGTCGATCCCGTGCGCGCGAAAGCCGCCCAGATGCGCCAGGCGCAGGAGCGTGCTGACCGCCGCACCCGCATCATCGTCATTTCCGCCGTCGCAGTCATCGTCCTCGCGGTCGTCGCAGCCGTCGGCGGCGTGATCTGGAAGCAGCAGGCGCAGGTCAACGCCGCCCGTAACGTCGACGCCTCCGAGGTCCTCGGCCCCTACGCCGACGGACGCCCGGTCATCGTCAATGCAAACGGCGTCGTCGCCGAGGCGGACCCGAACCTGCCCACCCTCACCGAGTACTTCGACTACTCCTGCCACGCGTGCGCCGACCTCGACGCATACATGGGCAGGGACCTCACCACCTGGGCCGCCGAAGGTCACTACAACATCGAGCTTCAGCCGGTCATCACCGTCAACATGGACTACCTGAAGCCCGCGACCGGTGCCTCGCTGGTCGTCGCGCAGAAGGCACCCGACAAGTGGGTGGACTTCCACCACGCACTCCTCGCCTACTTCCGCACCCAGTACCAGGCCTCCAACGGCACCGTCGTCCAGAACCTCGAAGCCTCCTGGAAGCAGGTCAAGGTGATCGCCGCCGAGGTTGGCGTCCCCTCCGACGTTATCGACACCTTCCCGGTCAACGCCGTCGAGGACTACCTCGAGGCGTCGACCACCGCCTGGCAGAACGCCGGCTACAGCGGTCGTGACGGCAGCCTCGGCACCCCCGAGCTCGTCAAGGACCACTCCACCGTGATCCCACTCGGTACGCAGCTGAGTGAGCTGCGCCAGACCATCGCAAACGAATTCGGCATCACCGATTCCGCGAGCCAGGACATCACCGAAACCCCGGCGCCCGAGGCCACCGAGTCCTCTCAGAGCGGCACCGGCGAGGCCCAGAGCTCCGAGACGACCAACAGCTCCAACTGAGCCTTCAACCAGTGAGGGGTGGGACCGCTGCGGTCCCACCCCTCACCTCTTTGCCGTGATCTTCACATCTGTGGCGTAACGTGGAGGTCCCTGAGGCGCACGTCGGTTCCATGCATCGTGCAATGGGGAATCTCGTCGTCGTGCGCTTCTTGACGGCGAACCATCCCGCCCGCGCGCACGAGCCCCTACCTGTGGCACACTAGTGTCCGCCGCCGGCTTAGCTCAGTTGGTAGAGCAGCTGTCTTGTAAACAGCAGGTCATCGGTTCGAGTCCGATAGCCGGCTCCACGGAGTCCCTCACCGCGGCACCGCAGCCGCGGCCCACCTCACCTGATCGGACGAGGTACCCCGGCCTCGTCAATGAGAGGTGCCCAGCGACCAATCTACGCCCGACGCGCCCTGCGCCTCCAGCAGCTGATTCGCGCGCGAAAACGGCTTCGACCCAAAAAATCCTCGATACGCCGAGAGTGGCGACGGGTGGGCGGAGGCAATAATCGGCGTGTCACCCAGACGTGGTGCGAGCGACTGCGCATCCTTCCCCCACAGAATCGCCACGAGGGGAACGCGCGAGCCATCCGAACGCTTCCGGGACACCAGCGCGTCGATCGCGCACTGGGTCACTTCCTCCCAGCCTCGGCCTCGATGCGATGCGGGAGCGCCCGGGCGCACCGTCAACACGCGGTTCAGTAGGCACACGCCCTGCTCGCTCCACGGCGTCAGGTCGCCCGACGTCGGAGCGGGAACACCCATGTCGTCGCTCAACTCGCGGAAAATGTTAATAAGTGACTTGGGCAATGCCACACCCGGGTGGACCGAAAACGACAGCCCCATCGCGTGCCCCGGCGTCGGATACGGATCCTGCCCGACGATGAGGACCTTCACCTTGTCGAAGGGGTATGTGAAGGCGCGGAGAACATCTGTGCCCGCAGGCAGGTAGCCGTGCCCCTCCTCGACCTCAGCGGCCAACATAGTGCCCAACTCGTGGATGCGTCCCTCCACCGGAGCAAGAGCCCGAGCCCACCCCGGATCAATCAACTCGGCCAACGGGCGCGGATTGTGTTCACTCATGGCACCAGCCTAATGCCGCACAGGCCACGCCACATTCCCCGCGCGCCACCCGCACCCCACTCCTTGTTTTCCGATAGTCTGAACGCGTGAGTTCTCAGTACCCCAGGGATGAATTTGACCGCGCCGGCGAAGATATGCCCGTCGGCATGCACCGCCCCAAGCCGTCCAAGTGGAAGAACGTCTGGCCGTTCCTGGCCATCCTCGTGATCGTTCCCGCCCTCGGATGGGCAGCGGCGACCGCCCTGTCGCGCCAGCAGGCCACTGTCAGCAACGCGCCCAGCCCCGCCGCGACCACCCCGAGCGCTGCCGCTCCCTCAGCGTCGCCCACAGCCGAGGCCACCGCGTCCGCTGAGCCCACGCCTTCCGCCAGCTCCTCCTCCCCGTCGGCTTCGTCTGAACCCGACCACGGAGCTGTCATCCAGGTCCTCAATGGCACCGGAACCCAGGGATACGCCAGCCAGCAGGCTCAGATCCTGAACCAGGCCGGCTACGCGGGCACCTCCGCCGCGAACGCTGACGGCTGGGCCACGCAGGCCTCCACCGTGTTCTACGAGGATCCCCGCATGGAGGGAACCGCGAAGGACGTTGCTGCCACACTCGGTATTTCCAACGTTCGCCAGGAGAGCGGCCTCGGAGACCCCGACATCGTCGTGATCCTGCGATGAGTCTCTGATACTTGCTGAGCCGCCCGTCCCCTGTGGGGCCGGGCGGCTTCGTGTTGCTCGTTGCCCCGCCAGATCTCCGGCCGCCGCGTGGCCTGCCCGCCCGCT
>CAUTRF010000067.1:0-9826 GCA_963540795.1 uncultured Actinomyces sp.
TGTCGGAGTGTTCGGCGTACTCGGATTCGGTGTCGGACGCGCCGCTCCTGCGCCTCGTCGGCCACCCCTATGCGGTCAACCCGGACCGCGGCCTGCGCGAGATGGCGCAGCGCGAAGGCTGGCCCACCCTCACGTTCACGTCCACGGTGCGCGTCCTGCCGCGCGAGGTCCCCACGCCAGCGAAAGTCGCGGTGCCCTTCATCGCCGGCGTCGCGGTGGGCGCGGCGGCCTGCGCGCTGCTGCGCCGCTGAGAAACAGCCCTAGGAGAGGCGGCCCGCCTGCACGTGGCGGGCGACGTCGCGCCCGACCTGGGCACCGTAGACGACTCCCGCGCAGTAGTGGATGATCCACCGGGCCAGGCCGGCCTCGTCGGCGCTCACCCAGCCTGCGAGTTCGCGTCCCGCGCGCCCCGGGTCGAGCGCGTCGTAGGCGGACAGCACACACACGCCGGTCGGGTCGACGCCCCGGGTGACGAGGATCCACCGCGCCAGTCCGCCGCCCACGACGGACGAGGCCGGGTCGAAGACGCGCCGGAAACGGAAGTGGGCGGTCGCGGCGGCTGCGACGGCGAGGCCGGGGGCATCGCATTGCGTGTAGGCGAGGGCGGGCGCGAGCAGGGACGGGTCGGCCGGCACGGCGACGGACCGCGACTCGACGAGGCCGGCGGCAACGAGCCCCGAGCAGGCATCCCTATGCAGTCCCGCGATCAGCGCGGGAAGGGGGGTGAGGGCGACGCGCGCGCCCCCCTGGGAGCGGGTGTTGAGCGCAGGGAAGCGCGAGGCGAGGTTCCACTGCGAGCGCCAGATCCCCAGCGTGAGGGCGGACCCCGGGTCCGAGGCCGCTCCCCCATCGTCGGCCATGGATAGGACTCGCACGTCGTCGACGCTCGTGCGGGCACCCTCGATGATGGACAGCGCAGCGGCCTCGCGCACGGCTGCCTCCGCGCGCGCCTCCTCCCAGCCTCGGCGCAGCCCCTCGCTGAAGCGCAGGTCGGCGAGAGCCGCGTGGGCCTCGTCCATGGCGGAGGTGACGTCGGGTCGGGCTGCTGCCGCGGACAACACGGCGGGTGCGGGGTCGACGAGGGCTTCGATACTCACCCCTCTACACTAGGGGCATGACGCTTTTGCAGCATCGAAACCTCTCCGCGCGCCTGCGCTCGGGGTTGTTCGCATTTATTTTCGCCCCGATCGCCCTGGTGTTCCTGGGGTCCTCGATGGTCGACGTGCAGGCGTTGGCCGCGGTCGGCCAGCCCCTGGCCTCGGTCGAGGGTCTCATCGGCATGGCGCTCGCGTCGCTACTGCTGGCCCTCATCGCCCTCAATTGCGAGGAGTCGAGCGCGGGCATGGTCGTGACCTTCGTGTGGTCGATCGTCGTGGGGGTGGCTCAGTTCTTTGGCGTGGCCCGCCTTCCTTTCCTCATGAAGTCGTCCGTGGGTGCCGAGGATGTCATCGCGGGCGTGTCCTGGTGTCTGTACCCGGTGTGTCTGTCGCTCATGCTCGGCGCGTGCGCGCTGACGATCAAGTCTGTGCGAGTGCGCGCCGGTAAGAGCACGCGCGTGCCTCTGGCCCGCGTGCACCGCCACGGATTCGGCACGACGGTGGCGCTCCCGGCGGCGGTCGCGGCGGGCACGCTGATGGTCGCGGCGGCCCCCTCGGACACGACAAACGTCGCGGCCATGGGCCTGGAGGGGGTCACCGAGGGCTTCGAGCCGATGCACTGGCTCGCGCTCGGAGCGGGCGTCGCGTTCGCAGTGCTCGTCGTGAGCGCCCGCTGGTCGATCACGGGCACGCAGATCGCGAGCTGGTTCATCCTGGTGCTCCCCACGTACGTGGTCCTGCCCGTGTGGGCGTCGCTGACGGGCAACGTGATTGTCCCGGGACCGTCCCTGCTGACGAAGGTGGCGCTCGCGAGCCCGCCGCTGGCGGCGCTCGGAATGGCGACCGGCTGCGCCTCGATGGGCGTCCTGTGGGCCCGCGTGCGAGCGCTCAAGAAGCTCGAGGCCGATGAGGATTCGACAGCAAAAGAGGGGCCTGCCGAGGACTAATACGCGCAAGCGCTCACGCTGACCGTAATATGTGGGCAGATATAAGGAGGAAGCATGTCTGATAACGAGTTTGACGCCGAGCGCGACCGCGCCGAGGAGGCACCTGACAATCTGGTGCTAACCGGCGAGGAGATCGAGCTGCCCGGCGAGGATTCCGACGCGTCGGCGATCGTCGGCGAGTCCAGCGAGCCCATCCACACGGGCGAAATCGAGGCAGTCGCGATCGGCGGCCTGACGGGCCGCGTGCCCGCCGCAGCGCCGCTCAAGCCGACGATCGAGGACAAGATCTCTACGGGCGAGCTGCCCGTCGTGTCCGCCCCCGAGGGCGATCTTCCGGTCGTTTCTTCCTCCGACGAGGCCGAGGCCGCCCCCGAGCAGGAGCAGGCCGAGCAGGAGTCCCCCGCCGACGCTCCGGCCGCCGATCAGGAAAACGATCAGACCGCCGAGGCCGACACTTCGGCCGCAGAGGCAACCGAGGAGCCCGAGACCGCCGAAGAGGCCCCTCATGAGGCTCCCGTTGAGGAAGCGACCGAGGAGCAGGCTCCCGCGCAGGACACCGCTTCCGATGAGCCCGCCCCCGCCTCGTCGAACGAGGAGGGCAAGCAGCCCGAAGCCTCCGAGCACGAGACGGAAGACGCCGAGAATTCCTTTGCGTCCCTGCTCTCCTCCACGGAAGAGACCACCGCAGACGAGGCCGTCGAGGACGCGACCGAGGACTCGGAGCCCGCGCCCGCCCCCGTGATGACGCCCGCGCAGGCGGCCGCCGCCCTGAGCGAAGCGAACGACGATGCGTCCGACGAGGCCAGCGACGAGGCTTCCGACGAGGCCGAGGCCCCCTCCAGCGAGGATGAGCCCGCCGAGGACGAGCCCGCCGAGGGCGAGGTCGCCGCGGTCGGTGGCGCAGCCGCCGAAGCCTCCGCGCACTCGCTGCCCTCGCGCCGCTCCATGATCTTCGGCGACGACGAGACGCTGTCCCCCTCGATTCCCGCGGTCGCGGCCCAGGAGAACGCTCCCGCCGCAACCTCCGCCGAGGAAGAGCGCAAGGCCGAGGAGGCGACCCCCTTCACCGAGCCGACGGCCCAGCTGTCGACGCAGGACGCCGAGGCCTCGTACGCCTTCGAGGATCAGGATGCCGCCGAGGCCGCACGCCCGCGCCGCCGCTCCCTGCTGGGTGAGGGCAACGAGGACAGCGAGGCCGCGACCCTGGCCGCCATCGCGTCGACCGCCGCGCGCGGCGACAAGTCCGGCGCGCATTCGAGCTTGGACGACGAGCTCTTCTCCGCCGCCCCCGAGATCACGGAGATGCCCTCGCGCACGGGCGCGCACTGGCTGTCCTTCCTCCTCTTCCTGCTGCTCGTGCCCGTCGGCTGGTACCTGGCCGCCGACGCGGGTGCCCGCATGACCCTGGCGGACGCCGCCCCCATGTACACCGGCGTCGCCTCGATCGTGGCCCTGGGCGAGATCCTCGGTGCGATCCTCATCTCCGCGATCCTTTTCATGGTCGCACGCCGCTCGTCGCTGGGTGCCTGGCTGATGGGCATCGTGACCCTCATCGTGGGTCTGCCGTGGCTCATGGCCCCCGGCATCACCGCCGCAACGGCGCTGTCCGCGCTCACCGCGCTGACCAACACGGGCCCCCTGGGCGCGAACCTCTCGCACCACCTGCAGGCCTCCGGATACTCCGGCCGCTTCGCGCTGCTGGGCATCGCCCTCATTGGCCTGGCGTACGTGTCCCACTCGGCGCGCCGCACCGGCCGCGCCGAGGAGGCGCTGCGCACCTCGCTGGAAACCACCAACCCTGCGGGCGCCTTCTACTCCAAGCGCGCCCGTAAGAAGGCAGCGAAGGACGCGGCCCGCAAGTGAACACTCTGATTCCTGCCAGCGCGATCGAGCTTGAGGGTCCGTGGACCCATCGGCACGTGAGCGCTGGCGGCGCCGCATTCCACATTGCCGACATGGGCGAGGGCTTGGACCATGCGCTCGTCCTCCTGCACGGCTTCCCCGAGCACTGGTGGGCGTGGCGCGATGTCCTGCCCGCCCTCGCGGAGTCGACCTCTCGCGTGTTCGCCCTCGATTTACGAGGCTTCGGAACCTCCGACCTGACGCGCGGAGACTGCGACCTGCAGCAGATGGCGAACGACGTGATCTGCGTCGTGCGCGCGCTCGGCGTGGCCTCGTTCTCCGTGGCCGGCATGGGGATCGGCGGCACGGTCGCGTGGATGATCGGTGCCCTGGCACCCCTCGAGCTGCGATCGGTGGCCGTCCTGTCGGCGCCACACCCCCTCGGCGTCCAGCCCGTGATCGGTCGCGCACCCTGGGCGGGTGGCCGCGTCCTGCAGGGTCGCCTCGCGCTGCCCACCGGGCGTGAGCGCGCGCTGCGTTCGGGCTCTCTCGTGACGACCGTGTTCCGCGCGTGGGCCTCACCCGGGAACGTGGACTGCCTCGTGTCCCAGTCGGGCACGTACCGCGCCGCGCTGCGTCGCCCCTTCGCCGCGCACACCGCGCTGCGCGGCCTGAGCGCCACACGCAAGATCTCGCGCGAGGAGCGACGCATCCTCTCCGAGCCGTTGCACGTACCCGTCCTGTCCCTGGTGGGGCGTGACGACGGGGCATGGTCGGCGCTGGATCACGCGGCCGACGCCCAGTTCGTGGATGCGCCGCTGACGCAGATCGTCATTCGCGAGGCCGGACACTTCCTCCCCGAAGAGGCGCCGCAGGCTGTGGCCGACGCTCTGTCAGAGCACGTCAGCGCACACGCCAAGTAGCCTATTTTTCATTAGACAGGTCACACACAACGCGAAATGAAGCCCATTTCACCTGATAGATAGGGCATAATGGTGTGATGCGCGGTACCTCCTCGTGAGTGGTATTACGTATGGGATCCACTGCGCAATCCAAATCGAAACGCCCGAGCAATCGGGCACGAGCGGAAGGAGCTCCGCACCATGATCGGTGATGGAAACTTCATCAGCCAGGTGCCGCTGTTCGGTGGCCTGGATGATGCACAGCAGGTGTCCCTCCAGCAGAAGATGGGTCACACGACCCTGCGTCGCGGAGAGACTCTCTTCGACGAAGGCGATCTCGGCGATCGCCTGTACATCGTGACCGAGGGCAAGGTGAAGCTCGGCCACACGTCCAGCGACGGCCGCGAGTCCCTGCTCGCAGTCCTGGGCCCCGGAGAGATCATCGGTGAGCTTACGCTCTTCGATCCGGGTCCGCGCTCGACCACCGCAACCGCCGTTTCCCCGGCATCCCTTCTCTACCTCGAGCACGAGGATCTCATGCACGTGCTCGACACCAACCCCACCCTGGCCAAGCACATGCTGCGCGCCCTCGCGCAGCGCCTGCGCCGCACCAACGAATCCCTCTCGGATCTCGTGTTCTCCGACGTTCCCGGCCGCGTTGCCAAGGCCCTCCTGGACCTTGCGGACCGCTTCGGCACCGCGACCGACAAGGGCGTCCACGTCCCCCACGACCTCACGCAGGAAGAGCTCGCCCAGCTGGTCGGTGCCTCCCGTGAGACCGTGAACAAGTCTCTGGCCGACTTCGTGTCGCGCGGCTGGATCCGTCTGGAAGGTCGCGCCGTGACCCTCCTCGACGTTGATCGCCTGGCGCGTCGCGCTCGCTGACCGCAGCCTACATAGGGTTGGGCCCGACACCGCGAGGTGTCGGGCCCAACCCTATGTCTGACGAGATGAACGAGGCCGCGGCCGCTCGCGCGATTTCCGCACGTGCCAGCCACGGCCTCGTCGGTGCGCAGAACTACTGCGCGTCAGTTCTGAACGGCGGGCGCTTCCTCAATCGGACGCTTGAGGTAGGCCACCAGGTTCTCGGAACCCGTGGGACCGGGGATCACCTGGACGAGTTCCCACCCGTCGGCGCCCCACTGGTCGAGGATTGCTTTCGTCGCGTGCGTGAGCAGCGGAATCGTGGAGTATTCCCATTTAGTCATGGCTCTATCCTACCCGCCCGCCAACTGGGGGCGCACGAAGGACAGGACCTTCGGGACGTGGGGGCTGCGGAGCTCGCGGGCGAGCGGCTCGTCGGAGGTGCGCAGCCATTCCAGCCAGTTGTCCGCGTGTGGATAGTGACGCAAAATCGCTCGACGTTCGCGCTCCGTCAGGCCGCCCCACACGCCATAGTTAGCCTCGGACTCGAGAGCGTCGGCGAGACATTCGAGACGAACCTCGCATTCATAGCAGCGCATACGAACCTGACGCTGGGAGGCACCCTGCACGAACAGCACGTCCGGTTCAATGGACGCGCAGAGCGCGCGGGCGACCCAACTCTGGTCGTCGCCTTGCGTTGACATCGTGGAACTCCACTTCACTGTATTTCGAGCCCTGCCTGTGACCATACACACATACTTGTGCGGGCGCAAACGCTGCGACCACTATCGAAAGCACCTCAAGGTGATTCATCAGGCAATTCTCACGCGTCGCCAAACGCCAGATGAGCGGGTCGGCACGTAAGCTAGGAATATGTCGTACTCTCACTCTCGCGCTGTCCGACCGGCCCAGCTGCTCGCGCTGCTGCTGGCGTTCCTGAGCGTGTCCTCGCTCATGGGCGTCGTCACGGCCGGCATGCTCGTCCCCGTCGCGGGGCCCACCGCGCTGGCAGCGAAGTCGGTCCCCTCCGTCTTCAACGAGCTGCCCGGTGACCTGCAGACCGTGGCCCCGGCCGAGGAGTCCCAGCTCCTCGATTCGTCCGGCGGCGTGATCGCGCACTTCTACGACAAGCAGCGCATCGTGGTGCCCAGCGCCAACATCGCTGACGTGATGAAGAAGGCGATCGTCGCGATCGAAGATAAGCGCTTCTACGAGCACAACGGCGTCGACGCAACGGGTATCGCTCGTGCGCTCGTGACGAACCTCGGCGACAGCGGCCGCCAGGGCGCTTCGACGATCACCCAGCAGTACGTGCGCAACTCGCTGGCAGAGCGCGGCTACCTCGAGGGCGACGCGGACCAGGTGAGCGCGGCGACCGAGCAAACCACTGAGCGTAAACTGCGCGAAATCAAGTACGCACTGGCATTGGAGAAGACCCAGTCGAAGGACGAAATCCTCACGGGTTACCTCAACATCGCCCCCTTCGGCCCCATCACCTACGGTGTCGAGGCCGCCTCGCAGCGCTACTTTTCCAAGTCCGCGTCGGAGCTGAACTACCTGGAGGCTGCGCTCCTCGCCGGCCTCGTCCAGTCCCCCGTCCAGTACGATCCGCTGACCCACCCGGAAGCCGCTCAGGAACGCCGCGACACGGTCCTGGCAACAATGCTTGACCAGGGTGTCATCACGCAGGAAGAATACGACGAGGGCATCGCGACGTCGGTCGATTCGATGCTGCACCCGACGGTGTCCTCGGAGGGCTGCGCGGGCGCCGACTCCTCGAAGGCTTACTTCTGCGACTACGTCCTCTCCCAGTTCCTGGAGGACCCAACATTCGGCGCGACGCGCACCGAGCGCGAACGCCTACTCAAGACCCAGGGCATCACGATCCGCACGACGCTGGACACCGCGAAGCAGGACGCGGCCTACGCCGCCCTGACGAACGCGATTCCCGTGGGCGACGCCTCCGGCCTGAACAACGCGCTCGTGTCGCTGGACCCGCGCACCGGCAAGGTGCTCGCGATGGCCCAGAACACGACCTACGGCATCGAGAGCGGCCAGACCATGGCGAACTACTCGGCCGACGGCAACTTCCAGGTGGGTTCGACCTTCAAGGTGTTCACGCTCCTGCAGTGGTTCAAGGAGGGACACTCGGCCTACGAGACCGTGGGTTCGGCCAACACGTTCTACCCGAACGGCTCCTTCAAGTGCGACGGCCGCGCCATCACCACCGAGGGCTATCAGGTCAACGACCTCGCGGGTAAGACCGGCACGATGAACGTCGTACGCGCCACCGGCCAGTCGGTCAACCAGGCGTTCGTGAGCATGGCGTCGCGCGTGGACTTCTGCTCGATCTTCGAGAACGCCTACGACATGGGCATCACGGAGGACGGCGAGGTCCCGTCCCCCTACCCCGCCAACATCCTCGGCTCCGTGTCGGCTTCCCCGCTGCAGATGGCCTCCGTGTTCGCCACGATCGCAAACTCCGGTCAGCAGTGCAAGCCCCAGTCCATCGAGTCCGTGACCGACCGCGACGAGAACGTTCTCAAGGAGTTTGCGGCGGACTGCAAGGAGGTCATCTCCCCTGACGTCGCGAACAAGACGGCGGCCCTTCTGACGGCCTCGGCCGGACAGTACTACACGTCGACGCGACTGGGCGACGGCCGACCCTTCGCGGCGAAGTCGGGCACGACCGACGGCAACGCCAACACCTGGCTGACCGGCTTCACCCCGTCGCTCGCCACTTCCACATGGGTGGGCCACGGCGACAACTCCTCCCAGGAAGTTTCCGGCGTTGTCATCAACGGTGTGTACTACAGCGAGATCTACGGTGAGACCTACGTCGGCCAGAACATCTGGGCGCCCTACATGACGCAGGCTCTGGCGGGCACTCCCGTCGAGGCCGTCTCGAACGCGAACATCGGCGCGACGACGCCTCAGCGCGGCGCGACTCCCACTCCCACGCCGAGCGCGTCACCCACCAGCAATGACCACTGACATCGCGTCTACACTCGCAGGGGCCACGGCCTCGTCCACTCGACGAGGCCGTGGCCTCCTGCGCACCGCAGGAGCGATCGTCGGCGGGCTGGGTCTCGCCGGCCTCGCTGCGGGTGGCGCGGCGCTCGCGTGGGGTTCGGTCGAGCGGACGATGCCGGTGCTGCGTCACTACGACGTCCCCATCGAGGGGGACGTTCCCGAGGTGACGATCCTCCAGATTGCGGACCTGCATCTGTTTGCCGGGCAGGAGTTTCTCCTGCGCTTCCTGTCCGACGTCGCGGCCTCGGAGCGTTTCGACATGGTCGTGGCGACCGGCGATAACTTCGGGTCCGTGGATGCACTGGATATGGTCATGGACGCGTACCGCCCATTCCTTTCCTATCCGGGCGCCTTCGTGCTCGGGTCGAACGACTACTACTCGCCGATCCCGAAGCGCTGGAGCCGCTACCTGTCACGATCAAAGCCGCACCCCGCGAGGGTTGTTCCAGATCTTCCCTACCTGCCGCTGGTGCGTCGCATGCGACAGGCTGGCTGGGTCGACCTGTCGAATGCTGCCGGCACGATCACCCTGCCCGCCGGCACGGTGTCTCTACTGGGCACGGATGACGCTCACATCCACCGAGATCGCGTGGGAGCTCCGGCCTCGTCGTGGGCCGAGCCGGATGTCCTGCGCTTGGGCGTCACGCACGCTCCCTACACGCGCGTCGTGTCCGCGCTGACATCGGCGGGCTCGGACCTGATCCTCGCCGGGCACACGCACGGCGGCCAGATCGGAATTCCCGGAGTCGGTGCGATCATCACGAACTGCGATATTTCGCGCCCGTACGCGAAGGGCTTGAAGCGCTGGAAGGCTCCTGACGGCGCTGAGGCGTGGCTGCATGTCTCAGCTGGCCTGGGGACCTCCCCCTACGCGAAGATTCGCATCGCGACGCGCCCCGAGGCATCGCTGCTGTACGTACACCCCGCATAGGAAGGCATCACCGGCTGCCGGGCTTTCTGTGGCTCGACGCGGCCTGACAACATGCGGCGTGGACCACACTTCGAGCGCTCACTCCGTCTCCGTTTGGGAATATCGACGGGGTGAGGCTATACTCGAACGGCACCGGGGTGTGGCGCAGCTTGGTAGCGCGCTTCGTTCGGGACGAAGAGGCCGTGGGTTCAAATCCCGCCACCCCGACCG
>CAUTRF010000068.1:0-9139 GCA_963540795.1 uncultured Actinomyces sp.
GCCGCGCGCACGGCTTCGCCTGCGGGGCTCACCGCGCGCGGGCGTCAGGTGCCCTGCTGCGGGTGCCGCGCGCACGGCTTCGCCCGCGGGGCTCACCGCGCGCGGGCGTCAGGCACCCTGCCAGTACGCCTGAAGCACCTGCGAGAGTGCGAGGAGGTCATCCACGTGGCTCATCTCGCGCGCCGAGTGCATCGACAGCAGGCCCACGCCCACGTCCACCGTCAGGATCCCCAGTCGGGTCGCCGTGATCGGGCCGATCGTCGTCCCGCACGGCATCGCGTTGTTGCCCACGAAGCTCTGCGAGGCAACACCCGCCGCCGCGCACGCACGATTCCACAGGGCGATGCCCTCGCCGTCCGTCGCATAACGCTGCTTCGAATTGATCTTGATGATCGGGCCGCGGCCCATCATCGGACGATTATCCGGATCGTGGTGGCCCGCGTAGTTCGGGTGCACCGAATGCGCCGCGTCCGCGCTCACGCACGAGGAAGCCGCGAGCATGCGCTCGAAGCCATCCTCGTCGCGGCCCAGAGCCTTCGCCGTGCGGCGCAGCACCGTCTCCAAGATCGGGCCGGCCGCACCCGTGCGCGACCCCGAGCCCACCTCCTCGTGATCGAAACACATGAACACCGTGATATCGCCGCCCGCAGGGGTACCCTGCGCGGCCAGGCGCTCCAGGGCTACCAGGCCCGGGTGCACGCTCGACAGGTTGTCCTGGCGCGAGGCCGCGATGAATTGGCCCTTGTCACCGAAAAAGCCCGGCCCCTGGCTGGGAGTGAGAATCAGGTCGAACGCCGCAACCTGCGACGCGTCGTCCAGGCCCGCCGTGCGCGCCACATACTCCAGCACGTTGCCGTACGGGTTATCCACCGTCCACACCGGGTGCAGGTGCTTCTGCGGATCCAGCTTCAGCCCGCCCGGGTTGACGTCGCGATCCAGGTGAATCGCCAGCTGCGGGATGCGCGCAATCGGGCCCGTGCGGGCTAGGACGACCTCGCCGCTATTGAGGACCAGGCGGCCCGCCAGCGTCAGCTCGCGATCCAGCCACGAGTTCCACATCATGCCGCCGTACACCTCGACGTCGATCTGGCCCCAACCATCCGGCGTCGTCGACTGCACCGACGGCTTCACCGACAGCGCCGGCGAATCCGTGTGCGCGCCCACGATGCGGAAGCCCGCGTCGTCAGCCACCGTCTCCGGGACAAACCACGCGGCCACCGCGCCGCCGCGCACCATCACGTGACCGCCCGGGGACGCATCCCACGCGCCCTTCTCGTCGACGCGCGTAAAGCCGGCGTCCACCAGGCGCTGCGCCACGACCTCGGCCGCGTGATAGGGGGTGGGAGAATCAAGAAGGAAATGCTGATAGTCCACCGCGTTCGCGTGGACCTCGTCCAGTTCAAGCTGTGCCATACCCCAATGGTAGAACGCCGCGCGTGGCGTGGCCTACGCTTGAGGCATGAGTGAGATTCCCGCATACACCCTGTCCGACGGCCTGGACGTTCCTGCGATCGCGCTGGGCACCTACAACCTGCGCGGTGCCTCGGGTGTGGCCTCCATGGTGTCCGGCATCGAGGCCGGGTATCGCATGCTGGATAGCGCCTTCAATTACGAGAACGAGGGGGCCCTCGGGGCGGCCGTACGCCGCTGCGGCGTGCCTCGTGAGGACCTGCGCCTGGTCTCCAAGCTCCCCGGGCGCCACCAGCGCTACGACGAGGCCGTCTACACCCTCGAAGAATCCCTTATGCGCGCCGGCCTGGACTACTGGGATATGTACCTGATCCACTGGCCCAACCCCAAGCGCGGCCTGTACGTCGAGGCCTTCCAGGCGCTGCTGGGCGCGCGCGACCGCGGCCTCATCCGCTCCGTCGGCGTGTGCAACTTCCTGCCCGAACACCTCGACCGCGTGCACGCCGAAACCGGCGAGTACCCCAGCGTCAACCAGATCGAGCTGCACCCCTACTTCCCGCAGGCCGCCGCGCTGGCCTACCACGCGCAGATCGGCGTGCTCACCGAGTCGTGGAGTCCGCTGGGACGCAAGTGGCGCATCGTCGAAGACCCCGCGATCATCGCCCTGGCCTCCGAAGCGGGCGTGTCCCCGTCACGCCTCATCCTGCGCTGGCACTACCAGCTCGGCGCCATGCCCCTTCCCAAGTCCGGCTCCCCCGAGCGCCAGCGCGAGAACCTAGACATCTTCTCCTTCTCGCTATCTTCCGAGCAGATGGCGGCGATCAGCGCGCTCGGCCGCCCCGACGGCCGCCAGGCCGACCAGAACCCGGAGTACTACGAGGAGTTCTAACTTTTCGGCGGTGCTTGTAGCCCGCCTGATCTCCGGTGGGGCTTGTGGCCCCGCCTGATCTCCGGTGGGGCTTGTGGCCCCGCCTGATCTCCGGCCGCCGCGTGGCCTGCCCGCCCGCGAGATCGCCACACGCGAGCCTGCGGCTCGGAGTGGTCGATCTCGAAGCCCGGCCAGGCCCCGCAGGCCCCGCGGCGGCCTCCAATCGGGCGGTGCTTGTCGTTAGTGTGTTGTCGGTGAGTTTCCGCCGACGCCCACGGGTGCCGCAGCCGTGCCCTCTGGATCCTCCGGTGCCCTCCGCACCGGCGAGGCGGCCAGAATCCGCGATTGAGCTTGTTATTCGCGGGCTTTGCACTACTTGGGGAGGCATTGCACTGCCTTGTTGCTAGTGCAATGCTGCGCTACCTAGTGCATTGCCTGCGTATTCGGTGCAACGCGTCGTCGGCTTGAAACCGGTGGCACCATTACGGCCGCGACTTTGAGCTGAGGTGAAACCGCCATCGCCTTTGCGGGTGAGAAACGGGTGTTTTTGATGCAATTGCCGGGCGCAGAGGTGACGTCGGTTTCAACGGCTCCTGTTCAGGGGCGAGCCGTGGTGATGTCGGTTTCATGCGGACCCCAGCTCAGTGCTGGATTCGGTGGCGTGGGTGGTTGTGGTGGGGGAGCACGTGCTAGGTGTGGTGGGGGCGTGCGACTTTTTTCGCCCTGCTCGGGCCGGTGCGGTCGCGAGCGCGAAATAGTTCGCCCAGCGCACCAAAAGTGGCCCAAAATGGGCGTTCTCAGGCGTGCTGGGCGAGTTATTTCGCGAAAATGCTGCTCGAGGGGCAGTGCTGGGCGAGTTTTTTCGCGGCAATCGTTGGACGTTGTCGCGCAACAGGCCTGATGCCTCTCGTGTTGGTGACCGATGTCGCGTCACCGGTGTAGCTGGCTTTCCCTGAGGCGACATGTGGGTTCATCTAGGCGCGCCGCCCACCGGCCATAGCCAGGCAGAAGCCGGTCGCGCGTTATCGCCCCAAACGAATCGCCCGCCCCCGCATCATGCGGGGGCGGGCGGGAGTACGAAGAATCAAGCAGAAACGAGCAACGCAATCACTGCCAACGCTAAGGCCGCAAGCAGTGCACGCGTCGCGCTCTCACTTCTTTTCGAGCGTCACGCGGTACACGTTGGTTTCGCGCAGTTGGAAGCCGGCGCGCTGGTACAGGCGGTTCGCTGCCTCGCGCGAGGGGCGCGACGTCAGGTCGACGGTGCGGGCGCCGATCTTCTGGGCGTGCTCGATCGCGGCGACAACAAGGGACTGGCCGGCACCCTGGCCGCGGGCAGCCTCGTCGACGACGACGTCTTCAATCCACGCGCGCACGCCGGTGGGGATCTCGAAGGTGGCCAGCGACAGCATGCCGAGGATCGGGTGGTTGCCCTCGGCGTCGGCCGTCTCGGGGCGGAACACGAAGAGGTGCACGCTGGGCTGGGAGAGGAAGCGCTCAACGTCCGTCTCGCTCATGGGCTTGGCGGAGCGGGACAGCTGGGGGATCAGGCGTCCCATGGCCTCGTGGATTTCGGGCGTGGCGGCGGTGATAAGTTCGACGGTCATGTTTCTCCTAACGTTAGGTCCAATTGTAACGGGCCGCGGCCGGGATCGGTTGCGCGGTCTGCGTGACCTACGCGCGTTCGAGGAGGAGAGCGACCTCGGCGTGGGTCGTGTGTGGGAACATGTCGAAGAGGCGGCCCTCAATGGGGCGCAGCGTGGGCATGGCCGCCAGGTCCGTGGCCAGCGAGGCGGGGTTGCACGAGGAGTAGATGACGCGGGGCGCGTCGCACTCGTTCAGGTAGGCGGCCAGGTCGGCCCCGATGCCTCGGCGCGGAGGGTTGACGACGATCACGTCGGGGACGTCCTCGGGCGACTGGGCGCGCGCCCACGCGGTCGCATCGTCCGCGATGAAGGACGCGGCCGACCGCGACAGGCCGGCGTGGCGGGCGGCGCTGATCGCCGAGGAGATCGCCCCGGAGGACACCTCGACGCCGGTGACGCGCGGGAATCCGGCGCGCGCGGCGGCGAGGGCGAAGCCGCCGATGCCGCAGTACAGGTCCCACAGGCTCTCGGGCAGCCGCCCGTCGGCGAAGGGGCGGGAGGCCCACACCGAGGCCTGCTCGTACAGGGCGGAGGCGACGGACGCGTTCGTCTGCGCGAAGGAACGCGGCCCGAGCTCGAGCCCCTCGACGCTGAGCGGCAGCGTGCGTGCGCGCGTCAGGATGATCTCGTCGGGGCCTTCGACGATGGCCTCGTGCGTGGGGTGAATGTTCGCGGTGACGACGTGGGCGGCCGGCACGAGGTCGCGCAGGAGCGGCAGTGCCGAGCGGATGTCGGAGACGCGGTCGCGTGTGCGCAGGACGAATCGGATCATGAGCCGCTGGCCGTCGCCCACTGTGATGAGGATGTTTTTGAGCTCCCCGCGCTTGGTGGGAACGTCGTAGGGAGTCAGGTTCAGGGAGCGGATGAAGCGCTTGAGGCCGGGAGTTGCGCGGTTGATCGCGGGGTGCTGGATGGGGCAGCCGGGCAGGTCGACGCCTCGGCGGTCGGGGCCCAGGATGCCCAGGGTGGGGCGGCGGCGGGTGCCTCCGACGACGAGCTTCGCGCTCGTACGAAATCCCTTCTCCGGGGACGAGGCCGGGGCCAGCCAGTTGATCTCGCCCGCTCCCGGGACGGGGGAGAGGGTGGCTGCGACGGCCTCTACCTTGCCCGCGAGCTGGAGCTCGTAGGGCTGTGGGAGGAGGGAGCAGGACCGGCAGGTTCCGGCGTCAAAGTGGTCGCAGCGCATTGCTCCAGTGTAAGTGGGGGCGGGGCGCACCGTCAGGTACGCCCCGCCCCCATCTGTGGTGGTTAAGCCCACGCGTGCTTAGGACTTGGCCAGACGCGAGCGGCGGATGAACGCCGTGCCCGCTCCCGCGGCGATCAGCGCAGCTGCCACAGCGAGCAGCGCGTTGGTGCCGGTGCGTGCCAGGCCGCCCTTGCCACCCTGCTCGGCGGCGGGCGCCGCGGCTGCGGAGGGCTGCTCGCTCGGAGCGGTGCTCGGGTCCTCGGCGGGTGCCGGGGGCGCGGTGACCGTCAGCGGCGCGGAGGCCGTCACGGTGGGCGCGGTGGACTCGGCGACGACCGTGTGGTCGCCGGCCTCGGTGTCGGCGGGGACCGTCACCTCGGCGGTGAAGTCGCCGTTTTCATCCGTGGTGGCGGTGCCGACCTCGACGGGCTCAGAGTGCAGCGTGATCGTCACGGCGGACTCGGGAGCGAAGCCCGTGCCCCTCACGGTGACGGTCTTGCCGGCCTCGACGCTCGAAGGGTCGACGATCACGGCGGGGGTCGAGAGCTTCTCGGCCTTGACGGTGACCGCCTTGACGGTCGTGTCCTTGCCGAAGCCCTTGAGGGCGTATGCCGGGTTGTCGTACTCGACGGTCATGCGAGCGGTCTGGTTCGGGCCGATCGAGAAGGGGCCGACGCCCTCCTTCAGGTCCGCGACTGTCAGGCCCTTGATGACCTGTCCGGCGACGGTGACCTTGTACTTCGCGTAGGCGTCCGTGAAGCCCTCGGTGTCGAAGGAGACGCTCACGCCCGAGGCGACCTTGTCACCGGAGGTGATGGAGGCCGTGAAGCTGGTCTCGCCGGTCTTGGGGGTGGGGGCCTTGAACTTTTCGAGGCCGGAGGCGGGGATCGTGGTCGCCTCGGTGCCGATGGTGGTCAGGCCGGTGGGCACGTAGTTGGGGGTGCCGTTCGTGGTGACCGTGACGACGGGGAGGATCTCGTCGGGCTGCGCGGGCAGCGTGATGACGAGGTCGTTGCCCTCGACCTTGTAGGTCAGGGGCGCGTCGGAGCCGTCCAGCTTCACCGAGGAGATGTCGTTGGCGCCGGCGCCGCGCAGCGTGATCGTGCCGTCGGCGGGCCACTTTTCGATGCCCAGGTAGATGTGGGAGTCATCGACCATGGTCTTGCCCCAGGTCTCGATGGGGAAGTGGGTCGGGCGAGAGTTGTTCAGGATGCCGGGGTGGGCGCGGTTCCAGTCGCCGATGCCCGCCAGGACCGAGGCGTCCCACGGGTCGTAGGAGCCGTCAAACTTCGGGCCGACGTTGAAGAGGAACTGGCCGCCCAGGGCGACGGTCGAGAACATGTTGCCGACGATCTCGGTGGTCTTGGTGTGGGCGCCGCCCGGGGCCTTACGCAACGCCGTCGTGTTGTCGACCTGCTGGATGTGGTCCCAGTCTTCCTCGGTGTAGTCCGGGTAGCCGGTGTCCTTGTAGGTGGGAGCAGCGTCGTCCCAGTTCGCGTAGCCCCAGGTTTTGTGGAAGATCGAGACAGCCGACTCCCAGGGACCCTGGGTCTGCTCGGACTGCATCTCGTTGTCCCAGCCGACCTCGAAGTCCGCGCGGTCGTTGCCCACGCGGGAGTTGATCATGATGTTCGGCTGGAGCTCGTGGGCCCATGTACGCAGCTGGTCGGACTGGGCGGGGTTGGGCTTGCCCATGTCGTACCAGAGCTCGGCGATCTCGCCGTACTTGCCGCCGAGGAGTTCCTTGAGCTGAGCATGGATGTATTCCATGTAGCCCTCTTCGTCCAGCGTGTTGTCGTTCATCCACGGGTTCTCAGGCTGCTTCTCCCAGTCGATGTTGGAGAAGTAGAGGCCGAACTTGATGCCGACCTTCTTGCAGGCCTGCGACAGCTCGAGGAGCGGGTCGCGGTGCGAGGGTGACTGCTTCGTGAAGTTGTAGTCGGTCGTGGCCGTGTCCCACATGGCGAAGCCGTCGTGATGCTTGGAGGTGATGAGTAGCATCTTCATGCCCGTGTCCTTGGCCTGCTGACACCACGCGGTCGCGTCGAAGTTGGGCGCCTCGAAGGTCTGGGCGGTGGCCAGGTACTCCTCGCGAGGAATGCCCTGCAGCGGGATTCGCTGATCCCAGGTCTGCTGGTGGCCCCACGCCTTGATCTGCTCGGGGTAGCCCACTTCCTGCTTCTGGCCCTTGTACCAGCCTGCGTAGGAGGAGTAGACGCCCCAGTGGATGAACATGGCGTACTTCATGTCCTGCCACTGCGCGACCTTCGCTTCGCTGGACGCGGGTATGGCTGCGGGGATCGCGTAGCGCGCGTCGTAGGTGGCCTGGGGGGCGGTGGTGCCGGACTGGGCACCGTCGGCTGCTGGCGTGTCGGCCAAGGCGGGACCTGCCATTCCTAGTGTCAGTAGGCCGGCGAGGAGGCTGCCAGCCAGTCGGTTCGTGATGCGCATCAAGTCTCCATTGATTGACGGGACTCTCGGTCGTTGAGAGCGTTACTAGTTTGCCAGAGGAGGGGTGTAGTACGCCACTTTCGAGTTTTGCAAAAACTTACGACCGGCTTTCGCTTCGCTTACGCATGCTTGACGCTACGGAACTTTTGGTAGTGCCGGGCCATGTTTCGTCTAGCCAGGCGGAGTGGAATAAAAGTAAGAAAAGAAAGTTGAGTACATCAGACTCAGGTTTTGAGTGACTCAAACTTCCGGGGCTTGGCGATGGAATAAAGGTCAGCCCGGTAAAGTTGAGTACGTCAGGCTCAAGTTTGAGAGCTTTGGGTTGCGGAATAAAAACCCTGCTCCTAAAGTTGAGTACATCAGACTCAAGGATGTGTCGGGACCCTCCCGGCACCACAGAGACCACATAGACCAACGCGAGCCGCTCCGAACGCGGAGACGGCCTAGCGAACGAAAGGACAACAATCATGGCACGTGCAGTCGGCATCGACCTCGGTACCACCAACTCCGCTATCGCCGTCCTCGAAGGCGGCGAGCCCACCATTATCCCCAACGCTGAAGGCGCCCGTACGACCCCCTCGGTCGTCGCCTTCTCCAAGACCGGTGAGGTCCTGGTCGGCGAGATCGCCAAGCGCCAGGCCGTCACCAACGTTGACCGCACCATCTCCTCCGTCAAGCGTCACATGGGCACTGACTGGACCACGGAGATCGACGGCAAGAAGTACACCGCGCAGGAAATTTCCGCGCGTATCCTCATGAAGCTGAAGGCTGACGCCGAGGCCTACCTGGGCGAGCCCGTCACCGAGGCCGTCATCACCGTCCCCGCCTACTTCAACGACGCTCAGCGTCAGGCCACGAAGGATGCCGGTCAGATCGCCGGCCTGAAGGTCGAGCGCATCGTCAACGAGCCCACCGCCGCGGCCCTGGCCTACGGCCTCGAAAAGGGCAAGGAAGACGAGCTCATCCTGGTCTTCGACCTCGGTGGCGGCACCTTCGACGTGTCCCTCCTCGAGGTGGGCAAGGATGACGATGGCTTCTCCACCATCCAGGTGCGCGCCACCTCCGGTGACAATCACCTGGGCGGCGATGACTGGGATCAGCGCATCGTCAACTGGCTGATCGACCAGGTCAAGGCCAAGACCGGTGCCGACCTGTCCAAGGACGCGGTCGCTCTCCAGCGCCTGAAGGAAGCCGCTGAGCAGGCGAAGAAGGAGCTGTCCTCCGCGACCTCCACGAACATCTCGCTGCAGTACCTGTCCATGACCGCCGATGGCCCCATCCACCTGGATGAGACCCTGACGCGCGCCAAGTTCGAGGAGCTGACCTCCGACCTGCTCGAGCGCACCAAGAAGCCCTTCCGCGATGTCATGGCCGAGGCCGGCGTGACCGTCTCCGAGATCGACCACGTCGTGCTCGTCGGCGGCTCCACCCGTATGCCCGCCGTCACCGAGGTCGTCAAGGAGCTGACCGGCGGCCGCGAGCCCAACAAGGGCGTCAACCCCGATGAGGTCGTCGCCATTGGTGCCGCCCTGCAGGCCGGCGTCATCCAGGGTGACCGCAAGGACGTCCTGCTCATCG
>CAUTRF010000069.1:0-8987 GCA_963540795.1 uncultured Actinomyces sp.
TGGTCGAGCCGGGTGAAGACTTTATCTACGACGCATTCACCACTCGGAAGGACCGTTACGCCTACGGCCAGGTCGATAAATACTCATTCGGCGGGGCAGACTTCAGCTCCGTATCCTTCGAGATCTTCAAGAAGTTCGCGGTCATGCACTTCGCTGCCCACATTCGCACAGCACACCAGCTCCCACCCCTCACCCTCCCGCCAGTGACCGACGTTCACCCCAGCTTTTCCATCGAACTCCGCGAACCGATTAGCTACTTCCTGACAAGCAAAGCCTCCCCCATTCCCACGACATACACAAACCTCTCACCCAAGGCCCTGGTGCCTCTGTCGTACCTGATGGGCACGTCAAGCGAAGACCTGCTCTCCCTCGTCCTCGAACCGTCCGGGGATGGATACATTGCCCTCTTTGAAGGTTCACCCTCATCCACGCCCACTGGCTCGAAACTCCAGAACAATAGCAACCATGTAAGCATCTTCTGATCGCAGCGGAAGGACCACCACCATGCTGGAACGGCACACTGAGCTCATCGAACGCCTCCTACGCGACTCGTTGACAAGATCAAGTGAGTTCAACCAGGCGTTGTCTTTCACGAATGACGGCACCCTCTATTTCACTGTCTGGGACAAGGATGGAACCACGTTCTTCTCATGGTCGGAAAGAGAACCATCGACTAGTGCCGATCTTCAGACTGATTGTGATTCCGTCGCTGCCTACGTATTAACGACGCAGCTGGGAGCAAAGCGCGCCATGGCACTGCATTTCGACGTCCCGCGGTTCCCCAGAAAGATCGAACAACTCCACCCCTCATGGGTAGCCGAGAAGACCCCGTGGCCACCCACCTTGCTCTACCACCGCATCGACGATCCAAGCGTCCGCTTTTATTCGAACATTCCATCCATTGCCGTGCCCACCACTCACACGATGCAATACGACCTCGAAGACCTCCTGAAGAAATACAAGGCCTAAGCCAACGACTAACACCACGCGCGCCGACGTGACCGCCAGTTTCACGGCATCAACTTCGAACGCACTTCCGACTAGCCGAAAAACGACGAGGTACTCCCCGCTATGACGACAACAATTGCCCGAGACAACTTCATCCAGTCTCTCGTGACTTCGCTGAAGCGAGAGCTGTATATAGAAACCGAGGACCACGTGTGGTTTCGGAGCAACGATCTTAATGTCATGATCCACGCGTGGTACGCGGACGGTTTCTACTCGGGCGGGTCAAGCGAACGCCTCTCTCCCCCTGGCACCAGCATGTGGGCGGATTCTCTTACCCCCGTGAAGCAGTGGCTGCTCATGGACAACTTTGATCTACTGCGCTGGCACCTAGGCCTTGAACGATTCGGAATCCGATTCCGAAATCTGCTTGTCGCACCGAACTGGTCCCACAGGCCCGGCACCAATCAGTACTCCCTTGAGCTGTGTCACAACGATCAGCCCACCGGCGTTTTCGCAGGCAAATGGTCTGACGAAGCCACCACACTCACATGGTTCCTCAACCACACGCCCGAGCGCCTCCTCGAGATCGCACACATCGAAAGCACCAAGGAAGCCTGCCAGGCCCTATTCGGCATGCCACGCGTCCCCTTCGCCTAAGCCCACGGACACACGGTAGTAACACATGCCGTGGGAAGAATTGCGGCTCAGGCCCAGCCCCGGCCTCGTCCCCACAAACAGTGAGGCGGCGGGAGCTCGCGCTCCCACCGCTCTCCCCCACAAACAAATCGGGGGCCGCGCCCCTCGGCGCGGCCCCCGATGAGCTCAGCAGCGATTACTTCGTGCGATTCGCGCGGTAGTACTCGATGAGAGCGCGGGTCGACTGATCCTGCGCGTCCAGGGCCTCGGCCGAGCCCTCGATGGCGGGGAGGATCTGCTTGGCCAGGACCTTGCCCAGCTCGACGCCCCACTGGTCGAAGGAATCGATGCCCCACACGGCACCCTCGACGAAGGTGATGTGCTCGTACAGGGCGATCAGCTGGCCCAGGACCGACGGGGTCAGGGCGGGGGCCATGATCGAGGTCGTGGGACGGTTACCGGTGAACACGCGGGCGGAGACGATGGCCTCGGGCGTGCCCTCAGCGCGCACCTCCTCGCTGGTCTTACCGAACGCCAGAGCCTTGGTCTGGGCGAAGAAGTTCGACAGGAACAGCTCGTGCATGTCGGCGTCGCCATCGCCCAGCGCCCACGTCGGGTTCGCGAACGCGATGAAGTCGGCGGGGACCATGCGGGTGCCCTGGTGGATCAGCTGGTAGAAGGCGTGCTGGCCGTTGGTGCCGGGCTCACCCCAGAAGACCTCGCCGGTCTCGTAGGTGACGGGGCTGCCGTCGCGGCGCACGGACTTGCCGTTGGACTCCATGGTCAGCTGCTGCAGGTACGCGGGGAAGCGGTGCAGGTACTGGGAGTAGGGCAGGACGGCGTGCGTGTCGGCACCCAGGAAGTTCGAGTACCAGACGTTGAGCAGGCCCATCAGCAGGGGCACGTTCTTCTCGGGCGCGGCCTCAACGAAGTGACGGTCCATCGCATGGAAGCCGGCGAGGAAGTCGGCGAAGCCCTCGGGGCCGATCGCGACGGCCAGGGAGGTGCCCACGGCGGAATCCACGGAGTAGCGGCCGCCCACCCAGCTCCAGAAGCCGAAGGCGTTGGCGGGGTCGATGCCGAACTCGGCGACCTTTTCCAGGGCGGTGGACACGGCGACGAAGTGCTTGGCGATGGCTTCCTTCTCGGAGGCCTCGTCGGTGACGATGCCGCGCTCACGCAGACCGTCGAGCAGCCAGGCGCGCACGACCTTGGCGTTCGTGATGGTCTCGAGCGTCGTGAAGGTCTTGGAGGCCACGATCACGAGGGTCGTCTCGGGGTCCAGATCCTTCGTGGTCTCGCCCGCGTCGGTGGGGTCGATGTTGGAGATGAAGCGGCACTCCAGGCCCTCCTGCACGTAGGGCTTGAGGGCCTCGTACGCCATGACGGGGCCCAGGTCGGAGCCGCCGATGCCGACGTTGACGACGGTCTTGACGGGCTTGCCGGTGATGCCGACCCACTCGCCGGAGCGGACGCGGCGGGCGAAGGCGTAGACCTTCTCAAGGACCTCGTGGACGTCGGCGATCACGTCCTGGCCGTCGACCGTCAGGGAGTCGGTCGCGGGGCGGCGCAGCGCGGTGTGCAGCACGGCGCGGTCCTCGGTGACGTTGATGCGCTCGCCCGCGAACATGCGGTCGCGCAGCTCCAGGACGCCGGTCTGCTCGGCGAGGGCGAGGAGGTGGCCCACCAGCGTGGGGCACACGAGGTTCTTCGACAGGTCGACATGCAGGTCGGCAGCGTCGAAGGTGAAGGTCTGGGTGCGGTTGGGGTCGTCCGCGAACAGCTTGCGCAGATCAGGTTCAAAGTTGTCGGCCAGCTGGTCGAGCGTGTCCCACGCGGGGGTCATCGTCGGGTCGATCACGGGGATATCACTCATGGGGTCTCCTGACAGTAGAGATAGGTTCGCACTCTAGTTTAGCGGGGACTTGGTCCCTGGTCACCCTCGTTTATCGCTTCTGAAACGACGAGGCCGTGGCCCGCGAGCGCTCACGGAACCACGGCCTCGTACGATGCCTGGAGACCTCCGCTCAGACGACCGGATCGTCGATGGGGACGGGAGAGGCCTCGATGCCCGGGTTCTGCAGCGACACAATGCGCTGGACGGGAACGAAGTCGAGCCACCACTCGACGAAAGGACGGCGATTCTCGATGTCGAGGTCGTCGAACATGTTCTTCACCGGGCGCGCCTCGACGGCGTTGCCGACCTGGCCGATGTAGTAGGCGCCGCGGTCGCCGCGCTCGAACTGGTCCACGAGCTGCTCGAAGGCGCGCGCCACGAGGCGCGTGGCGAGCAGGCGGTCGTACGGCGAGGGCGAGCCGCCCTGCTGCATGTGGCCGAGAGCCTGGTGGCGCACGTCGTAGATTCCCTCGGATTCGGCGTTGAACACGTCGGCCAGGAAATCCCGGTCGTAATACTGCGACGCCGACTCGTTGAGCAGCGTGAGGAACAGGCGTCGGCCGGACTTGAAGGAGGCGACCATCCGATCCGCATCCGCGGCGATCTGCTCGAGGGAGGGGGACTCCTCGTTGATGTACATGTACTCCGCGCCGCTGGACAGGGCGCTCATGAGGGTCAGGTAGCCGCAGCGCCGTCCCATCGTCTCGGCGATGAAGCAGCGCTTGGAAGCCGCCGCGCTCTCCTTGATGCGGTCGATCGCCCACGTCGCGTTGTTGATCGCCGTGTCAGTACCGATCGCGAGCTCGCAGCCGGGCAGGTTGTTGTCGATGGAAGCGGGGATGAGCAGGATCGGGATCTGGAACGCCGGGTAGCGGTCCTTCTCCGAGGTGAGCGCGTGGACGCCCAGGTAGGCGTTCATGCCACCGATGACGAGGAGCGCGTCAATCTCGTTGCGTTCGATGGCGCGTCCCAGCGCGTAGAACTGTTCGACCGGCGGAATGTCGCGCTTCGTGCCAAGCTCGGCACCGCCCTTGAAGGCCCAGCCTTCCACGTCGGACCAGCTCAGTTCACGCACGCGGTCATCGGCCAGGCCGCTCCACGAGCCGTCGACGCCGAGCATCGTCCAGCCGCGAGCGATGCCCAGGCGCACGGCCACGCGGGCCGCCGTGTTCATGCCGGGGGCCAGGCCGCCGGCGTGCAGGATCGCGACGCGCTTGGACTCGCCCGTCGGCTCGGGGGTGAGCTGCGGGGGCGTGGACAGGATCTGGTTAATGCCCACCATCGACGAGAAGGACGAGCCGCGCGAGGCCTGGGCCGCCGCGTAGTCGCCGGCGGCGATCAGATCCTTGACCGCACGCGTGTCGTGGACGGCCTTCATGAGGGGAATGCGGGTAATGCGGTTGCGGCGCACACCCAGGATGACGGGCTCATCCTCGGCCGTGGACGCCAGGATCTCCTGGACGGCCGCGTAGCCCAGCAGCGTCGACATCCAACGGTCGTAGGCCGATGGGGTGCCGCCGCGCTGCACGTGGCCGAGGATCGTCACGCGGGCGTCCTCGCCCGTGCGCTCCTGGATCGTGTCGGCGATCAGCTGGGTCGGCAACTCGTTGCCGTCGCGATCGTGCGCACCCTCAGCCACCAGGACGATGGACTCTCGGCGGCCAGCCTCGCGGCCGAGGCGCAGGTGCTCAGCCAGGTCATCCTGCCAACCCGGTCCCGCCGGATCCTCGGGCGTAAACACGTAGTCGGCACCGCCCGCGACGGCCGCCATGAGGGGCAGATAGCCGCAGTGACGGCCCATGACCTCAACGACGAACGTGCGCTGATGCGAGGCCGCCGTACTGGTCAGCTGGTCGACAGCGTCCAGGATGCGGTGCAGCGCGGTGTCCGCACCGATCGTCATGTCCGTGCCCACCATGTCGTTATCGATCGAGCCGACGAGGCCGACGATGATGAGGGCGGGGTGGGCGGCGGCGGTCTCGGCCGAGATGACACCCTCGGCGGCCAGCTCTGCGACGTGCTGGGCCCACTCACCACGGAACTCGTTCGTACCCGACAGGGAACCGTCTCCACCGATCACGACGAGGTGATCGATGCCGTGCTCGAGCAGGTTCGCGGCCGCGCGGTGGCGACCCTCGTACGTGCGGAAGTCAGCGCTGCGGGCCGTGCCGATCACCGTGCCGCCTTCGGCCAGGATCGAGGAGACATCCGACCACTCCATCTTCTTGATGGAATCGCCGCCCAGGCAGGCACCCTGCCAGCCTTCGTAAATCGCGTAGGGCTGCGCGCCACGCGCCAGCGCCGTACGCACGACGGCCCGAACGGCCGCGTTCATCCCCTGGGCGTCGCCGCCCGACGTGAGGACACCGATACGAACTGTGCTCATTTTTCTGCCATCTTTCGTTGACGGAGCGGGCCGGGAGGCCCAGTGTGCCTATCGTTCCCTATTCTACGTGGCCTGCGCCTCCACCACTAGGGCCTAACTCCCAATTTACCGAGGAAACGACAAGTGCGCGCCCGCCGAAAGTGGCGGGCGCGCACTCGCGCAGTCACTGGAAACTAGGCGACAGTTTCGCTGCCATTGCGGGCGGCGGAATCGGCCAGCTCCTCGGGGCTGACGACGCCCTCGACGGAGACGCGGTCCAGGTAGGCCATACCGTCAAACGCCAGCTCGCGCGCGTTCTCCGGGTCGCCCTCGTTGCCGATCGAGCCGTGGGCCATGCGGTCCACGATGAGAGCGATCGCGCCGTCGCCCGTCACGTTGGTGGCGGTGCCGAAGGAGTCCAGGGCGATGTAGGTGGCGATCATGAGCGCGACCTGGGCGTCGTTGAAGCCCAGCATGGAGCTAAGCAGGCCGGTGGCGGCCATGATGGCGCCGCCAGGGACGCCGGGGGCGGCGACCATCGTGATGCCCAGCATGAAGATGAAGCCGACCCACTGCAGGGAGCTCACGGTCAGGCCCTGGGTCAGGACGATGGCGAAAGCGAAGGAGAAGATCTTCGAGGTCGAGCCAGCCAGGTGGATCGTCGCGCACAGCGGCACGGTGAAGGATGCGACCGCATCGGACACGCCGTTCTTCTTGGTCTGACGCAGGGTCACCGGGATGGTGGCCGCGGAGGAGGAGGTGCCCAGAGCCGTCAGGTAGGCCGGCATCATCGTCAGGAGAGCCTTGATGGGGTTGCGACGCGCGACAACGCCGGCGAAGCAGAACTGGGTCAGCAGGATGACGACCTCGAGGACCAGGACCACAACGACCACGCGCACCAGCGTGCGGATGACCGAAACGGCCTCACCCGTGTAGGTCAGGTTCAGGAAGATACCGAAGATGTGCAGCGGCAGCAGCGGGATGATGATCGTCTCGATGAGGCGCGTAATGATGGCGCGGAACTCGATGAAGCCCTTACGCAGCACGCCGCGCGGCACCATCGACAGGCCCAGGCCCACCACGAAGGACAGGAGCAGCGCCGTCATCACCTGCAGCGGCGCGGGCATCTCGATCGTGAAGTAGGACTCCAGGGCGCTGCCCGGCTCGGCCACATCGCCCAGCTGGGTGGAAGCGAGGATGCGCGGGAAGAGCGAGGCACACACCAGGTAGGTGAGGAAGCCCGAGAACAGCGTCGACGCGTAGGCAATTGCCGTCGTAATGCCCAGCCACTTGCCCGCGCCTCGACCCAGGTCTGCGATAGAGGGGGTCACGAGGCCGACGATGATCAGCGGGATCGAGAAGGACAGGAACTGACTGAAGATCGCCGAGAAGGTTGCAAAAATACGGCCGATCTCGACGGGAACCAGGTGGTCGCCGCCAATACGGACGGATCCGAGGACGGTCGCGAGGATGATCGCAGCGATCACCCACACGAGGATTCCGGATTTACGCAGGAACTCGCGCATGTGTTTCACCTTGACAATAGGGATGATGGGTCACGCATAGCATGCCCGAACTTTACGCAATCTTGAAGCGGTGGCCAGGATTCGGGATAGATGCGGCAAAACTCACGCGATGAAGAAAGCGTGGTAGTGAGGACAACGCCCCCATCCAACGGCCATTTTCCGTGGATTTAACGCACCGCGAGCGTCGACACGTACGGGGCAAACCACCAAATAATCGCGGCGAGGATCACGTACACCGCAACGTCCATGAGGCGAGCGCGCGACGCGAACCAGGGGCGTCCCGGCGTCCACAGGCGCAGTGCCGCCATGCCGACAAGCACGGCGACCATCAACATGACTGCTCGGAGGCGGTGATCGGTCACGGCCAGCGCAATCACACCGAGAACACCGCCCGCGCTCAGGGCGGCACCAAGCCACGCACCCACTCGTGCGCGCACGGTCTTTTCCTCGTTATTCACGTCCCTACCCTATCGCACGTCCGCGCGCGACCATACGATCGCCCGCACCCACACCGCCCTCTCAGCCTCAGCCTCGTCGAGACAAACGAACCCGAAGGAATAGGAATCAGAGGGCATGCGGGTTTAGTATTAGTCCAAAGGTCCCTGAGACCAGCAACATATTTCTCGCACCAAAGGAGCATTCGAGTGACCCGCTTTATTGTCGTCGCCCCCGGTTCATCGGAGGCAGCCGCCCTCGCAACCGACGAACTGGTCCGCGTTCTCGACGCCGCCACCGTCGACGCGCTGGCTGGCACGACGGCCGCCGACGCCGCCCTCCATCCCGCCTCCGCTCTGCCCGCCGTGGTCGAAGCCGTCCGCGCCGCCGGCGACAACGCGCTCATCGTCCCCGCCCGCGAGGCCTCGAACCGCGCCTTCGACCACGTGGCCTGGAACCTGTCCCTCGCCGCCTCCACACGCACCGACGTCATCCTCGCCTTCGACGCCGAGGGTGCCAGCACCGAGCTCCTCTCCGAGGAAATCGCCGCCGCCCGCCTGCGCGCCGAGGCCGCCGCTGCCTCCGTCGTCGCCGTCATCCTGACCGGCGGTGCCCCCACGCTCGAGGCCGACATCCCCGTCCTGACCCTGCCCCTGGGCGACGAGGCTGCCGCCACCCTGCGCGCTATCGCCGCCCCCACCGCCGTCACCCCCCTGGCCTTCGAGGCGGACCTCATCGATCGTGCCCGCGCCGACCGCAAGCGCATCGTCCTGCCCGAACCCGACGACGACCGCGTCCTGCAGGCTGCCGCCCAGGTCCTCGCCGCCGGCATCGCCGACATCACCTTCGTGGGCGAAGCCGACTACGTCGCCAAGCGCGCCGACGAGCTCGGCCTCGACCTGAGCGCCGCCCAGGTCGTCTCCGTGAACGATCCCGCCTACCTCGAGCGCTACGCCGAGGAGTTCGCGCGCCTGCGCGCCAAGAAGGGCGTCACCCTCGAGCAGGCCCGCGAGAAGGTCACCGACGTGTCCTACTTCGGCACCATGATGGTCCACATGGGCGACGCCGACGGCATGGTCTCGGGCGCTGCCCACACGACCGCGCACACGATCGTCCCCTCCTTCCAGATCATCAAGACCAAGCCGGGCACCTCGATCGTCTCCTCGGTCTTCCTCATGCT
>CAUTRF010000070.1:0-8813 GCA_963540795.1 uncultured Actinomyces sp.
TGAGCAGGCCGTCGCGCACCAGGCGGTTGAGGAGCTGCGTGTGGTGGACGACGTCGAAGTGCCCGCCCAGCTCCGGGTACTCGCCGGCGATCGTGTTGAAGCAGTGCGCGCAGGAGACGACGATCTTCTGGGGCTTGGCTTCCTTGAGCGTGTCGATCGCCTGGGCGGCCAGCATCTGGAAGAGCGCCTCGTTGCCGGCGCGGCGGGCCGGGTCGCCCGTGCAGGACTCGCCCGAGCCGAGGACCGCGAAGGACACGCCCGCCGTGTGCAGCAGCTCGGCGACGGCGGCGCTGGTCTTTTTCGCCGTGTCGTCGTAGGCGCCCGCGCAGCCCACCCAGAACAGGTAGTCGACCTCGGAGGCGTCCTCGATGTCCTCGCCGACGACGGGGATGTCGAAGTCCAGCTTCTTCGCCCAATCCATGCGCTTGCGGGCTGGCTGGTTGTAGGGGTTGGCCTTGGATTCCATGCCGCGGAACGCGCGGCCCAGCTCGCGGGGGAACGCGCCCTCCATGAGGACCTGGTGGCGGCGCAGGTCGAGGATGTGGTCGATGTGCTCGATGTCGACGGGGCACTGTTCGACGCAGGCACCGCAGTTCGTGCAGTCCCACAGGACCTCTTCGGAGACGACCTCGGGGACCAGGGGGGCGGTGACCGCGGAGACGCCCTCGGGGCCGGTGGCACCCGACAGGGACAGGGCGGAGGCCAGGTCGAAGGAGTGCGGCGAGGCCGGCACGCCCTTGTCGAGGAGGACCTCGCCGTCGCCCAGTTTCTGGTGGCCCTCCTCCTGCTCGACGATCTGCACGTTGGACGCGGACTCCATGTGGTCGCGCAGGCCCATGATGAGCAGCTTGGGGGAGAGGGGCTTCTGGGTGTTCCACGCGGGGCACAGCTCCTGGCAGCGGCCGCACTCGGTGCACGAGTACAGGTCCAGGCGGGCCTTCCACGAGAAGTCGTCGATCGTGCCCACGCCGAGGACGGTGTCCTCGGGGAGATCGTCGAAGTCGTCCTCGCTGGTGACCGGCTTGCCGTCGATGAGCATGTGGTCGGCCGGTCCCAGGGACTTCGTGCCGTCGGAGCCCCGGCGCGTGTACAGGTTGAGGATCGCGACGAAGCGGTGCCAGGCGACGCCCATGCCGGTCTGGATGCCGACGACCGTCAGCCAGGTCATGGAGGTGAGGACCTTGAGGGCGCTGACCGCCGCGATCGCGTTCGCCAGCGAGGCGGCCGAGGAGGAGGCTGCGGCCGCGAAGAGCGCGCCGAGCCAGGCGGTGAGCGGGAAGTGCAGGGCGGTCGCGTGGGCCTCGAGGCCCGGCGTCACGCTGAAGAGCGCGTATTCGAGGCCGCGCAGGGCCACGACGCACGCGCACACGATGAGGATGACCCACTCGACGAAGAGCGCCTGCCAGCGGGTCGAGCCGAGGAAACGGGAGGCCAGGCCGCGCGGGGAGGAGTCACGCGGGTGGGGCTTCGTCAGGGACGAGGGCGGGGTGCCGTTCGGGTCGGCCGCGGCGGCCGCGGCGTCGGGATCGTCGTTCGAGAGGGCCGCCTCGGCGGCCGTGCCACGCCCGGCGCGCTGGCGCACGATCATGAGGGTAATAATGCCGGCCAGGCCGCCCCACGCGAAGACCTCGGTCAGCCACTCCCACGGCGCGAAATGGCCGAGGACGGGCAGGGTGAAGGTCTGGACGCGCAGCTGAGCGTAGCCCGTGACCAGCGTGAGGAAGAGGATCGGGAAGGAGACCATGACCAGCCAGTGGGCGCACCTGATCCACGGGCGCCCCTTGAACTCGCGGTGGGTGAGGGCCGCGGAGATGACGCCCCACGCGCGCTTGCCGACGGGTGTCAGGCGTCCGGGGTCGGGCGTGCCCGCGAAGACCGTGCGACACATGTGTGCCAGGCCTCGCGCGAACGACAGGACGGCCAGGGCGCTCACCAGCAGGGCGAGTCCCCACATGATGGCGCTCAGCGTCGGATTGGCCACGTTTCCTCCTCAAGATTGCTGCACTCCATTGTGTCATCTCGACCCAGGAGAGACCGATTCTGCCCCGCAAAGCGTGCGCAATTACGCGCTGCGTGCGGGTCCGCACCGGGCCTGCGTGTGCCCGCCACAACGTGGATATATGCCACGAGGAGGGAAAAAGTGTGGGAGAGTGAGAGCGTGCTTCCCGTCTCGCAGCCAGACATGACACTGTCCGACCAGGAACTCTTCGGAGACGATCACCCGCACGATCACTGCGGCGTCTTCGGAGTGTGGGCCCCGGGCGAGGACGTTTCCCGCCTGACCTACTTCTCCCTCTATGCCCTGCAGCACCGCGGCCAACAGAGCGCGGGTATTGCGACCTCGAATGGCAAGCAGATCCTCGTGTATAAGGATCAGGGCCTCGTGTCGCAGGTGTTTTCCGAGCAGTCCCTGCAGGGCCTGCGCGGCCACATCGCCCTGGGTCACGTCCGCTACGCGACGACCGGCGCGGACGTGTGGCGCAACGCCCAACCGACGCTGGGCCCCACCCCCACGGGCACGCTCGCCCTGGCCCACAACGGCAACCTCACCAACACGGTCGAGCTGCGCGAGCTGGCCGCCGAGATCGCCGACGACGGCGAGGACTTCGAACGCGGCGCCTCCACCGACACCTCCCTCGTCACCGCGCTTTTGGGCATGGCCGACCGCATCCCCGGGCCGACCCCCTTCATCGCGTCCCCGTCCGTGACGCCCGGGCACACGGGTGCGGACGAGGCCGCCCCGGCCTCGTCGGTGGACGACCTCGAGCCCGCGCCCCTCGTCGGTGCCGCCCTGAAGGTCCTGCCGCGCATCAAGGGCGCGTTCTCCCTGGTCTTCATGGACGAGCACACGCTGTACGCCGCGCGCGACCCGCACGGCTACCGTCCGCTCGTGCTCGGCCGCCTGGCCTCCGGCTGGGTCGTCGCCTCCGAGACCGCCGCCCTGGACCTGTGCGGCGCGACCTTCGTGCGCGAGGTCGAGCCCGGCGAGCTCATCTCCATCGACGCGTCGGGCGTGCACTCGCGCCGCTTCGCCGTGCGCCGCTCCAACACCTGCGTCTTTGAGTACGTGTACCTGGCCCGCCCCGACACGACGATCGGCGGGCGCCGCATCGTGGCCGCACGCCACGAGATGGGTGCCGCCCTGGCGCGCGAGAACCCCGTCGAGGCGGACCTGGTGATCCCCACGCCTGACTCGGGCACGCCCGCGGCGATTGGCTACGCGCAGGAGTCCGGCATTCCCTTCGCCCAGGGCCTCGTGAAGAACGCGTACGTGGGCCGCACCTTCATCCAGCCCACGCAGTCCCTGCGCCAGCTGGGCATCCGCCTCAAGCTCAACCCGCTGCGCGAGGTCATCGAAGGCAAGCGCCTGGTCGTCATCGACGACTCGATCGTGCGCGGTAACACGCAGCGCGCGCTCGTCAAGATGCTGCGCGAGGCCGGGGCCGCCGAGGTGCACATCCGCATCTCCTCCCCGCCGGTTGCGTGGCCGTGCTTCTTCGGTATCGATTTCCCGACGCGCGCCGAGCTCATCGCCTCGTCCATGAGCGTCGAACAGGTGCGCGATTCCATCGGTGCCGACTCCCTGGCCTACCTGTCGATCGACGGCATGGTCGCGGCCACCGGACAGGGCACGTCCCTGTGCATCGGCTGCTTCACCGGCGAATACCCCGAGACGATCCCCGCCGGGACGCCCGTGCCCGGAACCCCCGACGCCACCCCCTGCTAACCTCCACGCCCGCGACCCCTGCGCCGCGGGCGTGTTCACAACCCGACCACCCAGACACGGCCTCGTCGAGCGCCATCTTCGAAAGGCACCACCCATGACCGACACCCCCCTGGACTACGCGACCGCCGGCGTCGACACCGCTGCGGGCGACCGCGCCGTCGAACTGATGAAGAGCGCGGTGGCCGCCACCCACGACTCCACCGTCCTGGGCGCGACCGGCGGATTCGCCGGCATGGTCGACGCGTCGGCGCTGCTGGGCATGGAAAAGCCGCTGCTCGCGACCTCCACGGACGGCGTGGGCACGAAGATCGCGATCGCGCAGGCCATGGACGTGCACGACACGATCGGCCAGGACCTGGTGGGCATGGTCGTCGACGACATCGTCGTGATCGGCGCGCGCCCCGTCCTCATGACCGACTACATCGCCTGCGGGCACGTGGTCCCTGAGCGCATCGCAGCGATCGTCACCGGCATCGCGCGGGCGTGTGAGGCCACGGGCACGCCCCTCATCGGCGGCGAGACCGCCGAGCACCCCGGCGTCATGGAGCCAGACGACTACGACATCGCGGGCGCGGCGACCGGCGTCGTGGACGCGTCGGCGCTGCTGGGTCCCGAGCGCGTGGCCGACGGCGACGTCGTCATCGCCATGGCGTCCTCGGGCCTGCACTCCAACGGATACTCGCTGGTGCGCTCCGTCGTCTCCCGCGTCGGCACCTCGCTGGAGACCCACGTGGCCGAGTTCGGCCGCACCCTCGGCGAGGAGCTCCTCGAGCCCACCCGCCTGTACACGCGCCTGTGCCTGGACCTGGTCGCGCGCTTTGGCGTCGCCGGCATCCACGCCTACTCGCACGTGACCGGCGGCGGCCTGGCCGCGAACCTGTCGCGCGTCCTGCCCGTCGGCGCGGTGGCGACCGTCGACCGCTCGACGTGGACCGTTCCCGCGGTGTTCGACTGGGTGCGCCGCGGCGGCGACGTCACCTGGGTCGGCATGGAGGACTCCCTGAACCTGGGCGTCGGCATGGTCGCCGTCGTCTCGGCATCCGTGGCCTCCGAGGTCCTGTCCGCCATCAACGAGGCCGGGGTGGCCGCGTGGGTCCTGGGCTCCGTCACGTCGGCCGGCGCCGACGGAACCGTGGCCGGCTTCGGGTCCGTCTCAGACCTGAGCGCGGACTCCTCCGGCGTGCGCCTCATCTCCGGCACGAAGGGCGTTCAGGCGGGCGCCGTGCTGCTGCACGGCGAGTACCGCGTGGGCTGAGCTGGGCGCCTGCTCTGAGTGCGTGAAAGGGGTCGAGGCCTGCGGGCCTCGACCCCTCGTCGCGTCGGCGCGCGTGTACGGGCACGCGCGTGTGGAACCGGGCCCCCAACAGTGTGCTCAATGAGGAGGTGGCGCGCTGCCCAGTTGGGGCAGGCCGACGAAGCACAGACCCATTCAACCCAGACAGCGCAATTTCTGCATTTTTCACGGAACAGTTCTGCACGGTGGTGCAATGCCGCAGTATTGACACGTTTGTGTATACGTTGGCGGGCATCGTCGACAGGATTCCGCAACTCCGTCACCTCCATAGGAGCGGCGGCCGCGTTCCAGCTTGTTCCTAAGTGGTGTTACACCATTTAGCGGGGTATTACACCACTTCCCAGGTGGTGTAATGCTCCCTAACTGGTGTACGCCGTATTGAGTATGAGCATAAACCCGGGCTCGGATGATCACATGAACCCCTCGGCAGTGCTTCATCGCCACGAACATGCAATACGAGTGTACGGCTCATCAAGAGTATGTATACGAAACATTGAAATTCCGCCGATGTGAACTCATGACATGGCATCGCCTAGGGGACGGTTCTCAGCGGGCGAAGTGAGCGTATCAAATCACAGACTGGATTGTGGGTACGCCAAAGCGGCGGACCGGTTCCCGGTCCGCCGTGTGGCTGAGCCGTTACTTAGTGGAGGATCCACCCGTCCAGAAGGACTCATCGAGCTGCTTCGGATCGATGTCGTCTTCTTCCGAGGGCATCTCGGCGAAGTCGGCGTATTTCGAGTAGAGGTCGTCGTCGATCGCATCGTCCTCTTCGGGCTCGTCCGCCGGCACGTGTGCCAGGTACGAGTCCTCATCCGCCAGCTCGCGCTGAAGTGCGTTTAGGTCGGTGTCGGGGCTGAAATACTTCAGCTTCCGAGCGACTTTCATCTGCTTAGCCTTTTGACGGCCGCGCCCCATGGCGTCGACCCCCTCCGCGTCGTTCGGGTCCGCGTGAAGCGGTTCCCTGGGTGTTCAAAATGTTTCGTGGGACCATCATAGCTAATGACGGGCCTTGACCTCACCTTGGATTGGGTTTTGCGCGCTCAGCGGATCGGGCGAAGGGGCGCGGATGCCCACGAAAAAGGGGAAACAGAACCGGCGTAACCCGCAGCTAGTGTGGCCGGAGTTACGCCGGTTCTCGTCAGTTGATGCTTACAGGGCCTCGGTTGCGTCGGACTTGAGGGCCGCGAGCGTGTGCGCGGCGGCCTCGCGGGCGGCGCGGCGGGCCTCGCGACGGGAGCGACGCGACGAGCGGGTCGCCAGCAGGACGATCACGCCGATGGCGCCGACCGCGGACAGGGCGACGACGCCGACCTTCTTGAGGGCCTCGGCGTTGCCGCCGGCGGCGTCCTGCAGGGTCAGCGACGCGGACTCCTTGAAGGAAGCGAAGCGGGCGCTGGCCTCTTCCTTCGCCTCCTGGGCGAGGGCCGCGGGCTGCACGCGCGCGTACAGCTGGTCGATCGTGGCGGCCAGCTCGGCGCGCTGACGCTCGAGGTCGGCGGTGATCTGGGCTTCCGTGCGTGGCTGCGCGGGGGCGGCCTCGCCGACGGTCACGTTACGCGTATCGAGGTTGGTGCTCACTTGCCCAGTCCCTTCTCGATGGCTTCCTTGGTGGCGGCGACCGACGCGGCCGGGTCGGGGCGGTGGGCCTGCGCGCTCTTCAGGGAGCTGGTGCCCACGAGCGCCAGGATCGCCACGATCAGGAGGAGGATGCCGACGACGATCAGCGACGCCGCCCACGCGGGGACGACGAGCTCAAGGGCGACCTCGATCGTGTGGAAGACCCACCCCAGCAGGTAGAGGGCGAACACCGCGGCGGCCACGAGGAGGCCGATGCCCTTACCGCTCTTGGACGCGAAGGCGCGCAGCTTCGCCTTGTTGAGCTCGACCTCGTCGCGGATGATGCTGGAGATCTGGCTGGTGACCGACGCGAAGAGCGCGCCGATGCTGGGACGCGCCTCGTCGGCGGCGGGTGCGGGGGCAGCGGGCGGGTACTGCCCGGGCTGGGGGGTGGGCTGAGTCATGGATGCTCCTGCGCGTACGGGTGAACGAGGCGATGCCTCGCCTGATACGCCTAGTGTCTCACGAAGAATGGCGGCTCGCAGTGACCGTTACGTTACTCCTGCGGGGCGATCGAGCCGGGCAGGTCGGAGAGGATCTTGCGGGCGCGCACGACCAGGTCGGAGACCTCGGGCTCGGCCAGGGCCGGGTCCTCGGCTTCGACGACGGGGATGCCGCGCATCGCGGTTTCGGTGCGGGGTTCGGGCGAGGCCTGGGGGACTTCGGTGGGGGCTGCCTCCACGCGGGTGGTCGCCGCGTCGAGGGCGGCCTCGGCGGGGTCGGTTTCCTCGGGTTCGGGGGCCTGGCGCGCGTTTGCGGTCTGCGCCCCGGCCTCGTCGGCGGCGGCGAGCGGGTGCCACGCGGGGGCCGAGGAGGCCTCGGTGGGGGAGATGACCTCGTCGAAGGAGGCGGGCAGCGCCGAGGGGATCGGGCCGAGGAGGGCCTTGGGGTCCTCGGGGTTGGCCTCCAGGGAGGCGGCGATGATCGCGGCGGACGGGCTGGGCGCGTCGAGGGCGACCCGGCCGTTCGTCAGGAGGATCGCGCGGTCGGAGGCGGCCGCGACCTCGGCGTTCGGGGTCGCGATGACGACCGCGCAGCCCGCGTCCGCGAGGGAACGCAGGAGGGGGCCGAGCTCTTCGCGCGCGGCGGTGGGCAGGGAGACCGGGTCTTCGATGAGGAAGACCTCGGCGCCGGACACGATCGCGCGGGCGATGAGGGCCTTGAAGCGCTCCCACTCGGAGAGCTCGGAGGGGCGTAGGTCGACGCGCTGGGCGAGGCCCGTGATCTGCAGGGCGCCCACGAGGTTGTCCCAGTCGGCGACGGAGCCCGTGGCCGAGAGGGGCGCGAGGATGTTCTGGCGGATCGTCAGGGACTCGTCGAGTGGGGAGTCCTCGCGGATCAGCGCGACCGAGCCGATGCGGCCCGCGAGGCGCGCGGCCAGCGAGCGTGAGGGCGCGGCGACGATGCGGCCGGCCTGCGGCTCCTCGAGGCCAGCGAGGATCAGGAAAAGGGCGCGGGCGCGGCGGCCCGTCGGGTCCAGAATCGCGCTCAGTGAGCGGGCGCGGAAGCCCAGGTCGATGTCGGCGAGGAGGACCGCGCCGGTCACGTGGTCCGTGTAGGTGATGCCCAGGCCGGCGACCTGGACGCGGCCGCCGCGGCCCTTCGCACAGAAGGAACGGCGCGAGCGGTACCAGGGGCGAGGCTCGGCGGGCGGCAGGTGGACCGGGGCGGCGAGGGTGACCTCGTTGCGGGGCGTCGCCGAGGCCGGGGCGGGGTCAGCGACCGCGTCCGCGTTCTGTGCGTGCGCGGGTGTGTCTGTGGTCTCGGTGGTGTCGGTGACTGCCTCGGCGGTGCCTGTGGTCGCTGCGGTTTCGAGCGCGGCGGGGGAGGCCTCGGCCGCGTCCTGGGGGAGCAGGGGGCCGTCGGACACGAGGGTCTCCTGCGGGTCCTGCGCGCCGTCGTCGGTGGTGGGGGCGTCGGCCTCGTGGGTGGTGCCGCTGAGGATCTCCTCGAACGACGAGAGGCCGCTGCGCTGGGCGGGCGCCTCGTCGGAGGTGTGGGCGGGGGTCGAGGCGGCTCGCTCGGCGCCGGTGCGCGCGGCGTCGGCCGTCACGTCGGCCAGCTCCCGGCTGTCCGAGCCATGCAGGTTTTCACGCGGGTCATTCGACATGCCCCCATTGTTTCAGGATCGCGCCCCATGTGTCGCAGTGGCGCGCGGAAGTGGGTGGGGTG
>CAUTRF010000071.1:0-8805 GCA_963540795.1 uncultured Actinomyces sp.
TCGCTCACCACCAGGCGAATCGCGAGATGGAGCGCCTCCTCGGCCAAGCCCCCTCAATCCTTCCCCTCAGCACGTCCGCCCGCATCACCATTGGCAACGCGCTACGTACGGACTGGACACAAGTGTGTCCTCCCTCCCCCGCCGTCAGGATCGTCGGTAATCCGCCCTTCATCGGCCAGTCCATGCGATCCAAGCAGCAGACCGACGATCTCCGTTTCGTGTGGGGTGACGCCTACGACGGCTACCTGGACTACGTGACCGGATGGTTCATCAAGGCCTCCCAGTACTTCCAGTCAGTTCCACGGGGCGGTCGCTTCGCCTTCGTCTCGACCAACTCAATCGCACAGGGCACACCCGTCGACCCCCTCTTCCGACCTCTCCTCGACGGCGGGTGGAGGATTCGATTCGCCCACCAGACCTTTGCGTGGACCTCCGAGGCGCCGGGGGCGGCCGCCGTCCACTGCGTCATCACGGGCTTCGACCGAGGAGCACCGCACGAGAAGGCAAGTCCCGTGCTCTTTACGTATTCGAGCCTCAAGGCACAGCCTGAGGCGCTGCCGGTCAAGCACATCAACCCCTACTTGGTCGAGGGACCTGATATCTTCCTCAAGGCACTCCGACACCCTCTTTCTCCCAATCTTCCCGAAGTTCGCTTCGGATCAAAACCCGTAGACGGCGGGAATCTCATCGTGGAGGCGGAGGACTATCCGCAAGTCGCGGCCGACCCGATCGCGGCAAAGTACCTACGTCCCTTCCGTATGGGGCGCGAGGTCGTTCGAGGCCTCGACCGCTGGTGCCTGTGGATGCACACGGAGGATTTCGATCCGCGAGACATTGACCGTAGCCCCATCTTGAAAGAACGAGTGCGCGCATGCGCCACTTTTAGACAAGAGTCAAAGAAGAAGGCAACGAAGGCGGGAGCTCAGACCGCTCATCTATTCCAGGAGATCCGTCAACCCTCTGTTCCCTACGTCGCTATCCCGTGTGTCGTATCTGCTACTCGTTCGTTCTTTACTGCTGCCCACCTAGGTGAAGAGCTTATCGCAGGCAACAAACTCTTCACTGCCGATGACCCCGACGGCTACCTCTTCGCAGTAATTAGTTCCTCGATGTTCATGTCCTGGCAAAAGCTTGTCGGTGGACGCCTGAAGTCTGATCTCAACTTCTCGAACAAGATCGTCTGGAACAACCTGCCGCTGCCGGATGTCTCCGACAAGCAGCGCGCCGCCATCATCGCGGCCGGCCAGGGCGTCCTGGAGGCACGCGCCGAACAGCCGGGCGTCAGCCTCGCAGACATGTACAACCCGTTGGCGATGGCCCCGAGCCTGCTCAAGGCTCACCAGGCCCTTGATCGCGTGGTCGACCGCGCTTTCGGGGCGCGCAAAGCACTGGAAACGAACGAACAGCGCCTCACGATTCTCTTCAAGCGCTACCAGGAGATGACCGCGACAGAAAGCTGATCGCGCCCGATTCGACCGAGATACCCACGTCGAAACGGGCGGGCGGGCCGGGAGGTTTTCCTCCCGGCCCGCCCGCCTTCGCGACAGCACTCAGTGCTTGGCGACGCTCACGGCAAGCTTGTCGCCGGCCTCGACCTCAAGCGACAGGGCGAGGGTCTCGGTGGCGATCATGTCGCGCCAGGCCTCCACGTCCACCACGTGATCGGCGGGAACCGTCAGCGACAGGTCGATGCGGTCCGCGATGTGCAGGCCGGCGTTCTTACGCTCGTCCTGAACGGCGCGCACAACGTCGCGGGCGTAGCCCTCGGCCTCAAGCTCGGGGGTCAGCTCCGTATCGAGCACGACGAAGGTGCCCGACGCCAGCACGTCCGCGACCTGGCCCTCGGCGGCGTCCACGGAGGTGGACACGGAGAACATGTCGCCCGTGAGCACCAGCGGTGCCCCATCCAGCTCGACGGAGGGGAAACGGCACTCGCCGTCCACGACCTCCCACTCGCCGGACTTCTGAGCCTTGAACAGCTGGCTCGTCAGCTTACGGAACGCCGGATCGAAGGCGCGCGGGTTCAGCGCCAGCTCGGTGCGCACGCTCAGGCCCGAGTCGTGCGGTGCGGAGAACACCACGGACTTCACGTTCACCTCGGAGGCGATCAGGCCCGCGAAGGGCTCCAGCGCAGCGAAGTTCTCCGACACGACCAGCAGGGAGGCCAGCGGCTGGCGCACGCGCAGCTGGTGCGTCTTGCGCAGCGCGTGGGCGGCCGACACGATCGAACGAACCTCATCCATCGCAGCGACCAGCTCGGGGGCGTCCACGGCCTCGTCGATGACGGGGAAGTCCGTCAGGTGCACGGACTCGCCGCCCGTCAGGCCGCGCCAGATCTCCTCGCTCAGCAGCGGCAGCAGGGGCGCCGCCAGCTCCATCAGCGTCACGAGTGCCGTGTACAGCGTGTCGAACGCCGCACTGTCCTCGTCCCAGAAGCGCTGACGCTGGGTACGCACGTACCAGTTCGTCAGAACATCCAGGTACTCGCGGACCGCCTCGCACGCGCCGGCCACGTCGTAGCCGTCGAGCGCACCGCGCACGTCCTCCGCGAGGGTGCGGGTGTGGGCCAGCAGGTAGCGGTCCATCTGCGCCAGCGCGGCCACGGCCTCGGGCGAGGACAGATCGACACGGGAGGCCTCGTACCCCTCGCCCTTGTTGCAGGCGCCCGCGTACAGCGTGAAGAAGTAGTACGTGTTCCAGATAGGCAGCAGCACCTGACGCACCGTGTCGCGGATCGACTCCTCCTTGACGATCAGGTTGCCGCCGCGCACGACCGGGCTCGACATGAGGAACCAACGCATCGCGTCGGAGCCGTACTTGTTGAACACCTCGGCCACGTCCGGGTAGTTACGCAGCGACTTACTCATCTTCAGGCCGTCGTCGCCCAGCACGATGCCGTGGGAGACGCAGGAGCGGAACGCGGGGCGATCGAAGAGCGCGGTCGCCAGGACGTGCAGCGTGTAGAACCAGCCGCGCGTCTGACCGATGTACTCGACGATGAAGTCGCCCGGGTAGTGGTTCTCGAACCACTCCTGGTTCTCGAACGGGTAGTGCACCTGCGCGAAGGGCATCGAGCCGGACTCGAACCAGCAGTCGAACACGTCGGAGATACGACGCATCGTCGACTTGCCCGTCGGATCGTCCGGGTTCGGGCGCGTGAGCTGATCAATGAAGGGACGGTGGAAGTCCGTGACCTTCACGCCGAAGTCAGCCTCGAGCTGGGCGATGGAGCCGTACACGTCGGTGCGCGGGTAGGCCGGATCGTCCGAGACCCACACGGGGATCGGCGCGCCCCAGAAGCGGTTACGCGAGATCGACCAGTCGCGGGCACCCTCCAGCCACTTGCCGAAGATGCCGTCCTTGGTGTGCGCGGGGGTCCAGGTGATCTCCTGGTTGAGCTCCACCATGCGGTCGCGGATCTCGGTGACGCGGACGAACCACGAGGACACGGCCTTGTACATGAGGGGCTTGCGGCAGCGCCAGCAGTGCGGGTAGGAGTGCACGTAGGACTTCTCGCGCACCAGCACGGCGCGGATCTCGGGGGCGCGGCGCGCGATGGGGCCACCCTGCTCGCGCAGGTCGGCGACCACGTAGCGGTTCGCGTCGAAGATCTGCATGCCCTCGTAGTCGGGAACTTCGGAGGTGAAGACGCCGCCCTCGTCAACGGGCAGGACGATGCCGATGCCGTACTCCATGCACGTCCACATGTCGTCCTCACCGAAGGCGGGCGCCTGGTGGACGAGGCCGGTGCCGTCCGTGGTCGTCACGTAGTCGGCGGCGATGATGGACCAGCCGTTGGGGCCGGGTGCGCCACCCTCAGCGCGGCGCTCGGGGGTGTCGAAGTAGTCGTAGATCGGGTGGTAGTGGATGCCTACCAGCTCATGTCCCTTGTAGGTGGCCACGACGGTGGGTTCCTCGCCCAGCTCCTTGGCGTAGGCGGGGATCAGGTCGGTGGCGATGAGGACGCGCTCGCCCGCGAGGACACCCTCGTGGTCGGAAGCAACCTCAACGAGGGAGTACTCGATCTGCGGGCCCACGGCGACGGCCGAGTTCGAGGGCAGGGTCCAGGGCGTGGTCGTCCAGATGAGGGCCAGCTCGGGGCGCGCCGAGTCCTCGCGCAGCTTCGTCTCGAGGCGCAGGCCGACCGTCACCGTGTTGTCGGTGCGGTCCTGATACACGTCGTCGTCCATCTTGAGCTCGTGGTTGCTCAGCGGCGTGCGGTCGTTCCAGCAGTAGGGCAGGACGCGGTACCCCTGGTAGGCCAGGCCCTTGTCGTAGAGCTGCTTGAACGCCCAGATCACGGACTCGGTGTAGGGCATGTCGAGCGTCTTGTAGTCGTGCTCGAAGTCCACCCAGCGGGCCTGGCGGGTGACGTACTCTTCCCATTCCTTCGTGTAACGCAGGACGGAGGAGCGGCAGGCGGCGTTGAACGCCTCGATGCCGATGCCACCCTCGCGGGTGATCTCGGTGACGTCCTCGATGCCGAGCTGGCGCTGGGCCTCGAGCTCGGCGGGCAGGCCGTGCGTGTCCCAGCCGAAGCGGCGCTCGACGCGGTGACCCTTCATGGTCTGGTAGCGGCCCACCACGTCCTTGACGTAGCCGGTCAGGAGGTGCCCGTAGTGAGGCAGGCCGTTGGCGAAAGGCGGGCCGTCGTAGAACACGAACTCGTTGGAGCCATTCTCGCCGGCGTCACGCATCTCAACGGACTTACGGAAGGTGTCGTTGCTGGCCCAGAACGCCAGGGTACCCTCCTCCATCGCGGGGAAGGAAGGGCTGGGGTCCACCTCGTCTTGCCGGTGGCGGGGGTAGAAGCCGTGCTTCGTCATGAGTGTCCTCGTCTCGCGCCTATACAGGGACGAGGACCGGCGTCGCCGGCACCCGCGGTACCACCCCGCTTGCCGCTCCCTCGCCGGGCGCGGCCGCTTCGTTGGGGCTGTGTCGGGCCCTCCCGTCCGGTTCTACTGGAGGGGACGAGGCCGTGGCCGGCTCTCGCTGCCCTCTTTCTTCCGGATGCTCCCCGGTGATACCCCGCGACAGCGGGCCGGATCGTAGCGAAAAACCAGTGTAGCGAAGAAACTCGCGAGCGCCCACTGGGCGGAGCGTCTGCCTGCCCACAGCGAAACCGCGAGCGCTTGGCCTCGCGTGCGCAGGCGAGGACCTGGTTGGCCATAGTCGGCGAGGGAACGGAGGGGTGCGGGACTCCTGTCCTAAAGTTGTGGGGTGAGTGTGATGGATACGAAACGCCCTGCGCGTCCCTGGGGCGTGCTTGTCGGCGCGCTTGTGTTGGTGGCGCTGGTCGCCCTCTGGGCGGTGCAGGGATCGCTCGCGGGATCGGGCGTGCCCATCGGTCGCGCGGCGACGATCGCCGTGGGCATGACCTTGCAGGCGATTCCCTTCCTGCTGCTGGGTGTGTTCGTTGCCGAGCTCATCGAAGCTTTTGTTTCCCCCTCGCTGATCGCACGCCTATTTCCGACGAACCCGGTGGCCTCCGTGTTGACGGCGCTCGTCGCGGCTTTCCTCCTTCCGGTGTGCGATTGCTCGGCGGTGCCGATCTTCCGTTCGCTGCTGCGCAAGGGTGTTCCACTGTCGGCGGCGACCACTCTTATGCTGGCATCCCCCGCGATCAATCCCCTGGTGATTGCGTCGACGTATTACGCATTCGGCTCGTGGGCGATTGTGGGTGCGCGTATCGGCCTGAGCATCATCGTCGCTGTGTCGGTGGGCCTGTCGATGCTGGTTTCTCCTCCGAGCGCCCTGCGCGAGGATGCGCACGTCCATGACGGGGATTCGTGCGGATGTGACGGCGGCTGCGAGATGCCGGATCGTTCTTTCTCTGGCGTTCTTGGCGCGACCGGTCATTCCTTCGGGCGGATCCTGCCCTACCTGCTGGGCGGCGTGGCCGCCTCGACTGCGGCGCAGGTGTTCTGGCCGGTATCTTCCCTGCTCGCGGGCTTGCCTGCCCCCGGTGCGCTGGCGCTCATGATGGCGGCGGGCTTCGCCCTGTCGCTGTGCTCCTCGTCGGACGCGGTGATCGCACGCTCGCTGGCCTCCCTCGCTCCACAGGGCGCGCTCATGGGCTTCATGGTCTACGGCCCGATGATGGACGTGAAGAACGTGGCGCTGCTGTCTTCCCAGTTCCGAGGTGCCTTCGTGCTTCGCCTGTTTGCGACCGTCACGTGCGTCGCCGCTGCCGTCATTGGTGGCGCCTGGTGGATGGGGGTCCTCTCGTGAAGCTCATCGACCGCATCGCGCCCGTCCTCGAGTCGCTCTCCCTCGCATCCCTCGGCGGCGTGCTGCTGTGGCTCGCCATGTCCGGCCGTTACGCATCCTTCGTGCCCCCGTCGGCACGCTTGGGCATCATCGCATCCAGCATCGGCCTGTTTGCCTGCGCTCTCGCCCTCTCCGCACGCATCGACGCCGGAGAACACGACAGCGCCGACACGGCAGCCTCCTACCGGGCGACCACGCGCGGCCTTGTCGCCCTCCTGGCGGCCGCCCTGCTCATCCTCCCCTTCCGCGTCTCCCCCTCCGAGCTGGCCGCGGGCGCAATTGGCGCTCGCACCACCTCCGGTGGATCCACCATCGACGCGGGCACCGACGATTCATCCGAGGACACCCCCGGGGATTCCAACGACGCCGCAAACGGGGGCACCAACCCAGCCACGGGCACTGGCAGCCAGGATGGGGGCGCGGGGCAGGCCTCGTCGAGCGGAAAGCTGGAGCTGACGACCGAGAACTTCTACTCCCAGGTGGAGGAGATGATCGCAAACGGGCGCGCGCATGACGGTCAGCGTGTCGAACTGACTGGATTCGTCCTCAGTCCCGAGGCCGCGAGCGCTCAGGCGTCGATTCCGCGCGTGACGGATGAGGAGAGCTTTGCGGTGGCGCGTATGGCTATTTGGTGTTGTGCGGCAGATGCTTATCCGGTTGGTTTTGCGGTGCGGTGGGCTGGTCCTGCTCCTGCGGCTGATAGCTGGGTGCGTGTGAGCGGTACGCTGCGCGTGCGCGGTGGGAAGGCGCTGGTCATTGAGGCTGACTCGGTGACGCCGGCCCAGACGCCGAATCCGGAGTTCGTGGTTCAGACTCGCTAAATACACACGCATTAGTGACCTAGTTCACTTTCATTGTTTATGTCCGTTACTTCGGACACAAAATTGCGAGCGTACGGTGAGTGAAGCGCACACGGCAGGCGCGGGCGCATCATCACACCTTCAAGGACGAAGACATGTCATCGACAACCACACTCACACCCCGCGAAAAACAAGCGAGGCGCTACGCAACAACTCTCGCCCTGATCGCCACCCTCGGCCCCTTCTTCTACGGATTCGAGGGCATGGTCCTCAACGCCGCGATCAAGGCCGTGGGATCTACTTTCGAGCTCAGCCCGATCCTGCAGGGCGTCGCGGGCGCGTCAGGAATCATCGGCGGCCTGATCGGCGCTCTCGCCGCGGGGCGGATCTCCGACAAGATCGGCCGCAAGACCACGCTCATGTGGGTCGGTCCCTTCCTGCTTTTCGAGGCCCTCCTCGGCCCCATCTCTCCCCTCCTGGGCAGCTTCGGCTACCCCTTCCTGCTCCTGACCCGCATCGTTGGCGGCATCGGTTTCGGCGCGGCGACCACGGTTGCCCCCGGCTACGTCGCGGAGATCGCCCCCGCCGACATCCGCGGACGCCTCATCGGTTTCCGCCAGCTCGCGATCATCCTGGGCCTGTTCTTCGCGGGCCTCATCAACACGGCGGTCGTCTCGGTCACGGGCGGTGCCGCCAAACCTGCGTTCGGTGGCCTCATGACCTGGCAGGTCCTCTTCGCATGCCTCATCATCCCGGCGCTCCTCTTCGTGATCTTCACGGCGAAGATTCCCGAGTCTCCCCGCTACCTCGTCTCCGTGGGTCGCACCAAGGAGGCCGAGGAGATCCTGGCCAAGCTGTCCGGCGAGGAAGACCCCGCAGACCGTGTTCAGGCCATCACCCAGTCGCTGACGATTACGGGCGGCGCGAAGCTGTCGATCAGGCAGATCCTCTCCTCGCAGTGGCGCGGCCTCGTGTTTGTCGGCATGGCGATCGCAGCGTTTCAGCAGCTCACCGGCATCAACGGCGTCTTCTTCTACTCCAACTCCCTGTTCGCCGCCGTCGGCTTCACCGAGTCGATGGCCCTGGCCCAGACCCTGCTCATCACCGCCTTCAAGATCGTCGGCGTCCTGACGGGCATCATGCTGGTGGACCGCGTGGGACGCAAGCGCATGCTGATCTACGGCGGCACCCTCATCTTCGTCTCCCTCGGCATCGTGGCGACGGTCTTCACGGTCGCCCCCACCGTCGACGGCAAGCCGAATGTCGCAGATTCCCCCGTCCTGGCTTTCCTGGCGGTCGCAGCCCTGTGCACCTTCCTGCTCGGTTTCACGTCCTCGTGGGGTCCCATCTTCTCCATCGTCATGGGAGAGATGTTCCCCAACTCGATCCGCGGCGGCGCTATGTCGCTCGCATCGGGTGCCGACTTCCTCGTCAACTTCCTGGTCGTCTTGCTCTTCCCCTTCCTCATCGCCTGGTCGCCCGCTGGCACCTACTGGATCTACTGCGCCTTCGGCGTCCTCGCGGTCATTTTCACGGCGAAGTTCCTCACCGAGACCAGCGGCGCCGAGCTTGAGGACATGGACAAGGTCGTCACCCAGAAGTAAGCGCTCTCCCCTCCGATTTCAACGACGAAAAGGCATTGCAATGACTAACAATACGCGGGATATTCCCGATAACGTGCGCAACGTCCTGGTCATCATGACCGACCAGCACCGCACCGACACGATCGGCTGCC
>CAUTRF010000072.1:0-8164 GCA_963540795.1 uncultured Actinomyces sp.
CCCGGAACACCAGCGGCGCCACAAGCAGCCCGGAACACCAGCGGGGCCACCAGCAACACCAGCAATCAGGCGGGACGCGTATGCAGCGGAATTACTCGCCCGCGAGGCGGTCGACCTCGTGCATGATAAGGCCGCACACTGCGCTCACCCATGCGACGGCTGCGACGCCGAGGACGCGCGAACGCCAGGGGCGGATCTGCAGGAAGTCCTCGAAACCGTATCCGGATCCGGGGGACGCGGCCGACATGCTGAAGCCCCACATGGCGGCGGCGGTGGCCAGCAGTGCGATGACGATGAGTCCGATGCTTACCCACACCATGACGCGTTGGACGTGCGCACCGTGCCGGGAGCGCCGCTCGATGGGCGACAGGGCGAGCGCCCACGCCCCGGCAATCAGGGTGGCGGTGACGACGTCGGAGGGGCGGTGCCAGCCTTCCATCATGACGGACACGCCCATGAGGGATGTCCACGCCCAGCCGATCCACGCGGACGGGCTGCGGAACCACTGCGGGGCGACGACGATGAGGGCCAGTGACAGGGTGACGGCGACGGTCGTGTGCCCGGAGGGCAGGGAGTTGCTGGCACCCGTCGTGACGCCCAGGTTGGGGCGGGTAAGGATGTAGTCCTTGAGGATTTGCGTCGTGATGTTGGCGCCGATGACAGCGCCGAGGGCGCGCCCCGCGAGCGTGGGCCGCCGTCGCGCGGCGGCGACGAGGGCGACGACGATGCCTGCCGCGACCATGACGGGTACGGACACGATGCCGGTGATGAGGGTGGAGAAGGCCTCGTACTGGCTCGCGGAGCGCATGGTGCCCTCCATGAGGATCGTGTCGAGGACCTGCCCGGGCGCGGTCGAGAGCGCGACGTGGCTGATGAGCATCGTCAACGCTAGGCATGTGGCGACTCCGCCGAGGCGTCGGGCGAGCTTGCGCCGGTACCAGGAGTCGGAGGTGAGGCGACGAGGCCGGGGCCCGCCCGCCGGTGCCTCGCCGTTGGCCTGGGGTCCGGGGGTGCGTCCTCGGGCGGGTCGCTGGGTGGCGGGGGCGCTGTCCGTTCGGGAGGAGCGTCCGGCGGCGTCGGCGTGTGCCGACGAACGGTTGCGGGGGCGCACGGGGCGCGAGCCTTTGGTGTAGGACTCGTCGACGGTGGGGTCGGAGGGCAGGGCGGCGTTAGGGTCATCCATGGTGTCCTCCGTTCGTGTCGATGCCGTATTCCGTGTCCACTGTAGTGGAGCTGGGCGCGGGCGTGCGTATTGGTTCCGCTTTCTCGCACATCGAAGGCAAGCACACAGTGGGCGGGCGTCCGGCGCACCCGCCCTGACCTCGTCCAAGAGAGGCGGGAGGCCCCATGTCAAGACTTGTCGGACAAGGTGGGCGCGCGCGGGACAGAGGCCTCGGTTACAGTGGGGGTATCCGATTCTGTACGTCTTACGCGGGAGTTGTCAGTGGCTGCATCTTCACCTGTCAGCACCGATCGCATTCGGGACTTATTGCGTTCCCGGGACGTGCGTTTCGGCGACTACAACGAGGGCGAGCTGGCGTATTTGACGCCGAACGCCGCTTTTTTCTGGAATGCGACGAACCCTCAGATTTTGCAGTTGCGCGCTCAGTGGCGCGGGATTGCGCGCACGCCCGAGCAGTTCGGCGAGCTCGCTCGGGAGGTCGCGGCTTGCAATTCGATGCGCACTGGCCCGAAGGCGTACCTGGCTCCCCTCGAGGATGGCACGCAGTACGGCCTGATTGCGGAGTGCAACGTGGTGGTCATGTCGGGGCTCACGCAGGCTCAGTTGGATAATTTCTTTGAGACGTCCATGTCGATGATCATGGGTTTCTTCGCGGATCTTGAGGTGACGTTGCCGGGGTTCGTGGATTGGGATTCCCAGGGTCGGGAGGTGTCGCAGTGAATGTTCCGTACGTGGTGCCTGAGGATGAGGTGACCCCCTACCCCGCCGATTTTGAGCGGGTCGTGGACGCGGTGCGCGAGATGGGTTACGCGCTGGACGTGATCGAGAAGGGGCACGCGGCGGGCGCTATTTTTGACGATATTCCGTTCCTGGTGTCTTTTGATACGGCGGGGCGTTTCCTGTCGATTCGCGCGCTGTGGGAGTCGGATCTGCCGGCGGAGAGCGCGGAGCCCGCGCTGTTTGCGACGGCCGACAATTGGAATCGCGAGAAGTATTTCCCGACGGTGTACACGTCGACCTCGCCGACAGGGACGCTGGGCGTGTACGCGGATTTCGTCGTCGACACGGAGGCCGGCCTGTCGGACGTGCAGCTACGCGACGCGATTTCGTCGGGTATTTCGACGGGTATCGCGGCGATCCAGTACGTGAAGGAGTCCGCCTCCGAGGCGCTGGGGCTCGGTGAATCCGGGCGCGAATGAGCGCTGACCTGCCACCTTCCTCGCAGGCGTCTTCATCGCACGAGGCCGGGGCTTCCTCGCCCGATCAGGCACAGCAGGGCGCGTCCTCGCCTTCTCCCGCACACCTGCTGGATGTGTTGGAGCGCCTGAGCGCCGGGGATGATCGACTGCTCGGCCACGTGACGCTGCCGGGGAGAACGGGCCGGATCGCGGACTGGCCGCGGTGGGTCAGCCCCGCGGTCGTGGGTGCGTGGGCGCGCCGGGGCGTGGAGCGCCCGTGGATTCATCAGCGCGAGGCCTTGGATGCGATCCGTCAGGGCCGCGACGTCGTGCTCGCGACAGGCACGGGGTCGGGCAAGTCACTGGCCGCGTGGACGCCGATTCTCTCCGACCTGGTGGAGGCCGAGGATTCGTCGCGTATTTCCGCGATTCACCGCCGCCCAACCGCCCTGTACCTGGCTCCGACGAAGGCTCTGGCGGCGGACCAGCTGGCGTCGCTCATGTCGCTGCTCGGCCAGGACGACAAACCGGAGGACGCACGGGGGAAGGCCGACCCGGAAGGAAGCCCCGGCCTCGTCGATGAGAGGCTGCGCCGCGTGCGTGCGACGACCGTGGACGGGGATACGCCGCGCGAGGCGAAAGAGTGGGCGCGCGCGGGCGCTGACCTGATCCTGTCGAACCCCGATTTCCTGCACTACGTGATGCTCCCGTCGCACCAGCGGTGGTCGCGTTTCCTGGCGTCGCTGCGCCTCATCGTGATCGACGAGGCCCACCATTGGCGCGGCGTGACCGGCTCACACATCGCGCTGGTTGTGCGCCGTCTGCTGCGCGTCGCTCACCACCTGGGGGCGGATCCGAGGGTCGTCATGCTGAGCGCGACCGTGCGCGACGCGGGCGCGGTGGGCCGCGCGCTCACGGGGCGCGACGCGGTCGCCATCACCGAGGACGCCTCGCCGGCGGGCGCCCACGAGCTGGTCCTGTGGCAGGGCGCGATCATGGCCGACGAGTCCGAGGTCGACATCTCGTCCTTCCTGGAGGCGCTCGACGCGCCGCCCGGTGCGGCCACCCTCAAGGTCCCGATCGTGCGGCGCAGCGCCGGGGTCGAGGCCGCCAACCTGGCCACCGCTTTCGTCGAGGAGGGGGCGCGCCTCCTCGCCTTCGTGCGCTCGCGCGCGGGGGCCGAGGCCGTAGCCGCCCAGGTGCGCGACCGCCTCTCGGCGCGCGGTTCCGCGAACGCGGGACGGGTCGGCGCCTATCGCGGCGGCTACCTGCCCGAGGAGCGCCGGGCGCTCGAGGAGGCGATCCGCACGGGAGGAGTGCGGGCGCTCGCCACGACGTCGGCGCTGGAGATGGGCCTGGACATTTCGGGGCTGGACGCGACGATCACGGTCGGCTGGCCTGGCACGCGCGCGTCCCTGCGCCAGCAGATCGGGCGCGCCGGTCGGGCGGGCGCGCCGGGCACGTCCGTGCTCATCGCTTCCGATAACCCGCTGGATGCGTACCTGGTGCGCCACCCGGAACACATCCTCGGCGAGGTCGAGGCCTCCGTCATCGACCCCTCCAACCCGTGGGTACTGGCCCCGCACGTCGCCGCAGCAGCAGCTGAAATACCGATCACTCCGTCCGACATCACCTACTTTGGCCCGGAACTGCGAGGCGTGACCGAGCGCCTCGTCGCCGACGGATACCTCAAGCGCAGGCCCGCAGGGTACTTCTGGGACGCCACTCGCCCCGAGCGCCCCAGTGACCTCACCGACCTGCGCGGAGCAGCCGGAGACGTCCAGATCGTCGACGCGGCCACCGGCACCGTCGTCGGCACCATCGACCAGGCCTCCGCCGACGCCCACGTCTTCCCCGGCGCCATCTACATCCACCAGGGGCGCACCTTCCACGTCCTGAGTCTCAGCTCCCTCACCACGCCCACCGCTCCCGCCGCCCAGGGGTGGCCGCGTGCACTCTTGCCCGAGGCGGTGGGCGCCGCCCAGGGAACCGAGCACCTCGGGGGCGGGGAGCGCGAGGAGGCCCAGGCCTCGTCGATCATCATCCCGCCCGCGCGGACGGGCGATGCGCGCGTCGCCCTGGTCGAGGAGGTGCGCACTCCCCTGCGAACGCGCTCGGCGACCCACACGAGCGTCGAGGTGTGCGCGATCGAGGAGACGTACGTGTGCGGGGACGGCACAGTCACCTGGCACCACGGGCCGACGAACGTGTCGACGCGGGTCACCGACTACGACCTGCTGCGCCTGCCCGGGCTCGAGTTCATCCGCAACATCGAGCTGTTCCTGCCCACCCACACGCTGCCCACGAAGTCCACGTGGTTCACCCTCACCCCCGCGGCGCTGGCCGCCATGGGGATCGAGGCCGCCGACCTGGCGGGCACCCTGCACGCCACCGAGCACGCGATGATCGGAATCCTGCCCATCGTCGCGACCTGCGACCGCTGGGACCTGGGCGGCCTGTCCACCGAGCTGCACGACGACACGGGCGCGCCCACCGTCTTTATCCACGACGCGTTCCGGGGCGGCGCAGGGCACGTGCTCGCCGGCTTTCACAGCGCCCGCTCGTGGGTGACCGCAACGCTCGAGGCTGTCTCCTCCTGCGACTGCGAGTCCGGGTGCCCGCGCTGCGTCCAATCCCCCAAGTGCGGCAACGGGAACGAGCCCCTGTCTAAGCAGGGAGCGATCACTCTGCTTACCTATTTGTTGCAGCGAGCACCCGGGGGGGGGTGATGCGGTGCCGTCATATGACTTGTTTTCTTGAACGCCTGGTCATATGCTGATCAGCGTCTCATTATGTTCCGCAGGACACGCGTTTGGCGGACTCGCTACGCAGGAGGTGCGCCGTGGTTGACGTCGCTTTCGATTCCAACAAGCATGCCCAAACTCGGCAGGATGTCGAGCACGGGGGGGCGGCAATAGCCTCCAGCTCCGAGGCAATCACGCGCCTGTCCAACGGACAATACGAGCGTTTTTGGACCGATGAGGCGGGCCCTCAGGCGCTGCGGAACGCCTTTATCGCTTTCCTCGGCACGTACGGAAAAATTGCCGCGACCGAGCGCGACACTCTCCGTTCCTTCGGGCGCAATGTCGATCAAGCGATCGAGGATTTCGCCGCCGTCGAGCAGGCCACCGGAGACGAACTGAAGGCACTTCGAGATTCGATGGGGGACCCGTCGGCCTACACGTCACCGACGCCCCCCTCCGCGTCACCTGCCGGGGGGTCAGCACCGAGCACCGATCCCGCGACGACGGCTGGTTCCAACGGCGCGCCCACCCAGGAAGCACAGACAGAGTTCTGACCCGAGACGCACGATAGGAGACAGACCATGGTGAGCAGCCCCATGTACGACCGCCTCATGAAGTTCGTTGAGGGAGTCGAGGAATCCCACAAGCTCAGCGGCTACGATTCCGAACATTCCACGATCATTGCCGGCATGGGCATGATGAGCGCCAGCGTGTCCCACTTCAAGGAATACCAGGGCTTCGAGGGACAAACGGGCGACGCCATTGACGGCTGGATCGATCAGGCGCAGAAACGCTACAGCAGCGAACGACAGGGGTACGTGACCGGCACCGAGCATTACGTCGAGGGTCGACGCCTGCTCGTGCACGCCGCCGAGGATGCAAAGCTCCTGTCCCCAACCCTCCTGGACAAGGCCACCGAATCAATGCGGGATCTTGCTCAGGTCGTCATTCCGGTCGCAAAGCACATGGGTCCATTCGGAGAGCCCATCAACTCGATCGCCACGACCGGCGCTGCCTACGTGGACGCGATCGAGGCGCAGGCAAACGCGCAGCGCGAGGCCGCAGCCACGGCGATCCTGCAGCGGGTCAACGACGAGGCGCAGAAGCTCGCCGATCAGTTGCAGGCTCATACTGAGCAGGTCGAGGAATTCGCTTCGGGAAATCCAGACATCAAATTACCTCCCCAGAACGGTCCTTCAACTCCATCTGTCAGCGATCAGCTCAACCAAGGCAACATGTGGGTCTCCCCCCACGAAGCTGGCGTATACGGGGCCAGCCGCGATGACGACTACGGTCGTTCCGACCTTCGGGGTCAAGGCTCGGGCCTGTACGCGGATGGATATGACGAGGGCGGTCCGATCAGCGACCGCATCATGTCCTCGAAGCGCATTCCGAACCAATACATCTCCGAAGGGGAGCCTGGTTCCCGCCTGAACCCCGTCACCGATCCGCAGGACCTGATGGATATCGACCTGCTGCACACGCGCGTCAACGGTGACCGTCACGCGAACGGCGTCATCGGCGGTCATACTCCCGCTTCTCCGGTCGATCGTGATCACCCTCTGTGGCGCCTCAACGGTGGCCCTGCCACCGAATCATCGGCGGCTGGTCGCCTCGGCAGTGCCGGTATGCTCGGCGCAGGGGCATTGGGCCTTCGTGGGTCCGCTCGCATGGGTTCTGCTGCCTCCAGCATGGGACGAGCCGGTGGAGCGGGAGTCGGAGGTTCGGCTGCTTCAGCTGCCCTACGTACCGGTTCCTACTCCGGTGCCGGATTCGGCAAGTACACGCCGCCTGCTCCTGCGGGCGCGACGGGGGTTGGTGCCAACGGAGCCTCTGGAGTCACGGGCATGTCCGGGACGTCCGGCGCGAATGGCGCTGGAAGCTCTGCGGCCGGCGGTCGCGCCCAGGGAGCCGGCGGTTTCATGGGCGCTGGCGGCGCTGGCGCCGGAGGAAAGAAGGACGAGAAGAAGGCCCAGCGACGCCGCTACACGCCGTTCCGCTTTGAGGACGATGAGGACGAGCTGCCCGAGGGCTACGTGAACCCCCTGTCGCAGACCTACGGGTCCGACAAGGACATCGCCCCGGTACCTCGCAAGGACGACGGATGGGATCCCCGCCAATGGTGACACACACGAACAGCACGGCGCGCCTGCTCGGCGTCGCGGCCTCGACGTTGGCTCTCGCCACGGGTGCGACGGCTCTGCCGTCCGGACCGGCTCACGCGGCGGACACCATCACCGCCGCCGACCAGCCTCATTTCGCGTACTATCACCTCGACCAGGCGCGCGCGAAAGGCTACACCGGACAGGGCGTCACGATCGCTATCCTGGACGGCGAAGTCGACACCAGCGCTCCCGAGCTGGCGGGTGCCGACATCACCGATAAGTCACCCTGCACGGTGACTTCGTCCATGCGTACCAAAACCCATGGCACCGCCATGGCATCCCTCCTCGTGGCACACGACTACGGCATCGCTCCCAATGCAAAAATCCTCTCATATCGTTTAGTTTTTTCCGATGACTCAGCCGGTTCAGATTGTTCGGGCGTCTCTGGTATTGATAAGAACGAACCCCCATCACTAATCAATACCGCAATCAACGATGGCGCTCAGATCATTAGCATTTCGTCCTCATATACAGGCGGAAGTAATGCTCTCAAATGGGCGATAGCACGAGCAATGTCCCAGGGCATCATTATCGCCGCCGCTGCCGGCAATGATGCGAAGAACGAAACGGACGTCACCTACGAAAAGTGGTCCGGTGTCGTTGGTGTCAGCGCCATTGATGTCAACGGAAACCGCCAGGATTACTCCTCGTGGGGCGAAGGCGTCGTCAGCGCAGCTGTAGGAGGACCTGTAAAAATTCGTGATTATTCAAGTGGGGAACTTGTAACCACCAGCGGCACATCAGCTTCGACTCCCCTCGTCGCCGGCTCTCTCGCGCTCGCCCGACAGAAGTGGCCCCAGGCCACCACGAATCAGTTACTTCAGCTCCTCATTCACACCGGGACCAACCCGGACCACACGTGGAATCAGTACACGGGCTACGGCGGTGTCGCGC
>CAUTRF010000073.1:0-8063 GCA_963540795.1 uncultured Actinomyces sp.
AAGAACTGGCTGGCCGAGCGCGGCGAACAGTTTCGCTCCGGTATCCAGATCGCGACGCTGGATCCCTTCCAGGGATACAAGAACGCCATTGATGACCAACTCCAAGGACGCAACCAGCGTGCTGGACGCCTTTCACATCGTCAAGCTCGCCGGAGACGCTCTCGATGAGGTACGCCGCCGCGTCCAGCAAGACACATTGGGCCACCGCGGACGCACAGGCCCACTGCCGACTCATAGTGGCCATGCGGATTTTGTTGAACGAGAAGCGTCTATAACCGCACAGTGGCAGACACCCTTCCTCGGCCTAGCGGATTCAGCGCATCATGCCGTCAGAAATGAAACGACGCACAAGCTCACTACGCGTTTGTCCGAGTTTGCCTACCACCTCGGCAAGCTCGCGGACTAAGGATTCGGACAGGGGCTGCCGACCGGCATTGTGTCCTCGCCAAAGAGCGGCGGGCGCCCCGGGATAACCTTCCACGCTCCGTCGCATTCGCCTGCTTCAAAGCGCTGCGCATCTACTTCAAGATCAGCGTCGGTCACGGTGATTCCTCCCGCAAGACGGTAGGTTCCCTCTGATTTCTTGCTCATTACCTTCTCCCCTGAGGTCCAAATGTTTCTGTCTGCTTTTTCTTTGATGGCGGAGCATCGAAGCCAGGAACGACGCACGTCGCCCAGAAAGGGCGCTCCCTTAGTCCACCAAGCGCTGGGACACCACCGTCGTCACGCCGTCGCGCATGGTGACGCCGTAGAGGGCGTCCGCGATCTCCATCGTGCGCTTCTGGTGCGTGATGACGATCAGCTGCGAGGTCTCCTGCAGCTCCTTGAAGATGGCGAGCAGGCGCGTCAGGTTCATGTCGTCCAGGGCGGCCTCGACCTCGTCCATGACGTAGAACGGGGACGGGCGCGCCTTGAAGATCGCGACCAGGAACGCGATCGCGGCCAGAGAACGCTCACCGCCCGACAGCAGGGACAGGCGCTTGACCTTCTTGCCTGCGGGCCGGGCTTCGATCTCGATGCCGGTCGAGAGCATGTCATCCGGGTCGGTGAGCACCAGGTCGCCCACCCCGCCCGGGAACAGCACGCCGAACACGTGCTCGAACTGCTCGCGCGTCTCGGCGAACGCGGAGGCGAAAGCCTCCTCCACCAGGCGATCCACATCCTGCACGATACGCAGCAGGTCCGCCTTCGACGCCTTAAGATCCTGCACCTGATCCACCAGGAACTTGTGCCGCGATGCCAGCGCCTCGTGCTCCTCGAGCGCCAGCGGGTTCACGCGCCCCAGCTTCTCCAAGTCCTTCTGGGCCTTCGCGAGGGCGCGCTCCTGCTCGGCTCGCACGTACGCGCTCGGCTCGGCGGCCGCGGCCTTGTCGACCTGATCGGGGTCGAGCGGCAGCATCGGCACCAGCGTCTGAGGTCCGAACTCGGCGAGCAGCTGCTCGGGTTCGAGGGACAGCTCCTCCAGGGCTCGACGCTGCAGATCCTCGACGCGCAGGCGCGTCTGCTCGGCCGCGATCTGCCCCTGATGGGCCGAGGCCGTGGCCTCCGCCAGCTCCGCACTCAGCCGGTCCAGGGCGCGGCGTGCGTCCGAGACCTCCTGGGAGACCTGGGAGCGCCGCTGGCTCAGGCGGTCACGCTCGGCGGCGGCGCGGGACAGGGCTCGCTCGGCGGCCTCGAGGGCCACACGCGCGGCTGCTTCCACGTCCGAGGCCGTGGCCAGCTCCGTCTTGCGTGCGGCCTCGCGCCGGGCGTAGCGGGCGCGCTCCTCGCGCTCGGCGGCGGCGGCTTGGCGCAGGGAGCGGGCGCGGGCGGCGGCGCGCCGCGATTGTTCTTCGAGGGCTCGCAGCGCCAGGCGCGCCTCGTTTTCGGCCTCGCGGGCTTCGCGTGCGGCACGGGAGGCGGCGTCGGCGCGGGCCTGAGCGTCTTCGAGGGATTCGGGCGGGCCGACGGTGTCGGCCCCGTCGAGGCGGGCGCGGGCGGCCGTGTCCTGCTCGCGGGCCCACGTGACCTGCTCGTCGGCGCGGCGGGCCACGTCGTGGGCTCGCTCAGCCTCGGCGCGGGCGGCCTGCGCGGCCGACTGCGCGCGTGCCAACTCCTGGGCTTCCTTGGCGCGCTGGGCGTCTTCCTCGCGCAGGGCCTTCAGGGCGTCGTTTGCCTCACGGATGCACCGGTCCAGGTGGGCGTTCGCCTCGCTGAGCTGCTCGGACACCTCGGTCATTCGGGCCTGGGCGGCCTCGGCCTGCGCGCAAGCCTCGTCGTAGTCGGCGCGTACGGACAGCACGGAGGAGGCCTGGCGGCCACCCTCCACCGACCAGGAGCGCAGCACATCACCGCCTGACGTGACGATGGCTCGGACGCCGGGCACGTCCAGCGCGGCAGCGGCGGCCTCGAGGGAGCAGGCGACGACCCCGTCCAGCAGGGACGCGAGGGGCGCGGCGGCTCCCTCGCAGGTGACAACGTCGGCGAGCCACGTCGCGCCCTCGGGCAGATCGGCCCGGGCACCACGACCGGTCCCATCCACGGGATCATCTGCAGAACCGGAAGAACCCGAAGAATCAGAAGCCACGACGAGGCGCAGCGAGCGCCCGGCCGCGCGGGCCGCGTCCAGCTCGTCCAGGCCTCGGGCCAGGGAGTCGACGACGACGGCGTCGGCGAAGGGAGCCAACGCAGCGGCGACGGCATCTTCGAAACCGGAGGCGACGTGCAGGAGGGGCGCGACCTGGCCGAGCACGCCGGGGCGTCCGAGCAGCTCGGCGGTGCCGTCCTCGGGGGCAAGCAGCTGTTCGAGGGCATCGCGGCGCGCCTCCCAGTGAGCGCGGTCTGCGCGGGCCTCGCGTTCGATGCCGAGCAGCTCATCCACGCGGGCGCGCGCGGCGTCGCGGCGGGCGGAGGCCTCGGCGTGCGCGCGGGCCGCTCCCCCGCCGGCTTCGCCCTCGGATGAGGACCCCTCAGCCACGGAAGCATCCACACCAACGGTGCCCATAGACGACACGGGCACAGCCTTCTCGGCGGCCTCGGCCCGCTCCTGAGCCGCGCGGTATGCGCCCCACGCACGGTCCGCCTCGGCGATCGCTGCCTCCAGGCGAGACGCCGCCGTTGAGGCGTCTCCCGTCAGGCGCGCGACCTTCTCACGGTGGTCGGCAATGACGCGGTTGACGCGGGCAAGCTCGCGGGACGCGGCGTCGTCGGCGTCCTCTGCGGCCTCGCGCGCGCGAGTCGCTGCGGTGAGCGCACTGCGCGCCTCTTCGACCTGAGCGACCAGCGCGGCGTCCTCGGCACCGGCGACGCGGGCGCGCTCATCGAGCACGTCGGGGTCCTCGCCGCCCGGGGGCAGCTCGGGGGTCGCGCGCAGTGACACCTTCTGGGTCGCGGCCATCAGCGTGCCGCGCAGACGCTCGGTGATCGTGGTCAGCGACTGCCAGTCGGAGGAAGCCTGCTCGAGCGCCGGCGAGGACGCCCGTTCCGCGTCCTCCAGACGCGCAAGTTCAGCGCGCGCGGCGGCTATCTGTTCCTCGAGCGAGGCTCGGCGCGCGGCGGCAGACTCATCCGATGCCTCGAGCACGGAGAGCTTAGAAAGCGCAGACGCCAGGTCGTCAGCGAGCAGTCGGGCCTTCGCGTCGCGCACACGCGCCTGAATGAGGGACGCGCGACGGGCGACCCGCGCCTGGCGGGCGAGCGGCCCCAGCTGGCGGTGAATCTCGTTCGTCAGGTCCAGGACGCGCACGAGGTTCGCGTCCATGTCGGCCAGTTTCTTGAGCGCGCGCTCCTTGCGACGACGGTGCTTGAGAACTCCCGCGGCCTCTTCGATGAAGCCGCGACGCTCCTCGGGCGTGGAGGAAAGGATCGCGTCGAGCTGCCCCTGGCCGACGATGACGTGCATCTGGCGGCCCATGCCCGTGTCGGACAGGAGCTCCTGCACGTCCAGCAGCCTCGCCGGAGTGCCGTTAATCGAGTATTCGGAGCCGCCCCCGCGAAACAGAGTGCGGCTGATCGTCACCTCGGAATACTCGATGTCGAGCAGCCCGTCGGTGTTGTCGATCGTCAGGTCCACCTGGGCGCGCCCGAGCGCCGCGCGCCCAGATGTCCCCGCGAAGATCACGTCCGCCATTTGCCCGCCGCGCAGCGCGCGGGCACCCTGCTCGCCCATGACCCAGGCGAGAGCGTCGACGACGTTGGATTTACCCGACCCGTTGGGGCCGACGACGCACGTGATGCCCGGTTGGAGGGCGAGCGTGGTCGCACTGGCGAAGGACTTAAAGCCCCGCAGCGTCAGGTTCTTGAGGTACACCCTTGCAGGTTAGCCGTGACTCAGTAAATCTCCGGGAACCACAGGGAGATTTCGCGCGTTGCGTTGTCCACAGAGTCCGAACCGTGAATCAGGTTCTCCATGTGGGGGCTGTTCCACGCGCGACCCAGGTCGCCGCGGATCGTGCCCGCGGGTGCCGTCGTCGGGTCAGTCGATCCCATGAGGACGCGCATGCCCTCGACGACGCGCTGGCCTTCGACGATGATGGCGACGACCGGGCCGGAGCTCATGAACTCCAGGAGGCCCTCGAAGAAGGGCTTGTCCTTGTGGTCGGCGTAGTGCTCGGCAAGCAGCTCGCGGGAGGCGACCATGAGCTTGAGGCCCTTGATCGTGTAGCCCTTGGCCTCGATGCGGCGCAGGATCTCACCGGTCAGGCCGCGGGCGTAGCCGTCGGGCTTCACGACGATGAGGGTGTGCTCGAGGGTGGGGTCGAGAAGGTGCTGGGGCTCCAGCAGAACACTCTTAGCGCTCACATTGTCTCCTTTGATTCTGGCTGTTACGGTGTTGCGCTTTCAAGCATATCTGTCAGCGCTGCCACCGCGGCTGTGGCATCTGCCCCATTGGCCTCGATGTGGACGCTCTGACCCTGGGTAATGCCAAGCGCCATGAGCTCGAGAACCGATCCGCCATCCGCCCCGTTGACGGTGACCTCGGCGTCGAAGGTGCCCGCCAGGCGCACGAAGGCGGCGGCGGGACGCGCGTGCAGGCCGACGGGGTCCGCGACCACCGCATCCCCTTGCGCCCACGTCGACGAGGTCGGGGCCCCTCCCACTCCCCCGCTGAGCTTCGCGGGAGCGGGGCTGGGTGCCTCCTGGGCGGGTACGTCGTCCACGCGGGGGGCCAGGGCGGCTGCGACATCGGCGACCTGGTCGAGGTCTTCGCCGAGCTGAGCCCGCACGGAGGAGGCGACGGCACCCTCGACGAGGCAGGTATCGACGAAGCGGATGCGTTCGGGCTCGTCACTCATGTCGATGACGGATTCGACGGTCATCGTGGCCGAGCCGAGATCGGTCAGGACGATGACGCCGCTGCCGTCCCCGTCAACGGCCCCCAATGCGGCCTCGAGGGCCGCCTCCACGAGGTCGTAGGAGGTGCCGATGCGGCCGTCGTCCGTGCCCCCGGCGGCCTCAAAGTGCACGTCGGGGGCCATCTGTGCAGCCAGTTCACAGACTCCGGTGGCCAGGGAGGCCGAGTGGGAGACGATGAGATAAGAAACGCGCACGCTCATTCCGCGCCGGCCTCGCCCGCCGCGCGCACGGCGGCGCGCAGGATGAGGGAGGTGGACACGGCGCCCGGGTCGAGGTGTCCGATGGAGCGCTCGCCCAGGTAGGAGGCGCGTCCCTTCGTGGCCCGCATGGGTTCCGTCGCGGCGGCTCCGGCCTCGGCGGCCGTGGCGGCGGCCTCGAGGACGGCGGCAGGATCGCTACCGGACTCGGCGGCGGCGCGGGCGGCCTCGAGGGCGGGCGTCCACGCGTCCACCATGGTCTTTTCACCCGTGGTGGCCTTGCCTCGGGCCTGGATTCCATCGAGCGCGCCCGCGATCACCGCTGCCACGCCCGCGCCGTCGAGATCGCCGTCGCCGGCAGCCTTGGATGCGCGCAGGAACGCGGTCCCGTACAGGGGACCAGCGGCGCCGCCGACCGTGGACATAAGGGTCTTGGCGACCGTCTTGAGGACCTCGGCGACACTGCCCGGCTGGGCCTGTTCCAGGGCCTCGAGCGCGGCCTTGAAACCGCGGTCCATGTTTTCGCCGTGGTCGCCGTCCCCGATGGCTCGGTCCAGGTCCACCAGGTAGTCGCGCTGCTCAGCGATGTCCGCCGCCGCCAGCTCGATCCACCGGCGTGCCCACGCTGCATCTAGGCTCATCGTGATTCTCCTTGTCCTGCCTCGTTGCTTACTTCCAGGCGACCGTGTTCACGGGGGCGTCGAAAAGCTCGAGGAGCTCGTCGTCGGCGCGCATGAGGGTCACGGAGACGCCGGGCATCTCCAGGCTGGTGACGTAGTTGCCGACCATCTGGCGGGCGATCTCGATGCCGTCCTTCGTCAGGAGGGCGGCGAGGGCGCGGAAGCAGATGTAGAGCTCAGAGATGGGGGTGCCGCCCATGCCGTTGACGAGGGCCACGACGCGCTCGCCTTCGATCAGGCCCAGGTCTTCGCGCACGCGCTCGTAGAGCTCGGCGACGAGGCTGTCGGCGGTCTCCATGGAGCCGCGGCGGTATCCGGGCTCGCCGTGGATGCCGATGCCCAGCTCGATCTCGTCCTCGCCCAGTTCGAAGGAGGGCTTGCCCGCGTGAGGAACGGTGCAGGGGCCCAGGGCCAGGCCCATGGAGCGGGTCTGGTCGTTGACCTTGGTCGCGATGCGGGTGACCTCCTCGAGGGTGTCGCCGCGCTCGGCGGCCGCGCCCGCGATCTTCTCGACGAAGATCGTTCCGGCGACGCCGCGGCGCCCCGCCGTGTAGAGGGAGTCTTCGACGGCCACGTCATCGTTGACGACGACCGTGGCGACCGTAATGTCCTCCATGTCGGCCAGCTCGGCGGCGGTCTCGAAGTTGAGGACGTCGCCCGTGTAGTTCTTGACGATGTGCAGGACGCCCGCGCCGTGGTCGGCGGCCTTCGTGGCCTCCAGGATCGGGTCGGGGGTGGGCGAGGTGAAGACCGCGCCGGGCACGGCCGCGTCCAGCATGCCTTCGCCGACGAAGCCCGCATGCAGGGGCTCGTGTCCGGATCCGCCACCGGAGACGAGGCCGACCTTGCCCTCAGCCTTGGGGACGTGACGGGTCACGAAGTCGGGCGAGTAATGGACATCGACGAGGTCGGGGTGGGCCAGGGCGAAACCTTCGAGGGTTTCGCGGACGACGGCGTGGACGTCATTGACGAGCTTCTTCATAGTGCCTCCTTGCGACATTGCTCATCTGTACTTGTACGCATGGTCAATCGTGCCACCATTAAGCACGAAATCCCAACCGTGGCGGCCGACACGATGCGGCCGCCACGGTTGGATGACATCCTAGCGCGGAGATTGTCCGGCGAGGGCCAGCATTTCCCCGGCCAACATGACCGAGCCAAACACGAGAACTCCGCTGCGATCCGCGGGCTCGGCCCCGGCCTCGGCAATCTCGGCTGCACGATCGACCGCGTCGGCCAGCGACTCGCGCACGTCTACCCGGTCGGGACCGAAGACCTCCTCGGCGATCTCGGCCAGGCGCGCGATGTCGGCCGCGCGATCGCCCGGCATCTGCGTGACGACCAGGTGATCGATGAAAGGCTCGACCTCGGACAGGACCCCCTCGACGTCCTTGTCCCCCATCGCCGCGTACACGCCCGCGATGCGCGCGAACCCAAAGGAGGATTCCACGGCCTCGCGCAGGGTGGCCGCACCCGCGGGGTTGTGCGCGGCGTCCACGATGATCGTGGGCGAATGACGCACGACCTGCATGCGTCCCGGGCTGGAGGCGTTCATGAGGCCCTGCTCGACGATGCGACCGTCCAGGCCGCGGCCCCCCATGAAGGCCTCGACGGCCACGAGCGCCGCCGCCGCGTTGTGTGCCTGGTACTGGCCGAACAGCGGGACGAACACATCCTCGTAGACCGCGGAAGGCGTGCGGATCGTGACCATCTGGCCGCCGACCCCCATCTGACGATCCACGACCTCGAAGTCGCGACCCTCGACGCGGGCGATCGCGTCGACCGAGCGCGCCTGCTCGAGGAGGATGTCGAGGACTTCCTCCTCCTGAGCCATGATGACGACGACCTGGCC
>CAUTRF010000074.1:0-7729 GCA_963540795.1 uncultured Actinomyces sp.
TGCCTGAGATCTCGCTCGCCGATGACGCCGCATGCCAGTCAGTGAGCAGGCTGGATCCGCGCACTAAGCTCCTTGCCCTCCTTATCCTCAACGCGCTCGTCATGCGCGCGAGCCCCACGTCCACGCTGCTGGCGGTGCAGCTGCTCGCGGTGGTCGCCCTCGCGTGGGAGGTTGGCGGTCGCGCGGCGGTACGCACCGGGCTCGGCTGCCTCGTCTGCGACGCGCTCAGCCTCGGCTCGCCCTTCCTCGTCGCGTGGCTTGAGGGCATGGGGGCGCCGCGCAGCGTGGTCCTTGTGATCGGCACGTGCGCCGCGATCGCATTCTGGTTCGCGCGATTCTTCGCGGCCTTTGGTCTCGCCGTCTACGTGTACCGCACGACGCGGATCGGTCAGATGAAAGCGGCGCTGCGTGCGGTTCACCTGCCGCGCGTGTTCGTCGACGCCCTCGCCGTCGCGTTCCGTGTGATCCCTACGGTTGGGGCGGAGGCGGTCGCTATTCGCGAGGCGATGGAGATGCGCGGCGTCGACCTCGGGATTCGTGGTGTTCTGCGCCACCCCCTCGTGATCGCCGAGCGCTTCCTCGTCCCTCTGCTGTCCTCCATCGCGCGAGTGGCCGACGACCTGGCGGCTTCGAGCGTCATTCGAGGCCTGGGTGGCCCCACGCCTCCCACCTCGCTGACGCGGCTGCGGGTCAGCGCCTGGGACGCGGCGGCCCTCGCGTGCGTCGCCGGCGTCGTCGCCATTGAGTTCAGCGCTTACCTCGGAGTACTCCCATGATTGACGTTGAATCCCTGTCGTTCTCCTACGTCAGCGAGCTGACGGGTGATCGCGTCGACGCGCTCGCCGGAGTCGACCTGTCCGCCCGGCCGGGCACCCTCACGCTCGTGTGCGGGTCCTCCGGCTGCGGGAAGTCGACGCTCATGCGCTCGCTCACCGGCCTCGTCCCGCAGATGACGCCGGGAGAGCTGGAAGGCACGGTGCGGATCAACGGGCGTGACCTCGCCGAGGTTCCCCTGACCGAGGTCGGTCACCTGTGCTCCTCGGTCTTCCAGAACCCCCGCACCCAGTTCTTTTGCGACACCGTCGCCGAGGAACTGGCCTTCTGCGGGGAAAACTACGGTCGGGACCGCGAGGCCCTGATCGAGAGCAGCGAGCGCGCCGCCGACCTCATGGGCATCGCGCATTTGATGGGCCGCAAGCTGTCCACCCTGTCGGGCGGCCAGCTGCAGAAGGTGGCGCTGGCCTGCGCCCTGGCATCCGGTGCCCCGGTCCTCCTCGCCGACGAGCCTACGTCCAATCTGGACCCCGATGCCATCGCCGACGTGCGGCGCGCCCTCGCGATCCTCAAAGACCAGGGGATGACGATTATCGTCGTCGAGCATCGCCTCCACTTCCTGCGCGGGCTCGCCGACCAGGTGCTCCTGATGGAGGGCGGCACAATCACGCGTCGGTGGAGCGGCGAGGAGTTCTACTCCTTGGACGACGCGCAGCGGCGCTCGCTCGGCCTACGGACCCTCGTGGACCCTGGGCCGCCCGAGGCCTGGGTGCACTCGAGTGGCACCGGGGCGAAGGTCGCGGCCGAAGGGGATGGATGTCTGTCCTGCCGGGACCTGAGCTTCTCCTACGGGAATGCTCCCGTGTTCGAGGGGCTGAACATCGATTTTCCGGCAGGACAGATCACCTGCATCGCGGGGGAAAATGGCGCCGGAAAAACGACCCTCGTGCGCGTTCTGTGCGGGCTGGCTGATCCCGGCTCCGGGACGATCACCCTGGACGGCCAGGAGGTGACTCGCAGGCAGCGGCGCGCCGCCTGCGCTCTCGTCATGCAGGACACCGGACGCCAGCTGTTCTCCGACACGCTTGCAGGTGAACTGACGATCGGAGCGTCCGGGGCGAGCGGCGAGGCCGGGGAGCAGCTCCTGGCAGACTTCGACCTCGCGCACCTGGGAGAGCGGCATCCACTGAGTCTGTCGGGAGGGCAAAAACAGCGCCTCGTCATTGCCGCCGCCCGGGCGACCGGGCGCCGAGTCGTCATCCTTGACGAACCCACTTCGGGCGTCGACGCCCGACACCTTGACTCCATCACCTCCACCCTGCGCCGCATCGCGGACGAAGGCGCGGCCGTCATCGTCGTCACTCACGACGGCGAGTTCGCGTCGGCCTGCGCGGACCAACTCATCACGCTCACCCCGATGGGCGCCAAGCGTGCTCGCGAAGGAGACCACCAATGAACGACACCGACGAGTGCGAGGACACCACTGCCTCGTCCCCACGTGACCCGCATGACGACGGAGCGCGCATGGAAGACCCGCGCGCGGCGCATCTGGCGGGTCAGCGTGCCTTCAAAGAGCTGACAGCCCCCATCCGTGGATCCATGATGCTGTCCCGGGTGCTCGGTCTCATCTACGGTGCGCTCGCGGTTGCCCCGTACGTGATCCTCGTCCAGCTGGGGGAAGTGCTGCTGGACGCGGCGCGCTCGGGCGTTGCCCCGGATCGCGCTGAGGTGATGACGCTGCTCATGTGGCTGACGGGTGCGTTCGGCGTGCGCTACGGGATCTATTCCGTCGCTCTGACCGTCACCCACTTTGCGGACGTGCGCTTTGGACACATCGTGCGCTCTCGCATGGTGAAGGTTCTGTCTGGCGCACCTCTCGCTTGGTTTACCTCTACGAACTCGGGGGCCGTGCGCAAGGCCATTCAGGACGACACGCACGACGTGCACACGGTCATCGCGCACGCGCCCGTCGAATCCGTAGCTGCCGTGAGCGCGCCGGTATCCCTGCTCATCTACGCCTTCGTTGTCGACTGGCGGCTTGGACTCCTGTCGATCGCCACGCTGCCCGTCTACGGACTCCTCAACGCGTGGATGATGCGCGGCATGGGGGAGAAGACCGCTCAGATGGATCGACACCTCATGCGCGTCTCATCGACGATGGTTGAGTTCGTCTCCGGCATCAGCGTCGTCAAGGCCTTCGGGACCGTCGGGCGCTCACACGAGCGATTCATTCGGGCCGCCGAGGACTTCTCCCGTTTCTACGTCGACTGGTGCGGCCCGCTGATGAAGGGTTCCGCGCTGGGGCAGGCGACCGTGTCTCCGTCCCTGATCCTGCTTATCTCCACGGCGGGCGGTTCCGCGCTCGCGGCCACGGGGATCGTGAATCCGGTCCAGGTCATCACCTGCGCGCTCATCGCCCTCGTCATCCCGGCTGCCATCGAGGTTCTGGGGACGACGACGTGGGCCTACCAGATCGCCGGGGCTGCAGCGCTGCGCATCGTGAACCTCCTCTCTGTCGATCCGCTGCCTGCCGGGGGAAGTGCGCAGCCGCAGCGAGCTGACATCGAGATCGATGGTGTCTCCTTCTCCTACGGCGCGACCCTCGCGCTGGACGATGTGAGTCTGACGATCCCCGAGGGCTCGGTGACCGCCCTCGTGGGGTCCTCCGGCTCAGGAAAATCGACGCTCGCGACGCTGGTCGCGCGCTTCGCCGACCCGGACCAAGGGAGCGTGCGCATCGGCGGGATCGACGTGCGCGACATAGACCCCGTCCTTCTCTATCGGCACGTCTCCTTCGTCCTCCAGGATCCGCAGCTCCTCGACATCTCCATTCGCGACAACATCGCGCTCGCAGTTCCGGGTGTCAGCGATGACGCCGTGTGGGAGGCCGCCGGGGCCGCTCGCATCGACGACTACGTGCGTTCTCTGCCCCGAGGCCTTGACACCGTCATCGGGGAGGAAGCCCACCCCTCGGGTGGCCAAGCTCAACGAATCGCGATCGCTCGAGCCCTCCTCGTCGACGCCCCCATCCTTGTCCTCGACGAGGCCACGGCCTTCACCGACCCGGAAGCCGAAGCCGACATCCAGGCGGCGCTCACCCGCCTCGTTCAAGGCAAGACGGTCCTGGTGATCGCACACCGTGCAGCCTCCATCGCCGGCGTCGACCAGATTGCCATCCTCGAGGCGGGCCGCCTCATTGCGCTGGGCACGCCCGACCAGCTCGCCGACCACCCGTACATGCGTCGCATGAGCTCCCCCGTGAAAGGACACTGACATGTTCGGCCTCATTACCCGCCTGCGCGAGCCCCTCTCCGAGCAGGGGCGAGCCGACTTCGTCCAGGCGAGCGTCCTGTCCTGCATTGTTGGCGCGGTGCGCGGCATCTCCCTGGTCGCCTTCATCCCGGCCTCCATCGCCCTGACCTCGGGTGCGCCCGCGTGGGGTATGCGCCTGGGATCCTGGCTCGTGGTGCTGGCCCTGTGCGCCATTACCTCCTTTGTCATCGAGTACCTCCTGGCCATGCGCTCCTATTCATTGGCCTTCGACTTCCTGTCGAACATGCACCGAGCGATCGGCGACAAGGTGGCCTCCCTGCCGCTCGGCTCCTTCCGCGCGGACACGGCCGGAAAGATGTCGCGCCTCGTCTCTCGTGAGCTCATGGTTCTGGGTGAGGTCTTCGCGCACATGTATTCGCCCCTCATCGCCGCAATTGTCACCTCGCTGACGATGCTCGTCGGCATCACTGTGTTTTCGCCGGTCCTGGGACTGGTGTGCGTCGCCGCGATCCCGGTTGTCGGCGGGGGAGTGTGGGGTGCCCGCCGGTGCCTGCAATCGGGGGCCTCCCTGAAGGAGCCTCCCGCCCGCGAACTGTCCCACCGCATCGTCGAATACGCGACCAAGCAGGGCGCCCTGCGCGCGTGTGGACGTGCCTCCTCCTACGAGCCTCTCCAGCGCGCCGAATCCGAGTACCGGGTGGCCGCGCGTCGCGCACTCATGAGGGAGACCCTCGGCCAGATTGTCAACGGTATGGCCGCCCAGACCGTCGTCGTGACGCTTATCTGCGCGATCGGCTGGCTGTCGGTCGCCGGTACCGTCGGCCCGGTGGAGGCAGTCGTCTCCATTGGCCTGCTGCTGCGCTTTACGCAGATCCTCGTCGACATTGGGGCGCTCGCCTCCGCGCTTGAAACCCACCGCCCGGTCCTGGACCTCAGTCATGAGATCTTCTCCGCACCCGAATTGCCGACGCCCGACGGTAGTCGATCCTCCGGCGAGGCCCCGGCCTCGTCGGGCGCATCCGTTGCCCTCGAGGACGTGTCCTTCTCCTACGAGGCCGACCGCCCGGTCCTGCAGGGCGTGTCCTTCCGCGTGGAACCCGGAACCATGACCGCGATCGTCGGCCCCTCGGGGTGCGGCAAGACCACCATCGCACGCCTCATCGCACGGTTCTACGACGTGGATGCTGGACGTGTGCTCGTTGGCGGTGGGGACGTTCGGGACTGGGACACCGCCGACCTCATGGCGCATCTGTCCCTTGTCTTCCAGGATGTCTACCTCTTCGACGACACCCTCGAGGCTAATGTGCGTGTCGGAAACCCAGATGCGACCCGGGCGGACATTGAGGAAGCGGCCCGCCTGAGCGGAGTGAGTGAGATCGTTGAACGCTTGCCGCTCGGCTGGGACACCCCCGTCGGCGAGGGAGGCCGAGCCCTGTCAGGCGGCGAACGCCAGCGCGTCTCTATCGCCCGTGCGCTCCTGAAAGCCGCGCCCGTCGTCCTCTTCGACGAGGCCACGAGCGCGCTTGACCCCGAGAACGAATCGCGCGTTACCGACGCCATGGCAGCACTGCGACGGGACGCGACACTCATCGTCATCGCGCACAAGCTCGATACGATTACGGCCGCCGACCAAATCGTCGTCCTCAGTGAGACTGGACGCGTCGCACAGATCGGCACACACGAGCAGCTCTACGCCCAGGAGAACCGTCAATACCGGGCATTCTGGGACGCGCGTACGCGAGCAGCGGGGTGGACGCTCGTCTGACTCGGGGCGGGGCCGGCCTCGCGCATCTGCCCAGCGGCGGACTGTGCGCGCGGCCGGCCCCGGCCTCGTCTGTGATGCTCGCCCCGTTGCTTGCATGGTTTGGGGTACCCTGTTAAGCTAATGCGTGCCGAAGACCGTTGGTGTCCACGCTAGTGGAGGAAAATCCAACGCAGGTGAGTGAGCAGCCCTGTGCTGCAATCGAGCGTATGCCCGACACGATCCTGCGTGTCGGGTTTTTTCTTACCTGCGGTCACGTATCTGGAAGGAGGACCATGGCGAAGTCCGACAAGGTGGCAGCAGTTGCCGAGCTCGTGGAGCGTTTCCGCGCAGCCGACGCTGTCCTGCTGACCGAGTACCGCGGCCTGACCGTCGGCCAGCTGAAGCAGCTGCGTCGCGGCCTGGGCGAGAACGCGACCTACGCCGTGGCAAAGAACACGCTGGCGCGCCTGGCTGCCAAGGAGGTCGGTCTCGACTTCCTGGCTGAGGACCTCAAGGGTCCCACGGCCATCGCTTTCGTCTCCGGCGAGCCCGTTGAGGCCGCCAAGACCCTGCGTGATTTTGCTAAGGACAACCCCGCCCTCGTGCTGAAGTCCGGCGCGATGGACGGCGCTCAGCTGAGCGCCGAGGCTGTCAAGAAGCTTGCCGATCTCGAGTCCCGCGAGGTCCTGCTGGCCAAGGCCGCAGGCGTCCTCAAGGCCAAGATCGGTCAGGCGGCGTTCGCATTCAACGCTCTGCCCGTCAAGGCAGTGCGCACCATCGATGCTCTGCGCGAAAAGCAGGGCGAGGCGGCCTGACGAGACAGGCCATGTTCCACGCCGCCACCCCGGCTGCGTGAAACTACCCAACAATCTGCACTCGTGCAGGCCAATTAGGAAGGATGCCACTCATGGCTAAGCTCTCCAATGACGAGCTCATCGCAGCTTTCAAGGAAATGACCCTCATCGAGCTCTCCGACTTCGTGAAGCTCTTCGAGGAGACCTTCGACGTTGAGGCCGCTGCCCCCGCAGCCGTCGCCGTTGCCGCCCCGGCCGCCGACGCCCCCGCCGCCGAAGAGAAGGACGAGTTCGAGGTCGTCCTCGAGTCCGCCGGTGACAAGAAGATCGCCGTCGTCAAGGTCGTCAAGAACCTGGCCGGCCTGGGCCTCAAGGAAGCCAAGGACCTGGTTGACTCCGCGCCCTCCACCATCTTCCCCGCCGCGAAGAAGGAAGACGCCGAGAAGGCCAAGGCTGAGATCGAAGAGGCCGGCGGCAAGGTCACCCTTAAGTGACTTTCCCCGTCTGAATCGTTCAGACTTTCACCCTTCGTTGGGTGAGCAAACCCCGTCCCGCATCCGCGGGGCGGGGTTTTGTGCATAGGTGGCTAGTGTTGTGTTGCTTGTTGCGCCGCTGGTGTTCCGGGCGCCGCTGGTGTTTCGGGCGCCGCGCGTGCTGTCCTGCGGGCCGGGCTGCGCCGTGGGCGGCGGCCCGCCCGCGAGCCGTCCGCGCCGCGAGCTTCGCTCGGCGCGTCGACTCGTTGTCCGGCCAGGCCCCGCAGGCCTCGCGGCGGCCTCCAATCGGTCGGGGTGTATGTGTGTTGCCCGGCCAGGCCTCGCCGCCCGCGGGCGCTGCTGCCAGGCCCTCCGGCGCCCTCTACACCTGTGGGGTCTGTTGTGTTGATGAGGATCCACATCATTGCTGAGCCCGCACCCAATTTCGCATGCAATTCCCCCACGACCCTTTCAAATCCTGAAATTAGATCGTTGGAATTGCAACGTTTTCTGACTTTGTTGAAACTTCACCCAATCGAATTGCATGCGACTTTTCTTAGGCAGGCCCCGCCACCGCCCACGGGCACCGCAGTCAGGAGCCGCCCACGTGCGCTGCGTCTGGGTGTCGCAGGCGAGCTGGCCCGGTGGTTTGAAACCGTCATCGCCTTTGC
>CAUTRF010000075.1:0-7705 GCA_963540795.1 uncultured Actinomyces sp.
TGTAGGCGCCGTGCACGTTGCCGAAGGTCAGGGCCGTGATGTAGCGGCCGTTCTCACCCAGGCCCAGGGCCTCGACGGTCTTGATGCCATCGGCCGTGGAGGTGTAGAGCTTCTCGTTGATCTCGCCAACGACGCCGTCTTCCTCGCCACCGACAGCGCCGACCTCGATCTCGAGGATGGTGTTAGCCTTCACGGACATGGCGAGCAGTTCCTTCGCGATCTCGAGGTTCTCGTCGAGCGGAATCGCGGAGCCGTCCCACATGTGGGACTGGAAGGTGGGCAGCTTGCCTTCGGCGACCTGACCGGCCTCGATCTCGAGGAGGGGACGGACCCAGGAGTCAATGTTCTGCTTGGCGCAGTGGTCGGTGTGCAGAGCCACGGTGATGCCGTAGTTCTTGGCAACCTCGTAGGCGTAGGCGGCGAGGGCCAGCGAGCCGGTGACGCGGTTCTTGATGGTGGAGCCAGAGCCGTACTCGGCACCGCCGACGGACACCTGGATGATGCCGTCGGACTCGGCCTCGGCGAAGCCCTGGAGGGCAGCGGTGATGGTCTGGGACGAGGTCACGTTGATCGCGGGGTAGGCGAACTTGCCGTCCCGTGCGCGATTCAGCATCTCTGCGTAGACCTCAGGGGTTGCGATAGGCACTTGGAGCCTCCTAATCGAGTGACAGTTTTGTCGTGATCGATTCTCTCACATTTTGCACGAGCGGGGAGGGGAAGGAAGTCCCGTTTGGACGGTTTTCTTCCAACCCCTCCCCGACTGCTATGCGTCAGTTGGAGCGGCCGATACGGACTCCGAGTTCGGCGACGGACATGACGTCGGTGAGAGTCGTCGCGACGTCTGCCTGTGCATTCGTTCCGCGGAATCGGAGGTAGGAGCCGTTGCCCGCAACCGGGATGTCCACGGTGCCGGGGACATTCGCCAGGGAGGTCACGAGGACGGGGTTGCCCTGCGCGCTCGGGTTGCCCTTGTTGTCGCCCTGTCCCTTGAGGCCGTCAGCAGAGTCAGCGAGGTAGAGCTGGACGTCCTTCGCGCGACCCGAGGCCTTGGGGCCATTGCCGGCGCGCGGCGTGTAGGAGACGGCGCAGACGTCGTATCCGGTGGTGCCATCGCCGATCTTCAGGTCGATCCAGTGAGGCCACTTGCGGGCATTGTCGGTGCCAGGCAGCTTGGCGACGTTGGCACCGATGTACTGGGAGTGCCAATAGGTCGCGGGGTCACCGTCGGTAGCCTTGGATTCCTCTCCATGCTCCCAGCGGGTTTCGACGGAGTCGGCTGCCACGGCCTCGGCCTTGATGCGCGGGCCGCACACGCCGATCAGGCCTTCGCTGGCCACGGTCTTCTCACCGGAGTGCGAGACGGTGACGGTGAAGGTCGCTTCACCGAATTCGGTGGTGGGGCGCGCCCAGAACTTCACGACGCGGGTCTCACCGGGGGCGAGGCGGTCGATCGGCTGGGGTCCGTTGGCGAGCTTCCACGAGTTCGAGACTTCAGGGGTCAGCTGGATTGTGGTGGCATCCGTGGTGCCCTTGTTAGTGACGGAGACCTTGAGGACGGTTTCACCCCAGTTCTCGTCGCCGACGATGGGCAGGGAGGCGCGGTCCATGCCGGACAGGGCGGTCTTCGGGTAGGCCTCGTCACCAACGCGTTCGATGCTGACGTCCAGGGCCGAGGAGGCCTGGGAGGTGAGGGTGAAGACCGAGTGGCTGTCGACGGTGACGTCGTAGGGCAGCTGCGCGACGGTGCCTTCGGCGGTCTTCTCGCCGCCGTTGGGGCGGCGCGACAGGTAGCCGGAGTCGATGACGCTCAGGTACTGGTTGGTCATGGCGTTACGCAGGCGGAAGCCGTCGCCGGCGGGCTCAGCGACCCACTTCTGGGGGTTACGCGTCGCGTAGTCGCCCTGGAACGTGGGGGTAAACTCCTGGCTCATGTCGGCGCAGGCGTAGGCGACCGCAGGGTGTCCGGGGGTCGTCGACACGTGGGTCTCGGAGTTAGGTGTTTCCTCGGAGTAGACGGCGAGGCAGCGGTTCGCGTTGACCGAGCGGATTTGGTAGTAGCCGTCGGGGGTGGCGGCCAGTTCCCAGTTATCGGAGGCGGTGCCCGCGGTCGGGGTGCCACCGGACACACTCAGGGCTCGTCCGTCGGACAGTGCGATCGTGTACTGGCCGGGAGCGAGTGTGTCGCGCGTGGTGTCGACGTAGGTAGAGGGCTCACCCAGGGCCTTGATGCGCGCCTTGAATGCCGCAACGTCGCCATCGGCCTCGGGGGTCTTTGCGTTCCAGAACATCTGGGCGCCGTAGCGCAGGCCTTCGGTGATCCAGGCCTCGGCCTCGTGGTCAGTGACCTTGCCGTGTCCACCCTGCCAGATAGAGACCTTGCCGCCGCGGATGGATGCGTCGGGAACCGTGTACTTATCGTTCTGGTAGAACGAGTTCATCGTCCACTTTCCGTAGACGCCTTCCAGGCCCTGCACCTGCATGACGTAGGAGGACGGCTGATCACGGTAGTAGTACAGGGCGGAGGAGGCGTTGACGAGGGTGTAGCCCGCGTCAACGAGGTCCTTGGCGGGCAGGCCGCGGTTGGCGCCCTCCTGGCTGGACTCGCCCTTGCCCCAGTATTCGATGATGACGTCCTTGTCGATCGGGATGCGCGAAATGTCGGCGATGCCGTCGTTCCACACGCGCAGCGTGCCGCCGCGGGACTTGACGTGCGCGTTGACCTTGTTGATGAAGTCGTTGAACGCGGCGTCGAAAGTCATGGACTGGTCGCCGTAGTGGTTGCGGATCTGCGCGAGGTACTTCGTGAAGTTGCCGGGGCCCTGCTTGAAGAAGAACTCGTCTGCACCCATGTGCCATTCGGTGGAGCCGAAGGTGTCCATGTACTCGTCAATGAGGTCGAAGTAGAACTGCTGGGCGGCGGGGTCGATGAAGTTGAGGTGGTTGGGGCTCTTCTTGCCGGAGTCGTCGGCGACCTGGTACTGCGGGAAGTTGCCGAGGATGGTGCCGGTGTGGCCGGGGGCGTTGAGGAGCGGAACGACGCGAACGCCGACCTCGCGACCGTGCTCGACGATGGCCTTGACTTCATCCTTCGTGTAGTAGGAGAAGGAGGTGGTGGCGGGGTACTTGTCGGACTTGATGCGCGCCTCGAGGGACAGGTAGTTCATCTTCAGGTCGGACATGCGGTCGATCTGGCGGTTGATCCAGTCCGGGGTGATGTGGGTGCCGCACGCGCACAGGGTGGCGCCACGGTCTGCGAAACGCGGGATGTCGGTGATACTTCCGGCGGGCACGGTGCCCTGGCCGGCGCGAACAGCCTGTTCGATGGTGCGGGCGCCCCACAGGAGGCCGGCGCGGGTGGCGGCCACGACCTGGGCGCCGTTTGCGTTGACGGTCAGCTGGTAGCCCTCGTCACCGAGGTCGGTGCGGGACGCGTTGATCGTGAGGGAGACGGCGTTAGAGGCGGGGGCCGCGCCGGTTCCCTCGGTGATGCCGGCGATGCCAGCGTCGGTGAGAGCGCGGCTCAGCAGGGCGCTGACGCCGGCGGCGTCGGCGGAGTCAGTGCGGACGATCTGGAGGCCGCTTGCGGGAGTCCAGGTGCCCGAGGCCGGGGACCATCCTTCGAGGGAGGGGATCGTTCCGGGAACCTGGCTGGCCGCCTGAGCGTTCAGGTGAGAGGTCAGGGGGACCAGGACCGCGGCGACGAGGGCGCACACGGACGTGAGGATGAGTGCGACTTTCGCTCGGGTGCGCGCGAGCCGAGGGGCCCGCGCATGGCTTGGCGATGACTGAGGCATTAATTCTCCTGTTCAACGGTTTGCTTCCACGCAAACTGTCCGAAGCCCGAATTAAAACGGATGCTCCGTATCCATTCCGACTACTTTTTGGCTTGCAAATGCTATCAAAGATCGGAGGATAAAAACAATAGAACCGGTAAAAGATCAGTTGGTCAGCGAGAATGCCAGACAGCCGTGCTAATTCATGCAAATCAGTTTGACAGTTTGCTCATAAGTCAGAAGTTTTCCGCGCGATCCAGACGCGACGCGTGCGCCCACATAACGATCGCGGCGGCGTGACCGACGTTCATGGACCGAGTCGAACCGCGCTGAGTAATGGCGACGACAATGTCGCACGCCCGGATCATCTCTTCGCTCAGTCCGGAGGCTTCCGACCCGAAAACAAGACAGGCGCGCTCAGGCAGCACCGCCCCTTCGAGTGCGACGGACCCCTCAACATTGTCGACGCCGACGAGTGTCAAGCCCTCACGCGAGCAATGCTCAACGAGCTGCGCCACCTCATGGCGGTGATCCACCGGCAGATAACGGTCGGTGACCATCGCGCCGCGACGGTTCCACCGCTTGCGCCCCACGACGTGCACGCGGCGCGCACCCATGGCATTCGCCGTTCGTACAATCGAGCCGATATTGAAGTCGTGATCGAGATTCTCCACTGCCACTTCAAAGGGCAGCGAGCGGGCAGCGATATCCGCTCGAATCGCCTCCATCGTCCAATACCGGTAGCGGTCTTCGACGTTGCGCCGATCCCCCGCCTTCAGGAGTTCCCGGTCATAGTGCTCACCGACCGGCCAGGCGGCCTGTCCACCCGGCCACGGACCGACCCCGACCTGCCCGGACTGCGCGGCCCCGGCCTCGTCGTTCCCGCACGCGCCATCACGCACGATGTCACACCCGTTTTCGCACTCGTTCACAGATCCCACCCTAGCGGCACCGTAGAATGGAGGCATGACTGCCCTGACGCATGAACCCACACCACTGACCGATCTACCTCCCGTCACCGCTTGGCTCTCCGACATGGACGGCGTCCTAGTCAAGGAGAATCGGGCGCTTCCGGGCGCGAACGAGTTCCTCGCCGCTCTGCGCGAGAAGAACATCCCCTTCCTGGTCCTCACCAATAATTCGGTGTTCACGAACCGCGACCTGTCCGCCCGCCTGGCGAACTCCGGTCTGGATATCCCCGAGGACAACATCTGGACCTCCGCGAACGCGACGGCCGCATTCCTGCACCAGCAGTCGCCCGGCTCGACCGCCTACGTGATTGGCGAGGCCGGCCTGACCACCGCGATCCACTCTGCGGGATACGTGATGACGGAGAGCGACCCCGAGTTCGTGGTGCTCGGCGAGGTGCGTTCCTACGACTTCCACGCGCTGACCCACGCGATCCGCCTCATCGAGGGCGGCGCGAAGTTCATCGCAACCAACCCCGACGTGTCGGGCCCCTCCGACGAGGGCACCCTGCCCGCGTGCGGCTCCATCGCGGCGATGATCACAGCGGCGACCGGCAAGCAGCCCTACTTCGTGGGCAAGCCGAACCCCGTTATGATCCGCGCGGGCCTGAACAAGATCGGCGCGCACTCCGAGAGTGCCGCGATGGTCGGCGACCGCATGGACACGGACGTGCGTGCGGGCGTCGAGGCCGGCCTACGCACCTACCTGGTCCTGTCGGGTTCCACGGCCCGCGAGGACATTAACAATTTCCCCTTCCGCCCCTTCGGCATCCACGAGGGCATCGGCGATCTCACCGAGCTCGTCGCGGCGGCGCACTGACTCACAGCGATTCGGAAGGAACGCCCATGACCAACGATTCCCACAAGGCGCGCCTGGCGACTCTCGTCCAGGAGCTCTCCGTCATCCACGAGAAGGTCATCCTGGCGTCGGGGCGCGAGTCCGACTTCTACGTCGACATGCGCCGCTCGACCCTGCACCACGAGGCGGCTCCCCTCATCGGCCACGTCATGCTGGATCTCCTGGAGGAGTCCGGCTTCGCGGTGGGCGAGGAGTACGTGGCAGTCGGTGGCCTGACGATGGGCGCTGACCCCGTCGCCACCGCGATGATGCACGCCGCCGCGTCGCGCGGCCTGGACCTGGACGCATTCGTTGTGCGTAAGGCCGCGAAGGATCACGGCATGAAGCGCCGCATCGAGGGCCCGGACGTCGTGGGCAAGAACGTCGTCGTCCTCGAGGACACGTCCACGACCGGCGGCTCTCCGCTGGAGGCCGCGCTCGCCCTGCGTGAGGCCGGCGCGAACGTCGTCGCCGTCGCGGTGATCGTCGACCGCGCGACGGGCGCGAAGGAGCGCATCGAGGCCGAGGGCTTCCCGTACTTCTACGCGCTGGGCCTGGAGGATATCGGCCTGGCCTGATTCTCCCTTCTCTCTGACGAGGCCGGGGACAGGTTCTGCGCGAACCTGGCCCCGGCCTCGTTTCAGCGCGTGCGCACTCACATGTGGGGCACGGAGCGCATGGCGCGAGCCGTCACCCAGCGCGGAGCGAGCTTCATGGCACCCATGGCGACCTTGTAGGGGATGGTGGGTGTGACCTGCACGCGGCCCGCACGCACGGCGTCGAGAGCCTCCGTGACGACCTGTTCAGGGCTGGCCATCAGCCATGAGGGGGTCGCACGCATGTCGACGCCCGCGCGCTCGAAGAAGGGGGTGTCCACGGGGCCGGGGCACACGACCGTGGCGGTGATGCCCGAACCCGTGAGCTCGGCAGCGAGGCCCTCGGTGAAGGCCACGACCCAGGCCTTGTGGGCAGAGTAGGTACCCGCGCCCGTGCGTGAGGCGACGGAGCCGACGTTGAGGATGGCACCGCGTCCGCGCGAGCGCATGGAGATGCCGGCGTGGTGGGCCAGAGTCATAACGGCTCGGACCATGACGTTCAGGCCGTTGATTTCGTTCTCGAGGCTGTTGTCCAGGAATTCGGTTCCCAGTCCGAAGCCCGCGTTGTTGACGAGGAGGTCCACGGGAGCCAGGTCAGGCTTATCGCGGTCTGCGGGGCCTCCCACGTCGAGGCGGGCGGCGACGCGCGCGCAGCCGGAGTCAGTGGACAGGTCCGCGGCGATCACCTCGGCGCGCACGCCAGCAACGTTCGCGAGCGAATCCGCGAGCGCGCGCAGGGCGTCTTCGCTGCGCGCGACGAGCACCAGGTCATGGCCCGCGGCGGCCAGCTGCCAACAGAATTCTTCACCAATGCCGGAGGTCGCTCCGGTGACCAGCGCTGTTCCCATGGGGGAAGTCTAGCGCCGCACGGCGCACGCAGCACGAAGCCGGGGCGGGAACGCGCGCGTCCCGCCCCGGCTGAGCGTGTCATCGGGTCCGGATCAGGTATCCGGCTCCGCCGCCGGCGAGCGCCGCCGGGATGACGAGGAGGACCAGCCAGTAGGGGCTCCATCCGCCTGTGCGGCCACCTTCAACGGCCGCGGCGATCGGCATGGCACCCGCCGCGTCGGCCGTCCCGTTCTCGGGGGCTGCCACGCTACCGCTCTGCGCTGCCTCGCCGCTGAGCGCACCGCTCTGGGGAGCGGCCGAGGGGCTCGTGGACGGGCTGGCCGCAGGGGCGGCCTTCGGGGCGGTCACAGGTGCCGAGCTGGCCGCACCGTTCGTTCCGCTTGTCGCTCCATTGCTGCCAGCAGCCGGAGTGCCGCTCGCGCCACCACCGGTCGCCGCGGGTGCGGTGCGAGTCGCGCCGGACGAGGCCTGGGTGCCAGCGTTGGCCGCGGGCGCTGCGGGCACTCGAACCGGGCCGCCACTGGGCGCAGGAGCCGGGAAGGGGCGCGGCATCGGTGCCGGATCAGCGGTCGGGGCCGGAGCGGGATCCACGGTCGGGGCCGGAGCGGGTGCGGGATCAGAACTCGGAGCGGGTGCGGGATCAGAACTCGGCGCGGGCGCCGGATCCACAGTCGGCGCGGG
>CAUTRF010000076.1:0-7339 GCA_963540795.1 uncultured Actinomyces sp.
TAGGGAGCATTACACCAGTTAGGGAGCATTACACCAGTTAGGGAGCATTACACCAGTTAGGGAGCATTACACCACTTCCCAGCCGGTGTAATACCCCCTAAGTGGTGTAACACCACTTAGGAACAAGCCCAAACGCGGAATCCAGGAGCGTTCAACCTGATCGGGAACATTCCACCCGATCAGAAGGGGTTGAGCCTTACCGATCCGGTGTAACACCCATCGCTAACAGGCCTGAGCACGGTTCTGCACGACATCCTGACCCGAAACAGGCACAGTCGCGGCAGAACCCGCGATACTACGCCTCGACGAGGACCGTGAAGGGCCCGTCGTTGACCAGGCAGACCTCCATCATCGCGCCGAACTGGCCGGTCTCGACGTGCAGGCCACGGCCGCGCAGGTCGGCGACGACCGCGTCGACGAGGGGCTCAGCCTCCTCGCCGGGTGCGGCGTGCGCCCACGAGGGTCGGCGGCCCTTGCGGGTATCCCCGTACAGGGTGAACTGCGAGATCACGAGGATCGGGGCACCCGCGTCGAGTGCGCTGCGCTCGTCGTCGAGGATGCGCAGCTCGGCGATCTTGCGGGCGACCGTGGCCACCTGCTCGGGCCCATCGCCGCGCTTGACGCCCAGAAGGACGACGAGGCCCTGGCGCCTCCCCGCCTCGGACGGATCGAGAGCGAGGCGACCGACGACGGCGCCATCGACACGGACCTCACCCGAGGTCGCGCGCTGGATGACGGCGCGCATCAGCGCGACCCCAGGGCGGAGCCGAGGCCGCCAAACCCCGTGGAACCGCCGCGCTGGCCGGCCTCGCGCGAGAGGTCGGCGCCCGGGCGGGTCTGGGGCGACACGGAGGACTTGCCGTGCACGGGCACGATTTCCTCCTGGGCGGCGGCGACGCCGTCAATATCGAAGACGGTCGTCACGGGCACGGCGCGGGCGATCAGCGCGAGGGCGATCGGCCCCTCGTCCGCGTGGCGGGCCGAGGAGGTGATGACGCCGACCTGGCGTCCGCCCACCTCGATGGGCGTGCCGGGCGCGGGCAGGTCGCCGCGCGAGCCGTCCAGCTGCAGGTAGGTGAGGCGGCGCGGGGGCCGGCCCAGGTTCAGGACGCGGGCGATGGTTTCCTGCCCGCGGTAGCAGCCCTTCGTCGTGTGGACGGCGCTGCGCAGCCAGTCGACCTCGGGCGGGATCGCGCGCGCATCGGTCTCGCGGCCCAGGCGCGGCTTCCACGCGGCGATACGCATGGCCTCCCACGCCAGGTACCCGGCTCGGCGGCGCGGCCCGGCCTCCGGGCAAGCGGACAGCCACGCGGCCTCGAACTCGTCCGCAGCATCACGTGAAACAGCGTGAAACATCATCGGGGTGCGCGCGCCGGGGTGGCGCTCGCCCTGGAAGTAGGCGGCCCCGCCTTCGACGACGCCGGGCCACGGGTCCTCCCAGGTCCACAGGTGTCCGGGCAGGCCCACCACCGACTCACGAGTGTTCGCGCCCGCGCGCACCGAGGAGAACACGGCGACGTCGCACTCTTGGGCGCTCACGCGCAGCGCGAAACGCATCGAGTCGAGGAACGCCACGAACCCCGAAAGGTCCGAGCGCTCCACGATCAGGTGCAGCGCCTCTCCGTCGTCGCTCGCACCCGCCCAGTGCTCCACGCGCCCCTCGGGCGAGAGGATCAGCAGCTCGCGGCTCGCGCCGGGCACGAGGTCGGTGACGATCTGGGAGGCCAGCGACGTCAGCCACGTCAGCCGATCGGCCCCCAACACGGAGATGACGGCCAGGTCCGGGCGGCGCACCAGCGCGCGGCCGCCCTCGAGGGCCCACTGCTCCCCCGACGGATCCCCGAAGTGAGCGGTCGCGCCGAAGGAGGCCACGGCCTCGTCGACGAAGTCGGAGTCGAGCGCGGACTCAGACAAGGAATCCGTCCTGGGAATCGTCGATGCCTTCGATGACCTCACCGGAGGCGGTGGAGGCCTGCGCGGTGCGCATGAGGCGGCCGGAGATCTCGACGTCGGCCTCGTCCTCGCCGTCGAGCGTGCGCTCCTGCGTCCACATGAGCTCGCCCGCGACCAGGCCAAACATGCGGCCCAGGTGCGTCACGCGGGTCGCGTCCACGCCGAGAGCGATCGCGTCGGAGACCATCTGCACGCGCGGGCCGACGCTCACGCCGTCCCACACGGCGCTGTGGCCCTCGGTGGACGCGGAGGTCGCCGTGAACTCGCGGGAGTTGTACTGGCCGGGCGGGGGCAGCGGCGCATCGGAGGGGGCGACGGAGACGTACACGGTCTCTTCGCTGATCAGGTCGCCCTTACGAATAGCGGCCAGGCCCTTCGCCGCGTCCCACGTGGGGTCGATCGGCTCGGAGGCGACGCCCGCGTACACGCGGGTCACCAGGCGCATCTGCTCGCCGACGACGTCACCGCGGATCTCCTCGATGACGGGCGAATCCTCGGCGGGTTCTTCCTGGCCGGGGGCGGCGGGGGCGGCGTACATGCCCCACCCCTCCCAGGTTCCGAGCATCCACGCGACAGGAGCGACGAGTGCGGGCAGGTCAGCAGGTATCACCATCATGGCTCCAGCCTAACGCCTCGGGTGGACACGCACCGCGCGAGCAAGGGCGCGCGCAGCTGGCAGCGAAATAGGGACGAGGCCGGGGCCCGGCCACGCGCTCACCCAGCCGTCGCGGGACCTCAGATTCCGCCGATGCGGATCATCGCGTAGACGGGCAGGGCAGCGACGAGGAACTTCGCGGCACCTCGGCCCAGGACGTTGGCAAGCTGCGCGGAGGAGGCGCGCTCGCCCAGGAGCGCGTCGACGACCGACACGGCGAAGCCAACGCCGAAGCCGGTGACGCCGCCGAGCGTCAGGAAGGCAGCGAAGTCGCCGAAACGCTTGGCGATGAAGGGGAAGACGACGGGCAGTAGGTCCGAGGTCTGCCCGAGGATCCACGCGATCGACGCGGCGACGAGGCCAGCGACGATGCCGGTCAGCAGCGCATATACGACGCCCGCCTGTGCGCTGCGTCCCGAGCGCGCCGACGCCGCCGCGATAATCGCGATGAGGGCGGCCATGGGGACGATGACGGACCAGCGCTCGTGGACGGTGAGGGTAACCCACATGGATCCGGAGGTGACGATGAGGAGGCCGGTCACCGACGAGGCGAGAGCGGCAGTCAGCGACGTGGACCCCCAGTGTTCGCTCGTGTGGCCCACGGAGTGATCACGGGGCGCGGGCGCATCCAGGATCGTCGCCGCGACCAGCAAAACCAGGGTGATGCCCGTCAGCGGCACGGCGATGTCGAGGTTCTTCCAGTAGGCAACGGCCATGGGGGTGAGCGCCCCACCCAGGGCGAGGACCGCCTGCGCGAGCCACGGCATGTGCAGGCGCGCGAGCGTCGGCCAGCCGAGGGCCAGCAGGAAGGAAGCGATGGCGACGACGGGACCGACGCTCCAGCGAGACCCGGGCAGCCACCACGCGACGATGGTCGCCGCCGCAAGCAGGGTGACGGTGAGGGTACCGATGCCGTTGGGCACGTGCCGGGTGGCCAGGGTCTCGCGGCGACGTCCGCGGCCTTGGCCGGTGCGGCGCCGCGTGGGCAGGGTCGAAGTCATCACGCTTCCATGGTCCCACATGTGCGCGCCCGACGAGGCAGGGGCCGCTCTCGCGGGCCGGCTCTCCCTGGCACGGGGCACGGTGTCGGTCCCGCTGCACGCTGCCACGGCCTCGGCGATGAGGGGCGCTGTGGCGCACGCCCCGTGTGGGTTGATGCACGCCGCCACGGGATGCGCGCGGGCGTTGACTGGTCGTACAGTTGTGGGGCACGCCGGACCGGTATGCCCCGGGCTCCAAACTCTGCCGCTACGAGCGGCCTTCGCGCCGACAGGCGCATTCGGTTCGGCGTGCTTTGTCGTACATGCGCGCCGACGGTGGCGCGTGAAACGAGTGGGGGCCGGTGCTGCGATGCAGCACCGGCCCCCACTAGCGTCTCAGTAAACCGTCACATGAGCGGGTAGCGCACGATCGTGGCCTCGCGGCCCGGGCCCACGCCGATGGACTGGATGCGGCAGCGCGACAGCTCCTCCAGGCGCTTGATGTAGTCCTGGGCGGCCTGCGGTAGCTCCTCGAAGGAGCGGCACTGCGAGATGTCCTCGCTCCAGCCGGGCAGCTCCTCGTACACGGGCACGGCGGCCTCGAATCCGGCCTGGTCGAGGGGCATTTCCTCGGTGACCACGCCGTCGACCTCGTAGGCCACGCACACGGGGATCGTCTCGTAGCCGGAGAGCACGTCAAGCTTGGTCAGGCAGATGTCGGTCAGGCCGTTGATGCGCGTCGAGTAGCGCATAACGACGGCGTCGAACCAGCCGGTGCGGCGCGGGCGACCGGTGGTCACGCCGAACTCGCCGCCCTTGGTGCGCAGGGCCTCGCCGACCTCGTCGTCCAACTCCGTGGGGAACGGCCCCTCGCCGACGCGCGTCGTGTACGCCTTGGCGACGCCGACGACTCGGTCGATGCGGGTCGGGCCCACGCCGGAGCCGGTGAGCGCGCCGCCCGCGGTCGGGTTCGAGGAGGTGACGAAGGGGTAGGTGCCGTGGTCGATGTCGAGCATCGTGGCCTGGCCGCCCTCGAAGAGGACGGTGTCGCCGCGGTCCAGCGCCTCGTTAACGACGAGGGACACGTCGCACAGCATCGGCTTGACGCGCTCCGCGAAGGACAGCAGGTGATCCGACACCTCGGCGGGGTCGAGGACGGGAATATCCACGGCCTCGAAAATGGTGTTCTTGGGGGCCAGGGCGGCCTCGACCTTGGCGCGCAGCTCCTCGGGGTGGAAGAGGTCCTGAATGCGCAGGCCGATGCGGTTCATCTTGTCGGCGTAGGTGGGGCCGATGCCTCGGCCGGTCGTGCCGATGAGGTTGTTGCCGCGCGCACGCTCGTTCGCCTGGTCCATGAGGCGGTTGTACGGCGGGATGATGTGCGCGTTCGAGGAGATGAGCAGGCGCGAGCAGTCAACGCCGCGCCCCGTGATTTCCGTGAGCTCCTCGAAGAGCACGTCCAGGTCGACAACGACGCCGTTGCCGATGATGGGGGTGACGCCTTCGGAGAGGATTCCGGCGGGCAGGAGGTGCAGCGCGTACTTTTCTCCGTCAATAACGACGGTGTGTCCGGCGTTGTTGCCTCCGTTGAACTTCACGACGAGGTCGGTGTGCTGGCCGAGCTGGTCAGTGGCCTTGCCTTTGCCTTCGTCGCCCCACTGGGCGCCGAGCACGATGACGGCGGGCATGAGTATCTCCGTTTAGTTGGGTCTGTTACGCGGGCGCGCGCAACAGACCCATCCTACCGGAGGAACGACGAGGCCGGGGTACCGGCTGGTCGCGTCAGTTTCCGGCGGCGACCAGCACGACGCCCACGCCCCACAGGGTGGCGCACGTGAGGGCGGCGATCAGCTCGATGGCGATCGTCCAGCCGAAGGCCTTGAGGGCCTCGACGGTGGCTTTCCAGGCGGTCGCAGTGTCGTTGCTGCGCAGGTATTCGACTCCGAAGATGGCGGCAACCATGCCGAGGACGAGGCCGAGGGGCAGGCCGATGAACCATCCGACGACGCCGCCGACGGCGCCCCACACGAGCGTGGATTGGGGGATTCCCGCCTTGTTCATGCCGCGGGCTGGGATCACGTATTTGAGGACCGTTCCGAGGATCAGGACGAGCGCCACGATGGCAAAGATGATCCACGCGGCGCGGGTGCCGGTCATCCACGCCCACACGAGGATCGCGCCTCCGACGACGGGCGCGGAGGGCCAGATCTGCACGACCGCGCCGATCACTCCGATGAGGATGACAATGCCAACGATGACGGTTCCGAGGACGCTCATGGCCTCATCGTATCGTTTTCGTTCATCTATGTGTTTCATCAGACACCCCGCGCACTGATAGCCTGGCCTCGTTACCCCGATCCCCAGGAGTGCTGATGGATATCACTCCCCCGCGCCTGCCGCTGGATTCCCTCCTGAAGAGGCGCCCCATGACGGTGTACACCGTGTCGTGTCCACCGGCGGAGGCCGTCGCGCGCTGCGCACAGTTCTGGCGCGCCATCGGCATCAAGCGCGAGTCGACCACAATGTGCAAGCGTTTCGCGGACATCGGCTGGTCGGGCACCGAGGTCACGGTCATGCCCGGGCAGACCACGACCTCGCGCAGACACTTCGACGACACATTCCTGGAACTTGGCGAGATTGCCCAGGCCTCTTCTTGGGAGGCCTTGCCGTATACCTGACGTCGAAGGCCGTACGCGCGCAGCTGCATCACCTCAACAAGACGACGATCATCATCGCGGCGCGGCCCTCGCCCGACGCCGAGCAGGCCTGCACCGAGCTGTGGTGCTTTCCCTGGGATACGGCGATTCAGCGCGCCCGCCCCAGCAAGGATCCGTTCGCCCGCGTCTTCGAGTATCTGCACACGGCCCTGCACCAGCAGGGCATCCTCCTGGCTCCCCCACACCTCGTCGATGGTGAGGATCTGCCCGAGGACCACCCCCTCTCCCCCGCCAACATCGCCCAGATGCGGGGCAGCTTCCTCGATCCCATCACCAAGTTCCTCCCGTCGAAGGAACGGTCATGATCCCCGGTATTTCACTGCGAAGGATTTTCAACTGCCGCGATAACGGAGAATCGCGATGAACTCTTTCATCTCGAGTATGCAGCAAGACTTCAATGAATCTTTCAGCACGATCACCGTTTTTCAGCTGTCAGCGTCCCGGTCCGATGCTGTCTCCCGCTGCGTCGGTCTCTGGAAGACGAAGGGGGCCCACTGCGCCAGTATCGACATGGAAGAGCAATTCAAGCAGCGGGGATGGACCGGAACGGAACTGATCATCGGACACAGCGGGCGCGCATTCCTGACTAATTTTTTCTTTGAGACACGCTCATACCGTCGCCTCTTGTCACATGCCCCCTCTCTCGTGCCCGACCGAATCAAGCGAGCCGCCATCACCAAGGTGTACGTGGATATCATTGCGCGCACAATCGAGAGCGAATCGGGGCCGGTGACTGAACTGTGGTGCCTTACTGATTGGGCAACACGGATGAATCTCAGCGGCTTCGAAAAAAGTTACGCTGAATCGTCGATGCATTCACTCGAAGAGTCCTTCAACGCGCAGGGCATCATGACTGCACCCGCCCGTCACCTCAATCGCTGGGATATCCCGTCAGACATCCCCCTCTCGCTCCCCGAGCTCACAGCAATGCGTAAGGCTGCCAAAAAAGAGTCTCGCCGCAGGCGCTAACGCGTGCCCGCGGCGAGATGACAGACAGTCGTCCGGAAGACTCAGTCCTGCGCGCGCAGGGAGGC
>CAUTRF010000077.1:0-7240 GCA_963540795.1 uncultured Actinomyces sp.
GACACGAGAGAGGACATATTTTTCTCCTACTTTCAGACTGGTCAATCATATGCGACGAACGGGTCGCTGTGTCAATAAACGGTCAGATTGATGCGGGTGGGGTGTTCGCCAGTTGGGCGGCGACCACGCCGAGCTCACGGTGGACGACCTGCGCGCGGCCCGGAACGGCTCGCTTGGGCTTGACGCCGTTGATGATCGCGCCCTCGCTGGGGTTGCCGGACAGGAGGATGCCGGTGACCGCCAGGTCGTTCATCATCTGCAGGACCTTCTCGTAGGCCGCACGCGACGCGCCGCCCATACGGCGGGTGATGATCACGTGCAGGCCGATGTCGGCGGCCTGCGGCAGCAGATCGATGAGCTCCATGAGGGGGTTGCCCGACGACGTCGCGACCAGGTCGTAGTCGTCGACCAGGATCCACACCTCGGGGCCCGACCACCAGCTGCGGTCGCGAATCTGCTCGGGAGTCACGTCCGAACCCGGCAGGCGCGTGCGCAGGAAGCCTGCGAGCTCGCGCATCTGCTTCATGGCCTCGGCGTGGTTTGTCAGGTAGCGCAGCTGGTAGTCCTTCGGAACCGCGCCCATGAGCGTGCGGCGCATGTCGATCGACAGGATCTTCGCCTCGCCCGGCGTGTACAGGCGCGTGATCTCGGAAATGATCGAGCGCAGGAACGTCGTCTTGCCCGTCCGGCCGTCGCCAAACAGGTACAGGTGCGACTCCGCGCGCGTGTTGAACAGGAGCGGTCCCAGGCGAGACTCTTCCACGCCCAGGATCATGTCGCCACCGCCGCGCGTCAGGATCTGCGGATCCGGCACCTGCGCGAGGATCTCGGCGATCGTGACGTTCTCGGGCAGCAGACGCAGCTTCGGGCCCGGGCCGTGGACCAGCGACTCGCGGATCTTCGCCACCGTGAGTGTCACGCCCTGGGACACGGTCGACGGGTTCGGATCGTCGTCGGCGCGCGGCAGGCCGATCATCATCTCGTGGCCCACCATGTCGATGCCTCGACCCGGGCGGCCCTTCGGGATACGGGCGGCGCCCTCGCGGTTGACGATGGACTCCTTCGGGTTCGCCGTGTGCAGCTCCAGGCGCGAACCGAAGATATCCTGTGCCTCCGAACGGATATCCATCCAACGTGCGGCCGACACGATGAGGTGAACGCCCAGCGACAGGCCGCGGCTCATCATCGTCGTCACCGTGCGGTCCAGGCCGTCGAACTCGGAGCGCAGCGCGCCCCAGCCGTCGATCACCAGGAACACGTCGCCGTAGCCATCGTCGTAGCGTCCTTCCAGGCGCCCGCGACGGTAGGTGTCCATCGAGTCGATGCCGTGCGCGCGGAAGTAACGCTCGCGGTCGTCCATGATTGACGCGATCTCGGCGATCATACGCGTGCGCACCTCCTCGGTGTCGCGCGTCGCGATGCCCGCCACGTGCGGGGCGCCCGCGAAGCCTGCGAACGTACCGCCACCGAAGTCCATGACGTAGAACTGGACTTCCTGAGGCGTGTAGGTCAGCGACAGGGCCTGCACGATCGTGCGCAGCGCCGTCGACTTACCCGTCTGCGGGCCGCCGACCAGCGCGAAGTTACCGCCCGCGCCCGACAGGTCCAGGACGAGGGTCTCGCGGCGCTGCTCGAGCGGCAGGTCGACCGTGCCCAGGGGCACGCGCAGGGTGCCGGACTCGCGCCACGCGCGCGACACAAAGCCGAGCTCCGGGTCCGGGCGCAGGTCGGGCATGAGGGTCGCGAAGGTGTCCGGGATCTCCAGCGGCGGCAGCCACACTTGGTGCGCCGGGTAGCCCTTGCCCTTCATCTTCTCCACGGCGATGTCCATCTCGGACATGTCCGCCCACACCTCGTCGCCGGCCAGAACGACTTCCTGGTTCTGGTCAACCTCTTCCTCCTCGCCCAGGTCCTCGCGCGTGATGACGGGAGCGACCGTGAACGGCAGGATCTCGATCGGCGCGGTCGGAGCGCCGGCCGTCGAGGCCTCGGAAATCGACGCGAGCGTACGCGCCGGCGGGGGAGCGGCCACGTAGGACGCGCGGAAACGAACGAGGCCGTCGCCGCCCGCCTTCAGGTAGCCCGAACCGGGCAGCGGGGGCAGCTTCGCGGCGTCGGGGATACCCAGGACCTCGCGAGAGTCGTTCTCCGTGAAGGTCTTCAGGGCAATGCGGTACGACAGGTGCGACTCCAGGCCGCGCGCCTTACCCAGATCCATCTTCTGCGAGGCGAGCAGCAGGTGCACCGACAGGGATCGGCCCAGACGACCGATCATGATGAAGACCTCGCCGAACTCCGGCTTGGCCATCAGCATTTCCGTGAACTCGTCCAGGACGATGAACAGGGCCGGCAGCGGCGGGAACTCGTGCTTTCCCACGAGACGATCCGCCTCGTAGTCGGACACGTTCGCGTAGTTACCCGCCTGGCGCAGCATCTCCTGGCGGCGCACCATCTCGCCCTGCAGGGCGTCCTGCATACGGTCGACCAGGGAGAGCTCCGACTCCAGGTTCGAGATCATGGCCGACACGTGCGGCAGGTCCGCCATGCCGGCGAAGGTCGCGCCACCCTTGAAGTCGACGAGAACCAGGTTCAGCTGCTCCGGAGAGTGGGTGAGCGCCAGGGCCAGCACGAGGGTACGCAACACCTCGGACTTACCCGAACCGGTCGCGCCGATCAGCAGGCCGTGCGGACCCATACCCTGCTGGGCGGATTCCTTAATGTCCAGGACCACGGGGCGGCCCTCGGGCGTGACTGCGAAGGGGGCGGCGAGGCGCTCGCGGCCCTCGCGGCGTCGCCACTGCTTCTCCGGGTCGAAGTCGCGGATATCGCCGATACCGACGAGCTCCATGAGGTCCATCTGGCGGGACTCGTCCGAACGGCCCACGGGCGTATCCGCCTCTTCCAGGTTCTGCTGGGTGGCGAAGGGCGTCATGCGGCGGGCCACGGCCTCGGCCTGAACCGCGGTGAGGCGGTCGGCGAACGCCTGCTCGGGCAGGGAGTCCATGGTGACCACGTCGACCACGTCCGCGCCCTTGTGATCCGGGTTGGGGTGGATGACGAGGCGCAGCGCGGTGTGCGACTTCATGGGCGTCCACTCGCGGGCGCGGGACATGATCGTCACGCCGCGCACGCCCACCGCCGAACCGAAGGGGGAGTTGGGCGGGAACTCAGCGCCGTCGCACACGAGGAGAAGGTGGGGCCACTCGGGCATGTCGTCGCCCGGGCGGTACGCGCCGCGCATCGCGATGTCGGGGCCGATCATCTCGGCGAGCTCGCGCGGGTCCGTCGAGATCATGCGGCCCGGGCCCACCGCGTCGCGCACGATGGAGGAGCGGGCCTGCGGCATCCACTTGACCCATTCCCAGTCGCCCAGTCGATCGGCCGAACACAGAACCGCGATCTTGAGCTTGGAGGGGTCGATGAAGCACGCCAGGTGCATCATGATGGCGCGCATTTCGTCGTAGGCGCTTTCGCCGTCGCCGACGACCTCGATGTGGCTGAAGTCGCCCAGGTAGAGGAACTTGCCGACGTTGTCCGTGTGGTTATGGACGCCGATGAAGCGTTCCATGGCGGACAGGCACACGACGTCCATCTCCGTCATCGGGTCGATCGGGGGACGCTCGAAGATGAGGCCGAGGGGCTGGGTGCCCGATCCGTAACGGAACGTCAGCAGGTTGTACGTGTTGCCCTCGCGCGACCACAGCCGCGAGCCGTTGGCTGCCAGCGTGACGAGGGCGTCGGGGGAGGGGTAGACCCAGTTGTAGTAGGCGCGCTGCTTCTTCGCGACCTTGCGCACGGATTCGCGCGTCTCCGCCAGGTAGGAGAGGTATTCGCGGCGCTGCGTCTTCACGCGCGTGCGGTACTGGGAGAATTGGCGGTACATGTTGAAGCCGACCATGCCCAGCATGGCGACCAGCATGCCGCCGCCCATGAGCATCGAGCGGGGGCTCTCGGACTGCATGGCCATAAAGACCATGACGCCCGTCGAACCGAGCATCGGGACGACCATCATCAGGACGTTACCGATCGATGCGGGCTCGGCCTTCTCCGGCGGCATCTGGATCGATAGGGTGCCGGAAGGCTGCTCCGGAACCGCGGCAGTCCGCCGTTTCTTGCGTGTAACCATCAGGTCTCCTCGCGCTGTGCGCGTACGTGTTCGATGCGACTGCACCCAGTGTAGCTGAGTGGACTTCCAAGTTTTAACCGGCGGTTAGCGTCGGTGCATTACACTGGGCACTGTTGTTTACCTGAGAACGGAGGTTACATGAGCGCCACCATGGTGTCAGTGACTGTTGTCGACTCCGATGGCACCTCCGATTTCGCGGCTCCCGAAGGGACGACGGTCGCGGGCCTGTGCGCCATGCTGGAGATCGATCTGTCCCTTCCCTCCGTGCACGTCTCCTACGCCGATGGGCGTCCCCTCGACGGCGGGGCTGTCCTCGGTCGTGACCTGCCCGCAGGCTCGACGATCGCTCTGTCCAGTCGCGTCCTGTCCGCTCAGCAGGTCAACGAGGCCTCGGAACGCCAGGAGAACCAGTGGCTGTCCCCGGTCCTCGCGCTCCTCGGCTACTGCTTCATCGTGATCGGGGCGGTCAGCGCCCTGTGCCTCCTGCCGATGCTCGCAGATGCGGCCCTCGTCGGCTTCGCTCACCCCGAGGATGGCCCGAAGTGGGCCGTCGAAGCCGCGAAGATTCCGCTGTGGGCGCGCGGTGCGTGTGCCGCGGTGTGCTGTGCCGCTTCCATCCTCCCGCTTTTTGCCTCGCGTGCGGTCCGTTCGAGGCCCGCCCTGCTGCTCCTGATGCCCGCGCTGGCGGGATATAGTGCGATTGGCTTCGTATCGATGTCCGGCATCCACGCCCTGTCGGTCGCCCCGGTGATCGGCGTGTGGGTTGCCCTCGCGGTTTCGCTGGCGGTCGTGTCGCTGACGACGACGCCCGCCGCGCTGAGCGCCCTGTTCGCGTGGATCGGAGCCACGGCGCTCGTCACGGTCGGCGCCTACCCGATGTTCGGCCTCATCGACATCGCTCCGCTGGCTCTCCTCCTCGGGGTGTTTCTGTTCCTGATGGCACCCCGTTTTGCGCTGCGCGTGCCCGACAGTCAGCTCGTTGATTCCGCGTCGGTGCAGACGATCGCGTCGCGTATTCGCCAGCCTCCCGCGCAAAAGCCCAGCACACTGACCGGCGGCCGTATGGCGGACGCCCTCGGGCACACCGATGCTCGGTACACGCTGCTGGTGGCCGCCTCGACGCTGTTCATCCTGGTGGGCGGTATTCCCCTGGCGTACACGGTGACTCCCGCGATCACGTTGGGCCGAGGCCTCGGCGGCTTCATCTTCGTCATCATGTCCATCCTGGTCCTGTTGACGGCCCCGCGGGGCGTTCGCACACGCGCCGGGCAGGTCCTGCCTCGCATCGCCGCGGCGGGCGTTGGCTGCGCGTTCCTGTTCGGTCAGTGGTCGCAGTCCTTGGCGGTGGGGACCCGCGAGGGAACGTACTCGCTGTTCCCCCTGCTCCCGTTGTCCCTCCTGCTGATCATCGCGGTCGCGACGGTCCTGTGGATGACGCTGCATGTCCCCAAGGGCCACGCCGCCCTTGCGGGCACGATCCTCGACTTTGTGCAGACTTTCTGCATCTTTACGCTCCTCCCCGCGGCGGTTATCTCCTCGGGTCTCTTCGAGTTTGCTTGGAGGGCAATCCTGTAATGGCTGATACGACGAAGACTCCTTTCGCCCCCGCGTCCGCTTCAAGGCTCGTCGGCGCGTATCTCATCGACCTGCTGGTCCTCGGGGCCCTGCTCGGCGTGACGTGGTACGTGCACTTCACGGCGTGGACGATTGGGATGATCACCGCCGAGGCCGTGGTTGCCTCCGCGCTCATGCTCGGCGCGTCGGGGCGAACCCCGGGCATGGCCCTCATGCGCGTGTGCCTCATCCGCGACGAGGAGGACGCGCAGACTCCGTCGCTCGGTGCGGCGCTGGGCTACACGGCCCTCGCTGCGCTCCTCCAGGCCACCGGCGTGGGCCTGCTCGCCTCGTACGCGATGGCTCGCGACGGGCGTACGTGGCTGAGCGGCCCCACCCGCACCCGCTTCGTCGACCTGCGCAAGCATGCGGCGCTCGCGGCGGGCCCCGGTGAGGTTGAGCGCTCCGAGCGTTCGGGCCGGCCTCCCAGCGGTTTCGATAGCGTTCGCGAGGGATCCGATCAGTGGAGCGTCCCTGCTGCGCCGCTCACGCCTGTGCCCTCCTCGGTGCCGGACTATTCCGCGCCCGGTCAGCGCGCGAACGACCCCTACGGTGAGGAATACAGCGCCCCTGCACCGGCGGTCTCCCCGCTCCCGGCGGCCCCTGCCATGCCTGCTGCGCCCAGCGTTCCTGCTGCGCCTGCCGCTTCCGCTGCGCCCAGCGTTCCTGCTGCGCCCAGCGTTCCTGCTGCGCATGCCGCGCGCGAGACCAACGAGTTCGACGCACTCCTCGCGCCGCCCCAGGGCGCGCCGGACACGCACCGCCCCGCGCCTCAGCGTCCTGCAACGCCGTCCGCACCTGCCGCTCCCGCGGTGCCTCCGGTGCCCAGCGTGCCCGCCCCGTCGGCGCCTGCCGCTCCCGCGCAGGTTCCCGCTTCGCCCAGCTGGGGAGCGCCCTCTCAGCAGGTACCCCCTCAGCCCGCCCAGGCCTCGTACGGCGCAGGAGGGCAGTACGTGGCTCCCGCATCCGGGGTGCCCGGCCCTCCGCCGAGCCGCCGCGACGTGCAGGCTGCGCAGCGCGCGTCCCAGTGGGGTGGGGCCGGCCAGTCCCAGTGGGGTGCGCCCGCGACGCCGCCGCGCACGCAGCTGCTGTGGCTCATCTTCGACTCCGGGCAGCGTGAGCTCATCGACATGCCGGTGACGCTCGGGCGCGCACCCGCAGCCGTCGAGGGATCGCGTGCGGTCGTCGTTCCCGACGCCACGATGTCGCTCTCGCGCACGCACATGCGGCTGGGGCCCACGGCCTCCGGTGCCTGGATCGAAGACTCCTTCTCTGCGAACGGCACGCAGATTCGCACGCCCGATGGTCGCGTCATGGAACTGACGGGCGGACAAGCGGTCGAGGTGCCCGCCGGTACCGAGGTCATCATGGGTGACCGCAGGGCCACGATCGTCTACGCCGACGCCGACTCGGTGCACTGAGCCTGTTGGCAGGGCGAGCACCTCGCCGCGCTGATCCGGTCACTGTGCTCATCGGTTGCTGCGCTTATCGGTTGCTGCG
>CAUTRF010000078.1:0-7142 GCA_963540795.1 uncultured Actinomyces sp.
CCGGCGTCGTTGCGTGACCACGCGGTTCACCCCGCACGCTCTCCCATTTGACGACATATAGGGGCCAAGTGTCAGAATAGGCGTATGCCGAAGATTATTGGCGAGTCGCTCGCCTCTCACCGCGAGCTGACTCGCACGCGCCTGTTTGATGCGCTCGGGTCGCTGATGGCCGAGCAGGCCTTCGAGTCGATCACCATGAGTCAGATCGCTGAGCGTGCGGGCGTCGGTCGCACGGCCGTCTATAACCATTTCGCGGATAAGGAAGTGCTCCTGCTTGCCTACATGCGTCAGGTGACTGAGGAGTTCACGCGGGTGCTGACGGCCCGTCTCGAGTCCGAGCCGGATCCGCTCATGCGTCTGCGCCTGTACATTCGTGCGCACCTGCAGATGATTAGCCGCTACCACGTCAAGGCTGGTGCGGGCCTGCGTCGTCAGATGTCGGGCCAGGGTGCCTCGCACCTGCATGATCACGCGGGGATCGTCGGTGAGCTCCTCATCGGAATTCTTGACGAGGCCATGGAACGCGGGCTGATCGTCGAGCAGAATACGCTGGGCGCGGTGCACCTGATTCATGCGACGCTGCAGGGCCAGCGCCTCCCGAAGGATCCGGCGCATCGTGAGTCTGCGTTGCTTCTGGTTGAGACCTTCATCTTGCGCGGCCTGGGCGCTTCAGAGGAGAATGTGCGTCAGGTCACCGCTTCCTCTCTCGCTTCGGGGGAATAGGGGGCGCGTCGCGCCCGTTGAATCGTATAGTTCACTCAGGGGCTTTCGCCCCGCCCAACAGACCGGTAACAATGCCGGCGATAACAGGAGAAACATGGCTACCGTTACCCTCACGCAGGAGAACTTCGAGCAGACCGTTTCCGCCGGCGGCATCGTCCTGGTGGATTTCTGGGCGACCTGGTGCGGCCCGTGCCGTCAGTTCGGCCCCATCTTCGAAGAGGCCTCCGAGAAGTACCCGGACATCGTGTTCGGTAAGGTCGATACGGATGATCAGCAGCAGATGGCGATGGCCGCTCAGATCACCTCGATCCCGACCCTGATGGTCTTCCGCGACGGCATCGTCGTGTTCCGTCAGTCCGGTGCTCTGCCGCTGTCCGCGCTCGAGGACCTGATTTCTCAGGTCCAGAACCTCGACATGGATGAGGTCCGCAAGCAGATCGCCGAGATTGAGGCCGAAGAATCTGCCGAGTGATGAGCTCACGATAAGGCCCCGAGGCGCGTTGCCTCGGGGCCTTTCGTATGTGGCGACCGGTCACGCGCTCGCGAGGGGCCGCGCCGCTCGGCGGGTGATCAGTTCGTAGTCGGCGTGGTCGCCCACCATGAACGAGTAGTCGCCGACGATCTCGAAGCCGTGGCGCGCGTAGAAACGTTGCGCCCCGTAGTTTTCGCTCCAGACTCCGATCCACAGGGTGCGGGGCCCGTCGCGTTCGAGCCAGTCGAGCGCGGTGGTGAGCAGGGCGGTCCCGCGCCCCGCCCCCTGGTGGCCCTGCAGAATGTAGAGGCGCTGGATTTCCCCGTCGCCGGGTGCGACGTCGGGGTGGGGCAGGTGCGCGGGGCACGCGGTCACGTAGCCGATTGGGGCCGGGGACGCCGACGAGGCCGGGGCCTCGTCTCTCGGTCTCGTCGCGTGCGGGTGGTCGGCGGGGGAGGAGTCGGGCCGTGAGAAGCCCTCGTCGGTCGCGTCCTCGAAGAGGAGCCATGTCGCCCGGTTCGGATCTGCGAGTTCGGCGCGTAGGACTTCGGGTGCGTAGGCCTCGTCGAGGAAGGCCGACAGGTCGGCGGGCGCGTAGAGGTGGCCGAAGGTCTGCGTGAAGCAGGTGCGCGCGAGGGTGGAGAGCGCCTCGGCGTCTGCGGGGGTGGCGCGGCGGATCATGGCTGCCTTTCGTCGGTTCGTTACACATCGTAGGGGCGAGGTGACGCTGCGCCCAGCGGTCGGGATAAACCCTGAGAAAACCCTGAAACACGGGGATAGCGTTGCTGCGTGAATGAGGCGCACCTTACAATTGGGCAACGCCGTTCATCAAAGGAGACGCACGTGGCACATAAGACCCGCACCGCCCAGGTGCTCGACATTGTCAAGGTTCTTGCCTGGGTAGTTATCGCCGTCGCCTTGGTGAAGTTCGCGTTCTTCCCGGCTGCCCAGGAGGATCAAAGCTCCGACGGTATGGACCCGGGCGGCAACTTCGGGCAGATGACGATCGAGGTGGGCCGCGCCGACATCACGAACACCGTGAGCGTGACGGGGACGATCCAGGCCGACGAGCCGGTGGTGGCCCGCGCGACCCTGGACGGCAACGTCGTGCGCACCTTCGTCAACGACGGAGACAAGATCTCCAAGGGCGACGCCATCGTGCAGATCCGCAAGGAGATCCCCGGCGAGACCCGCCAGGTCACCGACGAGGAAGGCAACGTGAGCGTCGAGACCGCGGAGCCGACCTACAAGTACGAGACGGTCGTCTCCCCCGGTGACGGCACGGTGTCGACGAGCGTGCTGGTTGGCCAGCAGTTCGCGATCGGGGACACGGTTGCGACCGTCGCTCCTGCGACCTTCTCCGCGGTTGCGTCCCTGAGCGCGGACCAGATGTACCGCCTCCAGGACGCCCCGTCGACCGCGACCGTCACCATCAAGAACGGCCCCGCGCCCTTCGAGTGCACGGGTGTCAAGCTGGTGAGCCCAACCGGCAAACAAACGGACCCGAAGTCGAACACCGGGTCCGATAACGGAACCTCGTCCTCGACGGATCTGAAGGCGCGCTGCGCGATTCCTTCCGACCAGACGGTGTTCGCGGGCCTGCAGGTCACCCTCGACATGACGGCGGGCTCGGCGACGGGCGTCCTCGCGGTGCCGATTTCCGCGGTCGAGGGCCGCTACCAGTCCGGCTCCGTCTACCTGCCGACCGACGACCCGACGAAGCCGGAGAAGCGCGCCGTGACCCTGGGCATCACGGACGGCAAGATGGTGGAGGTCAAGGAGGGCCTGACGGAGGGCGAGGAGATCCTCGAGTTCACCCCGACCTCGAACAAGGATAATCAGGATGGGCAGACCGGCCCCGGCGGCATGGACTCCGGTATGGACGGCGGCTCGGGCGATGCGGCGGGCACACAATGAGTCTCGTGTGCCTGCGGGACGTCACCCGCACGGTGACCCTGCCCGACGGGGATGACTTGCACATTCTGCGCGGCGTCAACCTGGACGTCGCCCAGGGTGAGCACGTCTCCATCGTGGGCCGCTCGGGCACGGGCAAGTCCACGATGCTCAACATCATCGGACTCCTGGACGCCCCCACTTCGGGCACGTACGAGCTGGACGGCGTGGACACCACGCGCCTGGGCGAGGGACGCCGCGCGCGCATGCGCGGGGAAGACTTCGGCTTCGTGTTCCAGCAGTTCAATATCTTCTCGGCGCGCACGGCCGCCGAAAACGTCGAGGTCCCCCTCCTGTACGCCCCCGGCCCCCAGCTGCTGCGCAGGCGCTCGATCGCGCTCGACATGCTCGAGCGCGTGGGCCTGGGTGAGCGCGCGGACTCCTACCCGGGCGAGATGAGTGGCGGCGAGCAGCAGCGCATCGCGATCGCGCGCGCCCTCGTGCGCCGCCCGCGCGTCATCCTCGCCGACGAGCCGACGGGTGCCCTCGACCCGGACACGGGCCGCGTCGTCATGGCCCTCCTCGAGGAGGTCGCCCGCGAGTCCAACGCCGCCCTCATCGTCATCACGCACGACATGGCCGTGGCCGCTCGGGCGCAGCGCGCGTACGAGCTCTACGACGGCACGCTGCACGAGGTCGAGGATCCCGCCGCTCTCACGCAGCGCGCGGAGGCCGGGCACGGCGGCGACGAGGCCGGGGCCGAGCAGGTGGGCGCGCAACCCGCTGTGGCCGAACCTCCGCGTCCGCCCGCCGAGGGTGACCCGGAAGCCGAGCAGGCCTCGTCCCCCGCGACGTCGGAGGAGGGTGAGCAGTGAACGCCGTGAGTCAGCTCCTGGGCGCGCTCATCGAGGCCTGGGGCGAGGTGAAGGTCCAGAAGGCGCGCGTCGTCCTCTCCCTCGTGGGCGTGGTCGCGGCCGTGGCCGCCATGACGATCGTCATCGCGCTCGGCGACCTGCTCCTACAGTCCTCGCGCGAGTTGGCGGAACTGTACGAGGGGCGCTCAGTCACCCTGCGCCTGACCCCCGAAAGCTCCTCGAACGCCTCGGAGGGCCCTGCGACCGACGGCCCCTATCAGGACGCGTCCGATCCCGCTGCGGCCACCGGCGCGCAGACCGCCAAGCGCCCCGACGAGAAAGACACGATCGGCGAGGCCATGGGCACCCTGGCCGAGCGCACGGACATCCACTACTGGTCGCGCTTCTCCAGCGGCGGCGGCGACATCGTCGAAACTCGACAGGCCCGCTCCAGCGGACAATTCCGCGGCTACCCCCTGACGAACATCGGCGACATGGTCGACGGCGTGACATTCCAGGGCGTCGACCCCTCCTACGAGGTCATCTTCCGCACCCGCATGCTCGCCGGACGCTGGGTCGTGAGCAGCGACGCCGACCAGCGCCTGGTCCCCGTCGTCATCTCCGAAACCCTGTGGAACCAGCTGGGGCGCGCCCCCATCGACCAAGTTCCGATCGTCCTGCACACGAGTGACGGCACTGCGATGCGCGTCGTCGGCGTCACCAAGTCCAAGAGCTCCTACGACGTGCCCACCGTGTTCGCGCACTACGACGCGGCGCGAATCTCCTTCCCGCAGATGAGCTCCCCGTCCATGATCGCGTGGGTGGGCACCGAGAACGCCGACCAGGCCCGCGAAAACCTGCCGCGCGCCCTGGCCTCGATCCTCGGCGAGGGCTGGAATGTCACCGTCTCCGGCGGCGAACACGAGGACATCGGCGAGGAGCAGCTGGGTACTATCTCCAACGTCATCATGGTCATCGGCGGCATCATCGTGTTCCTGGGCGCCCTCGGCCTGCTCAACGTTGCGATCGTGACCGTGCGCCAACGCGTGCGCGAGATCGGCATCCGCAGAGCCGTCGGCGCCTCCGCGGCGCGCGTCTTCTTTGCGGTCTTCATGGAGTCGGTCGTCGCGACCTTCGTCGCCGGCGTCATCGGCGTGGGCATCGCGGTCGTCGTCGTGCGATTCTTGCCCCTCGAGGCCCTGGGCGTCACGCTCAGCGACACCCCGGCATTCCCCGCCGGCGCCGCCATTGCGGGCGTCGCCATCTCCACGAGCATCGGCGCCCTGTGCGGCATCATCCCGGCGCTCGCGGCCGTGCGCATCAAGCCGATCGACGCGATCCGCTACTGATGCACCGACGAGGCCGTGGCTGCCTTACCGGGTCCGCGAGCCGCCGCGTGGGCACCCGGCCTCGTCTGTGAACGTTAGCGGGGGAGCGTGACGCGCTTGGTGTCTTCGTTGTAGACGATCATGCCATCCTTCAGGAGTGCCCGGTAGACGCGGGCGGGCTGGTAGCGGTCGCCCCCGTCGATGCGGGCGGCGTCGAGGACTCGGCGTTTCGTGAGGCCGTCCGTGCCCTCGAAGTGGGCGGTGCGCAGGGCCTTCATGATGCGTCCGCGCGCCTGGCGGTCGGTGCCCGCGTAGGGCTGGGGCGTGGGCCGCTTCTCGTCCTTGGGGAATCCGGCGAGCGCCCACGCGCAATTGTTGGAGATCGGGCACTCGTCGCACGACGGGCTGAGCTGTGTGCAGACCAGGGCCCCGAATTCCATGAGCGCCAAACTCACCTCGGCCGCGCGGTGCCCGTCTTCGGGCAATAATGCGTCGGCCCGCGTTGTTTCTGCTTTTGAGGGCGTGGTGTGGGGAGGGAACTCTTTGCCGTCCAGAAATCTGACCAGCACGCGACGAACGTTTGTGTCCAGGACCGGCACTCGGATTCCGTGGCGGAAGGCGAGCAGCGCGGATGCGGTGTAGGTGCCGACGCCTGGCAGGAGTGTCAGCTCCTTGAGGGAGCGGGGGACCTCTCCACCGTGCTTTTCGACGATCGCGGCAGCGCAGGCTTTGAGGCGCAGGGCGCGTGAGGGGTATCCGAGGTTTGCCCAGGCAACGATGATGTCGGCCGACGAGGCGGCTGCTAAATCTGCGGGAGTTGGCCAGCGTTCCATCCATTGAAGCCAGATCGGCTGGACGCGTGCGATGGGTGTCTGCTGGCTCATGATCTCGAAGACGAGGGTTCCCCAGTCGGAGACGTCGGCTGCGCGCATCGGCAGGTCGCGCTTGTGTGCGGCGAACCACTGAGGCAGGTCGCAGTGGAGTACGCATGTGGCCTCCGCTGTTGGATTTATGAACACCGAGTCAGTCTATGGAACAAAACTTCATCGTGGCGAACGAAAGGAATTAAGCTGTGATCTGCTGCATAAAATTGGTTGGATGTTGTAAAAATCAAAAGGGGTTCGCTATTCTGACCATGTTTTTGAAAAACACCCCTGTGGGGTTCCATCAACACATAGGAGACAACATGTCCGCTCCTCAGCAGCCCGGCTACAACGCCCCCGTCCAGGGCAAGTCCCGTGTCGTCGCCGGCCTCCTCAACCTGTTCCTCGGTGCCTTCGGTATTGGCGACTTCTACCTCGGCTACACCCAGTACGGCATCTACAAGATCGTCATCTCCCTCGTGATCGGTGTGCTGCGCGTCCCTGATCTCGGCTTCCTCTCGACCATCATCAGCCTGCTCTACTACGCGTGGCTGATCGTTCTGCTCGTCGTGGCCGTCATGACCTTCATGGGCAAGTGGATCTACGAGAAGGACGCCAACGGCGTTCCCACCGTCTGAGTTGTGTTCGTGCGCACAGTAAGTGCGCGCTCGCAACGTAACGCGCGGGGCCCGGCACGACGCCGGGCCCCGCGCCTTTTCTTTGTCGAGGTGGCGTGCTCCGGGAATAATCAGGGACGTATCGGGGATGGATTGGCTACCGCTAAATGCCGACCGCACGCTACCCTGTACCGGTACGGCCATTTCGGCCCCCACGTCTATCGAAAGGCTTTCCCATGACGACGCCCGATCCGCAGGCTACTCCCTTCCAGCCCGAGGACGCCGCTCAGGTCCCCGTCCCCGAGGTCCCCGCCCCCGAGGCCCCCGCCCCCGAGGCCCCCGCCCCCGAGGTCCCGGCCTCTGAGGTGCCGACCTTCCCCCAGGCCTCGGCC
>CAUTRF010000079.1:0-7078 GCA_963540795.1 uncultured Actinomyces sp.
CGCTGCCGGCGAGCCGCAGCAGGCGTACGGACAGCCGCAGCAGGCGTACGGCCAGGCCCAGCAGGCGTACGGACAGCCGCAGCAGGCTTATGGACAGCCGCAGCAGGCGTACGGACAGCCCGCCTACGCACTCAACCCCGAGATTGAGAAGATCCGTTCGAACGCTTCGACGGTCCGCTTGCTCTCCTTCCTGAGCTTCGTGCTCTGCGGCCTCCTGCTCTCCGGCGGCATGTGGTTCTGGGCCAACAAGCTGGTCGAGGAAGCAAAGCTCCTGGGTGCCCCGATGGACGTGATGGCCGATGTGGAGAGCGCTCGCTCGGCTGCGAAGATCTGCTCGATCATCCACATCGCGGTCATCGCTGCGGCCTTCTTGTTCCTCATTGTGATTGTGATTATCGGTGCGATGGCGGCCGCCAATAGCTGACGTATCGATACGTGTGGGGCCCGAGGAAACGGCGAGTTTCCTCGGGCCCCGACGCATAGCGGCTGACGGCCGCTTCTACGATAAGCCCCGACCTCGTCCGCACAGAACAATTGGGAGTGCACCGTGAGCGATCCTGCATACCCCCGTCTCATCCTGCGAATGCGCAGGATCCCTCTTCGCCACCCGTGAGACTCCCGCGATAAAGACGACTCCGCTCGCCCCGGAGCCTGTCGGAACGGTGATGCCGTTCCCGCAGGCTCCGCCTGTATTCTTGAGGGTATGACTCCCCGATACGAAGCCCCCTCGCGCGCCATCTCCGGAACCGACGCAGACCTCCTGAACCAGCTGCGATACGCAGACGGGCACCCCTACGGCTTCTACAAGAACGCCCTGGGTGCCTGGGATTACGGGGACTTCACCCTCGCGATCGATCACGTCCAGGCCGATCCCTACGCCCCGCCCTCGTCCCTGCGCGCCTGGTCGACGCCCGAGGCAATGGGACTGCCCGAGGCCGCCCTGGCCTCGTCCGACGCGCGCCTGGCGGCCGCGGACTTTATCGCCCGCTCCTTCGACGAGGCCATCCGCGCCCGCGGCGCGCGCGACGTGTCCATCGCCCGCGCCGGCGCCTTGATCCTCCAGCGCTCCTACGCGACCGTCCTGCCCGACCGCGTCGAGGTCCGCTTCCAAGTCAAGCTCCCCGCGCGCGGGCGCACGATCCTCGGCAAGAGCGCCGCCCGCCTCTTCGACGTGGACGTGCCCAACATCGTCATGGACTGCTTCGACTTCGTGTCCGAGGACCCGGACACGACCCGCAAGCGCTCGCGCCTCCTCGGCCACGTCGCCGCCTACGAGGACTACCGCGCCCTCCAGGGGATCCTCGAGGAACGCGGCTGGGTGTCCTTCGTCGCCGACGAGGCGCTGTTGGCGCGCCGCTCCGGCGTGTCCGAGGCACCCCTGACCGGCGACGGCGTCGTCGCCTTCAGTGCCCCCGAGACCCTGCGCGCCACCGTCACCCTGCCGCACGCCGGCGACGTGTCCGGCATGGCGATCCCCCCGGGCCTGACCCTCATCGTGGGCGGCGGCTACCACGGCAAGTCCACGCTCCTCGAGGCCATCGCCCAGGGCGTCTACGCGCACATCCCCGGCGACGGCCGCGAACTCGTCGCCACCGACCCCACCGCCACGAAGGTGCGCGCCGCCGACGGTCGGACCGTCACCGGCGTCGACATTTCGCCCTTCATCACCCACCTGCCCGGCGGCGCCGACACCACATCCTTCTCCACCGAGAACGCGTCCGGCTCCACCTCGCAGGCCGCCTCCATCATCGAATCCCTCGAGCTGGGCGCGCGCACCCTCCTCATCGACGAGGACACCTCCGCCACCAACCTCCTCATCCGCGACACCCGCATGCGCGACCTCGTCGCCGCCGAGAAGGAACCCATCACGCCCCTCGTCGACCGCGTCACCTCCCTCACCGAGGCCGGGGTCTCCCTCATCATGGTCGTCGGCGGCTCCGGCGCGTTCCTCGACGCCGCCGACCGGGTCCTCATGATGGACAACTACCGCTGCCTCGACGTCACCTCCCGCGCGCGCGAGGTCGTCGCCGACCTGCCGCGCCCCCGCACCGACGCCCCCACCAGCTGGGAGGCGGCGCCCCGCGTGCCGTCCGCGAAGGCCCGCGTGGACCGCCCGCGCACCAAGGCCTCGGGCACGTCTGTGCTGACGATCGACCGTTCCACCGTCGACATTTCCGACGTCGCCGGAGTCGTCGACCCTGGGCAGGCCGAGGCCATCGCCTGGTGCGTGCGCGGCGTCCTCGAGGAGATGGCCGGCAAGCAGTCGATGCCCGACCTCATGGCCAAGCTCGGCCGGCGCCTCGCCTCCGAGGGCCTGGACGCCGTCTGCAAGTTCGGCGCCCGCTCCTACCCGGCGTTCCTGGCGCGCCCGCGCCTCATCGACGTGGGTGCTGCTATTAACCGGTACCGTGGCCTGTCCCTGCGCGAGCCGCGCGGCGAGGCCGCCGAGTCCTAGTCGCTGGCGGGTGCCTGTGGGGCCGGGCTGCGCCGTGGGCGGCGGCCCGCCCGCGAGATCGCCACACGCGAGCCTGCGGCTCGGAATGGTCGATCTCGAAGCCCGGCCAGGCCCCGCCGCCGCCCACGGGCACCGCAGCCAGGCGCTCCGGTCCCTCCGGCACCCTCCACACCTGTGGGGCCTGGTGTGCTGGCGTGTGGTTCCGCGCGTCGGCTCGTTGTCCGGCCAGGCCCCGCCGCTCCCCGTGGGTATCGAGCCTCGCGCGCTGAAATTTCGGGATGCTCCGATGCGTGTTGTTGCAAACGTCGTCAATTGGAGGTGTTTTTCGTGTGGATTTCTGATCCGTTGTTACAAACGTCGTCAATCTGACGGCTTTTTGGCTGAAAATAGTGGTTTTTTGGCTTAGATTGACGACGTTTGTAACAGAAGCCCTCGCAGGGCGATTTCAATCGCGTTGGTTTGACGACGTTTATAACGTTTGCCGCGCGCCGGTAGCTCAGTCAGGCCCCGCCCATGGGTGTCGCAACCTAGCCTGCATGCCCATCCGATCGGGTGGAGCCCCGGGGGTTTCGCAGCATTAGAAGCTTCGCCTCGGCGTGTCGGGGTTCTAATGATGCAATTCCCCCGTGGGCTGGTGATGCCGGGCAGATTCTAGAGCTGGGCTGTATGTTGCGCGCCGAGCAATTTTGCACGTAATTCCCCAGCGACTATTTCAGGATTTGAATTAGCGTCGTTGGAATTGCAACGTTTCTGGGATGTCTCGAAAAATGACCGCGATAAATTACGTGCGAAATTTCTGGCATGCGTCTACTACATCACCCATGGGGTCGCAGCCTGGCCCCGACGGGCCCTGCAGGTACATAACCCAGGAATTTCGGGCGGACCCCCGGGGTAGTGCGATCGAGCGTCCCCGAGGAGACCCCGGGTGGTCTCGGGGATGAATCAGGGGAAACCTCCGTAGCGGCGACGAACGCCGCAGGCGCACGATGGATGCATGAACACAAACACGACAATCGCGGCCCCCGCGGCCACCCAGGAGGCCCCGGCCTCGTCCATCGTCCGACTCCAGGGCGTCTCCAAGATCTACGGAAGCGGCGACGCGCAAGTGCGCGCCCTCGACGACGTGAGCGTCGGCTTTGGCGCCGGCGAATTCACCGCCATCATGGGCCCCTCCGGATCGGGCAAGTCCACGATGATGCACATCCTCGCGGGCCTCGACGCCCCCACCTCGGGCCACGTCTTCGTCGAAGACACCGACATCACCGCCCTCAAAGACACCGCGCTGACCAAGCTGCGCCGCGACCGCATCGGCTTCGTGTTCCAGTCCTTCAACCTGGTGCCCACCCTGGACGCGCGCGCCAACATCCTCCTGCCCATGCGCCTCGCCGGAGCCGCCCCCGAAAAGGACTGGTTCGACCTCATCGTCACCTCCCTGGGCATCGCGGACCGACTGAGCCACCGCCCCTCCGAGATGTCCGGCGGCCAGCAGCAGCGCGTCGCCGTCGCGCGTGCGCTCATGAGCCGCCCCGCCGTCATCGTCGCGGACGAGCCCACCGGCAACCTCGACTCGCACTCGACGACCGAGGTCATGGACCTGCTGCGCCGCGCCGTCGACGAACTCGGCCAGAGCGTCATCATGGTCACCCACGACACCGCCACCGCCGCCTACGCGGACCGCGTCCTCGTGTGCCGCGACGGACGCATCGTCTCCGACCTGCGCGACGTCACCGCCGACTCCCTCACCGCGGCGCTGCGCTGAACGCGCCCCCATACCTACAAGGCTCACCTCATGTCTGCAACGAACTCTCTCCTGCGCGCCAACCTGCGCTCCCACGGCCGCCGCTACATCTCTACCGGCCTGGCCGTCGCCATCTCCACGGCCTTCATCGTCATCACCCTCATCGTCATGACGGCGATGACCTCGGGCCTGACCTCCAGCGTCTACCAGCAGTACCAAGGCGGCACAATCGTCGTCTCCCAAAATGACGATGCGCCCGAGGGTGCCATCGAGAGCGCCGAAAAAGCCCTGGCAGCAACCAGCGGCGTCACCGCCATCAAGAACATGGCCCAGTGGCCCGCCGACGCCCAGACTGACGCGACGCGCTCCAGCCTCTACGTCTCGCCGCTGGCCTCCAAGCCCTTCGCCGCTCCCGACCTGAGCGCAGGAAGCGTCCCGACCGCCGACGATCAGATCACCATCCCGGAGCACACGGCCTCGACCCTCTCTCTCAAGGTTGGCGACACCGTCCGCGTGCGCTCTGGCCTCACCGAGGGCGACTACCGCACCCTCACCATCGTCGGCACCACCCGCTCGAACACCATCAGCATGGGCATCCCCGCCAGCTACGTGACCGACGGCGGATTTTCCGCGATCTTCGGGACGACCGCGTCCGGCAAGTTCATCGTCGCGACGTCCGGAGCGGATGCGGACAGCAACGCAAACCCTCCCATCGCCACCCAGGACGAATGGGTGGCAAGAGCGAACTCCGCGCTCAGCGGCATCTCGGGTGTGAGCGTGACCAGCGTGCACAAGGCAATCCAGGACGACCTCGACCAGGCGCGCCTGGGAGCATCCATGACGATGGGAATCATGCTGATCTTCCCGGCGATCGCGGCGCTCGTGGCCTCTATCGTCGTCTCCTCGACGTTCCGAGTGGTGCTCACCCAGCGCACCCGCGAACTGGCGCTGCTGCGCACGCTGGGAGCAACCAGGCGACAGGTCCGCTCGCTCGTGACCCGCGAGGCCCTCGCGATCGGAGCGATCTCGTCCGCGATTGGCGTCGCGCTCGGCTGGCTGATTGGCGCGCTCGCGGAGGCGGGCACCGGCCTGGCCTCTAGCGTCGGCGAGGCCCTGGCGGGGGCCTCCGTCTGGCAGCTTGCCCTCACCTGGCTGGGCGCCACCCTGTTCACGACCCTGGTCGGCGTCTTCCCGGCCCGCGCGGCCTCCCGCGTGGCGCCCGTCGCCGCCCTCGCCCCCGTGAACGAGGCCGGGGCCGCCGCCCGCAAGAAGCACACCGTCCGCTTCGTCATCGGCGCGCTCATCGCGGTGGCCGGGTGCGCTGCCGTCGCGGCTGCGTGGCGCTCGGATAGCGGCGGCACGAAATTCCTCGGGGCGTTCGCCGGGTCGCTCCTGGCGCTCCTCGGCGCGCTGCTCGTCGCCTCCGTGCTGCTGCCCGCCCTCACCCGCGCGTTCGGCGCAGCCTTCCCGGGCACCCTGTCCGCCATGGCGCGCGAGAACACGATGCGCAACCCCGGCCGCACCTCCGCGACCGGCACCGCGATCATCATCGGCGTGACCCTTGTCGTCACTATCATGGTCGGCGCCGCATCCGTGCGCACCACCCTGACCAACGCCGTGAACGACGCGCGCCCCTTCGACCTCATGGCCACCTCCACAACTGGGCCGATCACCGACGACCAGCAGGCCGCCATCGCGGCCACCGACGGCGTCGCCGCCACCGTCGCCCAGTACGCCGCCCCCGGCACCCTGACGACCACCTCGGGCGCGCCCGCCTACGCTCCCGGTGAGGGAGCGGGCTCGGAGGACGAGGCCCAGGCCTCGTCGGTCATGATCACCGGAGAACCCGACTACACGGGCGTCGCCCACTCGGCCGTCACCCAGCTGGGCGACAACCAGGTGCGCGTCGGCGACGAGGCCCTGGCCGGGCAGACGCTGCGCCTGTGCGCCGACACGTGCGTGGACCTGAGCGCCACCTACGACAAGAACGGCAGCATTGGGCAGGCCCAGGTCTCCGAGAAGACCCTGCGCTCCATCGCGACGTCGCCCGAGCGTCAGGCGATCATCATCAAGATGGCCGACGGGGCCGACGCCGAGACCGTCCAGGCCGCGCTGCTTAAGGACTCGCACCTGAGCGTCAACGGCTCCGCCCTGGAGCGCCAGACGTACACGAAGATCATCGACCAGCTGATGCTCGTCCTCGTCGGACTGCTCGGCGTGTCCGTCCTCGTGTCGCTGGTGGGCGTCGCCAACACGCTGTCCCTGTCGGTGGCCGAGCGCACCCGTGAGAACGGGCTGCTGCGGGCCCTCGGCCTGACGCGACGCCAGATGAAGAGCCTCCTCGCTCTCGAGGCGCTGTTCCTGTCGCTCACCGGCGTGGTTATCGGCGTCGGCCTGGGTGTGGCCTTCGGATGGGTCGGCGTCATGAGCCTGCCGATTGACGGGGCCACTCCCGTGCTGAGCGTGCCGTGGCTGCAGCTGGTCGGCGTGGGAGTCGTCGCTGTGCTGAGCGCGCTTGTCGCCTCGTGGCTGCCCGGCCGCCGGGCCGCGAAGGTCAGTCCCTCGGAGGCGCTGGCGACTGAGTGATTCATGCCGGTTGAATAACTGGTGTTGACGGGTGGGGTGCTGCTTGTGGTGCCCCACCCGTTGGCGTGTGGTGCGTGGGGCTTGTGGCGCCCCACGGGTGTTCCGGGCGCCGGCGAGCCTGGCCGCCCGCGAGATCGCCACACGCGAGCTTCGCTCGGAGTGGTCGATCTCGAAGCCCGCCCGTGCCCTCCGGTCCCTCCGGCACCCTCCACACCTGTGGGGCCGGGTCGCTGATCGGCGGCTCGGCTCGTCGCCTCGTTGTCCGGCCAGGCCCTGCCGCCACCTCATTGATTTCGCAC
>CAUTRF010000080.1:0-7001 GCA_963540795.1 uncultured Actinomyces sp.
GCTGCCGTGCGTTGGTGTCGTGGGTTTCAAGTGCGAGCACCAGCTGCCGTGCGTTGGTGTCGTGGGTTTCAAACGCGAGCATCGGAGCCCATGTGGTGGTGACACCGGTTGTCTTCTTCGGTCGTTCGTGAAACTGGCATCGCCTTTGCCGACGTGGTTGGCGTGGTTCGTGAAACTGGCATCGCCTTTGCGGGCGTGAATGGGCCTGTTTTGGGCGGTTTGGGCCGCGCGTTGGTGTCGTGGGTTTCAAGCGCGAGCGTTGGCTGCCGTGCGTTGGTGTCGTGGGTTTCAAGCGCGAGCATCGGCACCCACATAGTGGCCCACCGGTTACATGCACGGACGTTTGGAGCCGCCCGGTTGTTCTAGCGCTTCCATGAATCCGGCCGTGCGCGGCCTCATGCAGCGATAATGCTGGATGCCACCCCGCCTCTCGCCGCCGCCGTCAGGCCTTACGCGATGAGGCCACCCGACCTCACGTCGTGACGGCGCCAGCCGCCACGGCGATCAGCCGATGATCGGCCGTTCCTCCGGCATGCGGATGACGCGGGAGCGCTCGCGCAGGGCGAGGGCTGCGGCGACCGTCATGGAGCCGGTGCGGCCAGCGAACATGAGGAAAATCAGCACGTACTTGGCTCCGACGGGCAAGATCGGGGTAATGCCGGTGGACAGGCCCACGGTCGCGAATGCGGACGCGGTTTCGAACAGGATGATGTCGAGGGAGTAGTTCGTCATCGACAGTAGGAGGACCACGGACACGGCCACGAGCGCCAGGCCCAGCAGCGACACGGCAACCGCCAGTCGGACGGCGCTCGAGGGGATGCGGCGCCCGAAGGTCTCGATGTCGCGGTCGCCTCGAGCCTCAGCGATGACGGCCAAGACGAGAACGGCAAAGGTCGTGACCTTCACGCCGCCCGCCGTGGATGCGGAGCCGCCGCCGATCATCATGAGGATGTCCTGCACGAAGTGGGTCTGGGTCTGCATGGCGCCGACGTCCAGGGCGGACAGGCCGGACGAGCGGGAGTTAACTCCAGCGAGCATGGCGTTGAGGATCTTGGAGGGAGTGTCGATCGCACCCAGAGTTGCGGGGTTGTTCCACTCGGTGAGCGCGAGGGCCAGCGCCCCCACGAATGCGAGGATCAGGTAGGTCGACAGCGTGAGCTTGGTGTGGAGCCGCCAACGTCGGGGTGTGCGCAGGTTCTTGGCGACGTCCATGATGACGGGGAAGCCGATGGCTCCCACGGTGGTGCCCAGGATAATGGGGATGAGCATCCACCAGTCGGTGACGTGTGGGGACAGGCCTTTGGGCAGGATGACGAAGCCCGCGTTGTTGAACACGGAGATCGCCATGAAGACGGCGTCCCACACGGCGCGCACGGGGTCGATGCCCATCGACAGGAAGCGGGGGAGGAACACGGCGGCCAGGAGGGCCTGCATGGTCAGCGATGTCGCGATGACGGCTTTGAGGAGGAGGGAGATTTGGCCCATGGCCCCGGTGCCGGTTTCCTGCGTGGCGAGCATGCGCTGGGTGAGGCCGAGGTGGCGTGAGACGGCGAATCCGAGGATCGACGCGAGGGTCATGACGCCCAGGCCGCCGACGACGATGCCGGCGGCGATGACGGCCTGCCCGAAGGGGGACCAGTAGGTCGCGGTGTCGACGGTGGTCAGGCCGGTGACGCAGACGGCGGACACTGCGGTGAAGAGAACGTCGACGAAAGGTGCGGGGGTGTCGGACGAGGAGGAGAACGGCAACATCAGGAGCGCCGTGATGACGCCGATGATGAGCGCGAATGTGCCCAGAGCAAGGCGTGCGGGTGAATAGCGGGCCTGCTTGGACAGCCACGCGCGCACGCGCTGCACGGTTGTCGTGGGTACCTCGCCGTGCGGGTTCTGAGGGCCTTCGGGGATACGGCGGACGACGGGGGAGGGCTGCGGGCTCAGCGGTTCCTCGGAGAGCGCGGGGGACGAGGCCGTGGCGCGTCCGCGCATCAGGGAACGGGTGGCGCCGGGTTCGGGGCGTAAGCGAGGTGTCTTCCCTCGCTGCTGACGACCCTTGCGTGCCGGTGCCATCGATACTCCTTAACGACTCTGCAACAAAAGTGGATAAAGTTGCAGTTTCCATGTGGTTGGGCAGTAGTATATTTCGTGAGGCTACGTAAGCGGTGAACGAATCGGGTTTAGCGCGCCTCGCGAGCATATCTGGGAGTCATTAATGGAACAGCAGTCGGCGCCGCGCTTTATGACTGTCACGGAAGTGGCGGACATCATGCGCGTCTCTAAAATGACTGTGTACCGCTTGATTCACAGTGGCGAAATGCCCGCGATTCGCGTCGGAAAGAGCTTCCGAGTCCCGGAGGCCGCGGTCACCCAGATGATCCAGGCCGGTATGGCGGATCACTCTGGTGACCAGGCTCGCGTCATTGGCGGGTAGTATAGGCACGATGTGCCCGGCTCGGGCACCCATCATCCATCAGCGGTAGTACCTCTGCCGCACACACTACGAGGGAGGAACCCCATGGGCTCCGTCATCAAGAAGCGCCGCAAGCGCATGGCGAAGAAGAAGCATCGCAAGCTCCTGCGCAAGACGCGTCACCAGCGTCGCAACAAGAAGTGAGCGAGCGGAGGCCCGACCTTTTGGTCGGGCCTCTCGTGTGTTCGGAGCCCTATACTTGGGTGTCATGGACCGCACCATTATTCACGTTATGCGCCACGGCGAGGTGGACAATCCCGACGGTGTTTTGTACGGGCGGCTGCCCGGTTTTGGGCTGACGGAGCTGGGTCATGCGATGGCTGCTCGCGCCGCGGAGTATCTGGTGGATTCGGGTGCGGATATTGCTCGAGTGATTTCGTCGCCGCTGCTGCGCGCGCAGTTGACGGCGGCTCCGACGGCGGCTGCGTACGACCTGAGTATCCAGTCGGATCCGCGCCTCATTGAGTCGGACAACGTCTTCGAGGGTCTGCCGGTGAATACCAACCGCGCGATGCTGGCAAACCCGAAGTACTACAAGTACTACTGCAATCCGCTGCGTCCCTCGTGGGGCGAGCCCTTTCGGGATGTCGCGTCACGTATGAGCGCGGCCCTCTCCTCGGCGCTGCGCGAGGCTCGGGGGCGTGAGGCGCTTGTCGTGTCTCATCAGAATCCGATCATAACGCTGACGCGCTTCGTGAATGGCCAGCCGCTGGTGCACCTGCCGAAGTCGCGCCACTGTGCGCTCGCGTCGATCACGTCGTTTATCTTCTCGGGCGCGACGCTGGTGGGCACCTCCTACGCGGAGCCTGCGGCGGACCTCGTCGCGATGGCGAAGGACATGACGCCGGGGGACTCGCAGGGGGATATGTGGTGCTGACGTGACCGCTGCGGGCGGCGCTTCGCGCCCGCAACGGGGCGTAACCGCGTCCGTTTTAGGGGGCGTCGACAAAGCCGGTGTGGTAGCGCTCGCAACGCCACGTCACGCGAGGCGTGCGGCGACAGCGTCGCTCAGTTGGCCTCGTCGCCGGAATCCTCGGCGGGGTCGGTCCCCTCATCCTCGGCGCGCTTGCGCTGTTCCTGTGCGCGGTGCTCGTCCTCGCGGCGCTTGCGCTGGATGTCGCGCTCGAGGCGGAACAGGAACTCCGGGTCGTCGTCGGGGGCGGAGGGGCGCTTGGGGGCTTCGGGCGTGCGCGTCTGCTTCTTTTCCGCGCGCGATACCCAACGCAGGACAAGCCAGGCGATGGGGCCGATGGCGGCAATCGACGCGGTGAAGAGGATGATCATGAGCCAGATGGGCTTGGCGATTTTTCCGGGCATCTCGTCTTCGGGCGTACGGTGCCAGTCGGCGGCAGCGTAGATGGTGACTGCGAGCATTGCGACGACGAAGACGATCCTGGCCATGCCCCTAGCATAGGGGCGTGGGCGGTCTCACGCTGGCGCGTTCACTCCCGGAGCAATCGGGGAGCCATGCGGCGTTTAGGCGCGCGTGACGCGGGGGAGCGCCGTGTACGAGGGGGCGGCACCCGGTGCGAGGACCGCCGTCGACCCGGCGCGGATGCCATCGGCGACGGCCTCGGCGAAGGGCTTACCGAGGGCCATTGCGGCTGCCAGCGCGCCCACGCACGCGTCCCCGGCCCCCGTGGTGTCCACGGCCTCGCCGAGGGTGAGGGCGGGGCAGTGCCCGGCCTCGCTGCCCGACGCCCACGCAGCCCCGTCCGCGCCGAGCGTCACCATGACGTGCTTGGGGCCGAGGCCTCGCAGCGCCCGCGCGACGCCGATCGCCTCCGTCGGGCTGGCCGGGGCGGGCATGCCGAGCGTCAGGCCTGCCTCCGTCTCGTTGACGACGAGAAGGTCGACGGCCGCCATGAATGCGGCGTCGGTGGGGCGCGCGGGGGCCAGGTTGAGCAGGACGCGCGCGCCAAACGAGTGCGCCCACGCGAGGGCTTCGGCGTTGGCCGACTCGGGGATCTCGGCCTGGAGGACGACGATGTCGGCGGGTGCGGGGAACAACGAGGCCTTGGCGGGCTCGACGGTCACGGTTGCGTTGGCCCCGGCGTCGAGGATGATCGTGTTCTCACCCGAAGATGCGACAGTGATGAGCGCGGTCCCGGAAGGGCCGTCGACCTCGCGCAGGTGGGTGACGTCCACGCCGTGAGACGCCAGATCCGCGCGCAGACGCTGGCCTGAGGGATCCGCGCCGACCGCGCCCACGAAGAAGACGGGGACCCCCGAATGCGCGGCCGCTGCAGCCTGGTTCGCGCCCTTGCCGCCGAGGCCGTAGGCGAGCGAGGTGCCCGAGAGTGTTTCGCCGGGGCTCGGGAAACGGTCGACGGTGACCGTGACGTCCTGGTTGATGGAACCGACAACGATGACGCGAGACATGGTGCTCCTTTGCGAGGGATGATTCATTGTGCCACGTCAGGGGTGGGACAGTGGCGACTTTGGGCACTCATGAACGGGAGTGTGGACGGGAATCGCCCGGCCGTGAGGGCATTAAGCTAAGCTTCATTCGCACACTAGTTTCCTGCAATACTGCTAAAGCGTTGATTTGTGGTGAACTAATCGCCGTGCGCACGCTCCGATTCTTCATCTCATCACGGGCGGCAGGGCCCACCTGCCGCGTCAACACCGTCCCCTCGCAGGTGATCCGCGGGGCAGCCTCGGCCCCCGCGGTCAACGTGCGCACCGTCGCCACGGACGGCGAATACGCGGACGGACCCGCACGCGTGCTCCTGCCGCTTCTCGGCATCTACGCTCTCGGGACGGTCTCCCTCCAGGGATTCAACCTCGTCTACCTGCGCGTCGCCCAGGACATCGGCGCGGGGGACGCCTCCGGCCTGATCACGGCGATCCCTGGCATCGTCCTTGGTGTCGCCTGCTTCCTGTACGGGACCCTCGGTGACTTCATCCCGCTGCGCCGCATCGTCGACGTGGGAATCGCGCTGATCGTCGCGGGTTCCCTGCTCGGCTTCGCCTTCTCCTCGTCGCTGGTCGGCGTCATCGTCGCCCGCGCGCTTCAGACGCTGGGGTACCAGGCCGCAGCATCCGCGTACATGATCATGGCGACCGCCATCCGCGACCCGAAGAAACGAGGCCTCTACGTCGGCCTCATGTGCGCCGCCTTCCAGGGTGGCACCGCGATCGGCATGCTGTCCGGCGGCATCCTCGCCGACATCAACTGGGCTCTGCTTCTCCTCATTCCCCTGGCCGGCCTCGCATTCCTGCCGATCATGGGGCGCCGAGTCCCCGCGCGCGCCCACGCCGGACGTGTCGACGTCGTCGGCCTCGCGATCTTCTCCTCCCTGGCCCTGCTGCTCACCCTGGTCGCCGCGAACCCGCGCTGGTGGCTCATCGCGGGCCTCGTCCTCGGCGGCGTCACTTTCTGGCGCTACATCGGGCGTGCGCGCACCCCCTTCATCACGCGTTCCTTCTTCACGAACGTTCCATGGGCGCGCTCGATCAGCCTCATCCTGATCGTCTACTGCATGAACTTCACGGTCGCGCCTCTCATGAACGGCATCGGGGCCGCCTACTACGGGCTCACGCCCGCCCAGGTGTCCGTGCGCCTGCTGCCCGCCTACTGCGTCGCCCTGGCTGCCGCCATGGCCTCGGGCGCGATCATGTCCCGCATCGGGCGCGGCCGCACCGTGCGCGCGTGCGTCAGCCTGATCCTGACGGGCACCGCTCTCCTCGCACTGTGCATGAGCATGGGGCCGTGGGTCATCACCGCCGCCATGTGCTTCATCTACGCGGGCTTCGGCGCCCTGTTCACGCCCATCTACGACACCGTGTTCGCGACCGTCGCTCCGGGGCAGAACGGGCGCGCCGTCGCCATGAACGACCTCGCCATGCAGGGCAGCGCCGCGATCGGCATTGGCGTGTTCACGCCCCTGCTCGCCTCGGGGGCCTTCCGGGTGATCGCCCTCGTCTGTGTCGTCGCAGCAGCGACCGGTATCGCGGGCGACTGGCTCCACGAATACCTCTACCGCCGCGGGCGCTGACGCGATACGTGTTCAGCTAGGGGTTCCGAGTCGCCCGAGGAGCGCGTAGCGCGAGTGGTCGCGCTCCTCGGCGCGCGGTTGCTCGTTGCGTCATTTCTGGTCTGCGGGCGGGAGGCTGGGGTCGAACCAGTCGGGAGTGCGCCCGGGCTGGTCGATCATCTGCGTGGGGTCGGAGGTGGATCCGTCCGAGGGAGTGCCCTGTGTGTAGTAGTAGGTGGCAGTTTGCTCGCCCAGTCGTGTCGTCGCTGAGACGGCGGCGTGGTACTCCTCGTTAGTCCACAGGAATTGGACAATATCAACTCCGCCGGAGGACCAGCGTCTTTCGGAGAGCTCGAATCCGAGGGGGAGGAGGCGCTTGTTGTAGGTATCGCGGATGAGGTCGGTGTCCAGCTCGGTAAAGAAGAACATGCGCGAATGGAGAGAATATACGGTCTTTCCGTCCTCTTTGGAGGTGTAGATGAAGTAGTTGTCCTTGTATGCCATGAAGTTCTCGGCGGTGACAAGCTCGTTGCGCGCGGCGATGATGGCGGGCT
>CAUTRF010000081.1:0-6864 GCA_963540795.1 uncultured Actinomyces sp.
ACCTACTGGGTCTGGCGCGACCAGTTCACAGCCTTCGAAGCTGATCCGTCCAGCCCCCACTGGTGGGCGGTCCTGTCCTCCGTCGGCGCGGTTCCCGGTAACTTCATCGCCACTGCCGTGCTCGGCATCGTCGTGATGATCATTGCGGGCGGCGCGGCCGAGAGGCACCTCGGCACACGCGCGTGGGTTGCGGCAGCCGCTGCCGGCCAGGTCGTCGGCGTCGCCGCCACATGGCTGACGCTCCCCCTGCTCACCAAGGTGTTCTCCATGTGGGGACAGACGATTGATGAGGGGAGCCTGTGGGGCACAAGCCTCATCCTCGTCGCCCTCGTGGGCGCCGCAGCGCAGTCGCTGGCCTCTCACTGGCGCTGGCGCGCGCATTTCCTCCTCATCGGAATCCTCATCCTGTCGGCGGCGATCCTCGGATCGGCGATCTCGTATGCGCGCGTGTGGGCCCTCCTCGCGGGCATCGTGGCCGCGCGCCTCACGGGCGTGCGCGGTGAGCGCAGCGGGTCCGGAGACGACATCACGATCGGACGCCAGCTCGCGTCCGTCGCCGCCCTGTGCTGGGCGTGTGCGGCGGCGCTGACCGTTATTTCTTCGTCCCCCGAGGGACCGCTCGCTCAGATGCGGTGGTCGCTGGGACCCGCGTGGTGGCTCGAGGGGCGCACCGGTGTCATCACGACTCTGCTGTGCCTGGCCCCCATCACGCTCCAGCTGATCTTCGCCTACGGACTGCGCAAGGGCAGGCGCGCCGCCTACTTCGGCACTCTTATCCTCCAGCTGGTCCTCGGTCTGTCGACGGTCGTGGCGACGAGTGTCGCTCTCGCCCAGGGCACCGACGAGAACGGGATGGCTAGGCCCGAGCTCGTCACCACGGCCTCGTTCCTTCTCGTTCCTGTTATCCTCAACGCCGCCCTGTGCGTCATCACGTGGTGGGTGCGTCGTTCCTTCACCATCCACGCGGAGCCCTCCACGACCTCGACCCTGCTGCGGCGCTGGCTGCTCCTCATGGTCGGCTGTGCGGGCGCGGTTCTTGTCCTCGGGTTCCTCACGAGCGACTCGTTCGTCCCCCTCGATGCCCTCGATGCCGACGACCTGACCGCCACCTACTACGCAACACCCCTGCAGATCCTCCACGATTACACCCTCACGCTGCTCCCCACGGCGACGGCCTCGATCTTCGAACCGTCCCTGGTCCCGATGACGCTCTTTGCGGAGGCACCCGTCCTGTGGGTTCCCCTCGTCGCCTGGATCGGCACCCTCGCCATCATCCTGAAAGCACTGCTCGCTCGGCCTCGTATCCCGCTGTCCTCGCCGCTCGAGAGCCTCACGCCGCTCCTGCGCGCCCACGGCGCAGGCACCCTCGGGTGGATGCAGACCTGGGAGGGTAACCAGGTGTGGGTGTCGCCTTCCGGCGAGGCCGGGGTCGCCTATCGCGGGTCGGGCGGCGTCGCACTGACGGTCACCGACCTGGCGTACGAGCCGGGTAAGGCCTCCGAGGCGATCGCACAGTTCTCGTCCTTCACGTCCGCCTCGGGCCTGACCCCCGCGCTCTACTCGGTCCACGAGGAGCTCGCGCAGGCCGCGCGCGAGGAGGGCTGGACCGTCATGCAGGTCGCCGAGGAGTCCCTGCTGGACCTACCCGGCCTCGCTTTCAAGGGCAAGGCCTACCAGGACGTGCGCACCGCCATGAACCACGCGTCCCGCGAAGGCGTCGAGGCCGTGTGGACCACCTGGGAGGAGTGCCCGGCGGGCTGGCGCGATCAGATCACCGTCATCTCCGATACGTGGAGCGATGACAAGGCCCTGCCCGAGATGAGCTTTACGCTGGGCGGCGTTCGTGAGCTCGCTGTTCCTGAGACGCGCATCCTGGTCGCCATCGACGAGGAGTCGACGATCCACGCGGTCACCTCGTGGCTGCCCATCTACCGCGACGGAGCAGTCGTCGGCCTGACCCTTGACGTCATGCGTCGGCGCATGACCGGGTGGCGTCCCGCGATCGAGTTCCTCATCGGCAAGGCCGCCCTGTCCGCGCAGGAAGAGGGACTGGAGATCCTGTCCCTGTCGGGCGCTCCCCTCTCGCGCTCCGCCGATGACACCTCAGCCTTCGGCCCCCTTACCGACGCGCTGGCCGCCATCATGGAGCCGCTCTACGGCTTCACCTCGCTGCATGCGTTCAAGCGTAAGTTCAAGCCCCGCACGCAGTCCCTGTACCTGGCGGTGCCGGACCCGGCCTCCCTCGCGACGGTTGGCCTGGCCATCTCGCACGCCTACGTGCCCCGCGTGTCTCCCGCGCAGACCCTCACGCTCATCGCTTCGGTCGCCGGGGGCCTCGCCAAGCTCGCCGCGAAGGGCGTCGGAGACCTGCGCTCGACGCGAGCAGCCTCGCGGGAGCGCGCGTCCGATGAGGACACGCGCGCTGCCACGGCCTCGTCCGATAGGAGCGGAAAGGAACTTCAATGAGCGCCCTGGGTAGCATCCCCCTCACCTCGCTCAAGACCCTCGCGGTAGTCGCCGTCCTAGCGATTGCGTCCCTGCTGGTTGGGGCGTCTGCGCTTGCGCGATCAGCCCCGTCGCGCTGCCCGGGACGCACGAGGCGGTGGCTGGGGCGCACGGTCATCCTCCTCGTGCCCACGATCCTCATCGCGTCCGCGGGGGCTCTCGTCTTCAACCGCTCGATCGGCCTCGTAAAAACCAGCGGGGACCTGGCAAAACTCGCGTTCTCAACCGTCGTCGGGACGACCGCTCAGTCTGGCGGCGAGGCCGACGTCGAGGCGCAGTCGGCCACTGCATCCGACCTGGACGCGACCTTCACAACGACCGAGGACGGGATGCTCGAGACCACCTGGACCGGCCCGTCGAGCGGGATCACCCTGCCCGTCTTCGTCATCACTCCGCGCGACTACTCCCCGACCGACGGCAAGACCTATGCGGTCATCGAGCTTCTCCACGGCTACCCGGGCGAGGCCGACGGCACGATGCAGGGCGCGCAGGTTCAAGAAGCGCTCAACAACGCCATCGACGCGGGGATCATCCCGCCGACAATCGTCGTCGCCCCCTCGCTCAGCGTCGACGAGGAGGCCCACGACTGCGCCGACATCGAGGGGCGCCCGGCCGTCTACACGTGGGTGTCCCACGACATCCCCGCGATGATTAGACACAACTTCCCCAATACGACGTCCAATCGCGACGCCTGGCTGATCGGGGGTTTCTCCGCCGGTGCCTACTGCGCGGTCTGGACGGCCCTGCGCACGCCCGAGACATACGGTGCCGCCGCCTCGCTGTCCGGTTATGACACGCAGATCGAGGGGCAGATGACCAACCAGGGCGAGCAGTACCTGGCCGACAACACGCTGTCGACCATGCTGGCGAACCGCACGCCTGACGGGATGCGCATCTACGCAATGGCCGCAGGCGACGACGCGGTCGGCGGCGCGTACACCGCTCTCAAGATGGCCGCAGCCGTCAAGGAACCCGACAGCGTCACCACGGACGTTCCCCCGACGGGCGGGCACGCGGGCCCGCTGTGGCGCGAACACATTCCGACGATGCTGGCGTGGTGGGGGTCCTCCGACCGGGTCGCGAAGGCCGTCGGTGCCCCTTCGACGGCGGCGACCGCACAGTCCTCCGAAGCCAGCGCGGCCATCGTGCCGGTGACGACCGTGACCCACGAGGTGCGGCCGACAGCCCCGAACGGGTACCTGACGCTTGGCCTCCTGATCGCCGCCGTACTCGTCTCGCTCATTCTCACGTGGTATGTCGCGCCGCGCTGGCAGCTGCGCCGCCACGAGGACGAGGGCGATCAGGCCGACGGCCGACACCGGGCGCGTCACCGCGCGCAGCACCCGATTCTCTTCGCCTCTGTGCCGCGTCCCGTGCTCCGGGCACTCGGATACCTTGCGCGCCTGACCTCCCTCGGGGCGGCCACGGTCAGCGCCGCGCTCCTCATCGGTCTCTCCGCCAACATGGTGGGCGGCTTCTACACCTCGTGGAGCTCGATCGCGCAGAGCTTCATGGACGGCCTGCGCTAGGCCCGCTCTCCGCTCTCAGGCCTGCGGTGCCAGGTACGTCGTCGTCAGCTCCATGCCCGAATCCGGGGAGAAATCCCAGTCCGACGGCGGCAGACCCGCCGCGACCAGCTCGGAGCCGATCGCCGCGATCTGAGCGCCGTTGTCCGTGCAGAATCGCAGAGGGGGCATGCGAACCTGCACGCTGGCCGCCTCGGCTCGCTGGGTCAGCAGGCCGCGCAGTCGGGAGTTCGCAGAGAATCCACCGCCCACGACAATCGTGTCGCATCCGGTGTCCAGCGCGGCGCGCACGGCCTTGGCGGTGAGGGAATCGTTGACGGCCTCGGAGAACGCAGCGCACACGTTTACCTTGCTGACGACCTCGCCGCGCGCGGTCGCGCCCTCGATGTATCGGGCGACGGCGGTCTTCAGGCCCGAGAAGGAGAAGTCATACTTGTGACGCTCCTTGTCCTTGCCGGCAGCCAGGCCGCGCGGGAAACGGATCGCCTCGCGATCCCCCTGCTGCGACAGGCGGTCCACGTGCGGGCCGCCCGGGTAGGGCAGGCCGAGGAGGCGCCCGACCTTGTCGAAGGCCTCGCCCGCGGCGTCGTCAAGGGTACCGCCCAGCTCGACGACATCCGTCGCAATATTGCGGATCTCGAGAATGTTGGAGTGGCCGCCAGAGACGACGAGTCCGATAAAGTGCTCGGGCAGCGGCCCGTCAGCGAGCTTATCGACGGCCAGGTGTCCGATCACGTGGTTGACACCGTACAGTGGCTTACCCAACGACGAGGCCAGCGCCTTCGCCGCGCAGATACCGACGGTCAGCGAACCAACGAGACCCGGTCCGGCCGCAACCGCAATCGCGTCCACGTCCGCCAGGGTCACTCCGGCCTCGTCGAGAGCTGCATCCAGCGTGGGCAGGAAGGACTCCAGATGCGCACGCGACGCGATCTCGGGGATGATGCCGCCGTAGCGGGCGTACTCATCCATCGACGTGGCCGTGCGGTCGACCAGCAGCTGCGTACCGCGTACGAGGCCGACGCCGGTCTCGTCGCACGTTGACTCAATACCAAGGACCAGGGGTTCACTCACGCCCCCAGTTTAATCCGCGCATGCGGCAGCCGCCGCGCGCGTGGCGAGCGGGTCCGGTGCGTGCAGGGTCCGCGTCGGTCTAATCGCGTGAACGCGCGTTCGCGATGAACATCGAGACGCCCGCAACCGCGAAAACCAGCAGGCTCCAGGGGAACAGCGAATCAGCGATCGGCTTGATCTGGGGGGAACCAAATACCATGCCCAGCAGCAGGAGGATCGACAGAATCGCAAAGGCAATCATCGCCGCGATGCCGACGGTCGCGCTGACCCAGTAGCGACGCGTATGCGTGTTCGGACCGGTTTCATCAAATTGCATGGCGTGCTCCTCTCTGAGCCGATGATGCCTCCATGATACGCCGCCTACCGCACCGTCATGGGTTTTCGCACGCGGCTACGGCGACTGCCTCGCCGCGTCATTGCGCCGCGACGTATCGGGTTATAGGACATTACGTGTTGCTGTGTGGTGCTGGTTGTTATTTGTGGACTCGCGGGTTTTCTGGGCGCCGGGTCCGGCCGTGGGGCCGGGCTGCTTGGTGTGCCCTTAGGCAGCCCGCCCGCGAGCCGTCCGCGTCGCGAGCTTCGATCGGCGCGTCGACTCGTTGTCCGGCCAGGCCCCGCCGCCCACATGCACCGCAGCCCGCGTGCACCGCAGCCAGGCCCTGCGGTCCCTCCGGTGCCCGTCACACCGGCGTCTGGTGTGCTGATAGGTGGTTTCGTACGTCGGCTTCCAATCGTGCTGGTTCCCCAGTAATGTCGCACGTAATTCCCGTGCCCATATTTCAGACATTGAAATGTGGTTGTTGGAATTGCAACGTTTGTGGCCTGTCTCGAAAAGTGACCGCGTTAAATTACGTGCGAAATTTGGCTGGCGGTGGTGTCGTCGTCGCCCACGTGCACTGCAGCCCACGCGCGCCGCAGCCAGGCCCAGTATCTGGAGGCCGTCCTGGCCCAGTCGCCACCCACCGGCACCCTCCACGTCGACGGTGGGGGTTTGGCAGCACTACGAGGTGGCTGTCGGCGTGTCGCCGGCGTGTCGCGCCGCTAGTGGTGCAATTCCCCCCGAGCAGTGGCGGTGAGACCGCGACGTGAGGTGGTGTAGTCGCCAACGTGCAGACCCATTGGGCGAAATACGCCGAAAAATGGTCATTGTGAGGCAATGGGACTGCACTTTGGCGGATTCGGTGTCAATCTCGGTGTGCTGCTCGCACGCGAACCCCTGAACATGCACGTTAACCCGTTGATACGCACGTAAACCCCTAGATGTGCATGTGGGCGGGGCTGCCCACGCGCATGTCATCGGGTTAACGTGCGAGTGAAAGGGCCCGCGTACATATGGGCGCGTCGATGCGCGGTCGCGTCGGGCCGGGGGTGCTGGCAGCGTTGCTGCTGGATTGGAACTACGGGGCAGTGGCGGCCGCGGTCCTGGCAGCTGGGCCCATCTACTGGCAGTGTTAACCCTTCAATGCGCAGCTAAACCCCATTGGTGGCATGGTGGGCAGCCCGCCCAGACCACCACCTCAAGGGTTAACGTGCGCATGAAGGGGCCCAGGCCGCCACCTATCAGGCCCACGTGCGCATCAAAAGGCCCACGCGCGCAGGATCCGTTCACAGAAACAAAAGTGGGGCCTGACGGCTCGCAGGCATCCCGACGCTCTATATGCCCAGGGAGACGACAGAGGCGGAACCCCGAAGGATCCCACCTCCCGTTGCATGCGGTGGCCGCACCGTCGGCGCTGAAAAATCACGCTACCAGCAACAC
>CAUTRF010000082.1:0-6366 GCA_963540795.1 uncultured Actinomyces sp.
ATCCGGATAGGTTAATAACCTATCCACATCTTCATAACCTATCCGCGTATTCATAACCTATCCGGATGCGAGCCGCCGGGCGCCGAGTTGGTCTGTGCGGGCATCACCTCGCAGAACAGTCGCACCCCACGCAAGCACTACGCCGCAGGCGCCGCGAGCCACGCGTCGATGTCGGCCTTCCAGGCCGCCTTGCGCGAGGGCGAGGCCAGCGACGCATCGATAGAAGACCGCGCCAGGTCGGCCAAGGCCTCGTCAGACAGTCCGAAGACGTCACGTGCGACCTCGTACTGGGCGACCAGGCGCGAACGGAACAGCAGCGGGTCATCCGCCGCCAGCGCCACCGTAGCCCCGACCGAAAGCAACGTCGGCAGCGGCACCTGCGAAAAGTCCGTGTACACGCCCAGGTGCACGTTCGACGTGGGGCACACCTCCAGGGCGATGCCCGCGTCCACGACGGCCTTCAGCAGCGCCGGATCTTCGCTCGTTCGTACTCCGTGCCCGAGGCGGGTGGGTGCCAAAGCGGACACGACCTCGCGCACGGAAGACGGGCCCAGGAGTTCGCCGCCGTGCGGGACACCCACGAGCCCGGCGCGGCGCGCGATGCGGAACGCTGGAGCAAACGATGCCGTGGAGCCCACGCGTTCGTCGTTCGACAGGCCAAAACCCACGACATCGCCGGGACCATCCCCGGCAAACGACGCGGCCAGGCGCGCGAGTGTGCGCGCGTCCAGCGGGTGCTTCATGCGTGACGCCGCAACGATCACCCCGATATCGACGCCGGTATCGCGCGAGGCCGCTCGGGCCTCGTCGATGATGATTTCGAGCGCCGGGGTGATGCCGCCGACGTGAGGGGCGTAGGAGGTGGGGTCGACCTGAATCTCCATGCGCACCGAGCCCTCGGCGGCGTCGTCCTCGGCGGCCTCGCGGATGAGGCGGCGCATCGCGGCCTCGGAACGCACGAGGTGACGCGCGGAATCGTAGGCGCGCTGGAAACGGAACCACCCACGCCCGTCGGCCGGCATGGACGCCGCGTCGATGTGCAGCAGGTGAGGGGGCAGACGCACACCCTGGGTCCGTGCCATCTCAACCATGGTGGAGGGCCGCATCGCGCCAGTGAAGTGCAGGTGCAGGTGGGCCTTGGGGAGGGCCGCGAGGTCACGCCTGCCCGGTGGGGTGGGGCGCGGGGCCGTCAGGTTGGGGACAGCGGGCGCGTCCACGGCCTAGTGCTCCCCGAGCCAGATGATGATGTCGCGAATCAGGCCGGGGCCCTCGGGCTCGTTGAGGAGCTCGTGGTAGGCACCGTCGACGATGCGCAGGTGGATGTCGGTGTCCGGGTGCGCCGCGCGTGCCCCGCGCACGAGCTCGCGCGAGCCGCGCAGGTCTGCCATCAGGTCGTTCGATCCGTGCATGACGAGCGTCGGGGTGCGCAGGCGCGAGGCGTGCGCGATGACCTCGTCGCCCTGCAGGATCATGGTCGCGCCCGTCAGGATCGGCACGCCGCCCTTGTAGGTGAGCGGATCCGCATCGAAGTCGCGCTGGACCTGCGGGTCGCGCGACAGGGGAGAGACCTCCATGTCGGATGCGCCCTTCGCCACGACGAGGCCGGGGCGCAGCCTGGCGATCGGCAGGAGCCGGCGCGCCTGGGAGGGGGAGACGCGGGGGAGGGGACGCAGCGCGGGCGCGGACAGGACCGTGCCGCGCAGCCGCGTCGGGTCCAGGATCGTGGAGGCCGCTGCGATGATGCCGCCCATCGAGTGTCCGAACAGGAACAGCTCCGGGGTGCGCGCGTGGGCGAGGGCCGATCGGCGCGCGTCGCCGAAGTCGCGGATCAGCGCGCCCACGTCCACGCGGGCGCGAGGACCCTCGGAGGTCCCGTGGCCCGCGTGATCGTAGTAGGCGACGTCGTAACCGGCGAGGGTGAGCGCGGAGCGCAGGTGAGCGTAGCGCCCGCAGTGTTCCGCGTACCCGTGGGCGAGGAGGACCGTCCCGAGGGGGGCCTCCTGCGCTGTCCGTTCGAACGAGACGTGCATCAGGCGAAGAGCTCCTGCACGCGGGTGATGCCCTCAACGAGGTCGTCGTCGGCCAGGGCGTAGGAGAAGCGCAGGAAGCCGGAGGGGCCGAAGGCCTCACCGGGAACCGCCGCGACCTCGACCTCGTCGAGGATCAGGTCAGCGAGCTCGCCCGACGTGTTGGCCACGCGACCGCGGATCTGCCGACCCAGCAGGCGCTCGACGGAGGGGTAGACGTAGAACGCGCCCTTGGGGGTGGGAACGTCGAAGCCGTCGATCTGGCGCAGCATGTCGACGATAAGGCGGCGGCGGCGGTCGAAGGCGACGCGCATCTCGTCCACGGCGTCCAGGGAGCCGGACACGGCGGCGCGTGCGGCCTCCTGGGCGATGTTGTTGACGTTGGAGGTCAGGTGCGACTGGAAGGACAGCGCGGCCTTGATGACGTCGGAGGGGCCGATCATCCAGCCCACGCGCCAGCCGGTCATCGCGTAGGTCTTGGCCACGCCGTTGAGGATGACGGCCTGGTCGGCCAGCTCGGGTACCAGCTTGACGATGTGCGCGCTCTGCGCGTCCTCGTACAGCAGGTGCTCGTAGATCTCGTCCGAGATGACCCAGATGCCGTGCTCGAGGGCCCACTGGCCGATCGCGGTCAGCTCCTCGGGCGTGTAGACGCTGCCCGTCGGGTTGGACGGCGAGCACATGAGCAGGACCTTCGTGCGAGGGGTGCGCGCGGCCTCGAGCTGTTCGACGCTCACCTTGTAGTCCTGGTCGGCGCCCGCGAACACCTCGACGGGGGTCGCGCCGGCGAGCTTGACGACCTCGGGGTACGTGGTCCAGTAGGGGGTCGGCAGGATGGCCTCGTCGCCGGGGCCCAGCAGCGCGGCGAAAGCCTGGAACACGGCCTGCTTGCCGCCGTTGGTGACGACGATGTCGGCGGGGGAGACCTCGTAGCCGGAGTCGCGCAGGGTCTTGGCCGCGATGGCTTCACGCAGCGCGGGCAGGCCGGCGGCCGGCGTGTAGCGGTGCATCGCGGGGTTGCGTGCAGCCTTGACGGCGGCCTCGACAATGTAGTCGGGCGTGGCGAAGTCGGGCTCGCCGGCGCCGAAGCCGATCACAGGGCGGCCGGCTGCCTTGAGGGCCTTGGCCTTCGCGTCCACGGCCAGGGTTGCGGACGGGGTGATGGCGTTGAAACGATCAGAGACACGGGTGCGAGGTGTATTGGTCACCCCTCCATGGTCCCACGTCGCGCGCGCGTGTGGCGGGGAGCGCACGCAATGCACGCGTGGGCTACCTCTCATTTACGAGGTCGGGGCTGGTATCACGCAGCATCTGACCCGCCGGCGCGCGTCTCGGTTGGACAAAGCGCCGCCTTATCCACTAATGTTCGTCAGGCAGGTTTTCCTGCGTAGGGCAGTGGCGCAATTGGTAGCGCACCGGTCTCCAAAACCGGCGGTTGTGGGTTCGAGTCCCGCCTGCCCTGCGGAGTAGGCTGATCATTTTCGTAGGAGGATTCCCATGGCCGATCGTGTTGCCTCGGACGCTGAATCCTCGCGCCGAGATCGCACTAAGAACGAAGCTACCCGCAAGCGTAGCGCTGCCACTAAGGAGCAGACGAAGCGTCCCGGATTCTTCGGTGGCATCTGGCTCTTCTTCAAGCAGGTCATCGACGAAATGAAGAAGGTTACCTACCCCACGGGATCCGAAACCTGGACGTACTTCATCGTCGTCGTTGTGTTTGTCGCCGCAATCATGCTTTTCGCTGGCCTACTCGACTTCGGATTCGGTAGACTGAGCGCATTGATCTTCGGCTGAGACCGACGAACCCGCCCGCAGGACACTGCAGGCGGGTTTCTTCTACGGTCCGGCCCCACTCGCAGGAGGAAAACATCGTGAGCGACGAACAGTACACCGAGGAACAGGCTTTCGAGGAACATCGGGAAGAGGTGCGCCAGGAGACCGCCGACGCCCTTGCCGACGGAGCTGCCCAGGAGGTCGTCGATGAGGTGGCCGAGGAGGCCGCCGAGAAGGAAACCGAATCGGACGACGAGGCCCCCGCCTCGACCGAAGAGGAAGCGATCGCCAAGCTGCGCCGCAAGCTCTACATGTCCCCCGGCGACTGGTACGTCATCCACACCTACTCCGGCCACGAGCGCAAGGTGAAGGCGAACCTCGAGCAGCGCATCACCACGCAGAACATGGAAGACTACATCTTCGCCGTCGAGGTCCCGGACGAGTACGTCATGGAGTACCGCGGCAACTCCAAGAAGCGCGTGCGCCACGTGCGCATCCCCGGCTACGCGATTGTCTGCATGGACTTCAACGAGGCCTCGTACCGTGTCGTCAAGGAAACCCCCGCCGTTACCGGCTTCGTGGGCGACCAGCACAACCCCGTGCCGCTCTCGATTGACGAGGTCGTCATGCTCCTGACGCCCAACGTCCTTGAGGAAGCGGCCGAGGCTGCCAAGGATCAGCCCGCCCCCGTCCAGGTTGTCCAGACCCAGTTCGAGGTTGGCGAGATCGTCACCGTCACCGACGGACCTTTCGAGACCATGTCGGCCACGATCTCCGAGATCATGCCCGAGACCCAGAAGCTCAAGGTCCTCGTTACCATCTTCGAGCGCGAGACGCCGCTCGAGCTCGGCTTCGACCAGGTGGAGAAGCTCGAGCAGTGACATCACGCACCCGGACTTGGGATCAAGCCCGGAATCGCGTTATGATTCACTTTTGTGTGCGTAGGGCGCACTATGCCCACTGAAACCCAGTGAGCAACGCCAAACGCTCCGCCCTGACCGGCACCCGCCGGCCAGAACTTCAGAAGAAAGACCCGCATTCATGGCACCGAAGAAGAAGGTCACCGGCCTGATCAAGCTTCAGATCGCAGCCGGCGCCGCTACCCCCGCACCGCCCGTCGGCCCCGCTCTGGGCCAGCACGGCGTGAACATCGTCGAGTTCACCAAGGCTTACAACGCGGCCACCGAGTCGCAGCGTGGAAACATCATCCCCGTTGAGATCACCGTCTACGAGGATCGTTCCTTCACGTTCGTCCTCAAGACGCCGCCCGCCGCTGAGCTCATCAAGAAGGCTGCTGGCATCCAGAAGGGTTCCGGCACCCCCAACACCGTCAAGGTTGGTTCGATCACGATGGATCAGGCCCGCGAAATCGGCCAGTCCAAGATGGCTGACCTCAACGCCAACGATATCGAGGCTGCTGCCAAGATCATCGCCGGCACCGCCCGCTCCATGGGCATCAACGTCGAGGGCTGACCTCAACCAACCCCCCGTGGTAGGGCAGGCGCTGCCCGACACCCACGACTGCAAGGAGAAGAAGCAGAATGACCAAGCGCTCCAAGAGCTACCGCGCAGCGGCCGAGAAGGTCCACGCGGATGTGCTGTACACCCCCTTCGAGGCCATGAAGCTGGCCAAGGAGACCACCGTCACCAAGTTCGACTCGACCGTTGAGGTCGTCTTCCGACTGGGTGTCGACCCCCGCCAGGCGGACCAGATGGTCCGTGGCACCGTTTCCCTGCCGCACGGCACCGGCAAGACCGCCCGGGTCTTGGTCTTCGCCGTTGGTCCGCGCGCTCAGGAAGCGATCGACGCAGGCGCCGACGAGGTCGGCGGCGACGAGCTCATCGAGAAGGTTGCCAAGGGCTACACCGACTTCGATGTCGCCGTTGCTACCCCCGACCTCATGGGCAAGGTTGGCCGCCTCGGCCGCGTCCTCGGCCCCCGTGGCCTCATGCCGAACCCCAAGACGGGCACCGTGACCATGGATGTTGCGAAGGCCGTCAAGGAGATCAAGGGTGGTCGTATCGAGTTCCGTGTTGACAAGCATGGCAACCTGGCGTTCATCGTCGGCAAGGCCTCCTTCACCGCCGAGCAGCTGACCGAGAACTACGCCGCCGTCCTGGACGAGGTGCTGCGTCTCAAGCCGACCTCCTCGAAGGGCCGCTACCTGCTCAAGGGTTCCGTCGCCACGACGATGGGCCCCGGCATCCCGCTGGATGTCACCAAGGTCAAGGACCTCATCGAGAAGTGAGCCTCGCTCGCTGATCAAGCATTCGGGCCCCGCGCAGCGCCGCTGCGCGGGGCCCGGCTTTTTTTTGGGGGGGGGCTATGGCTTGGGGGATCCGCGCATGAATACAAAATAAAGGACATAGGTCACATAATCTGGCTAGAGAATAGGGTAACCTTATTTCGCTTCTACAAACCTATATTCGTAAAGGGTCGCGAAAATGTCTCAGGTTACCGGGTCGAGTGTGACAAAGGCGCGCTCGGCCGTCACGATTGGTGCTTTTACAGCCGTCTACTTCGTTCTTATGTGGTGCTCGGGGATGCTGGGCTTCTTCGGGCCGG
>CAUTRF010000083.1:0-6177 GCA_963540795.1 uncultured Actinomyces sp.
GCCGTGGTTGGCGCTCAGACTGGCGCGCGCCGTATCGAGCGCCGCCCCCTTATGCAACCCGCGTGAGCGACTAGGGAACTTGCTCCTCGAAGATGTTCCCGACAAGTGCATGGACGTCAATGCAATCGGGATCGGGGCGGTGTCTGCCTTCGGCATAAGCAAGTCGAGCCGCAGCTAAGTCTGCAAGGCGGATGGCTTGGATAACAATGACCCGACGCAGCCCTGCGGAGACTTCACCACGTTCGTGAGCGACAGCGGCAACACGAGCGAGCGTTTCCGCACGTCGTGCAATCCGCACGTCCGGGTGCTCTCGATCTTCACGGTACTCGTCGGGAATCAAGTTGAAGCGATGAGACTGCGGTAAATCAACGAGGGGAGAAATAGGTGGGATTTTCTCGTTGAGGATTGCATGGTAGCTTGACTTTTCAATGGCGTGGACGTACACGGAGTACTCCAACGAATCGAATGCTGCGCTTCTCTCTTTCTTATCGGGATAGATGTCAAGTAGAAAATCCGCTGGAAAGAACTCAACTTCCGCAACTTCAAATGGATCCAAAATTCTTTAGGCGAGAGTATCGCTGCGCTGACCTCTGAGATGTCGACCAATTCGAGTCCCAAAGTCCTCCGTTGTTTGACCAACGTAAATTGGCTCACCGTCGAAGTCGTAAAACGCATACACTCCGACACACTTACCCAATCGCTTATTGGTCATCGGCTCAACAAAGCTGAGAGCTGCGGATAAGTGTGCGCGGAATAGTTGCACGAAACGCGTAGGCATCGTGCGCTTGAGCGGTGGCTTCATCTCGGAATCTGTTGAACCGTACGAAGCGATCCCTGTGCTAGCCATGTGCGACTACCTCCAGTGATGGGGAACCCTGGTCGAATTCCTGGCGGACTAGGGGCATGAGGTAGTTCTCCCCCAGCCAGGCAACGACAGGGACAGCGACTGCGTCACCGAAACCAAAACGGATTTGGTTATCCGTGGCATCGCCGAACTTGTAGTCGGGTATGCCCATGAGGGAGGCATACTCATGAGGAGTCATCCAGCGCACAGCAACCTCGCCCTTGCCTGCCTTGACGACAGCCTGTCGTGAGGATCCACCTCGAGCAGTCCGTAAACAGCCAGCGATATCATCGGGTCGGATCTCCCAAACTGGCTTTCCCTGGCGTGTGCGCCGGTAAGCGGTACGGTATGAGGCCCGTGTTGATGTACGCAGAGACTCGAGCCTAGCTGCCTGAACTGGAGACAGTGAGTCAAGAAAATCTGCTGTGCGGCGTGGGTTCCACCAATGTGGATCGTCTGCGGGTAGATGATCTGCAAGTGCGGTGAAGCCTTCAGTCAGCAGTGGAGGTGCAGAGGGAAGCGGCGCTCGGTGAGTGACGAGGGTGGGGTCCGAATGGATCCACTCAAGCCATTCGGGCCGTAGATCTGAGGAAGTATCATCTGAGTCGGGTGGAGTTAGAGCACCCACAAGGAACATGCGTGGCCGTGACTGTGGGATGAAATGCCTGGCGTCAATAGACAGAGCATCGATGGAATATCCCAGTGAGTTAAAGGCGCGGATTGCTGCAGTCAGATCATCACCTGAATGTGAGGAAGCTAGCCCGGTGACGTTTTCGAGGACTGCGACGGGAGGGCGACTATCGCCCATCTCTTCAAGAATCCGCATGAAGTGCCAAAATGTTCCTGATTGTTTGCCGCCGAGACCGTCTCGATTGCCAGCCAAGGATAGGTCAGTGCAGGGTGAGGAAGCCCAGGCGACCGCGCTGTCCGTCGGCAAGTCCTTGCCATGGATATCAGCAATGTCGCCAATGTGATAGTCGGTGTCTGAACCGTATTGGAAGCGGTATAGTTGGTGCTTTTTGGCTTCGTAGTCATTGGCCCAAGCGATTGTGAATCCCGCTTGTTCAAGCCCTGCACGAGCGAGACCGATGCCCGCAAAAAATTCCAGCACGGTTGGACTTTTGCCTGAAATTAAGCGAATAGCTGCTGTCATGGTAGTCCTTCCTGATCTGGGTGTTCCAAGGGTACATCGGCCCGTGCACATCTGCGGTAAACGGGGGGGCGGCGCTCAATCGAGCGCCGCCCTCCCCGTGCAACCCGCGTGAGCGGGCGCCGTCAGTAGATCAGCCGTTCAGGGCGTCGGACACGACCTGCTTGGCGGCCTCCTGGACCTGGGCCAGGTGCTCGGCACCCTTGAAGGATTCCGCGTAGATCTTGTAGACATCCTCGGTGCCCGACGGGCGCGCGGCGAACCACGCGGACTCGGTCGTCACCTTCAGGCCGCCGATGGGCGCGTCGTTGCCGGGCGCGCGCACCAGCTTGGCGACGATCGGGTCGCCGGCCAGCTCGGTCGCGGTCACGTCGTCCGCGGACAGGGCCGCGAGCTTGGCCTTCTCCTCGCGGGAGGCGGCAGCGTCAATGCGGGCGTAGGCGGAGGCACCGAAGCGCTCGACCTGCTCCTCGTGCAGCTGAGAGGGGGTCTTGCCGGTGACGGCCAGGATCTCCGACGCGAGCAGCGCCAGGATGATGCCGTCCTTATCGGTCGACCACACGGTGCCGTCCTTGCGCAGGAACGAGGCTCCCGCGCTCTCCTCGCCGCCGAAACCGACGGTGCCGGACAGCAGGCCGGGCACGAAGTACTTGAAGCCCACGGGCACCTCAATCAGCTTGCGGCCCATGGCGGCCACGACGCGGTCGATGAGCGCGGAGGACACGAGGGTCTTACCCACGGCCGCGTCGGCGCTCCACCCGGGGCGGTGCGTGAACAGGTACTCGATGGCGACGGCCAGGAAGTGGTTCGGGTTCATCAGACCGTCGGGGGTGACGATGCCGTGGCGGTCCGAGTCCGCGTCGTTGCCGGTCGCGATGTCGTAGGGGGTGTTGCCCTGCGCGTCGGGGGTCATAGCCTCGCGCAGGGACGCCATCGCGTACGGCGAGGAGCAGTCCATGCGGATCTTGCCGTCCCAGTCCAGGGTCATGAACGGCCACGCCGGGTCGACCTCGGGGTTGACGACGGTCAGGTCGAGGCCGTAGTGCTCGCCGATGGCCGCCCAGTAGTCGATGGACGCGCCGCCGAGCGGGTCAGCGCCGATGCGCACGCCCGCCTTGCGGATGGCCTCAATGTCGATGACCTGGTCCAGCTGCGAGACGTAGTAGTCCAGGTAGTCGAAGGGCTTGATGTTCGGGTCGTGCAGCAGGTCCGAGCCGGTGACGCGGGGAACGTTCTTCCATTCGCCCGAGTCGAGGAGCTCGTTGGCGCGCGCCGCGATCCAGCCGGTCGCGTCGGTGTCGGCGGGGCCGCCGTGAGGCGGGTTGTACTTGAAGCCGCCGTCGCGCGGGGGGTTGTGGCTGGGGGTGACGACGATGCCGTCGGCCAGGCCGTCGCCTTCGGTGCGCAGGTTACCCGGGGCGCCGTTCGCGCCGAGGATGGCGACGGACACGGCGGGGGTAGGCGTGTAGGAGCCGCGCGAGTCGATGCGCGTGTCGATGCCGGCGGCCGCGAGGGCCTCCAGGGCGGTGCGCCACGCGGGCTCGCTCAGGGCGTGGGTATCGCGGCCGATAAACAGAGGACCGTTGAAGCCCTGGGAGGCGCGGTACTCGATGATCGCGGCGGTGATGGCGATGATGTGCGCCTCGTTGAACTTGGCGTCCAGCGAGGATCCGCGGTGCCCCGAGGTGCCGAACGCGACGCGCTGTCCGACGTCGGTCGGGTCGGGGATGATGTCGTAGTAGGCGGAGATGACATCGTCGACGTTGATGAGGTCTTCAGGTAGGGCACGTGTGCCAGCTCGTTCATGCATAGGGACAGTGTTGCACGTTACGTCGCTTTGTGGGTAGCGCCGTCCCACGGCGTGGACCTTTCCTTGTTTTCTCTTGTTCGAGGCTGTGGCTGGGAGAACGGAAAAGGCCAGGTGAGAGCGCGCGACGCCCCGGCCTCGTCCGTGGGGAAAAGAGGGGGATATGCACGTTTTCCCAAAATCGGCACCGAGCGACTATCCTATGAGATGTCGGTCACCGCAGACCGTGACTGTGTTGTCAGGAGGAACATCGTGGGATGGTTTGATTCCATCGAACATAACCGTTGGCTGAGCGGCCACATGCAGGCCCTCATCGAAGAGGCAGAAGGCGCGATCGTCGCGACTGGTTTCGCGCACCTCGACGCCGATGGGAAGCCCGACCCGACTCGATCGATTGACCTGGCCGTCACGGGTCGCATGGCCTACGTGTTCTCGCTCGGCGCTCTCATGGGACTGCCCGGCACGCGTCGCTACGCCGATCACGCCGTCAAGGCGCTCACCAACTACTTTACGGACCCCGTCAACGGCGGCATGTGGTTCGCGATCAAGCCCGAGCCTGACGCCGACGGGCACGGCGTTCCGTGGGACGAGGACGCGCGTGTGAAGTCGCAGTACCACACGGTGTACGCGCTGCTGGGCGTGGCTGCCGCGACCGTCGCCGACCGCCCCGGTGCCCACGAGCTGCTCAACCGCATGCTCGAGGAGCAGAAGGAGCTGTGGGCAGACGACTACGGCCTCGTGTGGGACCAGTACGACGAGGCCTTCAACGAGCCCGTCTCCGTCCACACCCTCGGCACCCTCATCCACACGATCGAGGCCTACATGGCCGCGGCCGAGGCCACGACCGAGCCCGAATGGCTCGACCGCGCCGAGAAGATGACCGCCTTCGCGTACAAGGTCGCCTCCAAGAACGGCTGGCGCGTCCCCGAGTACTTCGATGAGAAGTGGGAGCCCAGCCCCGAGGCGGGCAAGCTCCTCAACGACGGACGCCGCTACTACGAGGGCTACGTGACCGGCCACTCCATGCAGCTCGCGCGCTTCGCGCTGCAGGTGCGCGCGGGCCTGCGCTCGATGGGCTGGACCGTACCCGACTACCTCCTCGAGATGGGAACCGAGCTCTTCGAGCGTGCTCGCGTCGACGGCTGGCGTCGCACCGACGGCAACCCGGGCTTCTCCACCGGCGTCAACGACGAGGGTGACCCCATGCCCGGCGAGGACGAGCATCAGCAGTGGGTCGTCTGCGAGGGCGTGTGTGCGACCGTCGCGGTGCGCCGCGCCATGCTGGACGACGGTGCGCGAGTCTCCGACGTCGAGCACTTCGAGCACTGCTATCGCTCCTTCGTCGACTACATCCACGACTACCTCATCAGCCAGCCCGGCCGGTGGGTGCGTCGCCTCGGTCCCCGCAACGAGAACGTGCAGCCCGCCAAGTCGTCGCGTTGGGATGTCTACCATGCCGTCCAGGCGACGCTCGCGATCCGCCTGCCGCTGTGGCCGCCGACGGCCCCCGCGCTGTCGCGTGGCCTCCTTGATCGCCCCGAGGAGCCGGCCCCCGACAAGAAGTCCTGGAACTTCTTCGGGCTGCGAGGCTGACGCGTCGGATGTCTGATGGGCTCGGGCCCGAGGATGCGAGGGTCGCATCCTCGGGCCCGGTCCTGTAGGATGATCCGCGTCTGGAGGGCTGTCTGAGTGGCCGAAAGAGACGGTCTTGAAAACCGTTGTGTCAGCAATGGCACCGGGGGTTCGAATCCCTCGCCCTCCGCCGAGCCGACCGCCTCTTGGGCGCTTGCGGCGGGTGCGGTTCGCGCTCGCGGCGAAAATGGCCTAGAGTAGTCGGCACTGGAGACGTCGCATAGTCCGGTCGAGTGCGCCTCCCTGCTAAGGAGGTAGGGGTGCATAGCCCCTCGCGGGTTCAAATCCCGCCGTCTCCGCGCATAACCCCCGCACTTCCCTCGAAGCGCGGGGGTTTTCGTATTCGTCGGCTCCCTTGGTGGGGGAGCTGTCCGGTGTTTGGGGTTATAGGAGGGTTATAGGACAAAACGTGTTGGTTTTGTGGTGACTTTTCGGTGCCGACGGCGCGGTCGCCGTACGCAACGAGGGGCGGGATCCTTCGGGGTCCCGCCTCCGTCGTCTCCGAGGAGTCGTGGGGAGCGTCGGGAGGCCTGCGAGCCGTCAGGCCCCCCTTCTGTTTCTGTGAATGCATCCCGCGCACGCGGGCCCTTTGATGCGCGCGTTAACCCGTGAGGTGGTGGCCTGGGCCCTTTGATGCGCATGTTAACCCGTGAGGTGGCTGCGTGGGCGGGCTGCCCACCATGCCACCCATAGGGTTTAGCTGCGCATTGAAGGGTTAACACTGCCAGTAGAAGGGCCCAGCTG
>CAUTRF010000084.1:0-5855 GCA_963540795.1 uncultured Actinomyces sp.
GCGTATGACTCCCTGCGAGAGGGCTACGTCCCCGACGAAGGGACAGGCCTGTCCTCTATCCTCCCTCCGGCCCGCCGCTTCGGTGGCGGTGGCAGTCGCGAAGCCATCCGCTCGCGTGTCCTGAACGTCCTGCGCACCTGGGTCGGACGATTCTCCGGACTCGGAGGACTGTGACGAAAAGGCCTCGGCCTCGTGACGGCGAGGCCGGGGCCGGCTTCGCTAGTTGCCTTTCAATATTGGGTGCTGGCAATGAAAGGGACTCGTTCAAGTGCTGCTGCTTGACGCGTTCATTCCTCTACACAAACTATGACAACAAGGAACCGTATGTTTACACCTATTCACCGAGCACTGGGTCTTGAACCGGGGAATGTTACCATCAACCTGTTCAAACAAGCGGTCGCGCACAGCGTTGAAGAAACTAGTGACCTCGACTGGAAGAGGGTTGCTTATGATTCGCGACGGCCTGGCTGGGATGAAGAAGCCGCAAAAGACATCGCTGCCATGGCAAACAGTGGCGGTGGGTGGATTGTGTTCGGGATTGAAGAAGACGGCGACAAGAACGCCGCCTCTAAGATCGTCCCAATATCTTGGTCTGCTACCGACCAACAGAGGATCCTGAGGGCGGCGTATGCGAAGATCGGACCTCCGGTAGTTGGACTAGATTTCCATGAGGTGCCGTGTGGCAGTGAGAGCGGCGGGAGTGTCGTCATGATGCGGGTTCCGGACTCTGCTGATGCGCCCCACTTCGCGAAAAAAGGAGACGATGCCTTCGTCGCTCCACGTCGGAATGGTCCCCACACCGTGTACATGAGTGATCGTGAGATCGAACGGGGCTTTCGCGAACGTTTCCAACATGCAGATGATCAGGAACGCCTCCTTCAAGCTCGTTACGAGCGTGCCTGTGAGGCGCTACGTCCGGAAGATGGGGTTTTTCTTGCTGTGGCTGCTGTTCCCCACGAGGCAGTTACTGGACCTGTGCCGACTACTGTAGATTTGATACATCAATACGCGAACGCGCAGATTGCTCCGGAACTCGTAAGTGGAAACAGAGTAGAGAACTGGTGGAATGGTGGGGAAGTAAAAAAGGGACTCCGTCAGTGGATCATCCGGGGATACCAAAGTTCTCGGGGGTACTTTCGTAAGTTCTTGTACGATGATGCAACGGTTGTCGGAGCCTATCAACTGGGACTCCTGGTCACTGATCCGCGGTGGAGTGACCGTTACCCGGTGGGACTGACTAACCACTGTAGGGGCAATGAAGTTGAAACTGCAGTTACAGACTTCATCACTCTGTTACGTAGCCATGCGAAAGAACGGCAGGCTCACGGCGGTTTTAGGATCAGAGCGGGTCTTGTCGGTATTCAGAAAGAGCCGCTCTACATTCACGGGATGAGCTGGGGTAATAGTCTGCTCGGCACTGAATACATGGAACCCATTGTGAGGTTCCAGCCGATCACGATGGAACTCGATCCGCTCTTGACTATCGACGAGGTGCTGCCGATCATCAACGATTTGGCTTTGGATTTGATTAACCAAGGGGGTGTCCAGTATCTGCAGGTTATGGCCGAACCGAATGACCGGCAGTCTGAACCTGAGTGATTGACGCAGCACCGGCCTCGTGATGGGAGAGGTCGCGGACGGTTTTGTGTTCCGTCCAATGGTGGGCAGCGGTCGAGGCCGCTCCATAGGAAACGGACTACTGCTTGTCGGTGTCGGTGTCGGTGTCGGTGTCGGTATCGCTGTCGGCGTCCGCTTCCGAGGTCGTGGGGGTGGCCATCGGGGCGTCTGCATCGTTGGATTTGCCAGGGATTTCGGAAGTGGCCGGCTCGGCGGGACTGGCAGGGTTGCTGGGGGTGGCAGCGTCTCGCGGGGCCAACCAGTGGAAGATCTCGCGGAGCCCCCACGCGAAGAAAGCAGCGACGAAGTGGTAGGGCAGCCACGCAGTCACAAGCCACCATTCAGAAGAGCCGTCAAATGCGCCTCCCAGCCACCACAGGACCGCCACGTCGGAGAATACGGCCCCCGCGATCGCGACAGGTTTCCACCATCCGGCCTTCTCGAGGAACTTTCGGGTGACGGCTATCAACACCTGGAAGAAGGTAAAGAAGCCTATGAAACCAAAGAAATAGAAGAGGGCCAGGCCCATGGCATAGGAGAGCGAGAGCCCGACCAGGAAGATCACGTGGAGAACCAGGTACCGAACGAAGAAGTTAACAATCCCTCGCGGATCACGCGTATCCGTCATGCCCCCATCCTAACGGAGCTCTCGGCCGCGAGAAACGGCCCCGGCCTCGTACACACCGCACGAGGCCGGGGGCTGGGTGTCGCGCCCTGCCTGACCGCAGGGGAGTGCAAGCTCAGAGGGAAGAGACGAACTCCGCGAGGCGCTTCGCGTGCTCACGCGAGCGCTCCACCATATCGGCGCGCGCAGCCTTGTCCGTGCGATTCGCGTAGGAAACCCCGTAGAGGGGCAGGCTCCCCGCAAACTCCATACCCGTCAGTGCACACGTCGCCGTCGCAGGAGCCAGGAATCGGTCGAAACCACCCGGCTGCGCGGAGTAGTAGGACTCGCCGGCGCCCGTCGTCACCGACACCACCAGCTTCTTACCGCGCAGCGCCGTCCCCGTGGACCCGTGGCTGAAACCGCGCACAAACACGTCCTCCATCCACTTCTGAAGGAGCGCCGGCCAGCCGTACCACCACAGCGGATACTGCAGCACGATGACGTCCGCGGCGCGAAGCTTCTCCTGCTCCGCCTCAACGTCGAACGTGTAGTTGGGATACAGCTCATCGAGATGATCGATCTCGGCGTCGGGGAGCAGGGCCGCGAGCTCCTCCAGGATCGTCTTATTCGCCACCGAATCATCGCCGGTGCGGGGGTGCCCCGACACAACCAGAACCTTGGACATCGCTTTCCTTTCGTCGATGCGAGGAGTCTACGCCCGCCCGCGGGCCCGCGAACAGGGCATGGACGCCCGTTTCGCGCGGGGTGAAGCCCCAGGGCATAAGGTGCTTCACCTCAGGACTACAATAGAGACATGGCCCACACCGACTCCCAGCCCCTCTCCGTGCGCCGCATCCTCCTCGTCATCGCAACGGGCGTCGGCGCGGGATTCCTCTCCGGGCTCTTCGGGGTGGGAGGCGGCCTCGTCATCGTGCCCGCCCTCATGGCCGTCCTGGGCATGGATCAGCGCCGCGCCTCGGCCACGTCGCTCGCCGCCATCATCGTCACCGCCGCCGTCGGCTCGGGCACCTACGCCCTGCACGGCGAGGTCTCCTGGGCCGGAGCTGCCCTCCTCGTCGTCGGCGCGCTCGCGGGCTCGCAGATCGGCGTGTGGCTCCTGCGCCGCCTCCCCGCTCCCGCCCTGCCCTGGATCCTCATTGGCTTCACCCTCTTCGTGATCGTCTCCCAATATCTGCACGTCCCCACGCGCGAGGGAACCGTGTCGCTGACCCCGGCCTCGTGCGCGCTCATGATCCTGGTCGGCCTGTGCGCGGGCATCCTCTCTGGCCTGGTCGGCGTGGGCGGTGGATCCGTCATCGTGCCCGGCATGGAGCTCGCCGTCGGCGCGGGAGACCTGATCGCGCGCGGCACGTCGCTCCTCGTCATGATCCCCACCGGCATCGCCGGCACCGTCACGAACCTGCGCCACCGCATGGTCGACCTGCGCGTCGGCCTCATCGTCGGCGCGTCCGCGGCGGCCACGGCCCCCGCCGGACGCCTCGTCGCCACGCTCGTGTCCCCGAGCGTCGGCGCGATCCTCTTCAACCTCTTCCTGCTCTCCATCATCGCCTCGACGATCCTGAAGATGCGTCAGAAGGCGCGCGCCCAGATGTAAGGGGCCGAGGCCTCGGCTCGTTATCAGCGCGCGCTCGCCAGGGCTTCGGCGATGTCGCCTCGGATCAGGAGGGACCTGTCCACAATCTCCGCCGGGGCCGTCGCATCCAGCGCGACGCACGCGTATGTTGCCTCCGGATTGTCGTAGACGCGCCGCCAGAACGGGAACTTGATGATGCTCGGCGTGTTCATGCCGACGCCCAGCTCAAGGTAGAGAACACGGCCAGCGCTGGTGCGCTCCAGGAAATCCTCATAGCGCGCTGCGGCCGCCGCCCATCCCTCGTCCTGAACGAAGCGGGCATCGACGCGCAGATTCGTCGTCATCTCCTCACCGCACCTCGGGCACCGCGGAATCAGCTCCGACGGGATGCGCATGCCCTCCTGGCTGGCCACCGCCGCGCGTACCCACTCCTCGTTGTCGTAGGTGGCATCGTGGCAGGGGACCGAACACTGCAGCAGCCCGAAATCGCCCTGCGTGTAGAACAGGCGTTCCTTGTCGAAACCGGACATCTGGAAACGATGATCCACATTCGTCGTGATGACGAAATAGTCGCGCTCGCCGACGAGGCCCAGCAGGTCCGCGTACGCCTGCCCCGGGCTGGCTTCGTAGCGCAGCAGGGAGATCATGCGGCTCCAAAACGCCCAGCGCTCCTCCGGCGTCGGGAAGGGGTAGAAGCCGCCCGAGTAGGCGTCCGTGATGCCGCGCTGGGCGCGAAAGTCAGCGAAACGCTCGTCGAAGATCGGGCCGGAGTGGTTGTCGCCGTCGGCTGCGGACAGGCCCGCTCCCGCGCCGATCAGGATCGAGTCTGCGGCCTCGACGGCTTCGCGCAGGGTGGTGGGTCGGTTCATGGTGTCTCCTCACTCGTTGATGGGGTCAGAGCCCAAGAAGGGCGCGGTACAGCGCCTCGTCTCGGTCGCCGAACACGTTGAAAATGACGCGCAGTTTGTCCGCGCCCGCAGCGCCGGACTCCAAAAAGTCGGACACAGTCGCCACGGCGATACGCGCCGCCTCCTCCTGGGGAAAACTGAAGACGCCCGTGGAGATGCAGCAGAAAGCCACCGTGTCGAGCCCACGGGCGGCCGCCTCTTCCAGGCATCGCCGGTACGAGCGGGCGAGAGCCTCCCGGTGCGCCTGCGTCAACTCTCCACCGACGATGGGACCGACAGTATGGATGACGAAGCGCGCCGGCAGGTGGAAGCCGGGAGTGAGGAGGGCCTCGCCCGTCGGGAATCCCGAGGGACCGTCGCCGCGCTCATCCATCGCGTCGGCACACGCCTGACGCAGCTCGAGCCCGGCTGCGCTGTGGATTGCGTTATCGATGCACGTGTGTCCGGGCGCTCGGCACCCGAGCATCGCCGAGTTAGCCGCGTTGACAATCGCATCGACCCGCAGGCGCGTGATGTCCCCCCGCCACAGGGCAATCCGCGGATGAGTCGACGAGGCCGTGGCATCCTCCCAGGTCACGGTCCCGCGCCGCCCCCGTTCAGTGTCGAGGACAACCGCTTCAGCCTCCCGGTAGCCATCAGGCAGGGGAACGGGATCGCGCATGTTCATGAGGGCGCGCAGGTACGTGCGCTCCTGCGCGGTGTCCGCGTGGGCGGGAATCTCGCAGCCCATGTCGTCGGCGAGCAGGCGCAGGGCTGCGTGGACGGCCTCGTTGTAGGTGGCGTGCGTGTGCGTCATGAACCCCTCCAATTGTTTACATGGCATATAACTGCGTGATCTGGGAGTGTATTCCACTGTGCGCGCCTATTGCCCCGGCACATCCTGTCCGTCCCCTCTATCCTCCCCAGAAATTTCGCACGTAATTTCATTGGGTCAGTTTTAGAGTGCGTCTTTTTTCCTTGAAATGCCAACGATGTGCATTCAAAACTTGAAGGATAGGTTGGGGAATTACGTGCGACATTGTTGGGGAACCGTGTTGATGGCGTCGGTCGGCCTCGCTCAGACGCAACCGGCCCCGGCCTCGCTCAGACGCAACCGGCCCCGGCCTCGCTCAGACGCAACCGGCCCCGG
>CAUTRF010000085.1:0-5633 GCA_963540795.1 uncultured Actinomyces sp.
GTCGCCCCGTGGCCGTTCCCGCCGGAAGAAGCGGGGGAGGAACCCGAATTCCGTTTCGATCCGCACGTGTGGACCTCGCCGAAGGGCGCCCGCGTCCAGGTCGCTAACCTCGGCGCGGGCCTCGCGGCCGCTGCGCCGGACGCCGCCTCGTCGATCAACGCGGCCACGGCCTCGTACCTGGAGGACATCGACGCGCTCGATCAGTGGGCCGCCGAGGCCATCGAGACCGTGCCGGAGGGCCAGCGCGTGCTCTTTACCTCCCACGACGCCTTCGGCTACTTCTCGAGGGACTACGGGATCCGCTTCATCGGCGCCGCCCTGTCCGACTTCAACGAGCAGCAGGACGCCACCGCCGACCACATCGCCAAGGCCGTCGCGGCCGTCAAGGAGTCCGGAGCGGTCGCGCTTTTCGCTGAAAACTCCAACAACTCCAAGTCCATCGAGGCGATCGCCCGCGCCGCCGGCGTCACCCCCATCGTGGGCGAGGACGCCATGTACGGCGACTCGCTGGGCCCCGACGGGTCTGAGGGAGCCACCTACGTCGGCTCGATCGTCCACAACGTGCGCGCCGTGACGCAGGCGTGGGGCGGCACCGTCCCGGACCTGCCCGAGCGCCTGAAGGGCCTGTGATGGGCAGGCTCGTCTCCTTCCAAGACGCGACGCTGGGGTACGCGCATACCCCGGCGCTGAGCGGCCTGACCCTCGACGTGTTCGGGGGCCAGGCCCTCGCCCTTGTCGGCCCCAACGGCGGCGGTAAGACGACCCTCATGCGCGGTGTCGTCGGCGGCTGCCAGGTCCTGTCCGGAACCGTCGAGGTGGAAGCCACGCGCCTCGGCCTCGTGCCGCAGAGCGCCGACCTGGACCTTACCTTCCCCGTGAGCGCCGCCGAGGTCGTCACCATGGGCCTTATCGCCGAGGCCGGGTGGGGCAGGCGTATCAACGCCGACATGCGAGAGCGGGTGAGTGCCGCCCTCGAGCGCGTCAACCTGAGCGACCGGGCCTCCCACCGCTTCGGGACGCTCAGCGGCGGGCAGCGCCAGCGCGTCCTCGTCGCGCGCGCCCTGGTCGCGCGTCCCGAGCTGGTCATGATGGACGAGCCCTTCAACGGCCTGGACGCTCCCAGCCGCGACATCATCACGGGCCTTATCGCCGACCTGACCGAGGACGGCGTGGGCGTCATCGTGTCCACGCACGACCTCTCTCTCGCGCGCGACGTGTGCTCCCAGGCGTGCGTGCTCGCATCCCGCCTCGTTGCCCTCGGCCCCACCGACGAGACCCTGGTGCCCGAGGTCTTGGCGCGCGCCTACGGATCGAGCGCCGACGAGGCGATTGCGGCCCTGTCATGATCGCCCCCTACCTGACGCGCCCTCTCATCGTCCTCGGCCTACTCGCGCTCGCGGTGGGACCGGCCTCTGCGCTGGTCAACCTGCGGCGCGCCGAGTTCAGCGCGGAGACGATGGTGCACGGCGTCTTTCCCGGCATCGTCGTCGGCATGGCGGTTGGTGGGCGCGACGCCATCATTCCGGGGGGTGCGCTCTGCGCGGCCCTCATAGCGGCGGCACTGACGGTGGCTTCCCGCAAACAGCGCCACTCCGAGGCGACGACCGCGGTCCTGCTCACCGCCTTTTTCTCCCTTGGCATCGTCATCTCCCTGCGCATCGGGGACATGTCCGGTCAGCTCGAATCCCTCATGTTCGGCCGCCTCCTGGACATCACCCCGTCGCGCATGGCCACGAGCGCCCTCGTCCTCGTGGCCGCGACCGTCCTGCTCGCGCTCACCTGGCGTGCGCAGGTTGCGGTGGCTTTCGACCGTGAGGCCGCACGGGTGGGCGGCGTGCCGGTCACCTGGATCGACGTCGCCTTCAACGCGGCGCTCGGAGCCATCGTGGTCGCGGCGTCGACGGCAGTCGGGGTCCTCCTCGTCGTCGGCTACCTCATCGTGCCCGGAGCCTTCGGACGCCTCCTCGCGGCGGGCCCACGCTCGATGGTGCTCCTGTCCGGTGCCTGCGCGCTCGCCGGGGGATGGGCGGGCTTCGGCGTCTCCCTCTTGCGCGCGCCGCGACCCCTCTCGCCGCAGGCGTGCGTCGCCATGGGGGTCCTCGTCTGCTTCGCGGTCGCCTGCGCCATCCGCGAGACCCGATCCCGACGTGCGCGTACGGCAACCGCCGCGCGTGAAACGTCGCGTGAAACGACCGTGAGCGCTGGGGGAGGGGATGCCTCGTGATCGCCAGCCTCCTCCTGTACCCCGCGCTCCACGTGACGATCATCGGAGCCCTGGGCGGCCTCGTCGGCGCCTTCGCCTACTTGGACCGACGCATCTTCTTCGCTGAATCCGTCACGCACGGGACGTTCCCGGGCGCGGTCCTCGGCGTCGTCATCGCCGCCGCCTTCGGCTTCGGGCACTCCGGCATGTCGGCGGCGCTCTACGTCGGTGCCTTCCTCGGCACGATCCCGCTCGTTGCCCTCATGCGCTGGCTCGCCACGATCCCCGGCATCTCCAGCCAGGGGGCAGCCGGCATCGTGCTGACAGCCGGATTTGCCTCCGGCTACTTCCTGGCGACCTGGTTCAAGCCCCTGCCCCTCGCGGTGAATTCCTTCCTGACAGGATCCGTCATGACGGTGTCGCCCGCCGACGTCGCGTGGGCGGGTGGCGTGCTCGCGGTTGCGCTCGTTGTCGTTGCGCTGGGAGGACGCCAGCTGATCGCCCACTGCTTCGACCCCGCCAACCCAGCCGCAGCCTCGCGCGCCGGGCGTCACGAGCTCGTCATCCTCGGCCTCATCCTCGCGTCGGTCACCGTGGCGATCCCCGCGGTCGGCACGATCCTGTCGATCGCGCTCATTGCCGCGCCGGCCGCAGCACTCGCGCCCCTCGCGCGCAGCTCGCGCGCCTTCCTCGTCGGTTGCCCTCTACTCGGAGCACTCCTCGGGATCGGCGGCCTGGCGATTGCCGTCCCCGCGCGGCTCAGCGCAGGAGGAACCATCGCGCTCCTGTGCGCCGCGTGCGTGGCGGCCTCGCGCCTCCCCCAATGGTTCGCGGGCGTGGGCCGGACGCGCCGTGCGCGCGCAGGAAACCAGTGAGACGATACGGGCATGGAAGCAGCGACCGACACGACCAACGCCCCCGAGGCTGCCTCGACGCCTCAGGACGCTCGCGCGCAGGAGGCCTACCGCCAGGAGGCTGGGACCATCCTGCTGGCAGCCACCCCGATCGGGGACGTGCGTGACGCCTCGCCCCGCGTCGTCGCCGCGCTTCAGGGAGCAGATATCGTCGCCGCCGAGGACACGCGCCGCGCCCTCGCCCTGGCCTCGCGCCTGGGCATCAAGCTGGGTGGCCGCCTCGTCGCCCTGCACGACCACAACGAGGCCGAGAAAGCCGCGGGCATCGTCGAGGCCGCCAGGGGAGGGGCGCGCGTCGTCTTCGTGTCCGACGCGGGCATGCCCACGGTCTCCGACCCCGGTTTCCGGCTGGCGCGCGCCGCCATCGACGCGGGCGTTCCCCTGTCCGTCCTGCCCGGCCCCTCCGCGCCGCTCGTGGCGCTCGCCCTGTCCGGCCTGCCCTCTGACCGCTTCGCCTTCGAGGGATTCCTGCCGCGCAAGGACGGGGAAGCCACACGCTACCTGGAAGGCCTGGCCACCGACCCGCACACGCTTATCTTTTTCGAGTCGCCCCGTCGCGCGGCCGCCACGCTGACGCGCATGGCCGAGGTCTTCGGTGCCGATCGCGCCGCAGCGCTGTGCCGCGAGCTCACGAAGGACTACGAGGAGGTGCGCCGCGGTACGCTCGGGCAGCTCGCTGAGGGGGCCGACGACGTCCTCGGCGAGGTGACGATCGTCGTCGCCGGATACACGCACAGTGCGCGCGCCGAAGACCACGTGGGCGCCGTCCTCGCGCTCGCGGCGGAAGGCATGCGCCTCAAGGACGCCGCAGCCGAGGTGGCTGCGGCGACGGGCGCGCGCAAGAACGACCTTTACAAGGCCGCCCTCGCCGCGCGCTAAGAACGAGGCGGGGAAGCCTCAGACGATCTCGACGCCCTCGGACGTCATCCACTCGCGGGCCTGCGCGCCCAGCTCCTCGGTGACGGGCGCGGTCAGCTCACGCAGGACACGCGTCTTGAAGTCCGCGTGGACAGCGTCCACGGCCGTGCACGCGACGCAGTGCGACTCGGCCAGCCCCACGACGTCCACGTCCGTGATGCCGGCGTCGCGCAGCGCCTCCTCCAGCGTCTTCCCATCCTCGGTGGTTCCCTCGAAGCCCGAGTAGGCGGCCTCGTACTGGCCCTTCTTAATGGTCACGTCCGCGTTCACGTGGGCGAGCGCCGGGTGCAGCTCGGCCTCGGCCGTGCCCGCGACGCCGTGCGGGGGCCAGCTGTCCACGAAATCCGGAGTCTCGGAGAAGTGAGCGCCCGGATCGATGTGCCAATCCTGCGTGGTGACGATCAACTGGTACTCGTCACGGTGCGCGTCCACGTAGGCGGCCACGGCCTCGGCGACGGCGTTACCGCCCGTCACCGGGAGAGCGCCACCTTCGCAGAACGTGGGCTGAACGTCGACGATGATGAGTGCGCGGGCCATGAAACCTCCCTGATAAATCAGTATTTTCCCCAAGCGTATCACCCGGGTCACAGCGGTTGAAATGCGGTTTCAATTCCTCGATATGCGGCCGGTTGCCCGTTTATGACAGCAACGCAGTATTGTTAGAGGCTATGAGTCGTATTCTGTCCGCCGTCGCTTGGCCCTACGCCAACGGCCCCCGTCATATTGGCCACGTCGCGGGATTCGGTGTCCCCTCCGACGTTTTCTCCCGGTACATGCGAATGGCCGGTCACGACGTCCTCATGGTGTCCGGCACCGACGAACACGGAACCCCCATCCTGGTGGCTGCCGACGGTGCCGGCGTGAGCGCCCGCGAACTCGCAGACCGCAACAACCGCCTCATCGTCGAGGACCTCGTGGCCCTGGGCCTGTCCTACGACCTCTTCACCCGCACGACCGCCGGCAACCACTACCGCGTCGTCCAGGACATGTTCGCCACCGTGCGCGACAACGGCTACATGATCGAGCAGGTCACCCGCGCCGCCATCTCCCCGTCCACCGGCCGCACCCTGCCCGACCGCTACATCGAGGGCACCTGTCCGATCTGTGGCGCCGAAGGAGCGCGCGGCGACCAGTGCGACAACTGCGGCAACCAGATGGACCCGACCGAGCTCATCAACCCGCACTCGCGCATCAACGGCGAGACCCCCAACTTCGTGGAGTCCACCCACTACTTCCTCGACCTGCCTGCCCTGGCCGATGCCCTGTCCGCGTGGCTCGACGAGCGCGAGAAATCTGGCACGTGGCGTCCCAACGTCATCAAGTTCTCCCAGAACTTCCTCGAGGACATTCGCCCCCGCGCCATGACGCGCGACATCGACTGGGGTATCCCGGTCCCCGGCTGGGAGGACCAGCCCACCAAGCGTCTGTACGTGTGGTTCGACGCCGTCATCGGCTACCTGAGCGCCTCCATCGAGTGGGCGCGCCGCACTGGCGACCCCGAGGCGTGGCGCAAGTGGTGGAACGATCCCGAAGCCCTGTCCTACTACTTCATGGGCAAGGACAACATCGTCTTCCACTCCCAGATCTGGCCCGCCGAG
>CAUTRF010000086.1:0-5564 GCA_963540795.1 uncultured Actinomyces sp.
AGGATCCCGCCCCTCGTTGCGTACGGCGACCGCGCCGTCGGCACCGAAAAGTCACGCTACCAGCAACACGTAGTGTCCTATAACCCTGGCATCGCTCGGGCCGAATGCGCTCAGTGCACGAAATGCGCCGACACATACTCGAAGGGGCCGGCCATAAGGCCGACCCCTTCGAGTATCCCATCAACACAGTGCAAGTCTTCCGATGCGCTCCCTTTCTCGGCTCACCCCTTGTGGGTGTCGCCCTTGGCTTGATGACTATTAATGTACGGACCCCACCTGTGGGAACCATTGAACGAACCTGGCAATTTCCTGTGAATTTTTCACTCGCCCGGTCCGGCGCGCGCCCGAGCGCTCACATTCGTTGAAATGCCGGCGATTCTGACATTTTGTGTGAGGACCACCAGGCAGTCGAGATCACGCACCTCGCAGGATTGAACACCCGCGCCATTCGCTGCAGCGACGGCGGAGGCCGCCCCGCAGGGCCGCTCCCCCACGTCCTCCCAGTCAGCCGTGGCCGACTGCTCTGCCCCGGCCAGGGCCGCCAGGTCGGCGACGGCCTGCAGGCGCACCCGCTCGCGGTGGGCGACGCCGACCCCACCAAGGACCACCGCGAGCGCGACGGCCAAGAGAATAAGCCCCACGGAATTGATGGTCCCGGACCCTTCCTCACCGGAACGTTCGCCGGTACGCCCATCTGCGACGGGCCCACCTCGGGAGGCAACCAAGCGCCCGGCCCGACGTCCCGGCGTCACGACAGGTCCCCCTCGTCGATGGTGGTCACCGAGCATCGGGCGATGCCCCCGACCCAGCCGGCCGCCCCGCGGTAGGGGGCGGTGCCGGTGACGCTCACCCACCCGCCGGAGCGCGCAACCGCGTAGGATCCGGGCGGGTAGGCGGCCGAGGCCACTCCCTGCGGGTCGGCCGCTCCGATGGAGGCGGCCCGAGCGCCCTCGCGCACCGCCTGGCACAGGGACGCTCCGGTCATCCCGGCCTGCGCGGCGGCGACGATGACGCCGACGACGAGGGTGACGGCGACGAAGCCGATGGCGTGTTCGACGGTGACGTATCCGCGCTCGTCGCTGTTCATCGGGTGCTGAGCGCCTCCTGGATGATGGATTCGAGGGCGGCGCGCACGCTGTCCGATTTGAGGATCACGATGAGCAGGCCAGCGAACCCGGCGGCGGCAATGGTACCGATCGCGTACTCGACGGTGGTCGCGCCCTCTTCGGGGTCTCGCCCCTCGGTGGGTTCGGCCGTGGTCCGGGGCCGAAGGGCCCGAGCGCCCTCCTGCACGGCCGCCATCGCGATGAGCTGGGCGCGCGTGGCTGCGCAGTCGATTCTGTCGATGATCGTCATTGATCTGTCCTTTCTTCCTTCGCGCGCGGTCACGCGCAAGGCCAGTGTGCGCGGCAGCCGTCCCGCGTTTCCACGCGGATTCGAACCCCTGTGGATAACCAGCGAGGCCCCGCAACCCCTGTGGATAACCCGACTAGACTCCGATTCCTCCGACGAGGTGGGCGAGCAGGGGCGCGATGCCCAGGGCCAGGAACGCGGGCAGGAAGAAGGCACCGAGCGGTCCGACGAGGCGAACACTCAGCTCCTCGGCCTGCGCCTTCGCGTCGACGAGGCGCGAGCGGCGCTCCCATGCGGCGCTGCGCGCGAGCAGCGTGTCCGGGGCGGTCCCGCTGGTCCACGAGGCCTCGAGCGCGTCACGCAGGGGATGACTCCACTCTGGGGTGCCCTCCCACGCGTCCGCCCAGGTCGCTCCGAGCCGCAGCGATGCGGCGGCCCACGACAGTGTCTCGACGGCGCAGGCCTCGGCCAACGCGTCGAGAGCGCGGGGGATGGCCGCGCCGCAGCTCAGGGCTGAGGCGACGAGGTCGCAGGCAAGCGCGCCGTCCATCCCCTTCGCGACGCGCCGACACCGGGCGAGGATCCGTCGGCACGAGGCCACCCCTGCCGCCCACGCGGCCACACCGACGAAGGCGCACATCCGCCCCGCTGCGCCTCCCGTGTAGAACTGCCAGGGCGAGGCCCCCAGAGCGAGCGCAGACGCGACCCCGACGAGGGGAAGGGCCGCGAGGACGCGCGCGGACATGAGCGGGCCGGCGGCGGCGACGCGACGCGCCTCCTCGAGCGCCTGTGCGTCGTCGATCGCGCCACCGATCGCGTCGAGCACGTCGGCGAGCGGAGCGCCGAGGCCGTGGCTGAATCGGCAGGCGAGGGCGACGGATGCGGCGCTCACGCGGGCGGCGGCCGCTCCCGGTGCCCTTTCTGCTCGACGCAGACAGCGCCAGCGCGTCGGCGCACGCGCCCACTCGTCGAGGACGGCAGGGTAGGAATCATCCACGCCGACGCTCCCTCCCGCGTCGATGCGCGCTAAGGCGAGGCCCCAGGCGGCGGCAGTGGGGGCTCCCGCGCGCAGACGGGTCGCGACCTCGGCGACGAGGAGCGAGAGCTCGCGCGGGGTGGGCGGGCCCTGCGCGCGGCCTCGGTGGCGCGCGGATCGTTTCGACCCGGAACGTAGCCGTCCCCACCGCCCCCGAGCCTCGCGCTCCGGGCTACGCACGCGCGTCGGCCGCGCCCATGAGCGCACGATACGCTTCTCGCGGGCTCCCCGATATACGGCTATACAGAACTGTAAACACAGCGCAATCACACATATAACGAACACGCCGACCACCGCCACCTCGCCGAGGCCTTCCGCGAACGCATCCCAGCCCGCCTTCATAGCCCGGCCCTTCGGGCGAGGAGCGCCCATGCCTCGTGCGTGGTGACGCAGCCATCAGCGGTGGCACTCAGCGCGAGCGCGCACTCGAGTGGTCCGCGAGCGCGCGTGAGGACCCCGACCTCGGACACCCAACGGCGCCCATCCGCGCCACGTCGCATGTGGAGGACGGCGTCGATGGCGCTGGCGGCCTGGGCGGCGACGGCACCCTCCCCCATGCCGGCGAGCGCTCCGAGGGCAGCGAGCCGCGCAGGAACGTCACGCGCCCCGTTGGCGTGGATCGTCGCCCATCCGCCGTCGTGCCCGGTGTTGAGGGCGGTGAGGACGTCGCGCACTTCGGGGCCTCGACACTCTCCGAGGATGAGACGGTCGGGGCGCATGCGCATGGCCGCGCGCACGAGGTCGGCGAGGGTGACCGCCCCCCTTCCCTCGACGTTGGGGGCGCGCTCGATGAGGTGCACACAGTGGGGGTGGGCGGGTGCGATTTCGGCGATCTCTTCGATGCAGACAATGCGCTCACCAGAGGGAACAAGGGAGAGCGCGGCGCTCAGGAGCGTCGTTTTCCCGCTTCCGGTCGCCCCGCTGACGAGGACGTTGGCGCGCGAGGCGACAAGGGAGCGCAGGAGCGTTCCCACCGCGCCGGGCAGCGTCCCGCAGGCCTCGAGATCTGCGACGCCCAGCCGACGGGTACCAAGGACGCGCAGGGAGATGAGCGTGCCGGATCCAGACACGGGGGCGAGGACCGCGTGCAGGCGCACGCCCCCGGGCAGGGTGCCGTCCGCGATTGGGCGCGCGTCGTCCAGGCGCACGCCGCACGCGCTCGCGAGGCGTATGGCGGCGCGGCGAGCATCGGCCTCGTCTTGGATGCCGGCGTCCACGCGCACGAGGCCGCCTCCTCGGTCGACCCACGCCTGGGTGCCGTTGATGAGAACGTCGGTGACGGCTGGGTCGTCGAGGAGCCGCGCGAGGGGCGGGTCCATGCCCCGTTGGCGTGCGCGCAGGATCTCTAGCATGGAGGCGACCGCGACGGCTCCGCAGCCGGGCTGCGCGCACGCGGCGGCCGCCCGGGCCGGGTCCTCACCGCGGGCGAGCAGGCGCAGAGCATCACGCATGGCGCGCCTCGATCGCGAGCGGCTCATCAGGTGGCCGCGCAGCCCCGCCTGCACTCGAGGAGGAAACGGATTCGAGCGCGCGCATGAGGCCGCGCAGATTCCGACCGGGGCGAGTGGGGGCGCGGAGGATGGGCCCGGGGGCACACTCGCGCACACCGGGTCCCCATCGCTCACCAGCGCACACAAGCGCAATCGCGGGGCATGGAGGCGGAAGGGCCGCGCATGTTGCCGACAGCGCGGCGGCTCCCTCCAGGTCCCCGTGGGTGACCAAGACGAGCGCGTCGGCGTAGATCGCGGACGCGCACCGTGCGGCCCGCGCGTCCCATCGGCCCGCGTCCACGACCAGGGGCGCGTCGAGGGAACGGCACGCCGCAACCACGCGGGGATCGTCGGCGGCACCGCCGCCTCGGGAGTCACCGACGAGGGCACGCACTCCCCCGACGACGGGCAGGTGATCGCGCAGCGACGGCAGGTAGGAGTCCTCGGAGGCGTCCAGATCCGCCCACCGTACGCCGGGAACGTCGTGGTCACCCGCGAGCGCAAAACCGGGCACGGACCCGGACGCGTCGACGACGACCACGTTTCCGACCCGCTCTCGGTGGGCGCCGCGTTCCCCGCGCCGCCCACCCCATCGGGTGCCCCGACGACGCCCACGCTCTCGGGCCAGCAGCCGAACGACGCCGGTTACCCCAACCCCTCCGGCAATCCCAGCGACCACCCACACCGCACCCGATCGGCGTGTGCGGGAGGATGCCTCGGCGATGAGGGACACGAGGAGCGCGGTGTCCCCCGGCAGCCTCACCTGACCGCCCTGCCCGACGCGCACGCAGGGCACTCCCTCGGGCACGGGAGCCGACGCTGAGGCGAGGATCAACGAGGCCTGGCCCGGGTCCGAGCACACGCGCGCCCCCGCGAGCACCGCGGCATCCCGCGCGCCGTCGAGGTCGGGCGGGGCGAGGCCGACGAGGGCAACGGTTCCTCGATGCGGGGTGACGTGGGTGTTCATAGGAAGACGATGCGCCCGCAGCGCGCGGCCCGTCCACCCGCGGGCGCGCCCCTGTGGACAACGCGAATCCGAGGTGCCACGCTGTGCATAGAGGGATCCGATGGAGGACCCCTGTGGATTGAGCCAACGCTGGAGTAGACGCAATGGTACGCGCGGCCTTTTTCGACCTGGACAAGACGATTCTCGACACGTCCTCGAACGTGGCACTCTCGGGTCCCTTCATCGAGGCGGGCCTCATGAACCGTCGCACCGCGCTGACCTCCGTCCTGGTCCAACTGCCCTACCTGCTCGCGGGAGCGGACGAGTCCCGCATGGAGCAGATGGCGCAGGCGCTGGGGCGCATGGGGCGCGGCTGGAATGCTGCGTTCCTTGAGGCGACGGTGGAAGACGCGCTCGAACGCACGATCCAGCCCGTCTGCTACGCTCAGGCGCTCGCGCGCATCGAGGCGCACATGCGCGCGGGAGACGTCGTCGTCATCGCGTCGGCGTCGGTCGAGCAGGTGGTGCGCCCGATCGCCAAGATGCTGGGGGCTGACGAGGTCCTCGCCTCGCGCGCGACGGTCGACGAGGACGGATGCTTCACGGGCGAGATCACGCACTTCAACCAGGCGCAGGGCAAGGCGGATGCCTGCGAGACCCTGGCTCGCGCGCGCGGCTGGGACCTGTCGGAGTGTTCGGCGTACTCGGATTCGGTGTCGGACGCGCCGCTCCTGCGCCT
>CAUTRF010000087.1:0-5563 GCA_963540795.1 uncultured Actinomyces sp.
CCCAAGCCCAGGTAGTACAGCGGGTGCTCGAAGAAAGAGGCGATGGCCTCGCGGTATTCGAGGGGCAGCATCGGGAAGATGACGATGGCGGCCAGGACCGCGACGATCAGCGTCACGAGGATGCGTTTCTTGGTGCTCATGTGTGGCTCCTTACTGTCGAACTGCTCCGACGCTACCAGGAGTGTGACGGAGGCGGCAAGCATGAGCGTCTGAGCATCTTGCCGTGAACCAGCAGCCCTGATTCGGCGTCTGATGAAACCGATGACGCCTTTGCGGGTGTTCGGCGAGGGGTGCATGTAACCGGCGACGCCTTTGCGGGCGGAAAATGGCCTGAAATTGGCTGTTTCGTGCGAGCAGAGGTGTCAGCGGTTTCATTTCGTGGCAGTGATCCACCCGCATTGGTGCCACCGGTTTCAGGAGAGGTGGTCGGCGGGTGTTTTGAGGTGGCTGTGGCTCCCGTCGGCGCGAAAAAACTCGCCCAGCGTGCCTGGATTCTGGGGGACCGCGAAAAAGTTCGCCCTGCTAGCGAAAATAGGTCGATTTTGGACGGTTTTGCCGGTGCTGGGCGAGTGTTTTCGCGCGTTCGTGCTGATGGAGGCGATCAGGGCGAACATTGTCGCGCTTGTGGGGCCGGTGGCGGGTCAGGGTCTTGGTTACGGTGCCCGTGGGCGGTGGCGGGCCTGTCCTCAAAAAGTCGCACGTAATTCGATTGGGAGAAGTTTCAACAAAGTCTGAAAACGTTGCAATTCCAACGATCTGATTTCAATATTTGAAAGGGTCGTGGGGGAATTACGTGCGAAATTGGGTGTGGGCTCAGCAATGATGTGGATCCTCATTGGCACAACAGGCCCAACAGGTGTGGAGGTGCCGGAAGGCCTGGTCGCGGTGCCCGTGGGCGGTGTCGGGGCCTGGCCGGACAACGAGCCGACGCGCCGAGCTGCCGATCAGCGACCCGGCCTCACGGGTGTGGAGGGCACTCCGCGCTCACGTCGAGGGGATTAGCGCGGGCGGACCCGGCCTCACGGGTGTGGAGGGCGCCAGAGGGACCGGAGGGCCTGGCTGCGGTGCCCGTGGGTGGCGGCGGGGCCTGGCCGGGCTTCGAGACGACGCGCCGAGCGAAGCTCGCGTGTGGCGATCTCGCGGGCGGGCCGCCGCCCATGGGCACACAGAGCAGCCTGGCCCGCCAGTACACCACGCGACGCCCGGAACATCAGCGGCACCACAGAAACCTGTGACAAGCACTCCCGTGCGCACATAGAAACAGGGGCGACGACGCCTTGGCGCAACCAGGGAAGCGCATGACGCGCGCCTCATGCCGCCCCGAAACGGCACCGACACACAGCAAGCAAAACCGCAGAAATACAACGAAAAGTACCCATACAAACACCAGCATTCACAGCTTCACAGCAACACTGCCAAAAGTCATATGAGAAATATGAGAGCTTCATAGGTTCTTCATAGGGTCGGGTGAGGAAATAGGTGCATCGACAAAAGGAGACACCAATGACCGCCCTGATTCTGATCGCCATTGACCTGGTCGCCATGGCCGTACTCGTGTTCGGCCTGTACTTCCCACGGCACCGCCGCGCTGACCTGGTCGCAGCCTTCCTCGGTGTGAATGTCGGCGTCCTCGCCGTCACGATGATCTTGGCGAACTCGACCGTGAGCGCGGGCCTCGGCCTCGGCCTCTTCGGTGTCCTCTCGATCATCCGACTGCGTTCGGATCAGATCTCGCAGACGGAAATCGCCTACTACTTCGCCTCGCTGGCCCTAGGCCTGCTGACGGGCATGTCCTCAAGCGTCACCCCGCTGCTCATCGGCCTGATCGCCCTGATCCTCGTGGCCCTGGCCTTCGGCGACTCGAAGCTGGTCTTTGGCCGCTACACGTCGCAGACCGTCCAGCTGGACCGCGCGATTGCCGACCCCGCCGAGCTGAAGGCAGCCCTCGAGCAGCGCCTGGGCGCGTCCGTCGCCTCGGTGAACGTCGTCAAGCTCGACCTCGTGAACGACCTGACTCTCGTCGACGTCCGCTCGAAGGTCGCCTGACCCGCCGGCCCGCCCGCCAGCAACACCACCCCGCAGACCACAGACCGCCACTACCAAGGACAAGACTCATGAACGCCACCCTGAACTCGATGCTCGCCGACCTTGACTCGATCGGCCTCGATGAACTGAATAAGCGCGCGGCGATGCTGACCCGAGTGGACCGCAAGTACGCGCTGGACGCCGACACGGCCTCGGCGATTCTGAGCCACCTCCCCGAGGAGACGAAGGTTCTGCAGATCGACGGCCAGGTGTCCCAGGGCTACGCCTCCACCTACTACGACACCCCCGACATGGATTCGTACCTGCTGACTGCGCTCAAGCGTCGCCGTCGCTTCAAGGTCCGCACCCGCTCCTACCTCTCGTCGGGCGCGTCCTTCCTGGAGGTCAAGACCCGCGGCCCGCGCGGCGTGACCGTTAAGAAGCGCATGCCGATCTCTTGGGACGAGGCCGGGGCCCCTCTCGCGGGTGAGCGCCGGCAGTGGGTGGCCGGCAAGGTTGAGAAGACGGGATACGGTCACCTGGTGCCCGCCCTCGAGCCTGTCCTGGCTGGATCCTACGAGCGCAACACGCTGCTCCTGCCCGGTGGCGTGGGACGCGCGACGGTGGACACGAACCTGTCGTGGCGCTCGCTGCGCACGGACCGCACTGAGGTGGCTCGCCCCGACCTGGTCATCATCGAAACGAAGTCGGGTGCGACCCCCTCGATCGTTGACCACCTCCTGTGGGAGGGCGGCGTGCGACCCGTGAAGATCTCCAAGTACGGGACCGCGATGGCCGCCATGCACCGCCTGCCCGCGAACAAGTGGCACCGCACGCTGGACCGTTACTTTCACGAATATGTGGAGGTCCCCGAGCTCACGCGCTCCGAGCCTCTCGCGATGGCGGCCTGACAGACCTCGTCGCGGCGCTTGAGTGAGCGAAAGAAAACGACGCGCAAGCGCACACCATTAGAAACACAAGCTGTAACCACACGAAAGAGACATAGAAATGAAAGCCCTTCAGAAAATCTGGACCCCCGCCCGGACGATCGGTTCGATCGCCCTCGTTGGAACGCTGGCACTGGGTGCCTGCAGTTCCTCGGGCGCGACCTCCTCCGGCTCCACCACGACCACCGCGACCGTCGCATCCTCCGGAACCAACGGCGACACGACCGCGCCGCCCACCGCGGCCGACGCCCTGGCCTCGAACTCGAAGGCCTCCTACGTGGAGGACAGTGACTGGAAGGCATCGGACGCCGTCGACGTGACGCTCAGCGGCACGACCGCGACCTCCTCGTCCGACGCTGTGAGCGTGAGCGACGGCGTGCTGACCATCTCCAAGGCCGGCGTCTACAAGCTCAGCGGCTCCTTCACCGGAAAGGTCGTTGTGGCCGCCGGAGCTGAGGACAGGGTCATCCTGATCCTCGACAGCGCGACCATCACCTCCTCCACGGGCGCCGCGATCGAGGCGACCAGCGGTGACGACCTCGTCCTGTCTCTTCAGGGCACCTCGACGATTACGGACGGCACCTACACCGGCACGGAGGACGCGAACGCGGCCATCTACGCCGACATGGACCTGACGATCACGGGGACGGGCACGCTCAACGTGACCTCGGGTGCCTCGGACGCGATCACCTCCAAGGACGACCTGTACGTCCTGAGCGGCACGATCAACGCGACCGCCTCGGATGACGGCCTGCGCGGCAAGGACTCCCTGACGATCGCCGGCGGCACCGTCACCGTGAACTCCGGCGGCGACGCCCTCAAGTCCGACCAGGACAACGACGACACCAAGGGCTACGTGTCCATTGTGGACGGCACCGTCACCCTGACCTCGACCGGCGACGCCATCGACGCGTACACCGACGCGATCGTCACCGGCGGCACCCTGTCGATCACCTCGGGCGGCGGCGCGTCGGCCGGCGAACCCGCCTCTGGCTCGGCCAAGGGCATCAAGGCTGGCACGTACGTCATCGTCGACGGTGGCACCACCACCATCGACTCCGGGGACGACGCCATCCACTCCGATGGCGCGCTGCGCCTGAGCTCCGGCACGATCACCGCCGCCTCCGGCGACGATGGCGTGCACACCGAGGTCGCTGCCGTCCTGGACGGCGCGAACGTGACCGTCACCCAGTCGAACGAGGCGCTCGAGGGCGGCCTCATCACGATCTCCGACGGCACGGTCGACCTGACCTCCACGGACGACGGCATCAACGCCTCGGGCTCGATCACCGTCGAGGCCGGCCTGGCCGCCGTCGCCGAGTCCAACTCCGATACGACCACCACGACCGACACGACCACGACCGACACGACCACCACCGACACCACGACCACCGACACCACGACCCAGCAGATGGGCCCCGGTGGTATGGCCCCCGGTGGCATGGCTGACGGCGCTGGCACGATGGAGGACACCGGTGAGCAGATCAACATCACCGGCGGCACCCTGACCGTCAACGCGAACGGCGACGGCATCGACTCCAACGGCTCGCTGACCATTAGCGGCGGCACGACCACGGTCTACGGCCCGGCCTCCGGCGCGAACAGCAGCCTCGACACCAACGGCGCCATGAGCATCACGGGCGGCACGGTCATCGCCTTCGCCACCAACGAGATGGTGGAGACGCCGACAACGACCGACGGCCAGGGCTGGATCTCCGCCTCCGCGACCGGATCCGCCGGGTCCACGGTGACGATCACCGACGCCAACGGTTCGGTCCTGGGCACCTACACCTCGCTCAAGGCCTTCGGAAACGTCATCTACTCGACCTCCGGCATGGCCAACGGCTCCACCTACACGGTGAGTGTCGACGGCACCGAGACCTCGGCGACCGCCGGCGAGGGCGGCATGGGGATGGGCGGACAGCCCCCGGCCGGCGGCCCGGGACAGGGCGGTCAGCCCCCGGCGGGCGGTCCGGGACAGGGCGGTCAGCCCCCGGCCGCTCCCCAGGGCTGAGCCTTCCTGGATAGTGCGCCCCGCGTGATTGTCGACACGCGGGGCGCACGCTTATACCTGCGCCGCGCCCTCTTCGACGAGGCCTGGGCCGGGATCTCACGGTCACGCCGTCACTCGCCACCTGCGGGATCAGCGCAACTAAACTGGAACCAGAGGACGAGGCCCCGGCCTCGTCAATAAGGAACGAAAGGACCCCTCATGCTCCCCTCCGAAAAGCTCGCTGAGCTCGGCCTCGAACTGCCCGCCGTCGCCACGCCCGTCGCCGCCTACGTGCCTGCCGTCATCGACCGTGGCGTCGTGCGCACCTCCGGCCAGATCCCCGTCGTGAACGGCGAGCCCGTGTGCATCGGCGCGGTCGGCGAGGACGGCGCGGACCCCGAGGACGCCAAGGACGCGGCGCGCGTGTGTGCCCTCAACGCCCTGGCTGCGGCGGCCTCCGTCGCGGGCGGCATCGACAACCTCGCGGGCGTCGTGAAGGTCGTGGGCTTCGTGTCCTCGCGCCCCGACTTCTACGGGCAGGCTGGCGTCATCAACGGCGCCTCCGAGCTGTTCGGCGAGATCTTCGGCAGCCAGCACG
>CAUTRF010000088.1:0-5536 GCA_963540795.1 uncultured Actinomyces sp.
GGGCGGCCCGTGTAGTTGACGAAGCGCGCCATGTCGCCCTGGAAGAGGGCGGTGACGGTCGCGGTCGCGCCGGCGCGGTGCTTGGCGACGATGATGTCGGCCTCGCCGGGGCGGTCTTCCTTGTCGTAGTAGTCGGGGCGGTGCAGCAGGATGATGATGTCGGCGTCCTGCTCGAGCGAGCCGGACTCACGCAGGTCGCTCATCATGGGCTTGCGGTCGGTGCGGCCCTCGGAGTTACGGTTCAGCTGCGCGACGGCGATGACCGGGATGTCGAGGTCCTTGGCCAGGAGCTTGAGGTTTCGCGACATCGCGGAGACTTCCTGCTGACGTGACTCGACCTGGCGGCCGCTCGTCATGAGCTGGAGGTAGTCGATGACGACGAGGCCCAGGTTTTCCTGCTGCTTGAGGCGGCGGCACTTGGAGCGGATTTCGGAGATGGTGATGTTCGCGGAGTCGTCGACGTACAGGGGTGCCTCGCTCATGCGCGAGGTGGTTTCGGCGACCTTGCGCCAGTCGACGTCGCTCATCTTGCCGGCCTGCATCTTGGACAGGCGCACGCCGGATTCGGCGGAGAGCATGCGCATCGCGATTTCCTGCGAGCTCATTTCCAGGGAGAAGATCAGCGACGTGATGCCGTGCTTCATGGACGCGGAACGGCAAAAGTCCAGGGCGAGCGTGGACTTACCCATGGCGGGTCGGGCGGCGACGATGATCATCTGGCCGCCGTGCAGGCCCTGGGTGAGCTCGTCGAGGTCGGTGAAGCCGGTGGGCACGCCGTTGAGCTTGCCCTGGTTCTTCTCGATGTCTTCGAGCGCATTGAGGATGTCGGAGCTCATCTGCGTCATGGACACGTAGTCGGTGGTTTCGCGCCCGTCGGAGACGGCGTAGACCTCGGCCTGGGCCTGGTCGACGATCTCGTCGACGTCGCCGCCGGCGTCCGCGTAGCCGAGCTGGACAACGCGCGTGCCCGCTGTGACGAGGCGGCGCATGATGGCGCGTTCGCGCACGATGCGCGCGTAGTAGGCGGCGTTCGCGGCGGTGGGCACGGAGGCGATGAGGGTGTGTAGGTAGGCGGCGCCGCCCACCTTCGACAGGACGCCGGCGCGCTTGAGTTCGCCGGCGACGGTGATCGCGTCGGCGGGTTCCGCGCGGCCGTTGAGCTCGACGATGGTGTCGAAGATCGTCTCGTGGCTGGGCTGGTAGAAGTCCTGCCCGCGCAGCATCTCGGAGACGACGTTGGCGGCCTCGGTCGTCAGCATCATCGATCCGAGGACGCTCATCTCCGCGTCGATGTCCTGCGGGGGGACGCGGTCGAACTGGTCGTCGGACATCGTGATCCTCTCGGGTGCGCGGGCGTATAGGGACGAGGCCGGGGCCGGGCTGAGTGCATCGAGCGCGGCCCGGGGCCCTGTGGATAGGGGGCCTTCAGGCGAAGACTAACGCGTTGTAGGCGATTGCGCGACCGACGCTGTGCACGGGCATGTGCACATATTGTGGATAACCTGTGCACAACGCCGAGAACGCCTGTGCACAACGCGAAATGACCGATCTGTCAGGGCGGATATCCTTATCACAGTCACATCATTGTCATTCATTGAGCCATCTAGAATTTCCCAATGCACGGCTTTCCACAGGCCTGTGCACACATTGTGGAAAAGAATCGGAGTGTCATGACGAGCACACAGGGACCCAGCGGCCCAACCCCGCCCGCCAAGCGCGAGGAGGCCTCGGCCTCGTCGACGCCGACGATCACCACGCGGATGATCCTGGCGCTCGCGCTGCCCTCCCTGGGCGCGCTCATCGCGGAGCCTCTGTTCACCGTCATCGACTCCACGATGGTCGGCCACCTGGGCACCCCGCAGCTGGCGGGCCTGGGCATCGCGTCGACCGTGCTGAACACGGCGGTCGGGCTCTTCATCTTCCTCGCCTATTCGACGACCTCCCTGGCGGGGCGCCACCTGGGGGCCGGGCGGCGCGACCTTGCGATTCGCTCGGGGGTCGAGGCCATGTGGCTGGCGGGAGGCCTCGGCGCGCTCGCCGCGATCCTTCTGGCCGTCTTCGCCTCTCCCCTGCTGACCTGGCTCGGGGCCGACGCGGTGACGATGCCGCACGCCCTGGCCTACCTGCGCGCCTCCGCGCCCGGCCTCGTCGGCATGTTCGTCGTCCTGGCGGCCACCGGTACCCTGCGCGGATTGCAGGACACGCGCACTCCCCTGGTCGCGGCGTCCGTGGGCGCGGCCTTCAACGCGGTGGCCAACTGGGTGCTCATGTACCCCCTCGACCTGGGGGTGGCGGGTTCCGGCCTGGGCACCGCGATCACGCAGACGCTTATGGCGGCCTTCCTCGGGTGGATGATCGTGCGCGCCGCCCGCCGCGAGGACGTGAGCCTGCGCCCCTCCACCTCGGGCCTGTTCGGCGCCGCGCTCGAGGGAGCGCCTCTCCTCGTGCGCACCCTCGCGCTGCGCGTCGCGCTCCTGGCGACCCTGAGCGCGGTCACCGCGATCTCCACCCAGGCCCTGGCCGCCCACCAGATCGTGTGGACCCTGTGGACGTTCGCCGCCTACGTGCTCGACGCGCTCGCGATCGCCGCCCAAGCGCTCGCCGGATTCACGACCGGCACCGGCGATCGCGGCGCCATGCGCCCCCTCCTGCGCACCCTTTCCCGCTGGGGCATCGGCTTCGGCGTCGCCGTCGGCGTCGTCCTGGCGATCACCGCGCCCTGGATTACCCGCATCTTCACGACCGACCAGACCGTCATCGACTACGCGACCGTCGCCATCATCGTCGGCGCGCTCTTCCAGCCCCTCGCCGGCTACGTCTTCCTCCTCGACGGCGTCCTCATCGGAGCGGGCCGAGGCCGCTACCTGGCGATCGCCGGCATCATCAACCTGGCCGTCTACGCGCCCCTCCTGTGGGTCATCGCCCACTCCACCTCGCTCACGGCGCGCCCCTCCCTCGCCCTCGCGATGGTCTGGCTCGCCTACTCGGCCGTCTACACCGGTATGCGGGCCCTCACCAACGGGCTCGGCGCCCGCTCTCTGTAGCCGATCGACGAGGCCGGGGCCGGCCTCGTGCGCACTCCGGTTTCGCGCTGGGGTCGGCTTCCCGTCGGAGTGGGCCCAGGCCTCGTCCCGAAGAAGCACAATCATGACAGGAAACGCCCTAGCGAAGACGCTGCCACCCGTGTAGAGTGGGTAGCTGGACTATCCGCACCCGCGGCCGGTCCAGCAGGCCCTCACGGGCCATACGCAACGCCCTCCTGTCACGGACCGTCCGTGACCGTAAAGACCACAGGAGGTGGGAACCAACGTGCGTAACTACGAACTGATGGTGATCCTCGATCCTTCGATCGACGAGCGCACCGTCGCCCCCACGATGGAGAAGTACCTGGCACCCGTGGGTGCGGGCGGCGGATCCGTCGAGAACGTTGACATCTGGGGCAAGCGCCGCCTTGCTTACGACATCCTCAAGCGTTCTGAGGGCATCTACGTCGTCATCGACATGACCACGACCCCCGAGGTCGCTCTCGAGATCAACCGCCGCATGGGCATCGACGAGACCATTCTCCGTACGAAGCTCCTGCGCCCCGACGCTCACTGAGCCGACACCACACCCTCTAAGCCCGAGGAGCCGACATGGCCGGAGATACCGTCATCACTGTCATCGGTAACCTGACCGCTGACCCCGAACTGCGTTGGACGCAGTCCGGTGCCGCGGTCGCCGATTTCACGGTGGCCTCCACCCCCCGAACCTACGACCGTAACGCCGGTGAGTGGCGCGACGGCGACACCCTCTTCATGCGCTGCTCCGTGTGGCGCGAGACCGCTGAGAACGTCGCCGAGTCGCTGCGTAAGGGCATGCGCGTCATCGTTCAGGGTCGCCTCACCCAGCGCTCGTACGACACCCAGCAGGGTGAACGTCGCACGGTCGTTGAGCTGCAGGTCGACGAGGTCGGCCCCTCCCTGCGCCGCGCACGCGCGCAGGTCACCCGCACCGCCCCCTCCGGTGGCGGCGGCTACCAGTCCGACAACCGCGGCCAGCAGGGCGCGCCCCAGCAGGGCGGCGGTTACGGCGGCCAGGGTGGATACGGCCAGGGTGGCGCCAACTACGGCGCACCGACCGGCGGCTCCCCCGAGGACCCGTGGCGCTCCGCCCCCGCTGGCGGCGCCACCTCCTTCGGCGACGAGCCCCCGTTCTAAAGTCGCGCGCACCGGCACCTACGCCGGACAGCGCCACGTCGAAGACAACATGCTTGGGGCGGCACAGTCCGCCCGGATTCACTAGGAGACCATCATGGCGAAGCCCCAACTTCGCAACAAGCCCATCAAGAAGAAGGCCAACCCGCTGAAGTCGGCCAAGATCGAAAAGATCGACTACAAGGACACCGCTCTGCTGCGTAAGTTCATCTCGGACCGCGGCAAGATCCGCGCCCGCCGCGTGACCGGTGTTTCCACCCAGGAGCAGCGCAAGATCGCTCGCGCCGTCAAGAACGCGCGTGAGATGGCTCTGCTGCCCTACTCCACGACCGGCCGCTGATAAGGGAAGGACACAGCTGATATGGCTACCACGAAACTGATCCTCACCCACGACGTCCCCAACCTCGGCCACGCCGGCGAGGTCGTCGAGGTCAAGGCTGGCTACGCCCGCAACTACCTGGTCCCCCGCGGCTTCGCCGCCAAGTGGACCGCCGGCGCGCAGAAGCAGATCGACCAGATCGCCGCTGCTCGTCGCCGTCACGAGATCGCCACGATCGACGACGCTCGCGCCGTGCGCGACGCCCTCCAGGGCGCCGTTGTCGAGATCTCCGGCAAGGTTGGCCACTCCGGCCGCCTGTTCGGCGCCGTCTCCGCTGCTGCGATCGCTGACGCGGTCAAGGAGCAGCTGGGCCAGACTATCGATCGTCGTCGCGTCATCATCGCCGCGCCCATCAAGGCCGTTGGCGACTACACGGTGACCGTCGGCCTCCACCCCGAGGTGTCCGCGAACCTCAAGGTCCGCGTTTCCGCCGCGAAGTGAAGGCTTCACGCATCGGTTGAATGCTGAAGGGTTGGCCCCCGCTCATGCGAGCGGGGGCCAACTTTTTTGCTCTGCCCGCGATTCCTGTCGGCCGTGCGCAGCGGGCGGTCGCGGGCCCGGGGGCCATCAAGCGCACGGGACCAGAGAACACGTGAGAACAGAGAATATGTGGCCAGAACTCATGCGTTCACATGCGGATAGGTTGCGCGCATCCGGATAGGTTATTCACTTGCGGATAGGTTATTAGGCTATCCGGATGTTCATAACCTATCCGCATCGTCGTTTCCTATCCGCGTGCGCGTATCCCACCCCACTGTGAACACACTGCGGGCCCCGAGGAGCATCCTCGGGGCCCGCAGGCTCGGCGCTAAGACGCGCGGCTAGTTTCTTCGGCCGCCATTGTTGTTGCCGCCGTTATTGTTGCCGTTGTTGGAACCGTTGCCACCGTTCCCATTGCCATTGTTCCCGTTGTTGGAACCGTTGCCACCGTTCCCATTGCCATTGTTCCCGTTGTTGGAAC
>CAUTRF010000089.1:0-5494 GCA_963540795.1 uncultured Actinomyces sp.
CGTTTTTGGGCTTGCTGGGCGAGTTTTTTCGCAGGTGGCCCGAGGTGGCCCGTTGTCGGGCGAGCTTGTGGTTCCTATATCTAGGGCACGCCACAGACCCTAGATGTAGGGCCAGCTCCGGCCCCTAGATCTAGGGCGCAGCTCCCGTCGTGGTCGCCCGCGGGTGCCTCAGGTAGGCGCCCATCGACCACCTTTTCGCATGATTTCAGCGGTTTCACCAATAACGACGCCAATCCCTATATCTAGGGGCGCTTAGTCGCCAACGACCCCTAGATGTGCGGGTGCGACACGCCCAAGACGTCCACCAAAGAATGTGACGCTCGACATCTTTCAGGTGGTTGGCAGGCGGTTATGCACAGGGTGGTGATGCGCTCGTCCACAGGGTGCGCAGGCGCGTGTGGGGGCGTTGGAGGCTCCTAGATGTGCCCGTGGGTTAGTCGCAAACCTCAATGTTTGCGCGCATCTTCGCGTACCTGTGCTGCGGGTGCGACAAACCGTGCAGGTGCATCCGAGATGCTGACCGCTTGCTCCATCCACAGACCCCTCCTGCCTCGTCCACAGTCGGGGCGGTGCACACAACATCTAGGGGTCGCTTGCGCGGACGGCCACGAGGTGTAGTGTTGTCGTGTTCGCGGCGAACGAGCCGCCAGAATGACAACATAGGATGCCAACGTCCGGCCTCGAGCCGCAAGGAGACACGAACATGTCGATCACCGTCTACTCCAAGCCCCGCTGCCCCCAGTGCGACGCGACCTACCGCGCCCTCGACAAGCAGGGCGTCTCCTACGAGAAGATCGACGTCACCCAGGACGCGGAATCCCTCGCCTTCATTAAGGGCCTCGGCTACCAGCAGGCCCCCGTCGTCGTGGCCGGCGAGGACCACTGGTCCGGCTTCCGCCCCGACCGCATCAAGGCCGTCGCCGCCGCAGCTGCCCCCCTGGCGCTGCAGGCCTGAGCCTGGCCGACAAGTCCCGGCCGCGAGGCCGGGGCTTTCGCGTATCTGGGCGGGAACGATGCCGGGGCTAGCCCTCAGAAACGGTGCGCACGCGCTCGAATGAGCGGGGTGCGAACCCCCGGTGGACATAGGGAAATACGCGGCCAACTGGCTGAGTGGACCCGCCGCCCACGACCGCATGCGCGCACCGCCAGCGACCATGCTCACCCGGCAAGTCAGGCTCGTCGATCATCCCACATAGGACACGCGTGCGAGGCAACCCCGAGCGGGCCTCGGGGGTGAGACACTAGAGATTCAGCATCCCGCCAAGCAGGAAGGATTACCATGGGCAGCGTCGTCTACTTCTCGTCGGCGACGGGCAACACCCGCCGTTTTGTTGAAAAACTCGGCCTCCCGGCGGCGCGAATCCCGTTGCTCCCCAAGGATGAGCCCCTGCGCGTGACCGACGAGTATGTGCTCATCGTGCCCACTTACGGCGGCGGAAATATCAAGGGAGCTGTGCCCAAGCAGGTCATTAAGTTCCTCAATGACCCCGACAATCGGGCCCTGTGCAGGGGCGTGATCTCGTCGGGAAACACTAACTTCGGCAAGGCCTACTGCATCGCGGGCGACATTATCGCGGCCAAGCTGGGGGTCCCCCACATGTATAAGTTCGAGCTCCTCGGCACGCCCGAGGACGTCTCCAGAGTTCGCGAAGGACTGGAACAGTTTTGGCAGAAAACTACACCGACACAGGCGTAGAGGAAGCTCCCTCCCCGGAGCTGGACTACCACGCGCTGAATGCGCAGCTTAACCTGTACGACGCGAACGGACGCATCCAGTTCGACGCGGACCGTGCGGCGGCTCGCCAGTACTTCCTCCAGCACGTCAACCAGAACACGGTGTTCTTCCATGACCTGGAGGAGAAGCTGAAGTACCTGGTGGACGAGGGCTACTACGAGAAGCACGTCCTGGATCAGTACGACTTCGCGGACATCAAGGAGCTGTACAAGCAGGCCTACGCCCACAAGTTCCGCTTCCCGACGTTCCTGGGCGCGTTCAAGTACTACACGTCGTACACGCTCAAGACTTTCGATGGTAAGCGCTACCTGGAGCGCTTCGAGGATCGCGTCGCCATGGTGTCGCTGTACCTGGCGCGCGGCGACATCGAGCTGGCGCGCAGCTTCGTCGATGAGATCATGACGGGCCGCTTCCAGCCCGCCACCCCGACGTTCCTCAACGCCGGCAAGGCGGCGCGCGGCGAGCTGGTCTCCTGCTTCCTGCTGCGCATCGAGGACAACATGGAGTCGATCGCGCGCGGCATTAACTCCGCGCTGCAGCTGTCCAAGCGCGGCGGCGGCGTCGCCCTGCAGCTGACGAACCTGCGCGAGTCGGGCGCCCCCATTAAGAAGATTCAGAACCAGTCCAGCGGCGTCGTGCCCGTCATGAAGCTGCTCGAGGACTCCTTCTCCTACGCGAATCAGCTGGGCGCGCGTCAGGGCGCGGGCGCCGTGTACCTGCACGCGCACCACCCGGACATCATGCAGTTCCTGGATACCAAGCGTGAGAACGCGGACGAGAAAATCCGCATCAAGACGCTGTCCCTGGGCGTCGTCATCCCGGACATCACGTTCGAGCTGGCCCGCAAGAACGAGGACATGTACCTGTTCAGCCCCTACGACGTGGAGCGCGTGTACGGCGTGCCTTTCTCCGAGATCTCGGTGACGGAGAAGTACCACGAGATGGTGGACGACGGCCGCATCCACAAGCGCAAGATCAACGCGCGTCGCTTCTTCCAGACGATCGCGGAAATCCAGTTCGAGTCCGGCTACCCCTACATCGTCTTCGAGGACACGGTGAACAAGGCGAACCCGATCAAGGGCCGTATCACCATGTCGAACCTGTGCTCGGAGATCCTGCAGGTCTCCGAGGCCTCGACCTACAACGATGACCTGTCATACTCGCACGTCGGCAAGGACATCTCCTGCAACCTGGGCTCGCTCAACATCGCGAAGACCATGGATTCCCCGGACTTCTCGAAGACGATCGAGATGGCGATCCGCGGCCTGACGGCCGTCTCGGACCTGTCGGACATCGGCTCGGTCCCGTCGATTGCTCGCGGCAACGCGATGAGCCACGCGATCGGCCTGGGCCAGATGAACCTGCACGGTTACCTGGCGCGCGAGCACGTGCACTACGGTTCCGAGGAGGCCCTGGACTTCACGAACATGTACTTCATGACGGTCCTGTTCGAGGCGATCAAGGCCTCGTGCAAGATCGCGCGCGAGCGCGGCGAGACCTTCGAGGGCTTCGAGGAGTCGAAGTATGCCTCGGGCGAGTTCTTCCGCAAGTACATTGACGAGGAGTGGGCCCCCGCCACGGACAAGTGCCGTGAGCTGCTCGCCGCCTCGTCGATCAAAGTCCCGACCCAGGCGGACTGGGAGGCCCTGGCGGCCGACGTCGCGAAGTACGGCATGTACAACCAGAATCTGCAGGCCGTGCCTCCGACGGGTTCCATTTCGTACATCAACAACTCGACGTCGTCGATCCACCCGATCGTGTCCCGCGTGGAGATCCGCAAGGAAGGCAAGATCGGCCGCGTCTACTACCCGGCGCCCTACATGTCGAACGAGAACCTGGAGTACTACCAGGATGCGTACGAGATCGGCCCGGAGAAGATCATTGACACCTACGCGGTGGCCACCCAGCACGTGGATCAGGGCCTGTCCCTGACGCTGTTCTACCCGGACACGGTGACGACGCGTGACCTGAACAAGTCCTACATCTACGCGTGGAGGAAGGGCATTAAGACCCTGTACTACATGCGCCTGCGCCAGATGGCCCTGGAGGGCACGGAGGTCGAGGGCTGCGTGTCCTGCATGCTGTGATGTGACGCCCGTTTGTCGGGTGGTGCGGGGGTCGGAAAACCGGCCCCCGCACCGTTTTATCAGGGACGAGGCCGGGGCGGGCCGGGTGCGTCGGCGACAGGGGAGGGTTGCGCCGGGTTGTGGCCGGTGGTGAGGAGGGAAAATGAGGCGGATCTTCCGAGTTGCAGAGGTTGCTCGTATGATGTGGGAGGATAAGATCCCACATTCTGACCGGAGCTATTGATGAGCGACCCCACGAACCCCTACGGCCCTGGCGGCGAGATCCCCTACGGTAGCCAGTCCGCATATGGAACCCAGGCCTCGTACGGGACCCAGGCTGCATACGGACAGGCCCCCGCAGGCCAGCAGCCCGCATACGGTACCCAACCCGCGTACGGCGCCCAGGCCTCGTATGGCGCGGGCGCTTCCTATGGGCAGCCGATGTACGGCCAGGTCGTGTACGCCCTGAACCCCGCCGTCGAGCGCGTGCGTTCGAACGCGTCCATGGTGCGCATCATGTCTTTCGTTAGCTTTGTGACGCTGGGGCCGCTCCTGTCGTTCGGTGCGTGGTTCTGGAGCATGAGCCTCATTAGTGAGGCCGAGAACCTGGGTGCACCCGAGGACGTGCTGAGGGACGTGCGCGGCGCGCGAACGACGGCTCTCATCTGCGGAATTATTGGGATCGTGCTGTTCGTTCTCGTTATCGCCGTCCCCTTCCTCCTCGTCTGGCTTGTCGATTCTCAGAAGTGATTGGTTGTTTGTATGAGTGATGAACAGATGCCCTCGCGGGCAATTCCGGCAGGCTGGGACTGGCCGCAGCAAAGCGGCGGACCGGTCGCGCCCCAAGCTGGAGCGTCCGCCTCGTCGTGGTCGAACGCTCCCGCCGCACCGCAGGTTCCCGCCCCCGCGCCCGCGCAGTTTGCGCCTCCGACGGGTGCGCCCGTGAATGTTGCACCCGCCGTGCAGCAGTCGCCCTACGCTCCCGGTTACAGCGGGGTCACGGCTGGCAGCGCGGCACCGGCGTACGGCAGCCCTGCTGGGTATCCTTAGCAGGCTGGGTATCCTCAGCAGAGCGCCGCCCAGCCGATGCCGTCCTACGGCCAGCCGGGCTCCTACCAGGCGCCTGTGCCCGTTGCTCAGCCGCAGCAGGACCCGGCTAGCGTCCCGCAGTTCGGCGTGAATCAGCAGGCCGCGTACGCGAGCCAGCCCGCGCAGCCGACCACCGATCCGCTCCTGCAACTGGCCTTCTCTCGGCTCAAGTCCAACGCGACCCTCGCCATCGTGATGTCCTTCGTGTGGTTCTTCACGACTCCGGTGATCCTGCTACTCGCCAACGCGGTCCGGGCGCAGCGCCTGTGTGCCCACGCCCGGGAGATTGATGCTCCGTCCGACGTGACGCGGAAGGTGAACATTGCGCGCGGTATTGCGTTCGGCATGCTCCTCCTGCAGGTGGGCCTGATCGTCTTGCTGATTGTCGCGGAGAACATGCGCTAGCGATCCAGTGGCGACCACTGTGTTCACGGTAACTAAAGGCCGAATTGTTTATTTTCTACTCCCGCGTCGGCTACGATGGCAGCCGTATCTGATCGACGCAACCCGTTTGGAGTCACTCATGAGCGATCCCGTGAACCCTTACCCCGCTGCCGGCGAGCCGCAGCAGGCGTACGGACAGCCGCAGCAGGCGTACGGCCAG
>CAUTRF010000090.1:0-5073 GCA_963540795.1 uncultured Actinomyces sp.
ATTTTGCTGATGCCCTGCACTCCTTCTGATGCGATTTCGCTGGCGCTGATGAAGTAGTTAACCAGGTCTTCGATCGTTTTGATGCGCTTTCGTAGCTTGTCCTGGGCGGCCGTGACGGTCCGTCCAGTGCCGGTCAGGCTATTGAGGTCGGCGACGAGTTCATCAGCGGCAGTCTGCAACTGCTGCTGCATGGTGGTGCACTTAGAGGAGTACTCCCGAAGGGGAGCGGGATCCCATTGCTGAATGTCTGCCCACTTCACGGCTTCATCACCTGGCCCTGGGCGACCACGCCCATCGGGGCGTGCGCGCCCGGCGTGTAGGAATCATTGCTCATCGTGGCCTCCGCTGAAACGGTGAGTAGTGCTGTCGGTCATACTATCTGACAGATGATTCTTTTTCATTGCCCGAGGGGACCTTGCGAGCGCAAGAAGCCCCGGCCTCGTCCATGAAAACCTAGGAAATCACGAGGGCAACGGCCGCGAGAACACTCCAGGAAAGGGTGAAAAAACCGGTGTTGCGCAGCACCGTGATGAGCGCGCGGCCCGAGGCACCGGTGAGGACCGGCAGACTCACGCCGACCGCCCAGGCGGCCGCTCCCACGCCCAGCGCGCCAGACGCGAAGGGATGCAGCCCCACCGCGACGCCCAGCACGACGATCATCGCGACCGGAAGCCACACGCACGCCGCAAACACCCAGCGCGACGCCCGGTCGCCCAGGCGCACGGCCGCCGTCATCTTGCCGGATTCGCGGTCCGTCGGAATATCTCGAATGTTATTGGCCATCAGCAGCGCCACCGACAGCAGGCCCAGCGCCGACGCGCTCATCCACAGCCACCACGGCGCCGACTGCACCTGCGTCCAGGCCGTACCCACGCACGCCAGCAGTCCGAAGAACACGAAGACCATCAGCTCCGACAAGCCGATGCCCATGTACGCGTAGGGGTGCTTGCCGCCCGTGTAGAACCACGCGGCCACGACCGCCGCGGCACCCGCAGCGATCAGCCACCAGGTGCCCGACACAGCAACCAGGACGAGGCCCGCCACCCCGGCCACCGCGAACGAACCCAGCGCCGCCGCCAGGACTGTTGTCGGCTTGGCGAGGCCGCCGCCAGTCAGACGCGCGGGCCCCTTGCGATTGTCGTCCGTGCCGCGAATACCATCCGAATAATCGTTCGCGTAATTGACACCCACCTGCAGGGCCAGCGCCACCAGCAGCGCCAGGGCAGCGCGCGCCGCGCTGAAACCCCCCAGGTAGTGCGCGGCCGCCGAGCCCACGATCACGGGTGCGGCGGCGGCAGGGAGGGTGCGCAGGCGTGCGCCTTCAATCCAGTCAGAAACGGAAGCCATGCCCACCAGTGTAGTTGGAGCGGGCGCGGGTCCGGGCAGCGCCTTAGCGCACCCACTCCCGCTCGGTGCCCGAGGCCTCGGCTGCGGCCTGCGCGGCGGCGGCGCGGTCGATCTTGTCGAAGCCCAGGTAGGGGAGGGCCTCAACGGCCACGATCCGACGAGGAGCCTGCGCGCGCCCGATGAGCGCCGCCGTGTGCTCGCGGATCGCCGAGCCGATCTCCGCCATCTCCAGCGAATCCGACGGCATCTGCTCGGGGACCACCAGTGCGGTCACCACGTGGCCCCACTTCTCGTCCGGGGTGCCCAAAATCCACGCGTCCGAAATTCCCTCGAAGGAACGCACCGCCCGGCGCACCGGACCCGGCGCGATGGACAGGCCGCCCGACACGATCACGTCGTCCGCGCGACCGCGCACCTCCACCTTCCCTGAAGCCCGGATAATGCCCAGGTCCCCGGTGAGCAGCCAACGGTGGCCGCCCTCGTCAAAGAAGGGGCTCTCCGCGTCCAGGTATCGAGTCATGAGCGTCGGGCCGTGGATCGCCAGGCGCGTGCGCCCATCCCAATCCACCGCGCGCACCGACGTGCCCGGCAGAGGCTTGCCGTCGTACACGCAACCGCCCGCCGTCTCCGTCATGCCATAGGTGAGGCGCACCTTCAGGCCGGCCTCGGTGGCGCGTGCGAGCAACTGCGGGTTCGTCGCCGCCCCGCCCACGAGGATCGCCGCCAGCGAGCGCATCGGCCCCACGACCTCCTCGCCGGCGTCGAGGCACTGGGCGAGCTGGGTCGGCACAAGCGACAGGTAGCCGGGCATGTCGTCCTGCGTGGCGCCCTGAATCGCGGGCAAGAGGGCGCGGGGATCAAAGCCCTCGGACGTGTCGACGATCTGCGGGTTCGTCTCCGCGACCGCCGCGCGCAGCAGGACCATCGCGCCCGCGATGTGGTGCGCAGGCACCGCCAGGATCCAACGTCCCGGGCCCTCCAGGGCCAGCTCGGTCGCCTTCGCCGAGGCCATGAGCGCCTCGATCGACAGGCCGACGAGGCGCGGGCTACCCGCGCTCGACCCCGACGTCGGGATGACTAGGTCGATTCCGTCGAAGAAATTCGGGTCCGCGTTGATCGCCTCGGCGAGGCCGGGGTAGCGATCCTCGGGGAAAGCCTCCTCGGGGGGCACTGCGGAGCCGCGAAGCGTCGCCGGGGGCACATCCTCCGGGGCACGCAGGACGACGACCGTGTGCGGCGCCGGGTGATCCGGGTCGGCCTGGCGCTCCTCGTAGAGCTCCACGAGCTTATGAATCGACGCATTCGCCAGAGCAACCGCACCAATGGCGGTGCCTCCGGGCACAACGAGAAGTCGCGGCGCAGTCATGATGAGCCTCCCAAAGTCGACGGCGAACGCATATACAACCAGGATAAAGGCTCGCGTTCTCGCAGGTGGTGAGGTATCTCGCGGCAATAATCACGTTTGTCGGTCGAAATGGCCGGATTGCGCCCAATTCCTTGTGGCAGACAACGCAGCTGAAAATTCAATGAAATTTCCGCGTGGGCATGCATGAGGCTATACGATAAGAGACGATGCTCAAAAAACTATCCTTGAAAACCAGATGGGCGATTGGCGTCGTGAGCGCCCTCGTCCTCCTCGTCGTCTGTGCCGGCATCGTGTATGCGGCCAACTACTCCGGACGTGCCCTGCCGGGCACGACCGTCGCCGGCACACCCGTCGCGGGCATGACCCGCGACCAGGTGATCGCCGCCGTCAACGAGCGCGCGGACGCTACGACCGTCACGCTCACCGTCGAAGGTAAGACCACCGAGGCCTCGCTCAACGAAGCGGGCATCACGGTCGACGCCGACGAGACCGCCGACGCCGCCATGAAGGGCTCCACGTCCCTGCCTGCGTTCGTCAGCGCCCTCTTCTCCGAGCGTAACGTCGAGCCCGTCGTCACCGTCAGTGACGAGTCCATCAAGAAGCTCGCCGCGACCGCTAACTCGACCCTCACCTCGGAAATGAAGGACGCTGCGGTCGTTGTTGCCGAAGACGGCGAGTCCTTCACCGTCACCCCCGCGCAGAACGGAAACGGCGTGTCCACCGAGGACGTTGCCTCCGTCGTCAAGCAGGCGGGCACCACCCTCACCTCCGTCACCCAGGACGTGAGCGTGCGCCAGATCGAACCCTCCATCACCACCGAGAACGCCGAGGCCGCCGCCGAGAAGGCCAACGCCCTCCTGGAGACGAACATCGAAATCTCCGATGGCATCGACACCTTCACCGCCGAGCGCTCCGACAAGGTCAAGTGGATCGAATTCCTCACCAAGGATGACGGCAGTCTCGACGACCCGTCCATCAGTACCGTCAAGGTTGCCGACTGGGTCAACGCCCTGGCCGCCACCACCGACGTCAAGCCCGAGAACCGCGTCGACAACGTCGACTCCTCCGGCAACGTCCTGACCGTCGCCCGCGAAGGCAAGAAGGGCTTCAAGACCAACAACACCGAGCAGATCACCAAGGACGTCGTCGCCGCCATGACCGACGGCAAGGCGTACGAGGGTCTGTTCCACTACGACGACGTCGAGCCCGGCTCCGAGACCAAGCAGGTCGCCGAGGGTACCGAAAACCTGGTCTACCAGGCAGCCGAAGGCGAAAAGTGGGTCGATATCAACCTTTCCGACGCTACCGTCACCGCCTACGTTGGCGGCAAGGTCGCCGGCGGCCCCTTCTACATGGTTCCCGGCGCCCCCGACACACCGACAGTCACCGGCACCTTCCACGTGTACCTCAAGTACGACGTCCAGACCATGCGCGGTGAAAATGCCGACGGCACCAAGTACGAGACCGAAGGCGTCCCGTGGGTCACCTACTTCACCGGCTCCTACGCGATGCACGGCGCCCCCTGGCGTTCTTCCTTCGGCTGGAGCGGCTACGGCGGCTCCCACGGCTGCGTGAACATGCCCGTCGATGCGGCGAAGTTCATCTACGACTGGACCGACATGGGCGACACGGTGGTCGTGCACTACTGACGCGCGTCGTGCGCTGCTGATCGCCACTGAGCATCGAGGGCGGGCCGGAACCGAGGGGTTCCGGCCCGCTTTGTCGTGTCCGTGGCTGTGTCCGTGTTTGTGTCTGTGGTTGTGGCGCTGCTGGTGTTCCGGACGCCGGAGGGCCCGGCCGCTGTGTGTGCCGGTGGGCGGTGGCCCGCCCGCGAGCCGTCCGCGCCGCGAGCTTGGCTCGGCGCGTCGGCTCGTTGTCCGGCCAGGCCCCGCCGCCGCCCACCGGCACCGCGGCAGGTCCCTCCAGCGCCCTCCGGCACCCTTCACACCAGTGGGGCTGGGTCGCTGTGTGTGCCGCCCTGTCGTTTGGCGCGTCGGCTCGAAGCCTAGCTTTGGCTGTCAACCAGCAATTCCGCACGTAATTCCTCTGTGACTCATTCAAACTTTGAATTTGCATCGTTGGAATTGCAACATTATTGGGGTGTCTTGAAAAATGACCACGTTAAATTACGTGCGAGATTTGGCTGGGGGGTGGTGTCGTCGCACCCCGTGGGCACCGCAGCTTGGCCCTGTCGAATAGGAGGCCCGGTGGTGTGAAACCCCTGTCGCCTTTGCTCGCTGGTGCCTGGGTGAGATTGAAACCGGCATCGCCTTTGCTCGCTTGTGCCTGTGTGGGATTGAAACCGGCATCGCCTTTGCTCGCCTGTGCATGGGTGGAGTTGAAACCGCCATCGCCTTTGC
>CAUTRF010000091.1:0-4950 GCA_963540795.1 uncultured Actinomyces sp.
ATCTCGCGGGCGGCCGGGCCCGACGGCGCCCGGAACACCCGTGGGGCCACAAGCAACACCGAAGATTGGGCGGGCCGCCGCCCACGGCGCAGCCCGGCCCGTCAAGACAGGCCGCGCGGCGGCCGGAGATCTGTCGGGCAACAAGCAGCGCCGCCAGAACACGGGTGAAAAGAACCCCCTACAGCCCCAGGAACGCCTTGATCGCGGGCATTTCGCGCACGGCCTGCACCAGGCCGGCACGGTAAGTCGCCTCGAGGCGCTCGCGCCGCGACTCGGTGTTGTTGATCCACAGGTTGTCGGGTGTGAACACGTAGGCCTGGCCTCGTTCCTCGAGCTCGAAGAGGAAGCGGCGGCCCGCGTTGTAACGGTCGGTGCGCAAGGCCACGCCCTCGAACACGGACGGGAATGAATGGTAGGCGGTGCGCAGGAGGGCGCCGACACTGGCGGGCATGGGACCCTTCACGAAGTCGCGGGGACGGGTGAGGACGACGAGCAGCTTGCGGTACCCCTCACGCAGGGGCTGATCAAAGGGCAGGCCGCCGTTGGGGCCGAGCGCGCCGTCGACGTAGGTGTCGCCGTCGATCTCGACGGGCGGCATGAGGATCGGCAGCGTGGAGGAGGCGCGGACGATGGGCCCGAGCGTGTCCAGGGTGCTCATTTCTTCCTTGGAGAACCAGCGTTCTTCGCCGCGCGACGCGTTGAAGGTGGCGACGCGGGTGGTCGCCGGGTTCGCCAAAAACGTACCCATGTTGAAAGGCAGGACACCGTCGGGGTAGCAGATCTGCTGGTAGATGTACTCAGCGTTGAAGTAGCCGTGCCCCTTACGGAAGTGCTTGAGTCCGCCGAATTCGGGGTCCTCGACGAGGTCAACGAAGGTGTCGTGCGAGCGCTGAGCGTCGCGGGAGGTGAAGTTGCACAGGTGGCTGGATCCCGCGGAAACCCCGGAGACATGGGGGAAGTTGATGCCTTCGGCGATGAGTCGGCTCACGAGCGCGGCCGTGTAGGCGTTGCGCATGCCGCCGCCTTCGAAGACGAGGGCGGTGTCGTCGATGGTGACCATCGTGGCGATGGATTCTTCGGGGGTCGGGTAGTGCTCTGGCGTTTCCTTCACGTTTCGACCCTACCGCCGCGCCTCGAACCTACGCGCGCGTATGCCCGGTGAAGACCACGTAGTGGTAAAAGAAGAAGCGGAACGCGGTGCCCAGCGCGAAGCCGACGACGTAGACGGCGATGTTGTCGGCCAGCGCCGAGTTAAACCCGAGGATGTGGTGGGTGAACAGCAGGCAGAACTGGGAGATGCCGATGCCGCAGGCGTTCGCGAAGAAGAAGAGGATGGCCTCGCGCGTGGCGTTGTCCTGCGTGCGCCCACGGTAGGTCCACAGGCGGTTAGCGACCCACGAGTACAGGGTCGCGGTCGCGGCGGCGACGAATTGCGCGGTGTTGGGGTGGCCGGCGAGGAAGCCGAGCGGCCCGTGCTGGAGCAGGTTGAACAGGCCGGCGTCGACGACGAAGGCGGTGGCGCCGACGAGCCCGAATTGGATGAACTCGCGCACCCAGGCGAGGGCGCGTTGGGTGAGGGACGAGGCCGTGGCGGGTTCCTCGTTCACGCGCCCCGGAGTGCCGGGCTGGGCCAGGGACGAGGCCGAGGCCGCTCCCCCGTCACCGTGTCCTCGGGTGCCGGCCTGGTTGAGGGGCGCGGACGGGTCCGCGAGCGCCGCGGATCCGAGCGCGGCAGCGGGTTCGAGCGCGGCGGATCCGCGCGAGGGAGTTTGTTCGTCGTTCACTCCCCTAGTCTCGCACGCTCACCGGACTGCTTCTTCCACCCTGTCCTGGTCCCGCCCCCAAATTTCGCACGTAATTCCCTCACGCCCCTCGCCAAGTACCCCTCAGAAACCGCAGAATTCCAACGATCTAATTTCAAACTCTGAAATATGCACAGGTGAATTACGTGCGACTTTTCTGAGGAACCATCCCCACTGGCCCCACACGCACAAGCCTCGCGCCTGATCAGACCCCGCCCCCCTAAGATGGTTCCCATGACTGAGACGACCCCGCACCACACACCCCAGGCCTCGTCGACTCCCCCGGTTGCCCCGAAGCGTTACGGGTACCGGGTGCGCGACCAATTTGGGCAGCACTTTGATGACCCGTGGGACTGGCTGCGCGACGCAGACAACCCGGAGGTGCGCGCGCACCTGGAGGCGGAGAACGCGTGGGCGGACACGGTGACGGCGTCGACGCGCGAGGCGGCGGCGCGCCTCGTCGAGGAGGTCAAGGCCTCCACGGCGCTCACCGACGTGACGGTGCCGATCCGCGAGGGCGAGTTCTGGTACTTCCGGCGTTTCACGGAGGGCCAGTCCTACGCGACGCATCACCGCGCGCCGGTTCAGCGCGACGAAGCAGGCACCCCGATCCCGCTCGTCCCCGGGCCGGGCGCGGACACCCAGGGCGAGGAGCTCCTCGTCGATGAGAACGAGTGGGCGCGCGGGCAGGAGTTTTTCCGCCTGGCTGACATGTATCCCTCCCCGGATGGGCGCCTGATCGCGTGGGCGCGGGACACGAGCGGGGATGAGCGCTACACGTGGGTCGTGCAGGAGGCGTCGGGCCGGGTCATCGACGAGGCCGTGGTAGACGCCGGGTACGGCTTCGCGTGGGCGGAGGATTCCCAGTCCTTCATCTACATGGGCCTGGACGACGCGTGGCGCGCGTGCGACGTGTGGTTGCACCGCGTGGGCACGCCGCGCGACGCCGACGAGCTGCTGCTGGTCGAGCCGGACGGGGGCTTCGAGATGGGGTTCGCGCCCTCGGGTTTCCCGGGGCACGTCGTCATTCATTCGTCGTCGTCGACGGCGGGCCGTGCGTGGCTGTGGCTGCCCGCCCACCCGTCGGTGCGTCCGCTGCCGCTCATGCCGGTGCGCCCGCGCACGCTGGTGTCGGCGGATTCGGCCGGCGACCGCCTGTTCATCGTGCATACGGGGCTCACCCAGGAGGGTTCGCTCGCGCAGGCGATGCTGCCCGCGGGGGGCTCGCCCGAGGCCTTGGCGCGCCTCGGCGTCACGTCCTCCTCCGCGTTCTCGCGGGGTTCCCTGGCGGGCCGCACGCCGGGCACTCCCCTGCCGGGGGACGAGCCCGCGCCCCTCGCCCCGTTCGAGTCCTGGGAGCCGCTGCGCAGCCCCGGCCCCGGCGAGCGCATCACCGACGTCGAGGCCCACGCGGGCTACGTGGCGCTCTCGCTTCGCTCGGATTCTCTGACGCAGGTTGACGTATGGGACCGCCGCGAACAGGCACCCACGTGGCGGCGCGTGGAGGTCGACGCCCCGGTGCGCACGATCGCGACGGTGCCGACCCCGTGGGAGGATCCGCTGCGCGTGGAGTTCCAGTCGCAGACCGTGCCCCCTACGGTCGCCGAGGTGACGCTGCCGAACCCCGCCCCGGCCTCGTTCCCCAAGGGAACAAGCGAGACCGCGGACTTAAGCGTGCGGACCCTGCGCACGCGCGAGGCGCCCGGCTGGAACCCCGCCGAGCACGTCGAGGAGCGCGTGTGGGTGCTCGCGCGCGACGGCGCGACCCGCATCCCCGTCACCCTCATCCACCACCGCGACGCGCGCCCGGACGGCACGCACGCGGGCTGGCAGATCGGGTACGGGTCCTACGAGGTCAGCTACGACCCCGAGTTCGAGGCCCTGCGCCTGCCGATCCTGCGCCGCGCCGTCTACGCGATCGCGCACGTGCGCGGCGGCGGCGAGATGGGCCGCGCCTGGTACGAGGACGGCAAGGAGCTGGTCAAGGAGCACACCTTCACGGACTTCATCGACGTGGCCGACTGGCTGGTCGACTCCGGGTGGGTGGCGCCCGGCCGCCTCGTTGCGGAGGGACGCAGCGCCGGAGGCCTCCTCATGGGCGCGGTCACCAACGCCGCCCCCGACCGCTTCCGCGCGATCCTGGCGGGCGTGCCCTTCGTGGACGCGCTCACGACGATCCTGGACCCGACCCTGCCGCTCACCGTCGGCGAGTGGGAGGAATGGGGCAACCCGCTTACCTCGCGCGCCGTGTTCGACGCGATGAGCCGCTACACCCCGTACGAGAACGTGCCCGACGGCGCGCTCCTGCCCGCGATCATGGCGACGACGTCGGTCAACGACACTCGCGTCGAGTTCGTCGAGCCCACCAAGTGGGTGCAGCGCCTGCGCGAGGCCACCGGCCAGGTGCCCTCCACGGACGAGGCCGGGGCTGGGTCTATTCCCGCGCGTGACCCGCTCGAGCGTCCGATCATTCTGCGCACCGAGATGGTCGCCGGGCACGCCGGCCCGTCCGGTCGCGAGGGCCGGTGGGCGGCCCGCTGCGAGGAGTTCGCCTTCGCGCTGGGCCAGGTGGGCGTCACGGTGTAACGGGTGGGGGCGGTCTTTCCGAAGACCGCCCCCACTATTGCGCCGCCGCGACGAAGCCGCGCGGTTGGACAAAGTTACTGCGCCGCGTGGCTGCACCGCGTTACTGCGCGCCGCCGTCCCAGCCGGGGCGCAGGGCGAAGGACTGGATGTCCAAGGCAGCCGAAAAATAGCCTTCGTTGAGGTAATAAGCCAGGTCACGGGTCGTGAAAATATCACGCCACTCGCCACCCTCCCAAGGCCTGTACGAGAGCGTCACGACGCGGTCATCGCGGCGGTCCTTCAGCGCGTAGACGCCGGTCTCAGTCACCTGGAATGTCGCCAGGTAACCGTCCGGCCCATACGTCGGCGTATCAAGCGAGAACAAGTAACGACCCTGGCCACTCGTCAGGTCGACGGCGAAAGCGTCCCCGCCACTCGACACGAACCTGTACTCGTTACCCACGCGAACGGCTTCACTATCAGAAACACCCAGGTCTTCACCCAGCTCGATAGCGTTCCCATCCTCATCGACCACGGGAATAATCGTGTGCTGCCCCGTCGACAGGTCCCACCGCTGGAGAAC
>CAUTRF010000092.1:0-4294 GCA_963540795.1 uncultured Actinomyces sp.
TCCCGTCGGCCGCCGTGTACTCCAGGTCGAAGCGCTCGGGCTGGTTGAAGTCGTACTGAATCGTCGACATCTGCCAGGTTCGGCCGATCGCATCCTTGACCTGCACGGAGACCTTGGGGCCGTAGAAGGCGGCGCCGCCCGGATCGGGAACGAGATCGAGGCCGGTTGCGGCGCAGGCGTCCTCGAGGGCCTTCGTCGCGGCAGCCCAGTCCTCGTCCGACCCAATGAACTTGTCCTTCTTCTTGCCGTCCTCGTCTCGCGTGGACAGCTCCAGGTAGAAGTCCTTGAGGCCGAAGGCGGACAGGATCGAGAGGAAGAACTCGATCTGCGTGCGAATCTCTTCGGAGGCCTGCTCGGGCGTGCAGTACGTGTGCGAGTCGTCCTGCGTGAAGCCGCGCATGCGGGTCAGGCCGTGAACGACGCCGCTCTTCTCATAGCGGTAGTCGTGGCCCAGCTCGTAGAAGCGCAGGGGCAGCTCGCGGTAGGAGCGGCCGCGCGAGCGGAAGATCAGGTTGTGCATCGGGCAGTTCATGGCCTTGAGGTAGTACTCCTGGCCCGCCTTGGTCACGTTGCCCTCCTCGTCACGCTCTTCGTCGACGAGCATGGGCGGGAACATCGTGTCCGCGTAGTAAGGCAGGTGACCCGACGTGTGGAAGAGTCCCCCCTTGGAGATCTCGGGGGTGTGCACGAAGTCGAAACCGGCCTTCTTATGGCGGTCGGTCACGTAGGACTCGATCTCGTGGCGCAGGATGCCGCCCTTAGGGTGGAACACGACGAGGCCGGGGCCGATCTCCTCGGGGAAGGAGTACAGGTCGAGCTCGGCGCCGAGACGGCGGTGGTCGCGGCGCTCGGCTTCCTTGATGCGCTCCTGGTAGGCGACGAGGTCTTCCTTGGAGGCCCAGGCGGTGCCGTAGATGCGCTGGAGCTGATCGTTCGACTGGTCGCCCTTCCAGTAGGCGGCCGAGGCCTTGGTCAGCGCGAAGCCGTTACCAATCAGCTTGGTGGAAGGCAGGTGAGGGCCGCGGCACAGGTCCTTCCATGCCACCGAGCCGTCGCGGCGGACGTTGTCGTACATGGTGAGCGTGGTGCCGCCGACCTCGACGGAAGCGCCCTCAGCGCCCTTACCCTTCGTGGTCACGAGCTCGAGCTTGTAGGGCTGCTCGGCCAGCTCGCGGACGGCCTCCTCCTCGGAGATCTCGCGGCGCACGAAACGCTGGCCTTCCTTGATGATGCGCTTCATGCGCTTCTCGAGATCGCGCAGCAGCTCGGGGGTGACGGCGTCGATGTTGCCAAAGTCGTAGTAGAAGCCATCGGTGATGAAGGGGCCGATGCCCAGGTTCACGTCGGGGAATACGTCCTGCACAGCCTGAGCGAGCACGTGCGTGGCGCTGTGGCGCAGGATGTTCAGGCCGTCCTCGCTATCCAGGGTGATAGCCTCAACGGTCGTGCCCTCTTTAAAGGGTGTCTCGAGGTCGCGCGGCGTGCCGTCGACCTTGATGGCGACGACGTCGCGCGACTTTTCGAACCACGTCGTGCCCGTGGTCCCCGCCGGTACGGTCTGTTCGTGTCCGTCAATGACGAGCGAGATATCGGGCACTGTGTCTCCTAGTTTCGTTAAATACGCGAGATTGTGTTGCGAATAGAATTCTAGCCCCGTGGCGGGTCCACTTCAGGAGCGGGCGCGCCAGTCCTTCAGAGCCTTTGCAGCGCTGAGGGCACGGTAGGTGGCCTTCTTGATGGGCATGTCCCAGCCTCCGGGCACGTCTGTGAAGTGCGAGGCAAAGGCGCTCTTGTACTTTCCGACACTGTAGAGCTCGGGGCAGCGCGGCGAGTGGGCGCCCATCAGGTCGAATTCGCGCACGCCGTCGCGGGCGAGGAATTCGGCGGCCTGGAAGTCCAGGACCGGGGGCTGGCGCAGGCGACGGCCGGCCTCCGTCGAAGCGCCATACTCGGCCTGCGCGCGGATTCCCTCGACGAGGCAGAAGTCCCAGCAGAGGATGTTTCCGTCGGCGTCACGCATCGAGAAGATGCGCGCGTGCTTCGGGCCCAGCGTCTGAAGCAGGCTGAGGTAGTACTCCTTGGGGTGAGGACGGAAGCCGTCACGCTTGGCGGTCTCCTCCATGACGGCGTAGTACTCGTCAATGACCTGCGCCGCGTGTGCGGTGTCCTCATGGAAGGTGACGCCCTCGGCCTTGCCCTTCTTCAGGCCGGAGCGAATCGAGCGCTTACCTGCCTTGGGCATAGCGGCGAGGATTGCTTCCTCGGTCTTACCGGAGGTGTCAATGACGACGGTGCGGTCGTAGGAGATCGTCTGCAGCGGCATGCACAGGTCGGGGTGCTGATAGATGGCATGCAGGCGCACGAAGGCGACGCTCTTGTCCTTCGCCTTAATCTCGCGCACAAGGTCCGCTCGCAGAGCGGCTTCGCGCTCCGGGCTCGCTTCCTTGACCCACACGGGTCCCCACTTCGCCCACAGGTAGTGGACGCCGCGCACCGAATACTTGTACAGGGTGATGAACGCGATCTTGGAATCGTCCTCGCACCAGGCGTAGCGACCCCACACTCCATGGCCCTGGGATTCCTCGAACGCCTCCCACACGCACGTCTGTTCGATGGGCCGGGAGCGGTCCTGGAAGCCAGAGACCGCAGCGATCTTATCGTCCTGCGAGATGGGCACGAGTGCGGTTGTCGTCATGGTGTCCTCGTTGGTCGGAAATATCGGTCGCGTAGGAAGTCAGTCTATCAGGGGCTTCTCCCCCGCCGACGAGGCCGGGGCCAGGCATGGGAAGGGACGTGATCTCAGTAGGACGTCTCGGTGGGCTCCGGATAGTAGCGGGCGAACTTACGCCTGTGGTTCTGCTTCTGGAGCCACACGGTGAGGTTGCGGCGCAGGTCTTTCTCCGTCGGGTTCAGGAGCAGATCAAAACGCCGGCCCTCGCGGATGATGCGCTTGACGCGCGCGCGCAGGTCCTCATCGGTGATGTAGTGCAGCAGCAGGGAGTCCGGGACGAGGGTGTAGAGAATCTCGTCAGTCGCCTGGGTCTGGTCGCAGGCCTTACCGTCGATAAGGTCTTCGACCATCGGGATCATCGGGTTCGCGCCGGCCGCGGCCATGTACCAGTTGTTCCGGCCGATGCGTGGGTTCACCTCAAAGAACAGCGCTCGTCCGTCCCTGGGATCGATCTTCACGTCGAAGTTCGCGAAGCCACGGTATCCGTTCTCGGTCAGCAGGGCGCAGGCATCGCGCCACAGCGTCGGGAAGTCCTCGGTGATCATGGCAACGGGGTTTCCGATCATCGTGGGCGCGTGATCTTCGAGGAGAACACGCGCCGAACCGATCAGCGTGACTTCTCCGCGCGAGTCGACGTAGGCGGTGATCGAGCGCATCGCGGTGTTATCGCCGGGAATCAACTCCTGTACAAGGAAGGTATCGCGGAAGCCCGCAGCCTTCAGGGTCCCCCACAGCTCGGTGAGTTCCTCGGCCGTGTCGATGAACCAGATCTTGCGCTTGCCCTCGAATTCAAGGACATCGTAGGGCTCCCCCTTCGCGGACTTAGCAACCACCGGGAAACTGAACGGAATCTCGGGAGCGACCCAGGCCTCGTCCTCCACGTCGGAAAGGTCTACTTCGACCGTGCCCGGCGTAGCGATCCCCGCACGCTCGCACGCGCGGGCGAACTCGGCCTTGTCGGTCAGTCGATCCATGACCTCCTCGGTGGGGAACGGCAGCGCGTAATGGCGCGAGAGCGTCTCCATGTTCCGGGCGACGAACGCCGAGAAGATGTCGTGGTTAGCCATCAGGATCAGCTTCTTATCCGAATGCTCACCCGCAATGGTCATGAGTGTGTCCAGAAGCTGCGCGTCGCTCGCATGAGCGCTCACGTGGCGGACATCAAAAAAGTGCGAACGTGTGATCGACTCCGTCGGCTGCGATCCCACACAAATACAACGACAACCAAACGCTTCGTTGAAACAGCGCCCAATTCCGTACACTCCGAAGTCTCCTCCGATAATGACGGGCACGATGTCTTCACGGGGCATCAGCGGTCGCGTCTGAGTCAGATAGTCGATCGTCATGCCACAAGCCTAGCGCCTGGTAGGATACAGAGCGTTCCCTGAGAGCTCTCTCACCAACACGGAAGTACATTATGAGCACGCCCTATTCTCCCGAGAATCAGCAGCCATACCAGCCCCAGCAGGGCGGCTACCCCCAGCAGGGTGGATACCAGCAGGGTGACTTTGGGCAGCAGCCTACCCAGCAGATGCCTGCCGTGGGCGGCTACGGCCAGCAGCC
>CAUTRF010000093.1:0-4117 GCA_963540795.1 uncultured Actinomyces sp.
GCGCCCGGGCGGCCCCGCCCAGGTGCACATCTAGGGGTTTACGTGCGTATCAACGGGTTACCGCGCATGTTCAAGGGGTTCGCGCGCAAACGACACATCACGCGAGACACACTTGTGCCCAAAACGCAGACCGCCTCGCCCACAAAAGCTCGTTTTCAGCGTTTTTCGTCGAGGTGGTCTGCACTGTGGGTGCCACATCGCCTCCAGCGTTTGCCCCACCGCCACCAATCGGGGGGAATTGCATCATTAGAACCGCGGCACGCCGACAACACGCCGACAGCATGCTCCTAATGCTGCAAAAGCCCCCACCGTGTCCCGAGCCATGACATACCGAATGCCGAGCAGGCGCCGGCGTGGAACACAATGAAACCGCCATCACCTCTGCACGCCCCCGACAAGGGACCGTTGAAACCGCCATCACCTCTGCACGCCCCCGACAAGGGACCGTTGAAACCGCCATCACCTCTGCGCCCGAAATCTGCACCAAAAATGCCCATTTCTCACCCGCAAAGGCGATGTCGGTTTCAATCCCACACAGGAACCAGCGAGCAAAGGCGACAGGGGTTTCAGACAACCGGGCCACCTGGTCGACAGGGCCAGGCTGCGGCGCACGCGAACGGCGACGACACAGCCTCCAGCCAAATTTCGCATGCAATTCCCCCACCGCATGAATCACCACAAGCTCAAAAACCGCAGAATATCAACGATCAGAACCCACACCCCGACATGCGCTCACGGGAATTGCATGCGAAATTACTGGTTGACAGCCATAGCTGGGTTTCAGGACGACGCTCCGAGCCGACGCGCCGAACGACAGGGCGACACACCAAACCACACGCCAGCACACCCGACCCCACTGGTGTGGAGGGCGCCGGAGGGACCGGAGGGCACGGGCGGGCTTCGAGATCGACCACTCCGAGCCTTTAGGGTCGCGTGTGGCTTTTCGAGCGGGCGGCCGGGCCCGACGGCGCCCGGAACACCCGTGGGCCCACAAGCAACCCCCATCACGCGCACGCCAACACGTAGTGTCCTATAGCCCTTTATGCCTCGATGTCCTAGCGGCGAGAGACGATCGTCCCTTCAATGACCGCATGGGCATTCGACCGCGGCGCAACCGGAAGGGCCGAACCCTCCGGGGCCTCGGCGGAAGCGAGCGCCGCCAGGGCTCGCGCCGGACTCCACACGGTGAGGGGGCCGCCAGAGCGAGCCTCGGACCTTGAGGAGCTATCCCACAGGCGCTGGCCTCGTCGCATCGGCATGACCTGACCGTCCGCAGACGCAGCGAACACGCGATTACGCTTGGCTTCGGCCGCGGCGACCGCCCCGCGCAGGGCGTCCCGCTCCTCCTCCAACGCCTCGACGCGCCGCTCGAGCTCGAGGATGCGTCGGATGCCCGCCAGGTTGATGCCCTCCTCCTGACTCATCCGCTGCACGTCGCGCAGACGCTGCACGTCCCGCTTCGTATAGCGGCGACCCCGCCCCTTGGTACGGGCGGGGATCACCAGGCCGAGGCGGTCGTACTGGCGCAGGGTCTGCGGATGCATGCCCGCCAGCTCGGCCGCAACCGAGATGACAAACGTAATCGCATCGTCCGATCCCTTCGTCGCCATGGATTACTCCTCCACGGCCTCGAACAGGGATGCGCGCACGTCGAGGTCACCCTCGGCCTTCGCCATCTCCTTCGCGAGCTTCTTGAGGTCGCGGCTCGGCTTGGCGGGAACCTGGATGGCCACGCGGGCAACCAAGTCACCCGTCGCCTTGGAGGTCTTCACTCCCCCGCCGCGCACGCGAATCTCGGAGCCCGAGGACGAGCCTGCGGGCACCTTGACCGTGGCCGTATTGCCGTCGATCATCGGCACGTCGACGACGGCACCGAGGATAGCCTCGGACACGGTCACGGGCAGGGAGACGACCAAGTCGTTGCCCTCGCGCGCGAACACGGGATGCGGCTTGACGGTCACGGCAACCTCGAGGTCGCCGGCCGGACCGCCGTGCGTGCCGGGCTTGCCGTGGCCCTTGACGCGGACCTTCTGGCCGTCCTTGATACCCGCGGGGATACGGACCTTGATCGGAGAGCCACCGACCTTGATGGTCAGGGTCGCACCGTTCAGGGCCTGACGGAAGGAAATGGCCAGCTTTGCGCGCACGGTGCCACCCTTTTCAGGGGTGGGCGTGCCCTGCTGGGCGTGACCAGCGGTGCCGAAGGGCGAACCGTAGGAGTCGCCCCCAAATCGCGCGCCACCGCCGCCACCGCCGAAGAGGCCGGAGAGGATATCCTCGAAACCAGCCCCGCCGCCGGGCATGCCGGAGGTCTGGAAGCGCACGTTACGGCCGCCGCCACCGAAGGCCCCGAAGAGATCCTCGAAGCCGCCCGCGCCGCCCGATCCGGCGGAGAAGCGCGCCCCACCGCCTGCCATCGCGCGGATCGCGTCATAGCGCTTGCGGTCCTCATCATTGGACAGCACGGCGTAAGCCTCGCCGATTTCCTTGAACTTGGCCTCAGCGGCCTTGTCGCCCGGGTTCTGATCCGGGTGCCACTGCCGAGCCAGCTTGCGGTAGGCCTTCGTGATGGCCTTCTTGTCCGCCGTCTTATCGACTCCGAGGACCTTGTAGAAGTCCTTGGAGAACCATTCTTGTTCACTCACGCGCGTGTCACCTCTCTTTCAGTTGCGAGCGTGTCGATGTCATTCAGGGTTGTTCACCAGCACCTTCGCGGCGCGCACGACGCGTTCACCACGGCGATAGCCGCTCGTGAGGACCTGCCCGATGACGGGATGGTCGACGTCCGGGCTGGTGGTCGCCATGAGAGCGTCGTGCAGTGCGGGGTCGAAGTCGTCGCCCTCGGCGCCGTAGCGCTCGAGCTCGAAACGCGTCTTGAGCGTCTCCTCGAGCTTCGTAGCGATCGACGCGAAGGGGCCGTCTTCCAGGTCCCCGTGCGCACGGGCGGCGGCGATGTCGTCGAGAACGCTGATGAGCGACTCGATGACCTCGTCCTGACCCGCGGTCTTATGACCGGGGATGGCCTCCTTGGAGCGACGCACGTAGTTGGCGTACTCCTGGCCCTGGTTGTACAGCTCCGCGTTGGCGCGGGCCAGCTGGTCCTCGACGCTCGCGATGCGCTCGAGGGCCTTGGCGAGGTCAGAGTCCTCGACCTGCTCCTCGAAGGCGCTCATGTCGTCGGTCGACCCCTCGGACGAGGCCTGGGCTGCGTCATTCGCGTCGGGCGCGGTCTCGTTGTTCTCGGCCGCCTGGCCGGCCGGGGCCGACTCGAAGGAGTCGGCCCCGGCGACGTTGGCGTCTTCGTTGGGCGCCGAGAAACCGTTGGTTTCTTCGGTGCTCACTTGCCGTCCTCGTCAACGATCTCGGCGTCCACGACATCGTCCTGGGCGGGCGCGGACTGGGCGCCGGCCTCGTCGGCCTGCTGCTTGGCGTAGATCTCCTGGCCGATCTTCATGCCGGACTCGGACAGGGTCGCCATGGTGGTCTTCACGGCCTCGATATCGTCACCCTTGAGGGCTTCCTTGACGGCGTCGACGTCCTTCTGGACGGCCTCGCGGGTCTCCTCAGAGATCTTGTCGGCCTCGTCCTTGAGCAGCTTCTCCGTCGCGTAGACGGTCTGCTCAGCCTGGTTGCGAGTGTCAGCCTCTTCGCGGCGCTTCTTGTCCTCGGCGGCGTGCTCCTCGGCCTCGCGCACCATGCGGTCGATGTCTTCCTTGGGCAGGGAGGAACCGCCGGTGATCGTCACCGACTGCTCCTTGCCGGTGCCACGGTCCTTCGCGGAGACGTGAACGATGCCGTTCGCGTCGATGTCGAAGGTGACCTCGATCTGCGGCACGCCACGGGGAGCGGGGGCAATGCCGGACAGCTCGAAAGTGCCGAGCAGCTTGTTGTCACGGGCGAACTCACGCTCACCCTGGTAGACCTGGATCAGCACGGAGGGCTGGCCGTCCTCGGCGGTGGAGAAGATCTCCGAGGCCTTGGTCGGGATAGCCGTGTTGCGCTCGATGAGCTTGGTCATGACGCCACCCTTGGTCTCGATGCCGAGCGACAGCGGGGTCACGTCGATGAGCAGGACGTCCTTGCGGTCACCCTGGATGACGCCGGCCTGCAGGGCGGC
>CAUTRF010000094.1:0-3845 GCA_963540795.1 uncultured Actinomyces sp.
CCTGAGAAAAAGGCTCAGCGGCAGCTTCAATACCCTGGGCAGCCTCAACCAGCTTCCCAGGAGTAAAACCAACATCCGCGCTCATTCCATCAACCTACAAATCGACTGACCGAGTGTCAAGTGGGGTGATTGCTCAGTGTTCCAAGTGCTCGCGTTCGCGGTGCTGCGGGCATTCCAACTGGAACGTGGAATGCGCAATGGGGAAATGATGGCACGCGCACTCGCCCAGCTCATGAACGATGCGGTCACGCGTGGGGCAGTCCGAGCCTCGTGCCGCTCCTGAACGGGTGGGCCGCGCCTGGCAAAATGGGGCCATGGCTGTGTCGTTTCTGGGAGTGATCGCTGCCCTCGCCATGTACGCGGTGAGCGTGGCGCCCTCGCTGATGGCGCGCTCGTGGGCGTGGCACGCGGTCGCCTCGGGCGTCCTCGTGTCCTGCGGGTACGTCGCGGGTGTGATCATCCAGAACGTGGGTGCCCGCGTCATCGCTATGACCGGCCTGACGATCCACGCATCCGAGCCCGTCGAGATCGGCTTCCGCGTCTGCGTCGCCGCCCTTTTTGCTATCTGGTGGCTCTACGCGGTCATCCAGTCCTACCGCCGGGCCCGCGTCGCCGCCAGGCTCGTGAACATGCCGGGGGAGACCTTCGGCGAGTACCTCCTGGGGACGGCCGGCACGGTTGTCATCGCCTGGTGCCTCATCGCAATCGTGGCTGCCATGAATCGCGTGGGACGCATGCTGATCGGGGCGCTCGGCGGCTACATGCCGCGCCCGGCGGCGGTCGTTGTGGGTGTCGTGATCTTGGCCGTCATCGTTTTCTTCCTGACGTCCAACGTGATCCTGCGCGGCGGAATCGGCTTCTTCCGCCACCGCGCCGAGCAGGTGAACATGCGTACCGCGCGCGGCATTTTCAAGCCGTTCGTGCCCGAGCGCTCCGCATCCCCGGCCTCGCCCGTCACCTGGGAATCCGTCGGCGGTCAGGGGCGCGTCTTCCTGGGGCGCGGCCCCTCGCGCCTCGATATCGCCCAGGTCACCGGCGGCGAGGCCATGGAGCCGATCCGCGTCTACTCGGGCATGCCCACGGGCGGGGTGGGCATCGAGGCGGCCGCGGCGACGGTGGTCGCGGAGCTGCGCCGTACGGGCGCCTTCGATCGAGCCGTCATCCTCATTGCCGCGTCGACCGGCTCCGGCTGGGTCGACGAGTGGCAAGTCCAGCCCCTCGAGTTCCTGACGCGCGGCAACTGCGCCACCGCCTCGCTCCAGTACTCCTACGTGCCCTCGGCCCTCAACTGGCTGACCGGCCTCGCGCCCGCGCAGGAGGCCTCGGCCGCGCTCTTCCGGGCGGTGCGGGCCGAGCTCGACACCATGGACGAGGCCGACCGACCCGCGCTCTTCGTCTGCGGTGAATCCCTGGGGGCCTTTGCCTCGCAGTCGGTCTTCTCCTCGGTCGAGGAGGCGCTTTCCCAGGTGGATGGGGCCCTGTGGGTGGGCACCCCCGCCTTCACGCCGATGCACGCCGAGCTGACGAGTGCCCGCCACAGGGGCAGCCCCGAGGTCGCCCCCGTCGTCTACAACGGCCGGCGCGTGCGCTTCGTCAACGAGCCATCCGACCTGCGCACGGACCTGTACGGGCGCGAGCTGGGGCAGTGGGGTTTCCCGCGCTTCGTCTACGCCCAGCACGCCTCGGATCCGGTCGTGTGGTGGAACCGCAAGCTCCTGTGGACCCAGCCGGATTGGCTGCGTGAGCGGGCGGGCCGCGACGTGTCGCCCTTCGTTGAGTTCACGCGCTTTGTCACCTTTATTCAGGTGCTCGCCGACCTGCCCGTCGCGGGCACCGCTCCCGGCGGCCACGGCCACACCTACAACGAGGAGCTGATCCCCCTGTGGCGGGCGATCCTCGGTTTCGATCGCCTCTTCGACGAGGCCCCGACTCACCCGCGCTTGGCCGCCCTGGATGGTGAGTGGGCGGACGAGGAGATGGTCGAGCGTATCGGCATCGTCGTGCGGGCGAACCTGGAGCTATCGGACCGCCAGTAGGGCGCCTGCGGCGCGCCGTGACTTGTTTGTCAAGGTCACGGGCCTGGCATGTGCCGGTTTGTTGCAGTCCGCTACGGTATTTACCGTGTCAAATGGATTCTGTATCATCCTGAATTTCAGTCTTTTAAGCGGGTTGTTGGTGAACATGTGTGCTTTTGTCGTGGAACATATGTTCATTGGTCAGTGAATGTCTTGAAATCCTGCTGGCAAGAAGGTTAGGGGTCCCCTCATTTCGCCTCACAATGCCTTGTAGCTACTGGATGGTAAGTCGGTAAAGCATTGCTAGGTATCTGGTTGCGCAGTATCGTGCGGATTGCGAGCAGATAACCTAACCGCGCGGTATAGCTCGCCTGAGTCAACATTGGAGTGAGCATGTCATACACATTTCACAGGGCGTGGATAGCGGCCCTGGCGACCGGCGCGATGGCAGCGTCCGGCGTCGCCTTCGGCGCTCCCGCCCTGGCAGCAACCCCCGCGCCCAACGCGGATGGCCCGGTGATCTCCGACCTCGCCACCACCAGTGAGGGTATTGGCGGTCAGGTCACCTTCTCCGTCGTCGACAATCCCGGCCTGTCGAGCATCGACCTGCGCGACCCGTCGACCGATGCGATCTTCTATCGCCGCGTCGTCGACTTCCCCGGCAACGTCACCGCTGACGGGATGCACCACTACACGTTTACCATCAACTTCTCCGACATCCAGGCTGCCTGGTCCAAGGCTGGCCACACCGACGCCGTGCCTGCGACCGTCAAGCTCGTCGCATGGGGCAGCGACGGCCTGCCGTCCAAGCGCGCCGACGTCGCGATCGAACCGGTGGCCTTGACCTCCCTCGACTTTGGCATCGAGTCCGGAAAACTTGGTCTGTACGTTGGACAGCAGACGAACATTGGCGTCACACACATGCCGGAAAATGCCAACATGACCAAGGTCAATTGGTCCGGCGACGACATTGACGTCCTCAATGTCGATGAGAAGTCGGGCCTTGTGACTGCTCAGAAGGAAGGCTGCTCGGATGTTAGGGCCGTCGCCGACTACCAGGATCCGATGGTCTTTGACCCGGTGATGGCCAGCGTCCAGGTCTGCGTCACTGAGCTGGGCGAGGGCGAGATTGCCGTCAATCACCTCCGCGTTGACGTGGAGGAGGGTGAGACTGTTACCCTCAAGCCGTTGCTTTCCGAGAAGTTCAAGGACGCTACCCTGTCCTGGAGCCTGGAGTACGATGGCGCGGTCATCCTGAAGGTGGCTGACGACGGCAAGAGTGCGATGATCACCGGCGGCAACGTTGTTGATTGGGATCAGGTGAACCTGACTGCCACCCTGCCCGATGGGACCGTGGCAACCGCGACGACGATCGCCGTTGTGAAGGCAGTGAAGCAGGATGCGAAGGTACCCGCCCCGTGGGTCGATCCTGCCCCGCAGCCCGCGCCCGATCCTCAGCCCCAGCCGGATCCGCAGCCCGCACCGGATCCGCAGCCCGCGCCGGATCCTCAGCCCGCGCCTGCCCCGATGGGTGCCTGGGTGATGGACTCGGTCGGCTGGTGGTACCGCAACGCTGACGGCACCTACCCGACGAACACCTCCATGGTGATTGACGGACGCACCTACCGCTTCGACGGACGCGGATACATGCGTACCGGCTGGGTCATGGACGGCGGCGCCTGGTACTACCACGACGCCGCCGGCGCTCAGCTCACCGGCTGGCAGATGGTCCGCGGCTCCTGGTACTACCTGGGCGACAACGGCCTGATGCGTACCGGCTGGGTCATGGTCGACGGCACCTGGTACTACCTGCACGGCTCCGGCGCGATG
>CAUTRF010000095.1:0-3772 GCA_963540795.1 uncultured Actinomyces sp.
GTCAAGCGCCGCATCATCCTGGGCACGCACGTGCTCTCGGCCGGCTACTACGACGCCTACTACGGCAGCGCCCAGAAGGTCCGCACGCTCATCCAGCGCGACTTCGACGCGGTGTTCGAGCAGGTCGACGTCCTCGTGTCGCCCACGGCCCCCGAGACGGCCTTCAAGTTCGGTGAGAAGACCTCCGACCCGCTGGCCATGTACCTCTACGATGTCGCCACGATCCCCGCGAACCTCGCGGGCATCCCCGGCATGAACATCCCGAACGGCGTGTCCTCGCAGGGCCTGCCGATCGGCTTCCAGGTGCTGGCCCCCGCGCGCGGCGACCTGGTCATGTACAAGGTGGCGTCCCTCGTGGAAGCCCTCAGCGACGACGTGGCGGGTCAGTGCCCCGCAGCTAACTGGGAGGAAAAGTGATGACTGAGCTCATGGATTACGACGAGGCGGCGCGCCGCTTCGACCCGGTTCTCGGCATTGAGGTGCACGTCGAGCTGGGCACCAAGACCAAGATGTTCGACGCGGCCCCCAACGCGTTTGGTGGCGACCCGAACACCTTCGTGACCCCCGTGTCGCTGGGCCTGCCCGGCTCTCTGCCGGTCGTCAACCACAAGGCCGTTGAGTACGCCATCAAGATCGGCCTGGCCCTGAACTGCGAGATTGCTCAGTACTGCCGTTTCGCGCGTAAGAACTACTTCTACCCGGACCTGACGAAGGCCTTCCAGACCTCCCAGTCCGACGAGCCGATCGCGCACGACGGCTACGTGGACGTCGAGCTCGAGGACGGCACCATGTTCCGCGTGGAGATCGAGCGCGCGCACATGGAGGAGGACGCGGGCAAGAACACGCACATCGGCGGCGCGGACGGTCGCATCCAGGGAGCGGACCACTCGCTCGTGGACTACAACCGTGCGGGCGTTCCGCTCGTGGAGATCGTGACCCGTCCGATTCAGGGTGCCGGCGAGCGCGCGCCCGAGGTGGCCGCCGCCTACGTGCAGGCCCTGCGCGATATCTTCCGCGCCCTGGACGTGTCCGAGGCCCGCATGGAGCGCGGCAACGTGCGCGCCGACATCAACGTGTCGCTGCGCCCGACGCCGGAGTCCCCGCTGGGCACGCGCACCGAGACGAAGAACGTGAACTCCTTCCGCGGTATCGCGTCGGCCGTGCGCTACGAGATGCAGCGCCAGGCCCAGATCCTGGCCGACGGCGGCACGATCCTGCAGGAGACCCGCCACTACCACGAGGAGGACGGCTCGACGTCGTCCGGCCGTGAGAAGTCGGATTCCGAGGACTACCGCTACTTCCCCGAGCCCGACCTGGTTCCGATCCGCCCGGATCGGGCGTGGGTCGAGGAGCTGCGCGCCTCGCTGCCCGAGCTGCCCGTCGCCAAGCGCCGCCGCCTGCGCACCGAGTGGGGGTACGCGGACATGGAGATGCGCGACGTCATCAACGCCGGCGCCCTCGAGCTCATCGAGGCCACCGTCGCCGCGGGCTGCGATCCCGCCTCCGCCCGTAAGTGGTGGATGGGCGAGATCTCGCGCCGCGCCAAGGAGCGCGAGGTTTCCCTCGACGAGGCCGGGGTCAGCCCCGCTCAGGTCGCGCAGCTGCAGAGCCTCATCGATTCGGGTCGCATCAACGACAAGCTGGCACGCCAGGCCCTCGAGGGCGTCCTCGCGGGCGAAGGCGATCCGACGCAGGTCGTCGAGGCCCGAGGCCTCGAGGTCGTCTCCGACGACGGCGCGCTGACGGCGGCCGTCCAGGAGGCCCTGGACGCCAACCCCGACATCGTCGAGAAGATCAAGGGCGGCAAGGTCCAGGCGGCCGGCGCCCTCGTCGGCGCGGTCATGAAGGCCACCCGCGGGCAGGCTGACGCCGCCCGCGTGCGTGAGCTGATCATGGAGATGGTCGGCGCCTGAGGTTAGTCCGCACGAGCCTCACGGGGGCCGGGATCAATGCGATCCCGGCCCCCGTCGTCGTCTCCGAACTGTGCGCGCCGGGTGCGCACGCAACCCCGATAGTGCGCCCCAGCCTCGTTCCTGCCCGAACGCATGTGTCCACGTTGTGGCCTTCCCCTTCCGGGGGGAGCGCAAAGTTACCTAGGATGAGCGCTTGAGGACAGCCAGGCCGACTGTGGCCGGGCGCCCAACGAAAGGACAGACATGCGCACATCGCCGTCGTACACCGCCGCCTACCGTATCGAGGTGGACGAGAAGATGACTTCCATCGCGTCCATTGTTGACGTAGTCTCTTCGACTGGAGCGGAGATCAAGGGCCTTGACGTGGCCGACTCCGACCGCGGGCGCATCATCATCGACCTGACGTGCGATATGCGCGATTCTGAGCACCGCCGCGAGGTTCGCGACGCCATCGGCGCGCTGCCCGGCGTGACCGCTGAATCGGTCGCCGACCAGACCTTCATGAGCCACATCGGCGGCAAGGTGGAGATCCACTCAAAGGTGCCGCTGCGTAACCGTGACGACCTCTCGCGTGCCTACACGCCCGGCGTGGCCCGCGTGTGCACTGCCATCCACGACATGCCCCAGAAGGCCCACCTGCTGACCATGAAGGCCAACACCGTCGCCGTCGTCTCCGACGGCACCGCGGTGCTCGGCCTGGGCGACATTGGCCCCGAGGCCGCTCTGCCCGTCATGGAGGGCAAGGCCGTCCTGTTCAAGGAATTCGGCGGCGTCGACGCGTGGCCGGTCGTCCTGGACACCAAGGACACCGAAGAGATCATCTCGATCGTCAAGGCCATCGCCCCCGCCTACGGCGGTATCAACCTGGAGGACATCTCCGCGCCCCGCTGCTTCGAGATCGAAGAGCGCCTGCGCGCCGAGCTCGACATCCCCGTCTTCCACGACGACCAGCACGGCACCGCGATCGTCGTCCTCTCCGCGCTCATCAACGCGCTGAAGATCGTGAACAAGAAGATCGAAGATGTGCGCATCGTCGTCTCCGGCGTCGGCGCTGCCGGCAACGCGATCATCCGCCTGCTGCTCGCTCAGGGCGCGCGCGACATCATCGGCTGTGGCCGCGACGGCGCGCTGTCGGGTGACGACACCGAGGGCATGCACCCCTCCCGTAAGGCCCTGGCCGAGGCGACCAACCCCCGTCACGTCCACGGCTCCCTCAAGGAGGTCCTCAAGGGTGCCGACGTCTTCATCGGTGTCTCACACGGCGACATCCTTGAGCCCGCCGACATTGCGACCATGGCTGACGATGCCATCGTCTTCGCGCTGGCCAACCCCACGCCAGAGGTCGACCCGATCGGCGCCGGCAAGTACGCCGCCGTCGTTGCGACGGGCCGTAGCGACTACCCGAACCAGATCAACAACGTTCTGGCCTTCCCGGGTCTATTCCGCGGTCTCCTGGACGCCAAGGTCAAGGAGATCACGACCGAGGTTCTGCGCGTTGCCGCTGTCGCTATCGCGTCCGTGATCTCCGAGGACGAGCTCTCGCCCTCCTACATCATCCCCGGCGCCTTCGATAAGCGGGTTGCCCCCGCCGTGTCCAAGGCCGTGCGTCGCGCCGTGCGCGACCTTCCGACCGTAGATATCCCCGTTCAGCCCGACATGGATGTGAACTGAGAGTCATTTCGGCTGTTTGGCGGGCCCGATCGCGCTGCTGTTGCGCGACCGGGCCCGCCTTTTCAGTATCGCTGTGTGCACACGTAAGCTGAGATGGCCGGGACTTTTCGTTGTGTTTGGTGGGTTTGTGGGTTGTGTGGTGGGGGTCACGGTGTTTTGGTTTGACTTTGGGTGTGGGGGTGAGTAGA
>CAUTRF010000096.1:0-3638 GCA_963540795.1 uncultured Actinomyces sp.
CCCCGCCCCCGAGGTCCCGGCCTCTGAGGTGCCGACCTTCCCCCAGGCCTCGGCCCCCGTCTACGACGAGGCCACGGCGGCCCCCGGTTCGACGACCTACGGCACTGCGTACGACACCCCCGCGGCCAGCCCCTACGTCCAGCCGGAGCAGGGCTACGGCGTCCCCGGCCCCGACGCGAACGCGCAGGGCGCTTACGGTGCGGATGCATACGGTCAGCCCGGCTACGAGCAGGCCGCCTACGCGGCCGGCCAGCAGGCCTACGGTCAGCCCGGTTACGGCCAGCCCGCCTACGGTCAGCCCTTTGCTGCTGGCGCTCCCAAGCAGTGGATCGTCGCCGTGCTCCTGGCGTTCTTCCTGGGCACCCTCGGTATTCACAACTTCTACCTGGGCTACACCACCAAGGGCATCATCCAGCTGGTGCTGACGCTGACCTTCATCGGTCTCATCGTGTCCGGCATCTGGGCGTTCATCGATTTCATCATGCTCCTCATGCGTTCCGGCTCCTACGCCTATGACGCGCAGGGTCAGCCCCTCCAGTGACTCGCTGAGGCTGTTGTCGCGGCGCTGAGTATGCGACAATCAAGTCATGCTGCTCAGTGACCGCGACATCAACGCCTCTCTGGATTCCGGCCGGATTCGTCTCGACCCGCTGGACCGGGACCTGGTCCAGCCGGCCAGCATTGACGTACGCCTGGATCGACTGTTCCGCCTCTTCGATAACCACCGCTACCCGGTGATCGACCCCGCGGCGGACCAGTCGGATCTCACCCACCAGGTGGATGTGGGCCCCGACCAGCCCTTCGTGCTGCACCCCGGCGAGTTTGTCCTGGGTGCGACCTACGAGCTCGTCACCCTCGGCAACGACATCGCCGCTCGCCTCGAGGGCAAGTCCTCCCTGGGCCGCCTCGGCCTGCTCACCCACTCGACGGCGGGCTTCATTGACCCCGGCTTCTCTGGCCACGTGACGCTGGAGCTGTCCAATACGGCGACGATGCCGATCCTGCTCTACCCCGGCATGAAGATTGGGCAGCTGTGCTTCTTCGACCTGTCCTCGCCGGCCGAGCATCCCTACGGTTCGCAGGGACTCGGATCGCATTACCAGGGCCAGCGCGGGCCGACGCCCTCGCGCACCCACGAGCGCTTCTCGCGCACCCGCATCGAACGGTGATTCCCGATGTCGGCTCTCCCTCCTCCGCCTCCATCCCGGCTTGAACGCATGCGCGCCGAGCGCGCCGAGCGTGCGGCCCGCGAGATGGGCTATCCGCCTGCGCCGGATCCCGCAGGCCTGCCGGAGCCACCCGCCCCAGAGCCGACTGGCTTGCAGGCACCGCCCCCGCCGGAGCCGCCCGAGCCGACGCCCGTCATGGGCGTGCCTCAGGTACAGGCCGCACCGCAGGGAAGCGCCCCCCACGTGGCCGATGCCGGCATTCCCCCGGTGGCTCCCAGCCAGGCGCGCACGGGCGTCATTCAGGGAGTCGCTCTGCCCGGCATGACTCCGCGCGAGCAGGTCACCAACAGGGACGAGGCCCCCCAGGCCTCGCCGGTGAGGCGTTCCCTCAAGGAGCGCATGGCCTCGGCCCCTCATTCTTTCGCGGACCCGACGCCGATGAGCGCGACGGACAACCCGCTCACCCAGACGAACGTCGGCCTGACGACGATGACCTCGACGGACGCTGCCTTCCAGATCGCGGCCGACGGTGAGGTCACGAGCGCTGAGGCCGCCATCCCGATCGCCGCCGCCATCGAGGTCAGCGAGCCCGCCGGCGTCATCGACCTGGACGTCGCGCGCGAGCATCACCTGTTCCTCGTCTCCGATGCCGTCGATCCAGCCGAGCTCGAGGCCCTCGCGATTTCCATGTGGGACGAGGCCGGATGGATCGCCCCGGGCCGCCTGCGCCTGTCCTCCGACGCCGAGCTGGAGGGGCCGTGGACGCTCGATCAGCCGACGCGCGCGGCGTTGGGCACCCCGGCCTCGCTCGCGAACGCGTGGGTCCTGCGCTGCCCGCAGGCGCCCGCCCGCCAGCAAAACAACGGCGTCATGGGCGAGTGGGACAAAGCATTCCCCGACGGCCTGCCCACCGGCCTGGAGTACCGCGTGCTTGAGGCGCTGCGCCGCATGGCCCGACGTCTCGCCGGCGGCCTGCGCATCGCGGGCAGCGGCTACGTCATGGTCCCCGATGCCGACTCGGCCGTGAACCTGACGGTGTATTCGCCGCGCTGGATTAACCCCGAGGACCTGCTCTGCGCGATGCGTGAGCGCGCCGGATTCGAGCAGATGAAGGACGCGCGCGACATCACGCCCGAGGCCCCCAAGCCCCCACCGCTCACCCCCGCGCAGATCGCGCAGATCGAAAAGCTGAAGGCTGAGCTCGGCCCGGTGCGCGAGGACATCGCCTCGAAGATCGCGAAGGCTCGCGAGGAGCTCGAGGCCCAGCGCGACCAGCCGCAGGTCGTCGACGGGTACGCCCTCATGAGTCCGATCGGCCACCGCTCGGACATGATGATCGAGGTCCACGCCGTGCCCACGCCGCCGCGCGTGCTGCGCTGGGAGCCGTGGACCGCCGGAGCCATCATCGAATACCAGGTTCGCTGGCTGCCCACCTCCGCGCCGACGCCCGGCGCGGGCGCGATGAGCCGCACCGCGCGTCTGGAGCGCCTGCGCTCCACGCAGGACGTGGAGAAGGCCGCTGGCATGATCGCGACCCTCGTGGGCGGCAACGTCATCGACGAGGACGGCTTCCTCGTCGGCCTCGAGGAAATCTCCCCCGAAGACGGGGAATAAGCAAGCCGTAGACGGAACGCGTGTCATCCGCTAGTGTGGCTGTGTTTTCACATCCATACGAAGGAAAGGGCGCACCGTGAAGCTCTCCGCACGCAACCAGCTCCCCGGCACCGTCGTTGAGGTCTCCGAGGGCGCCGTGAACGGCATCGTCAAGATCGAGGTCGCCCCCGGCCTGGTCATCTCCTCGTCGATCACGAACTCCGCCATCGAGGAGCTCGGCCTGACCGTCGGCTCCAAGGCCGTCGCCGTCATCAAGGCCTCCAACGTCATCGTCGGCGTCGAGGACTGATTTTCTTCAGACAAGAGGGTGGCCCCGCAGGTTCTCCTGCGGGGCCACCCTCTTGTCTGCGGGCTTTGCGTGCGGTGCACACTGTGGCGCTCGCGCGCCGTGCGCGTGCGTTACTGGCCGCGCTTGACGGATTCGAGCAGCATGACGGCCACGTCCCGCACCTCGGGGAGCTTGCGGCCGGACGAAGCAGAGGCACCGTCGCTGGTCGCGCCGCCCTGGTCGGCGTCGGAGGACACGAAACCGGCGGACGTGCCCGAGGCCGAGCCGAGCATCTGGGAACAGAACGGGCAGGCCGTCGCGACGACGTCCGCGCCCGTGGAGGCGGCCTCGACGATGCGGGCGTCTGCGATACGGGTCCCGCGAGTCTCCTCGAACCAGGCGTGCGCGCCGCCCGCGCCGCAGCACATCGCGCGGTCGCGGTTGCGCGGCATCTCGACGAGCTCCACGTTCGGCAGGGAGCCAACGAGCTCGCGCGGAGGCTCGTAGACGCGGTTGTGGCGGCCCAGGAAGCACGCGTCGTGGTAGGTGACCTTCAGGGGCGCGCCGACCGAGGGAGCGTTGCCCGC
>CAUTRF010000097.1:0-3435 GCA_963540795.1 uncultured Actinomyces sp.
AACGGAATTCGGGTTCCTCCCCCGCTTCTTCCGGCGGGAACGGCCACGGGGCGACGTCGACGCGCTCGCTTCCACGATCGATCGTGTAGGCCCCCTCGGGGTCCGGGGTACCCGGGTTGTCGATGTCGGCCGCCGTCAGGACGCCCGAGGTGACAACCATGCGTCCCTTGAAGCCGGAGGAGACGACAGCATCGTCAAGGAAGTGCTCGAGGTCCACGCCTGAGACCGCCATGACGTCGGCCTGCGCCAGCGCCGAGGTCTGCGCCGGGGTCATCTCGTGCTCGTGCGCGGAAGCGTTAGGGGCGAGCAGGCAGGTCAGGCTCATCGTGAGGGCGGCACCGTCGGGGGCGGCACCCACGTGACTGTTCATTCCGGCGGCGTCGGTCTTGTCGAGAGAAATGTCGGTGGACCTCGCGGCGATCTGGGTGACGTAGTCGCAGATCTGGGTGGTCGTGGCGACGACGCCAAGGCCGTGGGCCGAGGAGGAGGGCGCGCACGCGGCCAGCGAGGCGGTCGCCATGGCCAGCCCTGCAATAGCGGCCACGCCGCGCGTTGTTGAGGAAATCATCATTGCTCCTGTGCAATTTTCGGGTACACGAAATTATAGGCAGAATCGAGAATAATTCTCAAGAGGCTTGACCTGAACATTCTCTCCATGTGTCAGAGCGAATGTGCGCCGCGCTCCATTCGCCGCGATAGGGTCGCTAGACTCGGATGCGATGGATACTGCGAACGCACACAACGACACGATCGACGAGACCGCCGACCCCCTCAAGCACGGGCCGACGACCGACGACGAGACCAACGCTCCCCTCGAGCGAGAGCCGACGGCCGACGACGAGGCCCCCGCACAGCCCGCCGAGGCCTCGTCTACTCCCCCGGCCGCCGGATGGACCCAGCGCCTGTCGACGCCCGCAGCGGGGTGGGTCGCGACAGCGATTGCGACGCTGGTCGCCGCACTCATTCGACTGCCCGGACTGGGCAACGTCCGCACGCTCATCTTCGATGAGACCTACTACGTCAAGGACGCCTGGTCACTCCTCACCCTCGGATACGAGGGAACGTGGGCGAAAGACGTCGATACGGCGTTCGCCAACGGCGACACCTCCGGCTTGTCCGCGGTAGGCGGCTATCCCGTTCATCCACCGACGGGCAAGTGGCTGATCGCGATGGGTATGAAGTTTTTCGGCCAGGCCGACCCGGTGGGATGGCGCATCGCGGCGGCCATCTGCGGCATCATCACCGTATTCCTTCTGTGCCGACTTGCTCAGAACCTGTTCCGCTCCCCCGCCATCACACTCCTCGCAGGCTTGTTCCTGGCGACGGACGGCATGGCGATCGTCATGAGCCGCACGTCCATCCTCGACGGATTCCTCGCCATGTTTGCGCTGGCCGCATTCCTGTGCGTCGTCAAGGACCAGCTCACGGCACAGCCCGTACTTTCAGCCAAGCTGGCCGAGTGGGACGGACTGGGCGAGCCAAGGCAGGGGTGGCGTTCCGCCTGGGCACACCTCACCCTGCGCGATCGACGCCCTTTTGCAATCGGCCCCAACGCGGGAAACCGCCCGTGGCTTTTCGCGGCTGGAATCTGCGCGGGTCTCGCCTGCTCCGTCAAGTGGTCCGGCATTTACGTGCTCGCCTTCCTTGGATTGTTCGTCGCACTGCGCGAGGTCACGTGCCGCTGGCGCGCGGGACATCCGACCCCGATCCGCGGAGCACTCCTGGCGGACGTGTGGTGGGCGTTCGTCCTCATGGTTCCGACCGCGATTCTCACGTATGTAGCGTCCTGGTTCGGATGGTTCACGCACCCCGCCGCTCACGGACACGGCCGCTCCGGAATTGCTGGATTCGCCGGGCAGCTGGCCGATCTGTGGCTCTACCACAAGGAGATGTGGACCTTCCACAACGGACTCAACACGCCCCACAAGTACCAGTCCAGCCCGTACACGTGGCTCGCGCAGGTGCGCGCGACCTCCTTCTACTGGAACAACGGCGAGGCCGTGATGGGCTGCCGATCGGGCAAGTGCGCGAGCGACGTCGTCGCCCTCGGCAATCCCCTCCTGTGGTGGGTAGGCATCGGCGCCCTACTACTCGTCATCGTCGCCACGTTCTACTACCGCAATTGGCGCGTAGACGTCATTGCACTCGGCTATATCGCGCTGTACGTCCCGTGGCTCGCGTATGCGCATCGCACAATCTTCATTTTCTACACCGTCGCATTTGCGCCATTCGTTGCCCTGGCGGTCGCATGGATGATCGGCCTCCTCGCGGGATGGGTGACGATTGACGGATCACCCGAACCCGCGCCGGCCAGTCGCCAGACTCAGATCACGGGCTGGGTCTTTGCAGCGCTCGTGACAGCCGCAATCCTCGGCTGCGCCCTCTACTTCATGCCACTGTGGCGCGGGGACGTTATCGACTACGACTTCTGGCGCGCCCACATGTGGCTACAAAGCTGGATCTAACAATCCGCGGAGGTGCCGCCACCAAGTAGGGGTGTGGCCCGGCAGTTTCCTGCCGGGCCACACCCCTACCCTGAACGGATCCTTCAACGAGCATCCACGCGTTCAACCGCGATCGCAGGGCGATTCACGCCGCATGCTGCGCGCCCGCGCTGCGATGACTCCAAAACCGCTCAGAAGCTCCAATCAGGCCAGCGATGCGAGAAGCTCGCGGATCTGGGCATTGAGCTCCTCGGAAGGCGCGAAAACGCCGTCCTGGAAATCAGAGCCCAGGTTGATGCCGATCTCCTGATCGCGGAGGTCGGCACCGAAGGTGGAGAGAACCTCGCGAAGATGCGCGCGCGGGTTGACTCCGCCGGAGTAGGAGTAGCCGACCAGGCCGACGGCCTTATCCTTCAGGGTGGCCGGGGGCAGGTAGTCAATCGCGTTCTTCAGGGCCGCGGGCAGGGAGTGGTTGTACTCAGGCGTCACGAACAGGACGACATCGTTTGCCTCGACGTCCGCACGCAGACGAACCGCCTCGGGGTGCGAGGGATCCTGCATCGACGGCGGCATCTCCTCCGCGAACAGAGGAAGGTTGTAGTCGCGCAGATCGAGGAACACGGTCTGCACTCCCTCAACCTGACGAGCCTGGTCCTCAATCCAGCGAACAACCTGCTCGCCGGCACGACCGGGACGAACGGAACCAAGGACGATTGCAACAGAAGCCATGACGTTTCCTTTCGAGAGCTTATTGAAACATCAATTACTATAGTTCGCCCGCAAGCTTGACACAAGAACAATCGCTATCGTGTAGGACACAGGTCCCGCAGTGCAACGAGGCTGCATGTCCCCTGGTCGCCGCCAACGATCCACGACGGACCTGCAGTGGGGATAACGCGCGAGGGGCCTCATCCGCAAGGATGAGGCCCCTCGTCTTGAAGTGTGTTGTGGCGGTGTCCTACTCTCCCACAACCTGTCGGTTGCAGTACCA
>CAUTRF010000098.1:0-3399 GCA_963540795.1 uncultured Actinomyces sp.
TGGGCCCGATGACCTGCACGTGGGCACCGTCGCCCAGACGCATGTTGAGGGGTTTGCGTGCGTATCAAGGGGTTAACGTGCGGGGCAGGGGGTGAATGTGCGATCTATCGGGTGAGCACTTGGAATACTGGCCTCACCTGCGAGCACGCGCACCACGCCTGATGCCTAAATCCGCCAAAGTGCAGACCCATTCAGCTAAAACGGCGCATTTTCGGCTGTTTTCACCCAATGGGTCTGCAGTTTGGCGAGCACACCGCCCCACGTCGCCCCTTCACCGCCACCAAACGGGGGAAATGGCGTCATTAGAACCACGACACGCCGACAGCCAGCTTCTAATGCTGCAAAACCCCCACCGCAGCCAACCTCGTGTGCCGCGCTGCCAAGACCGACGCAGGGTGAACTTTTTGCGCTCGCACCCACATCAGGCCGTGCAGGGCGACAAACATCGCGCACAGGACGCAGAAACATGGCGACGTTGAAACCAATAACACCACTGCTCGCCCCCAACACGGGGCCGCTGAAACCGCCATCACCTCTGCGCCCATAAACTGCACCAAAAACGCTCATTTCTCGCCCGCAAAGGCGATGACGGTTTCAATCCCACACAGGCGCAAACGAGCAAAGGCAATCGCGGTTTCAAACCACCGGGCCACCTCGCCTGCGACACCCAGACGCAGCGCGCGTGGGCGGCTCCTGGCTGCGACACCCATGGGCGGCTCCTGGCTGCGACACCCATGGGCGGCGACGACACCGCCGCCCCCAAATTTCGCACGTAATTTAACGCGGTCATTTTTCGAGACCACTCGAAAACGTTGCAATTCCAACGACACGAATTCAAAATTTGAACTAACCGCAGGGGAATTACGTGCGAAATCAATGAGGTGGCGGCGGGGCCGGACAACGAGCCGAAGCGCCGATCGAAGGCCGCGGCGCGGCGGCCGAAGCGGGCGAGCCGCCCACGGCGCAGCCCGGGCCCCGCTGCCGGGCCTTGCGCCCAGAAAACCTGCGGGTCCACAAGCAACAACCGGCACCGCACAGCAACACGTAGTGTCCTATAATCCCGACATTCGCCGAGTTATGCCCGCTGGTGTCTCGTGAATGAATCAGCGCGCATAGAAGAAAACCGGCCCTGGACCTTGCGGCGGAACCGGTGTTAATACCTCGACTCTAGACCGCGCAGGGTCGCCGCGAGGCCAACGACGGTTGCGCGGCGGCCCTTGCTGCGTGCGTCAGCCCTGGGGCTGGCCCGGGTCGTTGCACATGGTGATGCCCTCGAAGCCTGCGGCGCCCAGGACCTGGAAAATCTCGTCGAGGAGGACCATCGGCTCGGCCGTACCCGCCGCGAACTCGGGGTGGCGGATCTCGATGGCGGCCATGCCGCGCGGGTCCGTGACCGGCTCGGTGTCGAACCTCTGAGACAGCAGACGGTTCGCCTCCTCCAGGTCGGCGGGGGAGCCGAAGGCCCAGGTCACAGCCTTGTTGCCCGCGCCCGTGGGGGTGCGCTGAATGTACATGCGCGTCATGAGGATGTGGCGGCCGTGACGGGGGAACATGTCGCCGACGCGCATGAACAGAGCGATATCGGCCAGGTCCCCGCCCAGCGACGAATCCACGAGAGCGTAGGCGTAGGCACCGATGCCGCGCAGAGTGAGGGCGTCCGCGAGGAGGCCCATGACCTCGTCGTCGAAGGGCTCGGGCTGGAAGTACACGCCCTCGCCGACCTCCGGCGAGTCCGGGCCAAGCAGCGTGATGTCGAAGCCGGCGTCCGCCAGCGCATCCCGCACGAGCGCAACGTTGTGCTCCGGGAAGGGGTGCAGCGCGGCCGCGTTCGCGGCGATGCGCTCGATAAACACGTAGGTGGAAAAACCAAGCTCAGCCATGCGCTCATTGTAAGCGCGCGGCAGGACGGTCATGCGGCGAGGCCGCGGTGCCCCGGGTGGTCGGGTGACCACGAGGGGAGGCCTCGGCCTCGTCACTAAGGGAGAATCAGCGCAGGCAGAGCCCCTGCTCGTGGAGGACCTCCATGATGGGGGAGACGTGTGCGCCGCCCACGCCGATGTTGGTGGCGACCAGGTGGGTGAAGGACTCGAGGCGCGAGCCCGAGCGCAGGTCGTAGTACTCGGTGACCTCGCGGTCGTAGTCGGCCAGCGCCTGCGAGTAGGACTCGACGCGCGGGTACGTGTTCTTTGCGGTCATGACGGAGCGAGGCATGCGCGGCTTCTGGCCGGGGTCCTGGTCCGCCTGTCCGACGAGCAGGCCGACAACCCGGAAGGTTAGCTCCGGCAGCTCCAGCGCCTTCACGACCGCGCGCGGATCGGCGAGGATCGAGCCGAGGTAGACGGTGCCCAGGCCCATCGACTCGGCGGCCACGACCACGTTCTGAGCCGCCAGGAGTGCATCCTCGAGGGCCGTCAGGAACAGGTTGATCGAGCCCAGGGCCTCCGAGGAGACGCCCTGCTCGGCGCGGATACGGCTGTTGCGGTACAGGTCGGCGACGAAGATGAACAGGTCGCCCTTCGTGCCGCCCACGTAGGGCTGGCCGGACGCCTCCCCGATTGCCTCGCGCACCGTCGGGTCGGTGATGTGCAGGACCGTGCACGACTGCAGGAACGAGGAGGTGGCGGTGTGGCGCGCCACGTCCATGAGCGTGGTGACCTCTTCCTCGGTGAGCGGCTTGTCCTTGTAGGCGCGGATCGTGCGGTGGGCGAGCTGGTTCGCAATCGTCTCGTTTGTCATGCGTTCATTCTACGATTGGGTACGTGAAACAGATAGATCCTTTCGGTCCGTTTGCGCTGGCGGCAAACGTCATCCCCGTGGCCGTGCCCTCCCCGGCAGGCGAGCTGAGCGGCCTGCTGACCGGCCCGAGCGCCCCCGCCCTCGTCGATGGGACCCCCACTATTTCCGCGGCCTCATCACCGGACGCGGCGGGGGAGAACCGCGCGCTCCTCGTCCCCGGATACTCGGGATCCAAGGAAGACTACGCCCCGGTCCTGCCGTTCCTCGGGGAGGCGGGCTGGGACGTCCTCGCTTACTCGCAACGAGGCCAGGGCGGGTCCGCCGCGCCGAGCGGCCTCGGCGCGTACGGGATGAGCGACTTTGTCGGCGACCTCATCGCCGTCGCCGAGGCCTGGGCCGGGACCACGGGTCGCGTGCACCTCGTGGGCCACTCCTTCGGCGGCATCGTCGCGCGTGCGGCCGTCGTCAAGCGCCCCGACCTCTTCGCCTCCGTTACCCTGTTTTGCTCGGGTCGGGCCGTCTACGACTGGATGAACACCCTACCGATCCTCGACCCCCTGCCCACGGGCTCCGGCGCGCGCCAGCAGGTGCTGCGCACCTACTTCCCGGACATGAACTTCGACGAACCCGGCGTCGGATGGGCGGAATTCCAACGTATTCGCG
>CAUTRF010000099.1:0-3337 GCA_963540795.1 uncultured Actinomyces sp.
GTTTTGTGGACCGGGTGTTTTGAGGGTTGTTGGTTGTTATTAGTGGTGTTGTGCCAATTGGCGCGCGTACTGGTTGGGTGAGAGACAGCCTAGTGCGCTGTGGGGGTGTTCTTCATTGTAGCGCTGGGACCAGGCGCTGCAGGCGCGGCGCAGTGCGGGGCTTGGAGGCTTTGCGCGGGCGCACCCGCAGCCCCTCGGCGCACCACAAACACCGGAACGTATCACGCCCTACGACAATGCCCTCGCTCTTGGCCCGCGCCCAGGCACGTTTATAGCCCCACCGTCGATGCGTGGCGGCAAAATCGTTCATCCACTGGCGTACAGGCGCATGATCACGCAGCGTTTTCGCCCCGCCAGCCGCGCGGGTGCGGCAATACACTGACCGGGACAGCCCAGCAACGCGCCCGTGCAAGACGCTGAGAAAACCCCTGACCAACCAGGTAGCTCACAGCCTCGTGCCGGCGCGCCAGGCCTAGAAGTTTCCCTCCGCGAGCTCACGCAAGGCCGCCTTCTCCAGCTTCACGACAATCTACTCAGGCGTGTGCTTCGAGAACTTCCTCATGGTCATCCATTCTGCCCGGCCACAAGCAGCCAGGACTACTCAGAACAACCCTCTCAAAACAAACGGTCCGAAAAACCCAGACCCCTCCACGGCGGACTGTCGAGGTGGTGTTCAACGCGCAGGACGCCGTGGCGGCAGATGTCGGCGCGGGATCGTACCGGGTGGCGTGTGCTGCACCGTGCTGGACCTGCTGGAGTGATTCCCCAGCAATGTCGCACGTAATTTCCATGTCAACCTTTCAAGCATTGAAATTGCGTTGTTGGAATTGCAACGTTTGTGGCAGATGTTGAAGATTCAAGGAAGGGAATTACGTGCGAGATTTATGGGGACACCATAGGGCGCTTGTGTCGGCGTGTCGTTGCAATTGCCCGGCTGGTGGCTGCACAGCCTGCGCGAGAGTGGGGCGGCACGATAGTCTGTGACTGACCGGCTCGACCTCAACATATGGCGGGTGTTCCATGTTTTTCCAAGACGATGCGCTGAACCCCGCGGGCAACGGCCTCAGCCCCGACGAGTGGTGGAAGGGCGCGGTCGTCTACCAGATCTACCCGCGCTCCTTCAAGGATTCCAACGGCGACGGGTTCGGGGACCTCGAAGGCATCCGACAGAAGCTGGACTACCTGAAGAACCTCGGCGTGGACGTCCTGTGGCTCTCGCCGATCTACGCCTCCCCGCAGGCCGACAACGGCTACGACATCGCCGACTACTACGACATCGACCCCATGTTTGGGACGCTCGCGGACTTCGACCGCCTGCTCGCGGACGTCCACGAACGCGGCATGCGCCTCGTCATGGACCTGGTCGTCAACCACTCCTCCGATGAACACCCGTGGTTCGTCGAGTCGCGCTCCTCGCGGGATAATCCCAAGCGCGACTGGTACATCTGGCGTGACCCCCGCCCCGGGCACGTTGGCGGCGAGGCCGGGGCGCAGCCCAACAACTGGGGGTCCTTCTTCTCCGGCTCGGCCTGGGCCTGGGACGAGGCTACGGGCCAGTACTACCTGCACTTGTTCCACAAGAAGCAGCCCGACCTGAACTGGGACAACCCCGAGGTCCGCGCCGCCGTCTATCGCATGATGAACTGGTGGCTCGACCGCGGCGTCGACGGCTTCCGCATGGACGTCATCAACCTGATCTCGAAGGACCCGGCCCTGCCCGACGGCGTCGTTTACCCCGGGCGCGCGTGGGGCGAGGGCTTCCCGCACTTCTCCGAAGGGCCCCACCTGCATGAATACCTCGCCGAGATGCGCCGCGAGGTCTTCGCGGGGCGCGCCGGAACCATGACGGTCGGCGAAACTCCGGGCGTGCGCCGCGACAACGTCCTGCTGTTCACGGACCCGGCCCGACGCGAGCTCGACATGGTGTTCCAATTCGACCACGTAGACCTCGGCCTCGAAGCGGGAAAGTTCCACCCCCGCCCGCTGCGTCCCGGCGAGCTCGCCGACTGCTTGAGCGCCTGGCAGGAAGCCCAGGGAAGCGTTGGCTGGAACAGCCTCTACCTGGACAACCATGACCAGCCGCGCGCCGTCAGCCGCTTCGGCGACGAGGCGCACCGCTACGCCTCGGCGACCGCCCTGGCCACCGCGCTGCACATGCTGCGCGGCACCCCCTACGTCTACCAGGGCGAGGAGCTCGGCATGACCAACGGGGTCTTCCACGGCCTCGACGATTTCCGCGACGTGGAGGCGCTGCGCTACTATCGCGAGGCTACCGCAGCGGGGGAGAACCCCGAGGCCGTCCTGGCCGGGATGCGCGCCACCGGCCGCGACAACGCGCGCACCCCCGTCCAGTGGGACGCGGGGCCGAACGCGGGCTTCACCGACGGCACCCCGTGGATCGGCGTCACCCCGAACTACACGGAGATCAACGCCGCCACCCAGGTGGGTGACCCCTCATCCGAGTACTCCTACTATCGGGCGCTCGCGGACGTGCGCCACGGCCTGCCCGTCATCGCGGCGGGCTCGTTCGAGCGCATCGTTACTCCCTCACCCGCAGTCTTCGCCTACCGGCGTATCTTCGACGAGGCCGTGGCAACGGTCCTCGTCAACCTTTCCTCACAGCCCGCGTACCTGGGCGAGGTCGCGCGCGGGGTGAGCGGCGAGCTCATCCTGTCCAACCGGGACCTGTCCGAGGCCGAGCGAGAGGCTCCCGGCGTTCTGGAGCCCTGGGAGGCGCGTGTCTACCTCGCGTGAGGATGCGAGAGGGGTGTACGGCGTGGTCCTGGCTATGTGTGGCTGGGGAAGGTTGATGGTCCGCTAGCTGTTGTGGGTGCACTCCATTGTGGGGGTGGCGCCGTCGTAAGCGAAGTCGATGGTGCACGTAAACCGGGCGTTATTGGATGTGTGCTTATCGTCCGTGGGAGCTGTTTCGCCAGTCGGTACAGCTAGGACAAAAGATGTTGTTCCTAGTTGGTGCGGATTTCTCCTGCGCCGTCGGTTAATGGGCGCTCGTATTTGATTGTCCAGTAGGTCCGGGTTCTGGGGGACTGCTTCGATGCGGTAGCTGCCGGGGAATAGGTAGTACCAGCCTTGGGGGTTATCGATCGATACGTCGCCGACCCGCACGCTGCGAAGGTTGTCTAACTCCATGAGGGTGACTGTTGATCTGAAGGATGGGGCGTCAATGTGGCACCAACCAAGCTTGCCATTGGCCTCGTCCTTCTGTGACAACACGGTGTTGGTCGTGGCCAAGGCTTCTGTGCCGTCGTCGAAGGAAACACGCCCCTCGATGGCGTAGGTGTTATTGACGTTACCGACTGGCTCGATGGATACCGTG
>CAUTRF010000100.1:0-3208 GCA_963540795.1 uncultured Actinomyces sp.
GCCGTCATTGTGCGCAGACAGCGTCAGCTTGTACGCACCGTCCGGCAAATCCTTGAACGCGTTGGAGCGCAGGTCAAGGGCCGTGGACTCGTGGGCCTGTTCCACCCAGGTCATCTTGCCGGTGCTCGGGTTGATGCCCGACTTCCAGTTCTGGTAGCGCGTAAAGGAGGCAACCTTCTCGCCCGCTGCGTTCGTGTACACGGTGTTAAGCGTGTGGACGCTGCGCAGCGTGCCCGTGCGCGGTTCGAGGATCGTGGGAGCGCCCGAGGCCTCGGAACGGGAGACGACGTATCGGTCGGCGCGGGGAAGACCCACGAGGTCGGCCGTCTTGATGACCGGGTTGTAGCCCAGGATGTTGCCGCTCACGCCGTTGTAGATGCCCGAGGCCAGGGTGTGGCCCCACCCGTCGGAGGCGAGCTGGTCGAAGATCGCGGGCTTGCCCCAGTTGCCGTAGAAGCCCAGGTAGGGCACGGTCAGGTCGGGCTGGGACTCGGTGCGAGAGGCGAAACGCACGAATCCGTCGAGGAATGTGCCCGAGGGGGTGTTGGCCGTGGCGAAGGCGGCGAACTCACTGCCCGGCTTCACGTCGACGCCCACCGTGGCCTCGCCGTTCGCGGGGACGGTGACGGTCGCGCCCTCGGCAGCGGCCGACGCGGCACCCGAGTACGTGATCTCCACACCCTTGCCTCGCCAATCGGTGGAGCTGCCGGTAAAGAACCCGCTGTCAACGTTCTCGGACAGGGCCTGGGAGCTGAGCTCGTACGTAGCCGGGGTGTCGGAGAGGTTGTGGAGGGTGACGTTGAAGTGCCATCCGGTGGTCCCGTCGCCCAGGTCGGCCTTGGGCCGGGACTGCTCGGCGGCGCCGACCACGGTCGGGTACACGGACGAGGTCGTAGCCGCGACCGCGTCAACGAGGCCCGAGCCCTGCTTGCGCGGGGAGTAGAAGGCACCGGTCGTCTGGGCCACGTCCGTGAGCGGGCGGGCGGTGCCCATGATGAGGTTCTGGACGACGTCAACCTTCTCGCGCTCGCTCATCGAGGCGAAGAGCGGGTCGGACTGGACGCGCTGCAGCACGACGGCGCTCACGCCCGCCATCTGCGGGGTCGCCATGGACGTACCGGACAAGTGGTCGTAGTTGCCATCGAGGACGGCCGAGTAGATGCTGCCGCCGGGGGCACTAACCTCAGGCTTGAGGCGCAGGTCCGGAGTGACGCCCCACGAGGAGAAGTCCGACATCGAGTAGTTCGAGCTCGGTGTGATGGTCTTGCCCTCCACGAGGGTCAGGTGATGATCCGCGGCCGCCAGCATGGCCTGGCCGTTCTCCTGGGAAATGAACGCGGCGGGCACGTCCAGCGTCGTGACGCTCATGAGCATGAGCGAGTCGCCGGCGACGTTGTTGTAGACGAGGATGCCGGCTGGCTTGAGCGCCGCCAAGTTCTCGATCTTCTTCTGGAAGGTCAGCTTGCCGCGCGATACCAGGGCAAACTTGCCAGCCAGGCCATCGGGGTACTTGGCGGTGAGGGCTGCGGCGTCTTCCTCCGTGGCGTATCCGGCGTCGATGTACTCGTAGGACCCGGCGGCCAGCTCGGTGATTTCGGCGACCTTCTCGCCATTCGCACCTCGCGCACGCTGGTAGGCGATGTCCTTTCCGGCGGCGGAGAAGGCATTGTAGGACAGAAGGTTGTCGACCGAGGCGACGGCGAGCACCGATGAGTAGGTGGCGGGTTCACACTGGGTCGAAGAGTCAGGATCCGAGGCGTAGGGCAGGTTACGACCGGAGGTGTTGCCATATCCGGCCGAATAGTGGTTGCCGGCCGCTGCGTTGACCGAAATGCCCTCGTCCTGGAGCTTCTTGAAGACGGAGGCGAACACCGAGTCGGCCTCGTTATCCATGCCGCCGAGCTGTCCGAGGGACAGGTTCACGACGTCGGGGTGCAGGACCACCATGTCGTCAAGGGCGGCGAGCAGCGCCGAGTCCGGGATGTCGCCGTCTTCGCTGCGTGAAACCTTCGCGACGATGATCTGAGCTTCGGGGGCCACTCCGATGATCTGGTCGGCGTTGCCGGCGGTGATGCCGGCGACGTGCGTGCCGTGGGAGCCGTAGGGCCCCTTGGCTGGCATCGCGTCGTTGTCGCCGTCCGCGTAGTCGTAGGCGAAGGGGAACTTCTCAGAGACGTACACGCCCAGCTTGCCGTCACCCAGCTGCGGGGTCAGGGCCTCAACCTTGTCGGCGGTGAGCGCGGGCGTCGAGGCCATGGCACCTGCGAACGCGGGGTGGGTCATCTCGACGCCGGTGTCGATGACCGCGACAACTTTGCCCTCGCCCTTTTGGGTGAGCTGGTCGGCGCGCATCATGATCTGAGCGCTGAGGTTGTCGGGGTTCTGGGTCGACAGTCGGGGCGCCTGCGTGCCTCCCTCGGCATCGACCTCGTCGACGTCGCTGACGCGGGTTTCGCGCTCGAGGAATGCGGCCTTGACGCCGCTCACCGCGCGGATCGCGTCGAGTGAGCCGGCGGGGGCGCTGAGCGCGAAGCCTTCGAGGGCCTTGTCGTACTCGCGCTCCACCTGGGCGGATGCGCCGGGGAACGCGCCGGCCACGGCCTCGTTGATCGAGGCGAGGGCTGCCGCGCGGTCCGCACCCTCGTGCAGCTGCACGATGATGCCGACGACCGCGGATGGGTCCTGCTCGGCAGCCGGCGCAACCTGGTCGGGCTGAGAGGTCTGTCCGCTCTTCGAGGTGAGCGCGGTATCGATGTCGCCCACGGGCAGGGACGAGGCCGTGGCACCGGAAGCGGATTGGGTGTCCGAGGACGGCGCTGCGAGAGCCGCAGGCCCTGTCAGGGCGAGCGCGCAGGCACCGGCGAACGCGAGGAACGCCGCTGGTTTTTTCGTTGTCATGTGCGTACTCCAATGTGTCGACGGGCGACCGTGTTGGCAGGCGGAGGGGACTCCGTCGTGCCGGCCACCACTGTAAAAATACCGCAAAGAGCGCATGTGACAAACTTTGTTTCACATTGGGAAACGATTGGACAATATTTTACTGTCAGAATCATTCCGGGTCCGAGAACGCTTACATAGCAACGTTCCCGGACCCGGAGAAGAGCACCGTCAGGCGCGGATCAGCTCAACTCAGCCAATCCACGCCCCACTTGTGTCAAAGACGTAGGTGCGTCCGTTGATGACCTGGGTGCCCGTCAGCATGGCACCG
>CAUTRF010000101.1:0-3078 GCA_963540795.1 uncultured Actinomyces sp.
ACCACTCCTTCGCCAAGTGGATGGCGGCGATGACGGACTTCGACATCCCGCTGGTGAACACGGCTCGCTCCGACCTCGACGAGGTCACGAGCGACTAACCCCTGCCTCGGCGGTGGGAAGACACGCGCTGTCCCGCCGCCGAGGCGATCGCGCGCCCTGCACACCCCTCACAGTGACGCGTATCATAGAAACTGTCAACGAGGCCGGAGCGCCCCGAGCGGACACCAACGACGAAGCGCCGGGAAGGAGAGGCATGCACTACCCGACACGCAGACCACTGCCCACCCTCGAAGACCGCATCGTCGCCCTCCTGGCCAAAGCCCCCGCAACGCGCTCCCAGCTGTGCGAGGCACTCGACACCTCGCGCACCAACCTGGGGCGCGCGCTCACCACCCTCCTCGACGAGGGATCGGTGACTCCGGTGCGTACGAACACTCCCGGACGAGGCCGCCCCACCCAGCTCCTCACACTCAACTCCTCGGCGGCACACTGCGTCGGCCTGAACGTCACGCGCACGTCGTGCGCGGGCGTCATGCTCTCGCGCGCCGGCACCGTCCTGGCGGCCGTCCATATCGTCTCCCCCGCATCCCCCTCCCTCCAGCTTTCTCTCGAACAGACCTGCGAGGCCCTGGCCGCGAGCGCGGCCCGTCAGGGGATCAACACCTCGACGGTGCGCGCGGTGGGCGTGGGAGCCCCCATTCCAATGGGGCGCAACGCCAGGCTTTCCTCGGACGCGTACCCGACCATGGAGGAGCTCGCCGAGCTCACGCGTCGCTGGTGGGATCCGCTCCCGGTCGTCGACAACACCGTGCGCATGGCGGCGCTCGCGGAGGCCATGTGGGGTGCGGGCGCGGACATGTCTTCGTTCATCTATCTGCGCCTGTCAGGAGGAGTGGGCGGCTGCGTCGTCTCCGATTTTCGCCTGGTTGGCGGGGCGGGCGGCCTTGCCGGGGAACTGGGGCATATGACGGTGGGCGCCAACGACTCGGCCTGCGCCTGTGGAAAGCGCGGTTGCCTCGAGACGCTGGCCTCCGTTCCGGCGCTGTGTGAGAGCGCGGGCGTTTCCGATATCGCTGAGCTACGAGCCGCAGTGTTATCCGGCGATACGCGTGCGCGGCAGGCCTTGGAGCGCGCTGCCCGGGCTGTCGGCTACGTCCTTGGCTCTGCCGCGCTCCTCATTAACCCGCGAGCCATCATCGTGGCCGGCGAAATCGTCGACGCGTTCCCTTCCCTGCGATCCGACATCGCTGCTTCCATGTACGCGGAGCTCCTTCCCGTCATGGAGTGGGACATTGACGTCGTGGGGGCATCGCTGGGGCCCTTGGGTGCCGCTCAGGCCAGCGCCTACATCGCTGCCCACGCCTTCGAAGAGGACGTCGCGGCTGCCCACTGCCCCGAGGAAGGGTCGCCCCGGGAGGCGGGGTCGGCCTCGTCGATAGAGGCGGGTGCCGATCGCGGGGGCAGACCGTGACGCGCTCGATCCCCTTCTCCGTCGTCACCAAACCGACGGGGGCCGCCTGCAACCTGGACTGTCAGTATTGCTTTTTCCTGTCTAAGGAGCTGCTGTACGACGCTGCCGCGCAGACCATGTCGGAACAGACCCTGGAGCGCTACGTCGAGGCGTTCCTGGAGTCGAGCCCCGACGGCGAGGTCACGATGCTGTGGCAGGGCGGGGAGCCAACCCTGCGTGGCCTGAACTTTTTTGAGCGCCTCATGGGGCTGTGCGAGCGCTACCGTCGCCCCACCCAGCGCGTGCGTCACGCCCTGCAGACCAATGGCACGCTGGTCACCGACGAGTGGGCGCGTTTTTTGGCCGAGCACGACTTCCTCGTGGGCGTGTCGATCGACGGTCCCGCTCCCCTGCACGACGCCTACCGAATCAACCGCGGTGGGCACGGCACCCACGCGATGGTTGTGCGCGGCTGGGAGGCCCTCGAGCGCGCGGGCGTGGAGACGAACATTCTGTGCACGGTCAACGCCGCCAACGAGGAGCACGGGGAGCAGGTGTACCGCTACTTCCGGGACGATCTGGGGGCCCGGTACCTGCAGTTCATCCCGATCGTCGAGCGCGTGCGCGCATCCGACCTGGCTCAGGCCGAGCGCGGCTGGCGCTCCGGGACCTCCGCGCTCCTGTATCGCCAGGACGGGGACTGCGTGACCAGCCGCTCCACCTCCCCAGCCTCCTACGGGCGCTTCCTGTGCGAGGTGTTCGACCAGTGGCTGGCCGCCGACGTGGGCGAGGTCTTCATCCAGGACGTGGATTCGACCCTGTCGGCCATGTTCGGCTCGGCCACGGTGTGCGTTCACGCGCCCCAGTGCGGGGCGAACATGGCGATGGAGTTCAACGGCGACGTGTACGCCTGCGATCACTGGGTGGAGCCGGACTGGCTGGTCGGGTCGATCAACTCCTCGTCCTTCGCACAGCTGGCGACCTCGGACAAGATGCGTACCTTCGCTCGCCTCAAACCCGACCTGGACGGGCAGTGCCGCTCGTGCCCGCACCTGCGGCTGTGCTGGGGCGGGTGCCCGAAAGATCGTTTCGTGCGCCGGGGCGATGGGGTGCACAACTACCTGTGCGAGGGATACCGGGCGTTCTACGAGCACGCCACCCCGGCCCTGCGCGCGATGGGCATGCTGATCGCGGCGGGCAGGCCGGCCTCGGACATCATGGACCCCGCGGTTTCGTCCTCCCTCGGGCTACCTCTGACCACGTCTATTCGGACATGACCAATGATGATTGAAGCGCTCCTCATCGGCGCATTCGTCGGCATCGTCGTCGGCTCTCTCGGCGCGGGAGGCGGCATCTTGTCCGTGCCGATCCTCGTCTACATTCTTGGGCAGGATCCCCACCAGGCCACGGGCCTGTCCCTCATCATCGTGGGGCTGACGGCCGCAGTCTCGCTGGCGACGCGCGCTCGCAGCGGGAACGTCGCGTGGCGCGAGGGCACTCTCTTCGCCCTGGCTGGCCTCGTGGGCACGTGGGCGGGTTCGACACTCGGCCCGCTCGTCTCCGCGCGCGCCCTCATGCTCTCCTTCTGCGCCCTCCTGGGGGCGGTCGCGGTCTTCATGGTGCGCTCG
>CAUTRF010000102.1:0-3014 GCA_963540795.1 uncultured Actinomyces sp.
TCGTAGCGCACGCGCATGAAGTCGGGGTGGAACTCCAGCTCGCGGCCGCGGCCGATGAGCTCCTCGTTCAGATCCTTGCCCGAGGCCGGGTTCGTCCACGCGCGGCCACCGTTACGGATGTACCACTGGCGCGAGGTGACGATCTCGAGGGGCTTGTCGCCCTTCTCGAAGAAGTTCGTCTGACGCATCGTCTTGGTCGGCTCGCCCTTCAGCTCGCCCGACTCGCGCAGCGCCGCCACCACGGCCTCGCGCGCGGAGAACGTCGTCTTACCGGTGATCTCCTCGAAAGCCTTGCGGCCCGCGTCGGTCGTGATCCACTCGGGGGTCTCGGTGATGATGCGTCCGTCCTTGCGCAGGATCGCGCGCAGCGGCAGCTCCAGGTCACGCCACCAGTCGATGTCGGTCGTGTCGCCGAAGGTACAGCACATGGCGATGCCCGCGCCCTTGTCCATCTCGGCCTCGGGGTGGGGCAGGATCGGCACCTCGACGCCGTATACGGGGGAGGCGACCGTCGTGCCGAACAGCGGCTTGTAGCGCTCGTCGTCCGGGTGGGCGATCAGGGCGACGCAGGCGGCCAGCAGCTCGGGACGCGTCGTCTCGATGCACACGTCCACGCCGTCCTCGACGGGCGCGCCGGCGGCGGCAGCCTTCGCGGCGGCCTCGGCGTCGGTGATGTGGAAGGCCAGGCGGTGGTAGAAGCCCGGGTACTCGCGGCTCTCCAGCTCAGCCTGGGCGACCGCCGTCTGGAAGGTGACGTCCCACAGGCCCGGGGCCTCGGCCTGGTAGGCCTCGCCGCGCGCCAGGTTACGCAGGAAAGCGGCCTGGGCAACCTTGCGCGCACGCGCGCCGATCGTCTGGTAGTTCTGCTTCCAGTCCACGCTCAGGCCCAGGTAGCGCCACAGCGCCTCGAACTGAGCCTCGTCTTCGACGGTGAGGCGCTCGCACAGCTCCACGAAGTTCTTACGGGAAATCGGCTTCTGGTCGCGAGCCTTGATCGACTTGCCGTCGCCGCCCACGTGCGGGGGCTCGAAGTCGGGGTCGTAGGGCAGGGTCGCATCCACGCGCACGCCGAAGTAGTTCTGCACGCGGCGCTCGGTGGGCAACCCGTTGTCGTCCCAACCCATCGGGTAGAACACGGACTTGCCCATCATGCGCTGGTAGCGGGCCACGACGTCGGTGTGCGTGTAGGAGAAAACATGGCCGATGTGCAGGGAGCCGGATACCGTCGGCGGGGGAGTGTCGATCGAGTACACCTGCTCGCGCGTCGCGGTGCGGTCAAAGGCGTAGGTGCCCTGGCTTTCCCAGGCCTCACCCCACTTGGCTTCGAGGCCTTCGGGGGCGGCGCGGTCGGGCACGCGAGGCGCCTGCGCACGGGTGTTCATGGCCATAATTGAGTTGTCTCCATCCGAGTCGTGGACTGTTTGCCCCACTAGCCTACGTTTCCCCAGGCATTTCGGTCCAATGCTGGGCCTTGTGGTGCCCGGCGGGTTGCTCACACGCGCCGTTACAAAAGTTCCTCTCGTGGCGCGGTCGGGTGAAGCTAAGCGCGTGGGGATACCGTGGTGTCAGACGCGGGAGCCGGGCCGAGGCCCCCGCGCGGAAGGGGAGAACATGAGCGCGCAATCGCTGGGAGAGGCGACCATCGACCTGTTGGGGCACCTGGTACGCCTGGGCTGCGTCAACGATCTGACCGCCGACTCGGGCGGGGAGGAGCGCGCCGCCGACCTCCTCGAGGAGTTCTTCGAGGGCCTGCCCGTGTCCATCGAGCGCATCACGCCGCACCCGGGGCGCACGTCCCTCGTGGTCACGGTCGAGGGCGCGGACCCCGGCAGCGCCGGCACGCCGCTGACCCTCCTCGGGCACACGGACGTCGTGCCCGTGGACGAGAGCAAGTGGACGCGCGATCCTTTCGGCGCGCACATCCAGGACGACGTCATGTGGGGGCGCGGCACGGTCGACATGCTCCACCTGACTGCCGCGATGGCCGTCGTGACCCGCGAGGTCGCCCGCCGCGCCCAGGAAGGAAATCCTCCCGCGCGCTCCCTGGTGTTCGTGGCCGCCGCAGACGAGGAGGCCCGAGGAGGACTCGGCGTCCCGTGGATCGGCGCACGCAGGCCGGACGCCCTCCCGTGGGACGCGGCCCTGTCCGAAATGGGAGGGGCGCACATTCGCGGGTGCCGCGGAGGCAACAGCGTCGTCGTGGTCGTCGGCGAAAAGGGCGCAGCCCAGCGCCGCCTGCACATCCGCGGCGACGCCGGCCACGGCTCGGTTCCGCTGGGCCGCACGAGCGCCGTCGAGCGCCTCGCCCAGGTGAGCGCGGCGCTGTCCGCTGCCCGCTGGCCCGCCGCCACGGACGAGGTCTGGGCTTCCTTCGTGCGCGCCTTCGAGTTCGATGCAACGACCGAAACCAGTCTCATCAACGGCACCTACGAGGGCGACTACTCCGAGTTCGGCGACCTGGCCGCCTTCGCACACGCGATCTCTCACGTGACCGTTGCCCAGACGGTCGCCCGCTCGGGCGGACCCATTAACGTCATGCCCTCCCACGCCACCCTCGAGCTGGACATCCGCACACTCCCCGGGGTTAACGACGATGACGTGGACGCCGCGATTGCAGCGGCACTCGGCGACCTTTCCGAGCACGTGACCATCGAGCGCCTCCTGAGTGAGGCGGCCACGGCCTCGTCGATCGACACCGACCTGTACCGCTCGATCGAAGCGGCACTGAGGCGGCGCTACCCCGGGGCCAGCGTCGTGCCCGTCCTCTTTCCCGGCGGATCCGACCTGCGCGTGGCCCGCAGGCGCGGGGGCATCGGGTACGGCTTTGGAGCCGTGGACAGCTGCGCGAGCCTGGGACAGGTCTACTCCCAGCTGCACGCGCACGACGAACACATCGCCCTGGCGGACGTGCGAGCCACCGCCGAGGTCCTCCACGAGGTCGTGACCGCGTACCTGGGCGCATAACGAGACCGGGGCCAGGTTGCGTAAACGTGCAACCCAGCCCCGGCCTCGTT
>CAUTRF010000103.1:0-3011 GCA_963540795.1 uncultured Actinomyces sp.
CCGGGCAGCGTCGCGAAGGTGGCCGCGGATCCGAGGGCGGATCCGACCAGGCGCGTGGGCGCACCGTGTTCCCCCATTGAGATGCCGATGACGGGACGGTCGTAGGCCTCGCGCGCCCACGCCTGCGCGGCCAGGACGCGGGCCGCGTCCGTGGCGCTGTTCGCCATGCACGCGAACTTCAAGACGTCGGCGCCCGCGTAGTTCATGGCCGCAAGAACCTCGGCGAGCTGCTCGTCGCCGGGCGTCGCCTCAAAATCGTGGAAGGAAGCGACGACGATCGCGCCGGCCTCGTGCGCCTCCTCGATGAGAGCGGAGGATCCGTCGCGCGAGATCTCCACGTCGACACCGCCCGCGAAGGACGCAAGCCGCCGCACCAGGGCGCAGTATTCCTCGTCGTCCAGGTAGACCTCGCCGCCCTCGACCGACGTGCGGATGGTGGCCAAAACCGGCAGCGGCGACGAATCCGCGACGTAGCGGGCCATGCGCACCAGGTCCTCCTCCACGTCCGAGGCGGCCATGAAATGCGCCCCCACAAGGGAGGACAGGAAGGTGTCGGCCCTCCACTCGACGATGTCCGCGCGGCACGAGGTCAGCGCCTCGATTTGCCCAATGAGGGACTTTGAGTCCCCGCTGACTGGGACGATGACCTGGGTACGTCCCCCGAGGGTCGCCTTCTTGGCGGCTCGCCCGATAGTGACGAGTCCGGGCGCAGGGTCGGGGTCGGGCGCAGATGGGTGAGGCATGATTCCTTCGCTTAGTATCCGATTTCTGCCAGGTGCAGGCGATTTCGTTCGCTCTGCGTGAGGTAGGGGTGGTCCAGCCAGCCGTCGGGCAGGTGGGGTGTCTTTTCGCCGCCGGCGCGGCCTCGAGGTCCGCGTGCGGCGGGCGGGAACGCCTGGTCGAGGTCGAGGTCCGCGAGGCGCTCGTGGAGCTCCTGCAGGGTCGAGACCATGGACAGGGCATGACGCTGGGGACCTCCGACGGCGAATCCGCGCAGGTACCAGCCGATGTGCTTGCGCATCTCGCGCAGCGCGCGCCCCTCGTCGCCCTGGTCGACGACGCACCAGGCGGCGTGACGTTCGATGACGGAGACGACCTCGGCCAGGCTGGGGCCCGGCGGGATGGTCCCACCGTGGTAGGCCGCGACGATGTCGCGGAAGATCCAGGGACGTCCCTGGGCGCCGCGCCCGACGCTGATGCCATCGCAGCCGGTGCGCTCGAGCATGGCCAGGGCGTCGACAGCCTCGAAGACGTCACCGTTGCCGAAGACCGGGATGTCCAGCAGCTCTTTGAGCCGAGCGATCTCGTCCCAGTGGGCGCATCCCGCGTAGTGCTGGTTCTGGGTGCGCGCGTGCAGGGTGAGCGCCGCGGCGCCCAGCTTCTGCGCGGCGAGCGCCGCGTCGGTCGCAGTCTCATGCTCGGAGTCGATGCCGATGCGGATCTTGACGGTCACGGGGATCTCTCGCCCCGCGCGCTCCCCGGCCTCGTGTGAAGCACGCACGACGGCGCCCACGAGGTCCGTGAACAGGTCCCGCTTCCAGGGCAGGGCCGCTCCCCCACCCTTTTTCGTCACCTTGGGGACGGGGCACCCAAAGTTCAGGTCGATGTGGTCGGTGAGGTCGCGCTCGATGAGCATGGTCGTCGCGCGCGCCATGACGGCCGGGTCCACGCCGTACAGCTGCAGGGAGCGTACACGCTCGGCGGGGTCGGGGCGCACCATCTCCAGGGTGCGTTCGTTGTTCTCGACGAGCGCGCGGCTGGTCACCATCTCGGTGACGTAGAGGCCAGCGGGCGCGTCCACGCGCGGGATGGCGACGTGGCGCGGCGCGGCGAGGGTCTCGCCCGGAGCGCTCTCGCCCGGGGCGCTCGGGGACGAGGCCGTGGCCGCCTTCCCTGACTCGGCGGCCCAGGAGGGAATGCCGACGGGCCGCAGGTGGTCGGGCAGGCCCGACTCGCCCATGATGCGGCACAGGCGCCGGAAGGGCACGTCCGTCACCCCGGCCATGGGGGCCAGGACGACGGGTGTCCACAGGCGCAGCGGCCCCACGCGAAGCGGGGCCGCTGCGGACAAGGAGGCTATCTGCAAGTCAGCAGCCCAGGCGTTCGATCAGGTACGACTTGACCGTCTCGAGCGGGATGCGCACCTGCTCCATCGTGTCACGCTCGCGGATGGTGACGGCATGGTCCTCGATCGAGTCGAAGTCGTAGGTGATGCAAAACGGCGTGCCGATCTCGTCCTGGCGACGGTAGCGCCGTCCAACGGCGCCGGCGTCGTCGTAGTCGACGTTCCAGATGCCGCGCAGCTCGTCGGCCAGCTCCTGGGCGGGGCCGGTCAGTTCGGGCTTGCGGGACAGGGGCAGGACGGCGGCCTTGACGGGGGCCAGGCGCGGGTCCAGCTTGAGCACGACGCGCTTGTCGACGCCGCCCTTGGCGTTGGGGGCCTCGTCCTCGTGGTAGGCCTCGATGAGGAAGGCCATGAGGGAACGGGTCAGGCCCGCCGAGGGCTCGATGACGTAGGGGGTCCAGCGTTCCTTGGTGTTCGGGTCGAAGTAGTCGAGCTTCGCGCCGGAGGCCTCGGAGTGGACGGTCAGATCGTAGTCGGTGCGGTTGGCGATGCCTTCCAGCTCGCCCCACTCGCTGCCCTGGAAGCCGAAGCGGTATTCCAGGTCGACGGTGCGCTTGGAGTAGTGCGAGAGCTTCTCCTGCGGGTGCTCGTACTCGCGCAGGTTCTCCGGGTCGATGCCGAGGTCCACGTACCAGGCCTTGCGGTAGTCGATCCAGTACTGGTGCCATTCCTCATCGGTACCGGGCTCGCAGAAGAACTCGAGTTCCATCTGCTCGAACTCGCGGGTACGGAAGATGAAGTTGCCGGGCGTGATCTCGTTGCGGAAGGACTTGCCGATCTGGCCGATGCCGAACGGCGGCTTCTTGCGCGCAGCGTTCATGACGTTCGCGTAGTTGATGAAGATGCCCTGGGCGGTCTCGGGGCGCAGGTAGTGCAGGCCGGCCTC
>CAUTRF010000104.1:0-2956 GCA_963540795.1 uncultured Actinomyces sp.
TCGCCTTTGCGGGTGAGAAATGGGTGTTTTTCGTGTGTTTTTCGGTTGCAGAGGTGTTGATGGTTTCAACGGTTGCTGTTCATGGGTGAGCAGTGGTGATGGTGGTTTCACGGTGGCCTGCATGGCCGCAGAGGTGTCATTGGGTGCAAAGTTGCCACGTGGCTGTGTCCTGTGCGCGAACTTTTTCGCCCTGCTCGGCCTGATGTTGGTACGACCGCGAAAGAGTTCGCCCTGCGCACGAAAAATGGCCCATATTTGGCGTTTTGGGCTTGTTGGGCGAGTTATTTCGCGGAAATGTCGTTGGAGGGTCCGTGCCGGGCGCGTTTTTTCGCGGGTGACCCACTGGAGGGGTCGTGTTGGGTGAGGTGTTTCGCGCCAACCGGCAGTGCGCCCGGTGTTGTCGCGACGCGCGCCGTTCATGTCGGCGGGTGTGGGGGTTTTGCAGCATTAGGAGCTGGCTGGGGGTGTGTCGCCGGCGTGTCAGATCTCTAATGATGCAATTCCCCCGTCGGGTGCCGGCGGGGGAGCGACTCGAGGTGCTAAGTCACCCAAAGTGAAGACCACCTCGTCGAGCTGACAACGAGCTGTTGTGTGTGAAGTGGTCTGCGATGTGGGCGGCGGCGCCAGAAACGGAGTGGGGCCAGGTATAGCGCAGTCGTTTGCTCGAAGGCCCCGCCGGCTCGCGACAACCTCCAGCTGCCCTCACTCGGTGACATGCCCCTGGCATTGTGGGGTTCGGGAAGTAGATAATGAAGCATGGGTGTCATGCCGTCGAATCGGCAAGCAACCGCCCACAGGCAGCGAGCCGCCGCCCGCCCCCAACCGCAGACCTGTCCCGAAAGGACTGACATGCCCCGTCCCGCATCAGCCGTCGTCACCTCCAGGCCCGCGCGCTTCGTCCTGGCCCTGCTGCGCATCGCGGTCGGCTTCATTTTCCTGTGGTCTTTCCTGGACAAGACGTTCGGCCTGCACTACTCGACCGGCCCCTCTCGCGCGTGGATCAACGGCGGCACGCCCGCGCAGAGCTACCTGACGGGTGCGACGACCGGCAAGCCCCTGGCCTCCTTCTTCGAGTCGATGGCCGTGCCCGCCATGGATTGGCTGTTCATGCTGGGCCTCCTGGGGATCGGCCTGGCGTTCCTGTTGGGCATTGGCACGCGCCTCGCGGCTGTTGCGGGCGTCGTCATGCTGGGCTTCATGTACGCGGCGGTCGCCCCGTGGGTGTGGGGCTCTCTCAATCCGGTCGTCAATGAGCACCTGGTCTACGCGCTCGTTCTCATCCTGATTCCGCTGACCAGCGCGGGCGACACGCTCGGCCTGGGCGCGTGGTGGAAGGGCTTGGGGCTCGTTAAGAAGCTTCCCTTCCTCATCTGATTCGTTCGACTATCTCGACGAGGCCGTGGCCGGGCTTTCCGGTCGCGGCCTCGTTGTGCCGATGGTCGTTGTGTCGGAGGTCGTTGTGCCGGAGGTCGTTGTGCCGTGGTTTCCCAACAATCTCGCACGTAATTCCCGCGCACATCTTTCAAATATTGAAATCCACTCGTTGTAATTGCAACGTTTTTGGCGGTTGTTGAAGTATCAAGCAAACGAATTACGTGCGAAATTTCTGGGCGAGGCTGGGGCGAGGCTGGGGCGAGGCTGGGGCGAGGCTGGGGCGAGGCTGGGGCGAGGCTGGAGCGCGGGGAGCGTGGGGAGTGCGGGGAGCGTGGGGAGCGTGGGGAGTGCGGGGAGCGTGGGGAGCGTGGGGAGCGCGGGGCGTAGCCTCGCAATGGGACGTTGGTCCCCGATAGATGCTGAAAAAGGGCGCGCGTGACGAGCGGAACTGCTCGCCGCGCGCGTCGCGCTTCTGACGCACGTTTGGCACTAGATATTGTGGTCACCGTTCGCATCAAGCACTACATATAGTGACTGATGATCGCATTCCCCTAGATCTAGGGGAGCCTCGCGCCGGGCGAAGGAAACCACCTCCACCCACAGTGCCACGGCCTCGCCCCACGAGGGTGGAGTATCCGCGACGTGTCGATCACGCGACCAACCAGCGCTGCCGGCCCGCCGAAGCGGCCAGAGGCGACCGCCACACAACCACACACGGACCCACGACACCACACCTCCCACTGCCCAGCGCAGCCCGCAGCACACAACGGAATCAAGACAGGAACACAGCAATGACCGCACCCCGCTACGACGTCGACGCCATCGCAACCGTGCAGGAATACCTCGACCGCTCAGATTGGCGGGTGAACGCCAACGCGAACCAGGGGTATTCGCTCGGCGGCCTCATCCTGAACTCGGCAGGCAAGATCGTCGCCAACTACTGGCTCGAACACGTCTACACCCCCGAGATCGGCGCGCCACACCGCGAGGGCGACTACCACATCCACGACCTCGACATGTTTGCCGGATACTGCGCCGGCTGGTCCCTCAAGCGCCTCATCCAGGAGGGCTTCAACGGTGTGGGCGGCGCGATCGCCTCGGCCCCGCCGCGCCACTTCTCCTCGGCCTGCGGCCAGATCGTCAACTTCCTCGGCACCCTGCAGAACGAGTGGGCGGGCGCCCAGGCCTTCTCCTCCTTCGACACCTACATGGCACCCTTCGTGCGCCTGGATGACATGGAGTACGAGGAGATTGTGCAGTGCATGCAGGAACTCATCTACAACCTGAACGTGCCTTCGCGCTGGGGCAGCCAGTGCCCGTTCACAAACCTGACCTTCGACTGGACGTGCCCGGACGACCTCGCGGACGAGCACCCCCTCATCGGCGACGAGGTCGCCGACTTCACCTACGGCGAGCTGCAGCGGGAAATGAACCTCATCAACCGCGCGTTCATCGAGGTCATGACGGGCGGCGACGCGGACGGGCGCGTCTTCACGTTCCCGATCCCGACCTACAACATCACCCCCGACTTCGACTGGGAGGGCGAAAACGTCGACGCCCTCTTCGACATGACCGCGAAGTA
>CAUTRF010000105.1:0-2645 GCA_963540795.1 uncultured Actinomyces sp.
GGGCGGCCAGGGCGCGGGACGCAACTCCTGCTCGCTTGGTCCGCGCGTGGCCTGCGCGCGCTCGACTCGTTGCCATTAATCGATCTCCTTGAAGACTCTTGCTTCGCTGTGTCGTACTCGGGGGGATGTCCCGAGAGGTTTTTCCACAACCTTGATGACACCCAGCCTACGACGCGGTTACTGAAAAATGCAACCCGTTTTCCTCAGCTTTGCGAGTGGGGTAGCTTACAGAAAAACAGTAAAGCTACATTTCCGCAGGATAGCGCCGTTTTGCCTACTGGTTTCAATCTGTGAAAACGTACCTTTTTGGCGATTTTTGTCTTTTTTAACGGTTGGCAACAAATCAAAATGTGGAACTTTGCGCCGCTTGACACATTCTCGACAATCAACCGTTAGTCCTATTCCCAAGCCGGTGTCATCCCCAAAGCGTCAAGCATCGCAACGAAAACCCTTTGTCCTGTCATCTTCTTCCTCCCACACTTCTTCACCTGCAAACGCATAGACCTTCCCCCGCCTGCACCCCACGGCTACACGCCCCCGCGCGCAGCCCCACCCCAGACCACGGCCCCCAAAGTCGCATGCAATTCCCGAACAGGAGTGACTCAGCAACATGAAGTGATACAAACCAGCAACATGTCCAGGGGGAATTGCATGCGAAACTGCCGGGCACCGCACTGTGCCCCCCGAAAAGTCGCACGTAATTCCCCCAGGACCTCATTCACCAACAGCTCAAAAACCGCGGAATACCAACGATCCCATTTCAAAATCAGAAACATCCTCAAGGGAATTACGTGCGAAATTGCTCGGCAGCTCCCGTGTAGGCCCGGAGGCAGCCGCGGTGCCCGGAGATCTGGCGGGGCACCACAACAGGCAGCGCCCCGGGCGTCTGCTGCACAATAGTCCCCATGGATCTTCGCCCCGTCGCCCTCGGCGCATCTGTTACGACGTACGACCCGTCGCGCCCCACGCCCGCAGCTATCGTCTCGGGCGAGGTCGCCGCGCACGATGCGCCGCACCCGCTGTCGGTCTTCGATATGTTCCGCATCGGGATCGGGCCGTCCTCGTCGCACACGGTGGGGCCCATGCGCGCGGGCCTGGCGTTCACGACGGAGCTGACGACGCTGAAGCCGCCGTCGCACATCACGATTGACCTGTTCGGGTCACTGGGCGCGACGGGCCGCGGCCACTCGACGGACCGCGCGGTCCTCCTCGGCCTGGCGGGTTACGACCCGGAGACGGTGGACATCGAGACGGTGGAGTCCATCCTGCCGACCCTGGCCTCGTCGAACACGCTGACGCTGCCGAGCGGCACGCAAGTCCCCCTCAACATCGCCGAGGACGTGCGTTTCGCGGCGCGCACCATCCTCCCCTATCACGTGAACGCGCTGACGATCACGGCTTCCGACGAGGACGGCACCGTCATCCTGGAGCGCACCTATTATTCGGTGGGCGGCGGCTTCGTCATGATTCAGACGAATGACGACCCCCACAACCCGGAGGTGTCCTCGCTCGCGACGAGCCAGGCGGGCGTCGGCATCGACATTCCTGCGCCGCACCCCTTCGCGTCGGGCGCGCAGCTGCTCGCCGCGTGCGACGCGTCCGGCCTGAGCATCGCGGAGCTCGTTCGCACGAACGAGGAGGCGGTGCGCCCGCGCGAGACCGTCAACGCCTACCTGGATCGCATCGCCGACACGATGTTCGACTGCGTGGACGCGGGCACCTCGGCGGCGGGCATCCTGCCGGGCGGCTTGGACGTGCCGCGCCGCGCCCGCGCGCTCGCCGGCCAGCTCGCGGAGCGCCTGACGGGCCCCTCTTCGTCGTTGGACGAGGCCGGGGCCTCCTCGGGCGAATCTCCCGCGCACGGCGCACACTCCCCCGCGCGCGCCTGGGTGTCGACCGTGGCCGACCCAATGCGAGCGATGGACTGGGTGAACCTCTTCGCCCTAGCCGTCAACGAGGAGAACGCGGCGGGCCACCGCGTCGTCACCGCACCGACGAACGGCGCGGCCGGCGTCATCCCCGCGGTCCTTGGCTACCTGGTGACGCACTGCCCGGAAACGGGTTCGACGCCCGGAGTCGCGGCGGGCCCCGCCACGGAGGACGGAGCGGTCACCCCGCTGGCGCACATTCGCCTGACGACGGACGATTCCTCGGAGACCTCTTCGGATGATCCCGCGTCGCCCGAGGCCTGCGCGGCCCGTCGCCGCGCCCTCGTGCACGACTTCCTGCTGGCCGCGACGGCGATCGGTGCCCTTATTAAGACGAACGCGTCCATTGCGGGCGCCGAGGTCGGTTGTCAGGGCGAGGTCGGGTCGGCCTCGGCGATGGCGGCCGCCGGCCTCGCGCAGGCCCTCGGCGGCACCCCGCAGCAGGTGGAGAACGCGGCAGAGATCGCGATGGAGCACTCGCTGGGGCTCACGTGCGACCCGGTGGCGGGCCTCGTGCAGGTGCCGTGCATCGAGCGCAACGCGATCGCGGCCGTCAAGGCGATCAACGCGGCGCGCATGGCCCTGTGGGGCGACGGCCGCCACACGGTGAGCCTGGACGTCGTCATCGAGACGATGCGCCAGACCGGCAACGACATGCTCTCGAAGTACAAGGAGACGTCGGAGGGCGGCCTGGCCGTCAACGTCGTGGAGTGCTGA